>CASFXY010000006.1 GCA_949298805.1 uncultured bacterium
TGGCATATTTTTTTCCTTTTCTAAATTAAAATACTACTATAAGGTTATTTTCGCACAAAAATAACCATTGGCAAGGAAAAGTTATGATTGTGTAAAGTTGCCCTTAACCTTTTCCCATAAATCGGGACGACGGATTTTTGTTCGATTAATACGCTCGTTTAGGCGATATTTTTCAATTTCCTGATGATTACCGTTTAAAAGTACATCAGGCACCCTCATCCCCCTGTATTCGCGAGGCTTTGTATACTGAGGGTGCTCTAAAAGCCCTTTTAATCCTTCTGAAAAACTATCGTCGACAGCGGATTCGTCTTTGCCCAAAAATCCGTGCAAATGTCTTGAAACACTATCTATAATGCACAGTGCGCCTAATTCTCCGCCCGTTAGAACATAATCACCCAGCACAAAAGTATAATTTGATTTTTTTGAGCGAGTTCTTTGCTTATTTTTTGATTATAAGGCTCACCCTGCGGAGTAAGCATAATAAATTCATTATCGGGGAATTTTTCTATACTTTCATAAGCTTCAAAAACAGGCGGCGCCATCATTACCATGCCTGCTGAGCCTCCGTATGGCGTATCATCAACCCTTCTGTGTTTATCATGTGTAAAATCACGCGGGTTTATTGTGTTTAATTCAATGATACTGTTTTTAATCCCTCTGCCTAAAAGTGCACAAGAGCAGTGGCTCTCAATTATTTCAGGAAAAAGAGTTATGACATCAAACCTTAATCCCATGGCAAAAGTCCTTTTATGGGTTTAATTATAATTTTTTTGCCTTTTATATCAACAATCGGCACAAGTTCTTTTACAAAAGGAATTAGGATATTTCCATATTTATCATCTTGCGGCTTAATTGATAAAATGTCATTTCCCGCGCTTTTTGCAACCAAATCAACAACTCCTATAAAATCATCTTTATCATCAAAAATATTTAGCCCGACTAAGTCGTCAATCAGGTATTCTTCTTCTTTAAGCTGGTTTTTAACTTCTTCTTTTGCAAGATAAATATTTTCGCCCTTGAAATTTAAAAGTTCGTTTATGTCGGAAATTTCTTTAAATTTTACAATGGCAAAATTCTTATGAAACCTAATTTTTTCAATGTTAAGAGGAGTGTTTTTTACAATAACTCTTTTTGCATTTTCAATTCTTTTGGGGTCGGAATAACCCACTTTGGCTTCGCCTAAAATACCATGAAAGTTGATTATTTTGCCTATTGAGATTAGTTCGCTCATAAAAAAAAGTATAACATAAATACTAAATGATTAATTAAATCTTTCGGGGATTAATTTTTAAAAATATACCGATACGGGTAATATTCCAAAGTCAAAAAATAGTTTAGTATTTTGTTAAATTTAAGGTCAAGAAAAGAAAGGACGGTTAAAATGTCTGCCCAGACAAGTGTCTACACTACTACAGAGGAAATCAAAGTTGTTATTGTTGAGGATTACAAGCTTACCCGTGTTGGTTTGAGGTATGCTCTTAATCAAATAGAAAACATTAACGTTGTGGCTGAGGCTGAAAATGCCGAGGACGGTATTGAAATTATTAAAAAAGAACAACCCGATGTTGTTTTAATGGATTTAGGACTGCCAAATATGAACGGATTGGAAGCTACGGTCAAAGTTAAAGAAATTTCACCAAAAACCCAAGTGGTTATTTTAACATCCCATGATAGAGAAGAAGAAGTTTTAGCTTCGCTTGGTTCGGGTGCTACCGCCTATTGCTTAAAAGATATTGATCCGAAGGCTTTATCAGATGTTATTAAAAGTGCGGCGCACGGGGCTTGTTGGATAGATCCTGCGGTTGCAAAACTTGCATTAAAATTGTTTCCAAAACCGGAAAATATTGAGTTGCTTTCTAAAGGTTCAAATACTGATACCAAGGCACATTTAACGGAAAGAGAACAAGAGGTTTTAAAACTCTTGGTGCAGGGAAGATCAAATACCGAAATTGCAAAAGAATTAATTGTAAGTGTTCATACGGCAAAAGCTCATGTGTGTTCAATTTTGCAAAAGCTGTGTGTGGATGATAGAGTTCAAGCGGCAGTTAAGGCCATTAAAGAGGGGTTGGTATAAATATTAATACTAACTAAAACCCCGCAAATTGCGGGGTTTTTAAATTTATCTCGGACAATTCTTAAAATTAAGGTTTGCCTTTCTCATTCTGACATTTTGCGGTGTAACTTCAACTAATTCGTCATCTGCGATATATTCAAGGCAATCTTCCAAGCTCATAATTTTTGGTGCTTGAAGCGTTACCATAACATCAGCAGTTGCAGAGCGCATATTTGTCAGTTTTTTGGTTTTGCAAATATTAATTGCCAAATCTTGCGGACGGTTGCATTCGCCAATTATCATGCCCCTGTATACTTTTGTCTTTGGTGTAACAAAAAATACTCCGCGGTCCTCAAATTGGTGTAACGCGTAGGGGATTGCTTCTCCGTCTTCAAATGCAATTAGCGAACCTGTTCTCTGGCGTGCTATCTCCCCTGCGTATTCGCCATAGTGTGAAAAGGTATGATACATAATACCTTCGCCTTTTGTCATTCTTACAAAGTCAGACCTAAAGCCTATAAGCCCTCTTGCAGGAATAAGAAAATCAATGTTTGTTCGCTTTTCTCCTGTTTCCATATTTTGCATTTGCGCTTTTCTTGAGGATAATTTTTCAATCACAGAGCCTGCGTATTCTTGAGGAACATCAACAATGAGGTTTTCATAAGGCTCAAGGGTATGTCCGTCCTCTTTTTTAAGTATTACTTCCGGTTTTGAAACTGCAAATTCATAACCTTCTCTGCGCATTGTTTCTATTAAAATTCCAAGGTGTAATTCGCCTCTGCCCGAAACTCTGAAAACATCGGTTGAGTCTGTGTCTTCAACTCTCAGCGAAACGTTTTTTTCAAGTTCATAATATAACCTTTTTCTTAATTGACGGCTTGTGACAAATTTGCCTTCCTGCCCTGCAAAAGGAGATGTATTGATTGAAAAATTCATTTGCAATGTAGGTTCATCAATTTTTATAAGAGGTAATGCAACTGGATTTGTAAGACTTGAGATTGTTTCGCCTATTTGAATATCTGAGAAACCTGCTATACCTACAATATCTCCGGCACAGGCTTCTTCAATCTCTACTCTGCCAAGGTCTTTAAAACCAAATAATTTTGCAATTTTGCCTTTTTGCATTGTTCCGTCGGCTTTAATAAGGGTAACTTGTTCGCCCGAGTGTATAATTCCGTTTTTAATTCTGCCTATTGCAATTCTTCCTACATAATCGTTGTAATCAAGAGTTGTTACATGAAATTGCAGGGTTAAATCGTCATCACCGACAGGCGGTTGAATATTTTCCAAAATGCAATCCAAAAGGGGAGTTATATCCTTTTGTTCATCCTCAAGCTCTTTTTTTGCAAATTTATGTAATGAGCTGGCATAAATTATCGGAAAATCAATTAAGTCTTCTCTGTCCGTTAATTCGGTAAATAAGTCGAAAACTTTATCTAATGTGGCATTTGGATCTGCCCCTTGTTTATCTATTTTGTTAATGACAACTATAATTTTTATTCCAAGCTCAAGTGCTTTTGATAACACAAATCTGGTCTGCGGCATAGGACCTTCTTGAGCATCAACAATAAGCAGGGCGCCATCTACCATGCCTAAAACACGTTCTACTTCACCACCAAAGTCAGCATGCCCCGGGGTGTCGACTACATTTATTTTGACACCTTTGTAATTTACCGAAATGTTCTTTGAAAGTATTGTAATGCCTCTTTCGCGTTCAATATCATTGCTGTCCAGAACTCTTTCCTGAGTTTCCTGATGGTCTTTGAAAACACCTGTTTGTTGCAACATGCAATCAACAAGGGTAGTTTTTCCATGGTCAACGTGGGCAATAATTGCTATATTTCTGATATTTTTCTTTTTCATTGTTGTCAATCCTTCTTATGTAAATTATTTTACAACAAACATTTTTAAGGTAAAATATTTTATAAAAAGGAGTTGGAAATGGAATTAAATAAAATTAGGGAAAAAGATGCAGATGTTGCAAAATATATTGAGCTGGAATTAAAGCGTCAACAAGATACTATTGAGCTTATTGCAAGTGAAAATTTTACCTCCCAAGCCGTTATGGCAGCACAAGGGAGTGTTTTAACAAATAAATACGCAGAGGGCAAGCCATATAAGAGATTTTACAACGGTTGTGAAAATGTTGATAAAATTGAAGAATTAGCCGTTGAAAGATGTAAAAAGTTGTTTGGTGCTGAACATGCTAATGTTCAACCTCACAGTGGTGCTCAGGCTAATATGGCGGTATTTTTATATGCTTTAAAAGCCGGTGATACAATTATGGGTATGGATTTATCAAACGGCGGACATTTAACTCACGGTTCACCGGTTAATTTTTCCGGACTTTATTTTAATGTTGTCAGCTATGGAGTTAACGATAACGGTGAAATTGATTATGAAGATGTTAAAAATAAAGCTCTTGAGCATAAACCAAAGTTAATTATAGCCGGCGCAAGTAATTATTCTAAAATCATTGATTTTAAAAAGTTTAGAGAAATAGCTGATATGGCAGGTGCTTATTTGATGGCGGATATTGCTCATATTGCTGCTCTTGTTGCAACGGGATATCATCCTTCTCCGGTACCTTATGCGGATTTTGTTACAACAACAACTCACAAAACCTTAAGAGGTCCTCGCGGAGGTATTGTTATGTGCAGGCAAGAGCATGCACAAGGAATTGACAAAGCGGTTTTCCCCGGTATTCAGGGAGGACCTTTAGAGCATGTAATTGCTGCCAAGGCTGTTGCTCTTAAAGAAGCGTTGAGTGACGAATTTAAAGAATACGGAAAAAATATTATTGAAAATTCGAAAGCACTTTCCAATGCTCTAATGCAAGAAGGAATTGATATTGTTGGCGGCGAAAGTGAAAATCACCTTATGACGGTTGATTTAAGAAAGTTAAATAAAACAGGTAAAGATGTAGCTAATATGCTTGAGAGAATTGGAATTACGGCAAATAAAAATACGGTTCCCAATGATCCTCAAAGTCCCTTTGTAACATCAGGTGTTAGGATAGGTGTTCCTGCCGTAACCACGAGAGGTTTTAAGATTGATGATATGAAAGTTCTTGCAAAAATTATTGCCGATGGTATTTTAGAGCGCGAGAATGAGGCAATCTTAAGACAAAGGAGTCTTGAGTTGTGTAAAAAATATCCTCTTTACCCTGATATGTTTTGCGGAGTGTAATTATGATTAAACTTACTCAGGCTCATATAATAGGGGCAATAATAGCATATCTTTTGGGGATTTTTATAGTACCGCTTGTAATTTATGTTTCAAAAAAAGCCGGATTGGTGGATGTCCCAAATGAAAGAAAAATTCACCATGGTGCAATATCGCGCCTTGGCGGAATAGCTATTTGGGTATCTGTTATGCTTACATTTTTATTTTTGGTGCTTTTAAGCTATTATCCCAAGGGAGTCGGCCTATCAGGCATTATTGTCGGCGGTTCTTTAATGTTTCTTTTGGGACTTATCGATGATATTTTTTGCCTTAATGCAAAATTTAAACTTTTTATACAAATTGCAATCGCAACAATGGTAATACTTTTGGGTGTTAGAATTGACGAATTGTATGTTCCTTTTATGTCTAATCCATTTGTATTGGGTTTTTGGTCTTATCCGATAAGTCTTTTGTGGATTGTAGGCATTTCAAATGCAACTAATTTTATAGACGGTATTGACGGACTTGCCGGTTCGGTTGTTACAATAGCTTGTATTGCAATAGGCATAGTTTCTTTTGTTGTAACACCCCCTTCTCCAATTTCTGCTTTGGTTGCTTTTATTTTAATGGGGGCCATGCTTGCATTTTTAACTTTTAATTACAATCCTGCCAAAATTTTTATGGGAGATTCAGGTGCTTTGTATGCAGGTTTTTTACTTGCAACACTCTCAATCAAAGGTATTATGAGTAATGCAAGCAGTCTTGTTATGTACTTGCCTTTTATAATACTTGCGGTACCAATTTTGGACGTTGCTTTTTCAAGCATCAGAAGAATTATGAAGGGCTCAAGTCCTTTTGTTGCAGATAGCGAACATATACATCACAAATTATTGCACCACGGATGTTCGCAGGATAAAGTAGTTCTTATCCTTGCAACTTTTGCATTTGCTTGCGCAATAATATCTATTCTTATTGCAGGTTCTTTCAGTAAATATTACATTTATGCGGTAATTCTCGTGGCTGTACTTGCAATATTAAATTTAATTTCAAAGGCAATAAAGAAAACGGATAAAGATGAGCGATAAGAACGATTATGAAATAAAAAATAAACGATGGTACGACCTTGACCCTACAATCAGCCTTGCGGTAAATTTGCTTGAACACTCAAGCGATAGTGTTAAAATGTATATTGCAAATTATATTATCGAGGAAGCAAGAAACAGGGGCGCAAAATTAAAAATTGATAATAAGGAATCGTTTAATTATCTTTGGAAAAGGTGGCAAGATAAAGATGAAAAAATGTTCGAAGCAATGGAGTATTTTAAAATAATTGACTTTGATACAAAAAAACAATTATCATTAGAAATAATAGAATATATAAGAAATTATCAAAATAAATTCAAATAATTTTCATGCATTTATTTGATGATAATTTTTGGGGAGTTTAATAGAATAGTTTTATGACAAGGGTGATATATAATTTTGTACTGTTTTTTGCGATTGCACTATTTAGTGTTGTGCCTGCACATGCTATAAAAATAGGTCTTGATGATGGTATAAAACAAACTTACATAGGTTCTTCCAAGCAAAGTATTGTAATAGATGGTAAAACAGGCAAAACGCTTTTTACCCTTAATGCGTTTTCTCCTTATACAATAAGGGCTTACAATAATGTTATTGTTATAAAAATTGATGGTAAATATTATAGTTTCGGCACAAATTATATAAAAGTAAAACCGAAGGAAAAAAAATGTTTTTTGGCAACCAAAAGAAAATGGTATAGAGGCGAGTTAATTGTTTATAATATTAATAAAAAACTTGTTGTTGTGAATGATGTTCCTCTTGAAGAATACCTTTTGGGTGTTGTACCTGCAGAAATGCCCTCTAAATGGAATTTGGAAGCGCACAAAGCTCAGGCAATTGCTGCAAGGAGTTATGCTATTGCAAATTTAGGTAAAAGAAAACATAGCGGGTATGATTTAAAAGATACCCCTTTAGATCAGGCTTATGGGGGTGCAAGTGCCGAAACTCCTCAAACTACAAAAGCAGTTACTCTTACAAGAGGTATAGTTTTGACTTATGGCGGCAAAGTAATTCCTGCATATTATCATGCCTCATCTGGCGGCAAAACTGTTTCCTCAGGTGCTGTTTGGGCAAGGGATTTGCCTTATATAAAGTCTGTTCCTGCTTATGATGAAGGAATAAGAAAAAACGGACATGGTGTAGGAATGAGTCAGCATGGCGCCAATAACCTTGCAAATAAAGGCTATAACGCATATCAAATATTAAATTATTTTTACAAAAATGTAAAATTTTCTGTTGTAAAAACCCAGTTGTAATGGTTTTTAGCGGTGTTTTTTCCTAAAAAAGCAGTTAATTTGCCTTTTTTTTAAAAAAAAGCTTGCCAAATGCCTATAAATAGGTATAATAAAGGGGTAAATATGGAAAGGGGTTCATAAATGAACAAAGAAGAATTAGTAAAAGCGGTTGCTGAAAAAGCTAAACTTTCACAAAAACAAACAGCAGAAGTAGTAGCTTCTATTCTTGAAACTGTACAAAAAACCGTTGCTAAAGGTAAAAAAGTAACATTAGTAGGTTTTGGTACTTTTGAAGCAAGAAAAAGAGCTGCAAGAACAGGTCGCAACCCTCAAACAGGCAAAGAAATTAAAATTGCTGCAAAAACAGTTCCTGCATTCTCTGCAGGTAAAAAATTCAAAGAATTAGTAAAATAGTTATGACAGCTTTGGATTAAAAAATTTAAAAGCCGATTTCCTTTTAAAAGGGGGTCGGCTTTTTGCAAAAAAATAAATTTATGATAATATTTAAAAGTTACAATGCAATAAAGGAGATAAAACGATTAACAAAGAACTAAAGGCTCAAAAAGAATTAGTCAATGAAAGAATTAGAGCAAAGGAAGTAAGACTCATTGACGACGAGGGTGTAAACCATGGACTTGTTTCTACCAATAAAGCGCTGGATATGGCGCGAGAAAAAGATTTAGATTTAGTTGTTGTTTCTCCTAATCAATCCCCGCCTGTTGCAAAAATTATGGATTGGGGTAAATATAAGTACGAAACTGAAAAGCGCGCAAAAGAGGCACGAAAAAAACAGCATACAATTGACATTAAAGAAGTAAAAATGCGCTATAAGATTGATACCCATGATTATGAGGTACGTCTTAAAAGCGCCAAAAAGTTTATTGCATCAGGCAATAAGGTTAAGGTAGTTGTTATGCTCAGAGGGCGCGAAATGCAACATAATAAACTTGCTCTTGACCTTGCAAATAAATTTTTGTCGGAATTTGAAGAAAATACTTTTATTCTTGAAAAGGCACCTGCGCTGGAAGGCAGAAATGTTGTTGCTGTTCTTGCGCCGACAACAAAATAAAGATAAAAAAAGAGCCCTTCGCAAAGACAAAAGGCTTAAAAATGGTAAGTTTATATTTGTTTATTAAATGTAGTTAAGCAGTGATGCCTGTTGCATTATTGTGGCACCTGCCTGAAGTGAAGCTTGGAGTGCTGTTTGGTACATCATTAGCTGTGTCGCTGCTTCTGCCATGTCTGTGTCTTCAAGATTTGATTTCATTTCTGTTATTCCGAGCGTAACATTATCATTTATTGAACTTGTTGCATCAAGTCTTTGCACTCTGCTTGTAATAACTGCTTGCGCCCCTGTTATTTCTTTAATTCCGTTTTGAATTGGAGTCAAGCAGTCGCTAATAGCTTGTATATCCATATCCGGATTGGCAAGGGCATCGTTTAATTCTTTTAATGTCGCAAAAATGCCGCTGTTTTCATCCCCAAATACTTCTTGTCCGTTTATATTAAGAGGCATTGTAACACCTTCCGAAATTTCAATATTTCTTTCCCAATTGCCATCTTGCGAGGTTCCGGAATATGTTATATTTAAGTCGTCATCAAGTGAATATGGTATGGTATCTGTGTTTGAGCCTGAAAAAATATACTTGTCCTGATATTTTGTATTTGCAAGTTGTACAATAGTTCGGGTTCTTTGTTCTACTTCATTTTTTATTGCTTGCATACTGTCTTGCGAGTTGTAAGAGTTAGCAGCTTGAATTGTAAGCTCATTGATTCTTTGCATATTTTCCTGAATTAGTCCAAGAGTATCGTAAGATTGATTAAGTTCATCTTTTGCAGTTTCTATATTTTTTGACCAATCATCAAGCTGCCCCAGTTGTTTATTGTATTTCATAACTTTTGTACCGTCCGAGGGATTTTGTCCTACAGAGGTAAGTTTTTTGCCCGAAGTTATCTGTTCGTAGGTTGAATAGATATTTGACAAATTTTTATTCATATTTGTGAGCATCAAATTTGATGTCATTTGAGTTGTAATTCTTATACCCATGGTTTATTTCTTATTCTCCCAATGTAACGAGTAACTGATATATTTCATTTGCAGTGTTAAACATTCTGGCGGAAGCCTCATAACCTCTTTGGAATTTAATCATATCTGCAAGTTCTTCATCAAGGTTTACACCTGTTATACTTTGTAAGTTAGTCTGTGCAGAGTCGTTCAGTGTGTTCGCGGTATCAAATTTACCCTTTATATCGCTCTGTTGCAAGCCTACTTCGCCACTGTAGTATGTTAAAAAACCTTCAAAAGTAACATTGTTTTCTCCGCCAAATGTGCTCATGGTCTTTTTATCTCTTAATTGTGCAGTTGCAACAATGTTGTCAGTGTTACCGACGTTATTTTCCCATCCGCCAACAGCGGTATCAACCCTTGCTGTTGCAATAAGGTTGGGATCGTCAATTATATTTTGATTAACACTTATATTACCTGCTGTTATAGGGTTTGTAATATTAAAAATCGGTTCTGTGGAAGGTACAAGAATTTGTTGTCCTGTTGCAGGGTCAACACTTAATGCCATAGCTTGAACCGTTCCGTCAATAAAAGTTTGGACGTCGTTAACTTCTGTTGCAAATGTACTTGCCATTTCATCAATTTTTTCTCTCATGCCGCTGATTGTAATTAATCCGTCGTCTGATTTATTAACAATATCAAGTATTGCACCAAGTTGGCCACCTGAAACTTCGCTGTTGGCATTAGAGTGTACCAGTGTTCCATCCATTTTTTCAACTTGTATAATTGCAGGTGTTGTGGCATCGCCTGCAACAACATTAAGTTTTAGTTGTTGCTCTGCACCTGCAACGAGCTTAATATCGCCCATTTTAACATCTACGGAACCGTTTTTATTGTATTCGACATTTAAATCTACATAGGCAGACATGTCACTTAAGAGATTTTCTCTTTCATTAATAAGCCCTGCCGAGTTATCAACCCCTTGAACAACTATTTGTTTGTTTATTTCGGTAAGTCTTTCAAGTTTTTGGTTGAAGTCTTGAACGCTCATATAAATGTCGCTGTTTTCAATTGTGGCAGGCTGCTGCCAATTGCCGACAAGTTGTTCTTGAAGATTGTTCAATGATTTTGATACCGAATTAAATTTCATTGCAACACTTTGAGCGCTTTCAATATATATTCTTCTTGCAGAAGGGTCTGTTGGGTTTGCGCTTAAATTTTGTGCAGCGGAAAAGAAATCCGAAAGGGTTGCTTGAAGTCCGTCGTCTCCTAATTCATTTGATATTTCGCTTAATTGTCCCATTATAGAGTCAAGTGTATAGTAATATTGTGCATTAGAATTTGCATCTCTTGCCGAGTTTGCAGCTGCATTATTTGCATAACTTGTAATTTGAGAGATGCTTGCCCCGTTTAATCCTCGAATATTGCTGTACACATTATTTCCGTAGCTGTATGTAGGGTTTGTAGCAAAGTCGGCACGCAACTTTATATAGCCATCAACATTCATATTCGCAAGGTTGTGCGAAACAACAGCAAGCGCATGTTGATAGTTGTTCATGGACTCTCTGCTAATATTCATTGTTTGGCTTATTGTCATTTTTAACTCCTTTTAAACTTAGGCTTCTTCCGTGATTGAAGAAATATCAAGATTGCTTTCCTGATTTTTCTTGCCCAAATGATTATAGTCTGCATTTTTTGCAGACGTTATATTTAAAATTCCCTCAAAAATTTTATTTATAACATTGAGCGAGTGTGTTATTAACACTTCGTTATTTTTTTGTAAATGTCCTATTTTTGCTGTTATTTCATTTAGTTCTTTTTTTTGTTCTTTTGTTAAATTTAATTTTTCTTTTTGTTCATATATAATCTTAATTTCGTTATATGCGCAAATTAATTTTTCATCGCAAGTTGTAAGACTCTCAAGGTCTTTTTTTATCAATGCTTCTTGTTTTTGTTCAAGCAGGGTTTTTATTGTCATGTAACTTTCTTTTATATGTTCAAAAGTTATTTCGCTCATTTTCCATCCTTTACGCGCTGTAGTCTGCAAGTACGCTTCTTCCGTATGTCAGCCCGTATTTGATATCTTCATCAGTAATTTCTTCACCTATTGATTGTGCGGACTTTTTTATATCATCAATATCTATTCCTTTGAAAATGTCATTTTGTATGAGTTTAACATCGTCTTCTTTTGTGTCCGTTGTAATGTCCGGAGTTTGTTTTTGCAAATTTTGTGCGGATTTAACCGCATAATTGTAGAAAATGCGGTTGAGTGCTTGTGTATCTGCTATTTGATTGGTATTTGTCGAAATATTCATTTTACCCCGTAATATCTTCTAAATCACCCGCTTCTTGCGGAACTGATTTTTCCATTTGTGCATATAATTGTTTTGCAAAGCCAATATTTGATGTAGGCGAGTTTGCAACATCTCTGCCAATTTGATTAAAAAATATTGATTTAAAGTTATCCATATATTTTGATTCACCAAACATTGAATTTTCTCTGTCTACTGTTTTATCCATTTGTGTAAGCATTTTAGAAACAAGTATTGCCTCAAATTCTTTTGCAATTTTTTTTAATTGTTGTCGTTGTGTACCTGATGCTCTGACGGTATTAATAAAATCATAATCGCCGCCCTGTGAATAACTTTGTGGTATATAGTTTTGTGTTGAATAAAAATTATCGCTCATATTAACCTAAATTATTTGTAATTCTGCTTGTAAACTGCCGGAAAGTCTCAGTGCCTGCAGTATGGCTATTAAATCTGTAGGCGTTACGCCAATCGAATTAAGCGCATTAACAAGTTCGCCAAGCGTTGAGTTTGCTTTCATTTCTACAAGGCTGCCTTCTTTTTTTTCTATATCAATTTGTGTATTTGTAACTCCAACGGTTTGCCCTTGAGAGAATGGTGCAGGTTGAGAAACATCATTGTAGGCTTGAATTGTAACAGTTATTCCTCCATGAGCTACTGCGGCAGGCATTAATCTTGCATCTGCGCCTATTACGACAGTTCCTGTTCTTTCGTTGATTATTACTTTGGCACGCTCTCTTGGTGCGTTTACTCTTATATTTTCTAATATTGATATAAAAGCAATCCTGTCCGTTAGATATCTTTGAGGTATTGTAACTTTTACGCTTCCTCCGTCTACTGCTATTGCTTCTGATACATTTCTTGAAATTATGTTTGCTATTTGCGCTGCCATTGTATAGTCAGCCTGATCTAAAATTAGAGTTAGTGAGTTTTCATCTCCTATTGCGCTGATTATATCCCTTTCAATAATTGCGCCACCCGGAACTCTACCTGTTGTTGTGATAGCCGTTCTTGAGCTTGAACCTCCGGATTTTGCACTTGCACCGCCAACAGACAGCGGGCCTTGTGCGACTGCTACAATTTCTCCGTTTGGTGCTCTTAGTTGTGTTTGGACAAGCACTCCGCCTTCAAGGCTTTTGGCATCTGCCATAGCTGATACTACAACGTCGACCCTGTCACCGTTTTTTGCAAAGGGAGGAATTGTAGCTGTTACAATGACTGCGGCAGATGCACCTTTTTGGATGTAGTTTGATTGGTCAATTGCCATTCCTAAATTTTGTAACAACAATTGATTTGTCATTTGCGTATGACGTGAGTTGTCACCGGTGTTTTGCAAACCTACAACAAGACCGTAACCTACGACTTGGTTTTCTCTTACACCTTTTATATGTGTAATATCTTTTATTCTGACACTTTGGGCGCTGATTGCATTTGCTGCGCCGGTATTTAGTATACAGAATGTAAATATAATTGCTGTTGAAATAAGTTTTTTAAACACTTGTGTCATCCTTTTTATAATTAGAATATGTATCTCATGAAACGATAAAGTACACCCTCGTTTTGACCTCTTGAAACAGTTCCTGCGCCACTCATTGCAAATTGCAAATTGGCTACCTGATTTGAGCTGATTTCGCCTTGCTGGTCAATCCATCTTGGGTCGATAATGCCTGATACAAGCAAATCTACGCGTTCATTTGCATTAACCAAACTTTTTTTACCTTGTACCAGTAAATTGCCGTTTGGTAAAAGTTGTATAACCTGAACAGCAACTTTATCTTGTATGCCTAAGGCTCTTTGAGTATTTGTACTGCCTGATACGGATATTGTACCGCTTGTCCCGTTTAGTGCGCCCTTAAGATTTGTTTTAAATATTGTATTAAACGCATTAGATAAATTTTCCAGAATACTTGAAGTTTTTTCCGTTTTATATACACCTGAATCTGTTAATGTCGGAACTTCATCTATTACTATTGTAACTAAATCACCTACATTTCTTGCGCGAACAGAACTATACAGCGGCCTTGGTTCAATAAAACTTGACTGTGTTGCGTTGAGTGAAAAAAGACTTTCAGCATTTGCACCTGTTGCAAGAAATACTGTAAAACATAATGTAACTGCTAACTTTTTTATCATCCTTTTATCCTTTAAATTCTTACTGTTGCTTCGTTTTTGTTACTTACCGTTGCATTGTAAACTTTATTGTATTTTAGGCTTTTAACTAAAATATTATCGCCTATACTGCCTTCTTTTAGGGCTTTACCGTCAACCGTTATTTTTAAATTGTCTTTTGATTTGAAAATAATATTTATTGTTGAATCTTTTAAGACATCAGGTTTTGATTTTACATAATTTTTTAATATGGGCACATCTTTTTGAATATTTCTTGTTGCTACAAGCGGATTTTGCGGGAATGATTCAATTGTTTGACCCAAGTATTGACCTATTTCACTTTTTTTAACCAATGAATTTGAGTTTGTTATATTTTGTTCTCTTACAATAGGATTAATACTGCACAGAACCTCTTTGTATACAAGAGTGTTAACACTTATGGGAAACGATTTAATAAAAATATTGTCGTCGTATATACTTACTCTTTTTAAATCGCGGCTTAAAAATCCGTTTGTATTTGATTCCACTTTTATGATTGGTTTGTTTTTTGTTTCGATATTAATTTGCGGCATATTCAAAATCCTGACTTCTATTTCTCCGCCGCCAAAATTTTCAATTTGTTTTTGTGTTTGTGATTTAATTTGATTTTTGATTTGAGCTTCAAAATCTTCTTTGCTTAAAGTGTACGCGCTAACGCTTGATAAACTTAGAGCAAAGATAAATGATAATATTAAATTTTTTGCAATTTTATTTTTCATAATTATTGAAGATTATTTGTTACCTGCAAGATATTTGAAGCTGATGTAATTATTTTTGAATTTGATTCAAAAGCTCGCTCTGCTTTAATTAGTGCAATCATTTCTTCTACTGTTTGAACATTTGAACCTTCAACAAAATATTGTTGAATTGTACCGTATCCGTCTTGACCTGCAATGCCTGGAACCGGAACGCCTGAAGCAGGAGTTTCAAGATATAAATTATGTCCTGTTGCAGCAAGTCCGGAGTTATTTTGAAATTTTACTATTTGCAATTGTCCTACTTGTGTTTGTTCGGGCTGTGCACCGACCTTAACAAATACCATTCCTTGAGGAGTTATAGTAATTTCTTTTGTATTTTGAGGAATTTGAACAGGCGGCATAAGCTGGTAACCGTCAGTTGTTGTTAATGAGCCGTTAGCATCCATTTTAAATGAACCGTCGCGTGTATAGGCTATTGTACCGTCATCAAGGGTTATTTGGAAAAATCCATCCCCCTCTATTGCAACATCAAGGTTTCTGCCTGTTGATTGCATAATACCTGTTGTAAAAATCCTTGAGGTTGCTGCTGTTTTAACACCAAGACCTATCTCAACTCCTACAGGCTGGTACGTTCCTTGCCCCATTTGGGCACCTGCTGCTCTTTCTGTTTGGTAAATTAAATCTTGAAATTCTGCGCGGACTTTTTTGTACCCGTATGTATTGACGTTTGCCATGTTGTTTGCAATAACATCAAGATTTGTTTGTTGTGCTATCATGCCTGTTGCAGCTGTGTGTAATGATCTTAACATTTTATTTTCCTAACTCTCCTAGCCCTTTATAACCCCTAAGTCAATTGCCTTTGATACGGTGTCGCCTTGTGTTTTAACTATTTTTGCCATAGCTTCATAAGAACGCGTAACCGTTATTGTATTTATCATTTCGTAGATTGTATTTGTGTTTGAACTTTCAAGCATGCCTTGTTGCAATCTTGCACTTCTGTTTGCTTGATACATGCCTGCATCAATCCCTTCTTGTTGAATAAATT
This sequence comes from uncultured bacterium, assembly GCA_949298805.1. Taxonomy (GTDB): domain Bacteria; phylum Cyanobacteriota; class Vampirovibrionia; order Gastranaerophilales; family Gastranaerophilaceae; genus Galligastranaerophilus. The sequence continues at coordinate 15,742 of CASFXY010000006.1, forward strand.
TGCTTTCTCCAAGTTGTGCGCTTAACAAAGTCTTGTCGTTAAAATCTACAATTTGGATTTGTTGTAAAGTTCTTGCGGTGTTCGGGTTTGTAACTTGAATAACACCGTTTTCACCTATGTTTAAATCTTTAAGATAGTCAATTCTGTTATTCGGGTTATTTTCTTCTTCTTCGGGATTTAAAACAAGCCTTATTCTTCGGTTTTGAGTGTCCATAACCCAGTCACCCTCTTTTGTTACAAGATAATAATCGTCAGTAATTTGAAAATTACCGGCACGAGTGTAGTAATAGTCCGCTTCGTTATATGCTACATTATCAGGGACTTCTTGGTGCCTTATTTTAAAGAAACCGCTTCCTTGAATTCCCACATCAAGTTTATTGCCCGTTGTAATAAGACCGCCTTGAGAAAAATCAATATACGTCCTATCTGCAGCATTTCCCAGACTTAAACTTCCAACCCTTATAAAATCTGCCTCTTTCGGATTATTTGTAAATGGCACTTTCTTAACTTCGACATCTGCTTGCATTAAGTCTTTAAAGGTTATGTTTGTTTTTTTAAAACCTACGGTATTAACGTTTGCAAGGTTGTTTGCATTTACATCTTCTTGTTTTAAAAGGGACATCATACCTTTTGTTGCTGCTTCAAGTCCTCTTGTAATCATATTTTGCCCCCCTTCATTGTTTCATAGGATGCCAAAATATTTTTTACATAATTTTGTGTTTCTTGATAAGGGGGTATGCCACCGTATTTTTGAACTGCCCCCGGACCTGCATTATATGCTGCAAGAGCTAGTTTGGGGTCGTTGTTAAATCTGTTCATCATAGATTTTAAATATTTAACACCGCCTTCGATATTTTGTTCCGGGTCGAATGCATCAAGTACGCCCAACCCTTTTGCAGTTTCAGGCATAAGCTGCATTAAGCCCATAGCACCGCATTTTGACTTTGCATCAGGGTTAAAACCTGATTCTTGCTTTACAACTGCTTTTATGAAATTCGGGTCTAAATTATTTTTTTGTGCATATTTGTCAATTAAATTTTCAATATTTTCTCTTGAATTTTTGAAAGATATTTTTTCAATTGAATTTTCAGGCTTGTCTTGAGCCATTTTTTCATCAAGAATGCTTTTAAATTCTTTTGCGGCAGCATTGTTTTCAACCGAGATGTCGTTTTCATTGCCAAAAACGCGGTTGATACTGTTTTCTATAGAACTTAACCTTCTTAATGTTAAGTCAAGACCTGTAATTAAGCCCTCACTCATTTTATATAAACCTACCTCTTACCATTTTGTAAGCATAAAATTGCTTACAATATAAATATACCCTTACGCATTAAGTATTCTCATCAATCAAATGATGTAATTTTTTTAAATAAATAAATCTCCGGATTAATTTTTAAATTAAAAACCGGCATTTGCCGGTTTTTAGGGTTGCTATTCAAAAACTTTTGAAATAAAACAAATTGCATCCATAAATGTTTCTTTTACAAATTCTTCAGCAAGTTGATTTAAGGGTTTGTTATCTATATGTTCAAAAGCCAGTGCAATCGGGTCTCTTGTTCTTCTAAAAGAAGGAACGATGCTTCTTTTGTCCATATAATCAAGTTTCTTTTTTAAATCTTTTGTATTTTCAAAACGGATAACTTGTTCTTGTACGTCAAATATTGTTGCGCTCATAATTTTCTCTCTTTTGTATATTGTACTTATATAAAAAATATATATTTTAAAAAATTGCTGTTTTTCATAAATTTATGTTAATATTTCTTAATAAAAAGCCTAATAAGTTAGTTGGGTAGTAGCAAAATATTTTATTTTCATGTTTTATGTTTTTAGTGTTGTATATATTAGTAGGGGAAATAAATGAAAATCGGCGCCATAGGTAGTTATCACAAATCGGTTAATTTCGGCAGAAGTTTGCATAAGGATGAAATGGCGTTAGCATATAAGGCTGCACAGGATGCAAGAACTTTAATGGGTGCTCAGGATGGCAACGGTGTGTTACTTTTACCTTCGGAAAGGCTGCCAAAACCTGAGGAAAGTAATTTTAAAGAGCAGTTAAGCAAGTTTTTTGATGCAGTTAAAAAACTTTTGGGTATAAATTCGGTTGAAATTGCAGGAAAAACAGATAAAACGGTTGAAGGCTCTATTGAAACAGCATTAAAGGAAAACGGCTTAAAGAAGTTTGTCAGATTTACGCTTACTGATAATACCGATGAACTTGCAAAGGCGGCGGAAGAAGTTGCCAAGAGTGCCGATGGTATCAGAGTTGTTGCAGATAATACGGATATAACCGCTCAAAGTATTAAAATAATTGAAGAAGCATTTAAAAAGGTTAAGGGTGAAAAATTTGACCCCAGTATGATTGTTTATGAACATGGCGGGAAGGCTTATGATTGGGGTTCTTCAAAAATTTCAGGTATTTTTGACGGTAAAGTTATTGTGGGCTCAAGTCATTACTTAAATGATAATGACGGACTTTGGGGGTCTACCAGTTTCTTTACTGACAGAATGAAAGCCAAACAGGGAAGTTTTATCCATGGTTTAAGAAATGCTGCAGATGGTAGTCTTGAGGCTCAAATGGGTGATGAAAATCAGATTAAAGCTGCGCAGCGTTTGCTTGAAACAGAATTAAAGCTGCAAGATGATGAGATATTAAATCCTGCAAGATTTGCTGCGGCAAAACGTGCTGATGTGGTATTGTCTAAACATTTTTACAAACATTTCGATGATTTATTCCCCGGAGTCAGCGCTGATGTAGCCGGTTTTGAAAAAGCTTATCAAGAAGCACTGCAAAGCGGAATTGGTGATAATTATTTTGATTCTCTTGCAAAAGCAATGAAAGCATTGGGTTTGGATGAAAAGTCCCCTGAAGTTTATGAGTCTGTTTGCAGATATAGAAATGCATTATTTGCGAGTGGTGCAAAAACGCTTGAAGATTTAGCGCAAATGAGTGCGCAAGAAATTGAAGCCACATATAAAGATACTTCAAATATAGTGTTGCAAGGTATTGAAGCTAAAAAAGCCGCACTTGAAGCTGCTAAGGCTGAAGCTGAAAGAAAAGCCCAAGAGGAAGCAAAAAAACTCAAAGAGTTGAAAGAATTTTTAAAAACTCAAGAAAATATTGAAGCGCAAGCACCGCAAATACGTGAGAGTATGAAGCCTCTTGATATTTCATATTTTGATAAATTTATAAACTACGTAAGGCTGCATAAAATACAATTTATTCTTGCCGGTGCAGCAATAGCACTTGCAGCAGTGGGCGGAACTATGTACTCTTACGGTAAAGAAATATCCAAGAAATCTGAAGATGCAAAACCAAAATCAGATTTGTTTTAAATAAAATAATTTAAAATTTGTTTGGAATAAAACATGGCTATTAGTGCGCTGATAACAAGTGCAGGACCGTATGGCATATAATAAAAATCGCCTTGAGTTTTGTTTTTCATATTTCTAATAATAATAAACAGACAAAAAATTAATATTAAACACAAGATTGCAAGATATGCAAAATAATATGTAAGTTCAGGCGTTATGAGCTTAATTGAGGCTAAACTCAAAATTGTGAGGATAATTGCGCTTGCGCATTGGTAATTCCTGTTTTTTATGTATTTTAAAAATAGTACGGGTAATGCAAAAACAGCTTGCATAATCATGCTTATAAATACTGTTAAAATTAAGATTTTCCAACCGAGTAGTGAACCTATGCCCATTGCTATAAGCGTATCACCTTCGCCAAAAGCTCTTGTTTTAACAGTTATTGTTCCAATTCCTGCCATAATTTCAAATATAAAATAGCCTGCCGCTATACCTAAAATGCTTTCAAAAATGCTTATTGAACCAAGATGCAAGGCATTATATAATAGCCCCAAGAATATGAGTATGTATGTATGGAAATCAATTATAACCTGTTCTTTAAAGTCTGTTATGCAAATGAGGATAAATATTGACGAAATAATACACAAAAGAATTGTTTTAAGGCTTAAACCATAGTTTAAAAACATTATTAAATATAATACGGTATTAGAAATTTCAACAATAGGGTATTGTATGGAAATTGGTTTTTTACAAAATTGACATTTGCCAAGTAAAAAAATGTATGAAATAACCGGAATATTTGTATACCAGTTAAGCTTTTTGCCACATTTTGGGCATTTTGAAGGCGGGAATACAATACTTTCTCCGCTTAAACCCCTGAGAGCAACAACATTTAAGAAACTGCCTATACTAAGTCCGATTAGTATTACAAAAAAAGCGAAAAATGCCTCAATGTTCATATTTATGCATGCCTTTTTTTGTAATTAAGTTAAAAAGTTTATCAAGAGCTTTTTTTAATTTCCTTGAAACTTGCATTTGCGACATATCTAATTTTTGAGAAATTTCCCTTTGATTTAAACCTTCAAAATAATTTAGAATAATAAGCTGTTGTTCGTCATAGTCAAGTTTTTTTATTGCTTCATTAAGTATAAGACGATTTTCAAATCCGGCAAGAATGTCTTTTTGACTTTCATCAATTAATCTATCGCCAAGTGTTGATGTGCCGTTTTCTTCATTTCCTAAAATCTGATCTATTGAAATTGCTGTTGTGCGCCTATCAAGCTCAAAAACTTCTTCAATTTTCTTTTCACTCATTTGAAGTGCTTGAGCAAGTTCTTTGTCGGATGGAGTTGTACCTAATTTTTCGGTTAATTCCATGGTTATTTTATGTACGCGATAAGAGAGCTCTTTAATTTCTCTTGGCGCACGAATAATTGTGCTTTTATCTCTTAAATAGTGTCGTATTTCTCCCGTAATGAGGTATGTTGCGTATGTTTTAAAATTCGAGCTTATTTCAGGTTTAAATAAATCAATTGATTTAATAAGCCCCAAGGCACCAACTTGTGTGATATCTTCAATAGGGTCGGTAGAACGTCTTGCCAATGAACGTGCAACTTTTTTGACAAGGGGCATATATGCAAGAACTATAAGTTCGCGAAGATGTTTTTTTGTGGCTTCATCTTGTGTGGCTTTGTATTCTTCCAGCCACTGCGAAACTCTATTTTCAGGATCAATTATATCGTTAGTATTTAAAAATTCTTGTGCCATAAATAGTTTCCACTTATTTTTTTACTGCAAATTCCGAATCCAGTCTTAAAAATACAGGTTCAATTTCTGATTTTTCAATAAGTTTTCCTGATTTTATCATTTTAGGAGTTAAGTCATCAAGCTTTATATTTGTATTTATTTTTAACTGGCGTGCCATATTGGCGGCAATGCTCGGACAATACGGATATATAAGTATTGCTACTTTGCACATTAAATCAAATATTGAATATAAGACTTTGCCGCATTCGCACATTTTGCCTTCTTTTGCAAGTGTCCAAGGGGCATTATCATTAACAAATTTGTTTGCTTCGTCAACAAGTGAAATTATTTCTCCTGCTGCTTCTGCCAGTTCTACTTTGTCAAAACAGTCTTTCACTTTTTGGATTGTTGACATGGAGGCATTTGTAAGGGCATTTTCACAAATATGTTCTTCCAAGATATTTCCATCAAAATATTTGCAAAGCATATTTAACGAACGGTTTAAAAGATTGCCCATATTATTTGCCAAATCTGCATTTACGCGTTCTTTAAAATCCTCATCCGAGTAATTTCCATCTTTGCCGGATGGTGCGCTTACGCACATAAAATAACGAAAAGCATCGGGCTCTTTTAAATCAAAAGCATCCATCACTGTTTTAGGGGAAATTACATTACCTGTTGATTTCGACATTTTATTTTTGTCAATTGTTATCCATCCATGGGCATAAATTGTTTTTGGCAATTCAACTTCAAGTGCCATAAGTATTGCAATCCAATAAATAGAGTGAAATTTTAATATATCTTTTCCGATTATTTGAAAATCTGCAGGCCAGAAATTATTAAATTTTTCATTATTTTCTCCATTTGGATTATAACCCAAAGCTGTAATATAGTTGCTAAGAGCATCAATCCAAACGTAAATTACCTGAGTAGAATCGGATTTAACCTCAATACCCCAATTTACATTTGTTTTTGCACGCGAAACCGAAATGTCCTCAATATTTTCAAGTTGATTTAAAACTTCATTTGCCCTGAAAGAAGGCATTATAAAATCGGGATTATCTTTAATATGTTTGATTATTGCATCTTTGTATTTTGTTAGTTTAAAGAAATAATTTTCTTCGCTTACAAGTTCGGGTTTTTTGCCATGAATAGGGCAGTTGCCGTTTTCATCAAGGTCTTTTGGATTCAGAAAACTTTCGCAACCGCTGCAATACAGTCCTTCATATTTGTGTTTGTATATGTCACCTTTTTTAAGAAGTTTTTCAAAGATATCTTGGACAATTTTTGTATGTTCAACATCTGTTGTTCTGATAAACTTGTCATAATTTATATTTAAAAGTGCCCAATTGTCTTTAAATTTTTGAGAATTTTCATCGCACAATTCTTTTGGTGTAATGCCTAAGGCAGCAGCAGTTTTTTGTATCTTTATGCCATGTTCATCAGTTCCTGTTAGAAAGAAAGTATTGTCTGTTCTTTGTTTAAAATGTCTATAAAGTACATCAGTTAATATTTTTTCAAATGCATGACCTATGTGCGGTGCGCCGTTCACATAATCTATTGCAGTTGTTACCATAAATTTATTCATTTGTTTTATTCCTGTTCTCTCCGGTAAAATTATACAATGAACATTAAAGTGCGTAAATAAGCTCTTTTAAAGCCGGTTTTGTTGAACTTATCTTTATTGCTTGTTTGGCAGATTTTATTGCCTCGTTAAGTTTTTCATCCTCTATATTGTTATAAAATAATGTAGCGACCGTTTCGCCTGCAATTATTTTATCTTGGATTTTTTTGTTTAAAATGCAGCCTGCGCTGTAATCTATTTTATCAGTTTTTTTATCTCTGCCTGCACCTAAAAGTTTACAGGCGCGAGCAATTTTAAGCGCATCAAGTTCTTCGATATAACCATCGCTTTCAGCTTTTATTTCATAAGAATTGTTTGCCTTTTTAAACATGCTGTAGTCATTGATTATATCAGGATTTGCACCTTGATAAGAAATAATTTTTTGAAATGTTTTGAGAGCAAGTCCTGATTTTATACTCTCATCAATTTTTTGTTTTGCTTCTTCTTTGTTTTTACAAAAACCGCCTGCCATAAGGGTTTTTGTGACAATTTCCAGTGTTACTTCATAAAGGTCTTTTTGATAATTTCCTTTTAAAAACTCTATGCTTTCAATAATTTCAAGACTGTTTCCTATATGCGTGCCTAAAGGTTGTTCCATTGAACTTATTATCGCCGATATTTTTCTGCCCAACAGTGCACCTGTTTCAATCATAAGGTGTGCAAGTTCCGTTGCTTCTTCCTTTGTTTTAATAAAAGCACCCGAGCCGTATTTTACATCCAGCACAATTGAATTGGCACCGCTTGCAATTTTTTTGGACACAACAGAGGCGCAGATTAATGATTTATTATCTACTGTTGCCGTTACATCGCGAAGTGCATATATTTTCCCGTCAGCAGGAGTTAAGTTTGGACTTTGAGAGGATATAGCGGCATTTATTTCTTTAATTTGTTTCATAAATTCATCTTTTGACATTTCGCATTTAAAATTTGGTATTGATTCAAGCTTATCAACGGTTCCGCCGGTGTAGCCCAAACCTCTGCCCGATAGTTTTGCACATGTTATGCCAAGGCTTGCCAAAAGGGGTATAAGAACAATTGTTACCTTATCTCCAACTCCGCCAGTTGAGTGTTTATCTGCTACAAAATTACTGATATGAGAAAAGTCAAGCACTTCCCCCGAGTCTACAAAAGCTTGTGTCATCCAAGCGGTTTCGTCTTTGTCTAAGCCGCAAAAACAAACTGCCATAAGCCAAGCCGACATTTGATAATCCTCAATAATGCCTTTTGTATAACCATCTACAAGGAAGTATATTTCTTCTTTTGTATGTTTTTTGCCTTCTTTTTTCTTTTGTATTAAGTCAACTGCTCTCATATTTTCTCCTATTTATGATAGGGCTCATTATTTAGAATTTTATATGCTCTGTAGATTTGTTCAATTAAGATAAAAGTTGCTTCCTGATGAAGGAAAGTAAGTTTTGACATTGAAAATTTAAAATTTGACATTTTTTTGACTTCTTCGCTAAGTCCTGTTGCGCCTCCAATTAAAAAAATAATTTCGTTTGTATTGCCCGATGTCTCTACTTCTCTTAATTTATGAGCAAATTCCAAGCTTGATAACATTTTACCTTCTATTTCAAGTGTGACAATATATGCATTTGATTTATTTTTTAAAAATTCAAAAATATTTGCAGTTTCAATAATTTCTACTTTTCCAAGCAGTCTTTTTTTAAATTCGTCAACTCCTGATTTAAAGTAAGGTTCTTTTATTTTTCCTTCAAGAACAATTTTTATATTCATTAAACTATTTCTTTGTAACCGTCGGGATTATTTAATAAATCATAGTTAATTTCATTTTCATTGTCTGCTATAATTGCTGCAATAACTGCATCAGATGCCACATTAACCGTTGAACGAAGCATATCTGCAAGTCTTTCAAACGCGAACAGGAATGAAAAACCTACAACAAGCTGCTCAGGTGTTAAACCTATTCCGTTGAGAACAAGCGCTATTGTAATTAATCCCGCACCGGGGATTCCTGCAGATGTAGAAGATGCTATCATTGCAAGTATTGCTATTTGCACAACAAGACCCACGGTTAATTCTATGCCGTAAGCCTGTGTTAAAAATATGACGGCAACTGTTTGCACCAATGCTGTTCCATCCATATTAAGAGTAGCACCCAGCGGCAACACAAAAGAGCAAATTTTGTTTGAAATACCTCTTTTTTCGCAGCAAGTTATAGTTAAAGGCAAGGTTGCCGAGCTTGATGCTGTCCCAAAAGCTACCATTATTGCCTCTGTTATTGCTGTATATAGTTTTCCTACCGGAACTTTAGAAAATATTTTCATTAAAAGCGGATAGACAACAAAAAATTGAATAGCTAACCCTAAGCATATTACAAAAAAGTATTTCCAAACTTCAGAGAACATTTGCATACCGAAACTTGAAACAGAACTTGCCGTAAGAGCAAAAATACCTGGGGCTGCAAGAAACATAATCCAATCAGTTACTTTCATTGTTGCCGCAAATATGCTTTCAAAGAAAGACACAACCGGTCTGTTTATTTCACCGACTTTGGCGAGTGCTATAGCAAATGTGAGTATGAAAATTATAATAGGTATCATTTGCCCGTTTGAAAGCGAGCTAAAAAGGTTTGAAGGTATCATATTTAAAATCATACCTGTCATATTGCTTTTTTGTTCTGCTATTGCGCCTGCCACATAGCCTTGTAATTGTTGTGCAACTTCGGGATTAATAAAATTTTGTGCGCCCAAGCCCGGTTTAAATATTAAAGCAAGTACAGCACCAATTGTTACTGCAACAAGCGTAACAATAAAATAATAAAATATCATTTTTTTACCGAATTTAGCAAGTTGCTTGTTATCACCAATATTTGAAACCCCAATAATAATTGCACTTATTACAAGTGGTATGACAACCATTTGAATAATGTTTATAAAACCTTGTCCAATAAAATTTAATACCTTATGTATCATAGGATAGCTTGCACTTGGGAATAAAACACCCACAACAATACCTGCTACAAGTCCGAAAAATATATGCCAATTTCTTTTTATGCCAAGAAGAATTGCTATTAAAATTTGCATGTGTATTCCCATTGTTATTAATCCTTATCCGCTATTTTTGACATTAAATTAATATTACAACTATTTTCCGACTCTGACAATACATGTTATGCTGTACTTTTGTTTTGCTAAAATTTTGGAGTACATTTTAAAATTTCAACCGTTTAGATGATTTATGTCATCTATAAATAAAGCAAAATCAATTTAACCCGTTAAAATTTTTAAGTAATTGTATTTTTATTTAAGGACCCAAGGGAACATAATATGTTCAAACAGAAAGCTTCGGATAATATAAATAAAGGTTCAAAAAAAGAGCCGGATAATTCCATGCAGCTTGCACAAGCTGCTCATCAAAGATATCTTTTACACTCCTCAGCCGAAGATTTAACTGTTGCGATAAATTATTATATAGAAGCTTTAAAAAATAACCCTGATACACCAAGTGCTTATTTTAGATTGGCAAGTCTATTGCATGATAATGGGCAAATAGGCATTGAATCAGCTATAGAGCAGTGCAGAAAAGCAGTTGAAATTGATGCTTGCAATCCTAATGCACACATGTACTTAGGTTATTTTCTCTCATTAAAAGGTGATTTTGAGGAGGCAAAAGAACAATTTAAGGCGGCGATTAAACTCAATCCTTTGAAATCATCAAGGACAAGACTTGTTCTTGCTTTGACATTATTGGAGAAAGGCAGAACAAATAAAAATTCAGTTTCAGATTTTTCATCAGCTCTTTATTATATTTTTTCAGGTTCACTTTTATTCTTTTTTGATAAAGCAAATCTGAAAATGTTTTTTAAGAATATTCTTGATGATATTAGTTTTGTAAAATATCGTGCTTTTGGAGAAATTTTAGAAAAGACAAATCAGGATAAAAATGCATATAATTTATATGCAGATGCTTTAGACAAAACAAGAAACAAATCTGTATTTTATGAAAGAATGGCTCAAATAGCCAAAAAGAAAAAACGCTATGATGTTGCTCTTGAATGTTATCAAAATTCTGTTGCAATTTCTAATTCGAACCCCATGAGAGTTGTTAGTGCAATTGAATTTGTAGAGGAGTTTTATCCTGAAAAAACAGATGAGCTTATTGACTTATACACTGTTTTAACCGCTCAAAATCCTAATTTACCAAGATGTTATTACGAGCTTGGTCATTTATATCTTAAAAAAGAGGATAAATTTAATGCGGTTAATGCTTTTAAACTTGCACTTCAATATGATAATGACAATCCTTTTTATTTGAATGCGTTGGCTTTTGCTTATGTTCAGCTTGAGCAGTATGACAGTGCAATTGAGTTGTATCAAAAGGCATTAAGTATAAATCCTGACAATGAATGGTCAGCTGTTGTGGCACAAGCTCTTGCCGCTATTTATCATCAAATAAAAGGTAACTCGGATGCTGCAATTTCGATGTTGCAAAATGCTTTACTTTTAACTAAAGACAAGTCACAAATTTATCAAGCTATTGCTGATATTTACTATGATATAGAAGATTTAGACAAGGCTATTGAATATTACAATTCTTCTCTTGACGGTGATTGTAATAATCCCAAGGCATATTCTCGTCTTGCAATGGCATATTGGGAAAAAGATTATATAGAAAAAGCAATCATATATTATTCAAAAGCAATAGATTTAAATCCTGAATATGATATTGCTTATAATAATTTAGGTGTAATATTTTTGGACGGGTTAGGCGATCCTAAACGTGCGCTTTCTTATTTTGAAAATGCGGTTGATATTAACCCAAATTATGTGCTTGCCCATTTTAATATTGGTCGGGCTTATGAGGTTATGGGGCAAAAAATTGATGCCGCAAAAAATTATCAGGTTGCCTTGAATTTAAATAAAATTAATCCGGAAGTTGAATCCCAGATGATTGAAGATATGTTGTTTAAGCTTTTTGAAGCATAATAAAAATACTTATGAAAAAATTTTTTGAATTTTTTAAAAATACAACAGTTAGAATCATAAGCATTTTATTGCTTGTATTATTTTTGCTCAGCTTATTTTTATTTTTTGATTTTTATGTAACTCAGGTTAAAAAAGGTGTAAGTTTTTATTGGGTATACAGGGGCGATAAATATTATAAAAATAATAAAACACAAAGAGCTATTGATTGTTATAAAAAAGCGCTTGTTTATTTTCCTAATCACTACAAGGCAAGATATAACCTTGCAAATATTTATGTAGTTTATGAGGATTATTATTCTGCTCTTGAACAATATTCTCGAGCATTAGAAATAAAACCGGATTTTATGATTGCAAGAATTGATTATGCGCTTGTCTTATCCGGTGCTACATTTAACCATGACAGGGCAATTGAAGAGTATAGAAAGGCTATTGAAAAAAAACCAAAATGGGTTTATATTCCGTTTTTTATTAACAACAGAAAAACGTATAGGTATAATACTGGTATTTCATATTACAACATGGGGCTTGCATATAGAGCAAAATCGCTTCTTGTGGGAGAGAATAAATTTTCTGCCAGAAGGTATTTATATAATGCTGTTGAAGCCTATAAGAATGCGTTAAAAAATATTAAAAATTATGAGATATATTATAATTTAGGACTTGCAAATCAGCTTTTAAAAAATAATGAAGAAGCGGGCGCAAATTACTGTAAAGCTATTGAACTTGCGCCGTTGCGCTATGAGGCGCATTATAATCTGGCAATTTTGCTTAGAGATATGAAACTTTACAGAGATTCACTTGAGGAATTTAAAAAAGCGGGTCTTATACTGGATACGGATGGAGATAGCGTAAAAACACGTTATATTTATGATGTTTTATCGGATGTAACCCAAAAAATGGTCCAACAAGGCGATTATAAGTATCTTGTAGAACATATTGATGAAAAAGACCATAAGGATGGTTATAATCAAGCCGAATTAACCTATGTGGGAGGCAAACTTGTGGTAAGTGAAGAATTTGACCGTGCAGTTCTTAAAAATTTCAGGACTTGTTCAGCTAAAGTACATTTTGAAAATATTGACAGGGAATAAAAATGGACTACAAAACATTTTATAATTTTATGTTAAAGCTTACCGTTGCTTTCGAAAAATCAAAATGCAGGGGAGATTTCATAGTAGGTTTAGAATCTGCATTTGCAAAAGTTTTACAGGTAGACAGAATAAAAATATATACCCTTGATGATTTTTCTTATACCGTTAAAGATTTTGAAAAACCCTGGGAAAATCTTTCCGATGTTGAAGAAAATAAAAAAATTCAAGAGATTTTAAATTCGTTTGTCGGCTCTAAAGAAAGTTCAAGATTGGAAAATAATGTTATTTATATGCCGATTTTTGAAGATACAAAAATTCTTGGGGTGTTAAAAATTACACTTGATAAAAAAATAAAATCGGATAATGACTTTTTTGAGATTGCAACTCTTGTTCAAAAACAAATATCTTATGCGGTTTTAAATTTTAAATCCGGTGAGAAGATGAAGTTAAATACAAAATTCTACCAAACCATAAGAAACATAGCAAAAATTATTGAAACACAGTATGAGCTAAGTTATATTTTGCCTATTTTGGGTGAAATGATAGACAGTTTTATATATGAACATTTAATTTATATCTTTATAAAAAATAAGAATAAAAAAGAGTTTAAACTTGTTTGGCCCGTAAATATTAAAGACTCTAAGATTTATGAATATTTAGAGGAATTAACACCAAAATCCGGAGTAGTTATTGAGCGTGAAGGCAAGGTTGGAATTTTCCCCTTGTTAAGTGAACAAAAGCTTTTAGGTGCCGTTGTGGCGTATAATCCTTTTGACAAATTAAACGAAAATGAGATAAATTATCTTGATGAGATATCAAAACAAGCATCTATTACAATCGAGCGTGCAAGTGAGTATATGAAAATCTTGAAGGATGCTACACTTGATGCTCTTACGGGGCTTAATAATCGCCATCAGTTTGCATTGAGGTTGAGAGAAGAAACAGCCAGTGCAAAAAGGCAAAATACCCCTCTTTGTTGTATTATGACTGATATTGATTTCTTTAAAAAAGTTAATGATACATACGGGCATGCAGTCGGAGATTGTGTTTTAAAAAACGTAGCACGCACTATTAAAAAAGAGCTAAGGGAAAATGACATTCCATCACGCTACGGCGGCGAAGAATTTGCAATACTTTTGCCTCATACGACTGTCGAGGAGGCGGAATTGGTCGCACAAAGGCTTAGGATGGCGATAGAAAAGAAAAAAATAAATATAGAAGAATATAATATTGAAGGTACGAAACATATAAATGTAACAATTTCGGTAGGGGTAAGTCTTTATGACAAAAAAATGAAAGAACCCCAGCTTTTATATCAAAATGCCGATAAGGCTCTTTATATGGCGAAAGAAAGCGGAAGAAACAAGGTTGTAGTATATTGTAATTAGCGTTTTTTGTTTTGTATTAATTTATGTAAATTTTATGTAAAAAATCAACCTCGGAATATATATTAATTTTATTTTTAAAAAATGTAATACAATTAAAATGGCAAATGTTTTAAGGCTTGTTATGTTAAAAACAAAATTACAACAATCGTATCTTGCAAAGACTGTGGAAGTCAAACATCACGGCAGGCTTTATTTTGTAAATAAAGCAAAATTAAACTTTATTCTTAATAAAATAGGAATGTACGCAAAGTTTAATTTTTTGAATGATGATTTGAGAGATTTTTTATTTCAAAACAGGCTTTTATATACCGAATTTCTTCAGTATATAAGCGATGGTGTTGAAATTTCCGATAAATAGTTAATGATACGAATTATTTTTTCTTGACCGTACAATTATAGTGCGACAGTACTCTTTTAGGTTTATTTGCTTAAAAGGGCTGATTATTATTTTTTGTTTGAACAGTGTTTTTATTGTTATTGGGGTATTGCCAATGTATATTAAGTTTTGTTTCAAAAATTTTATACATGGTGTTACAAAATTACTTTTTGAATATAATGGTAGGGCAAAATTAAATAGTACTTTTGGATTATTTTTTGCATGTATGGTAGTAAGTATTAAAGGAATTTAAAAAATGGCTTTACCAAATGTCGCATATTTCTCAATGGAAATAGCATTAGACCAATCATTAGCAACTTATTCTGGCGGTCTTGGATTTTTGGCAGGTGCACATATGCAATCTGCAGGTTATCTTCAAATGCCAATGGTAGGCGTAACTATGCTGTGGTCATACGGTTATTATGACCAACGTATTAACCAAAACGGCGAAGTTGAAGTAGCATATATAAGAAAGCATTATGACTTTTTGACCGATTTAAATGTTTACACTACTGTAAAAGTGTTCGGCGAAGATGTAAAAGTCAAAGCTTACAGAGTTGAAGGTGATTTATTCGGTTCTTGTCCGGTTTATCTTTTAACAACCGATATTGACGGTAATTCTGAATGGGCAAGAAGAATTTCGCATAAATTATACGACGGGGATGAAAAAATCCGTATTGCTCAAGAAACAATACTTGGTATAGGCGGTGTCAGAATTCTTCAGGAAGTCGGTTATCACTTCGATGTTGTTCATATGAACGAAGGTCATGCTTTGCCCGCTGCATTTGAGCTTTTAAGACAATTTAACGGTGATTTAAATGCAGTTAAAAAGAAAACCGTATTTACAACCCATACTCCTGTTGCAGCAGGTAACGAAGTTCATTGGGTAGATACACTTATTGAAGGCGGTTTCTTTGCAGGTTGTCCTCGCGAGAAGGCAATTGAATTAGGTGGTGAAAACTTCTCCTTAACGGTTGCTGCACTTAGAATGTCAAGAGTTGCAAACGCCGTTTCTCAGCTTCACGGTTTAGTTGCAAACAAAATGTGGGATTGGGTTCAAGGCAGATGTCCGATACGCGCTATTACAAATGCCGTAAATCAGCACTATTGGCAAGATCCAAGGTTTGCTTCCGCTGAGTCATATCAAGAACTCCTTGATGCTAAAAAAGAAATGAAAAAAGATTTATTCCAATATATTTCTGATACTCAAGGTAAGAGATTTGACCCCAATGTCTTGACTATTACTTGGGCAAGAAGATTTGCGGATTACAAACGCGCATGGCTTATTTTAATGGACAAACCGCGCATTGAAAAATTATTGAATGAAAACAAAGTCCAGTTGATATTTGCAGGTAAATTCCATCCTGATGATACAATGGGCAAAGAAATGTTTAATAAAATCCTAAAAGAATCTTATAATATGAAAAATGTTGTAGTTCTTCCGGGATACGAGCTGGCATTATCCGCAAAACTTAAAAAAGGTTCTGATATATGGTTGAACACACCTCTAAGACCTTTTGAAGCTTCAGGTACTTCAGGTATGTCAGCTAACTTAAACGGCGCACTCCATTTTTCAACTTATGACGGTTGGACGGTAGAGGGTACATTCCCCGGAATTAACGGCTACACAGTTGAGTATCCGGGTCTTGATGATGATATTCCTTGGGAAGAAAGACACTGGAAAGATCATCAGTGTGTTATGAACACATTGGAAAATGAAATCATTCCTACTTACTACAATAATCCTGACGAGTGGGCAAGATTAATGCGACAGGCAAAAAGAACTGCAGAAGCATATTTTAATTCAGACCGCATGGTTATCGAATATTATAACCGTGTGTATAAACCTATTGCTCACGGAGGTTCTCAAGCTGGTCAAGACGAGGAAGGAACTGATGCTAAAATTGCAGAAAATCCAAATCTCGATGCTTGGACATTCTCTAATATTAAATAGTTTATAAATTTTATCAAATAGCGAACAGGATATTTTACCCTGTTCGCTATTTATGTTTATGATAAAATTTTTTTATAAAGTAATAAAATGGAGAAAGACATGGAAGCTACCAATAATAGTACTATCTCGAGTATTCGAGAGAATAGAATACAAAAACTTAATGATTTAACCGATAAAGGAATTAATCCTTATCCTTATTCTTATGATAAAAATATTAGTGCAGCAGAGTTACAAAAAAAATACAAAGAACTTGCAGCAGGTGAAGAAACAACAGATACATATAACGTAGCGGGTCGTGTTATGGCAATACGTAATACCGGCATGTTTATTGACCTTATGGATCCGTCCGGAAAAATTCAAATATTTTCGCACAAAGAAAATCTGGAACCCGATAAAATGGCTATAATTAAGATGTTGGATGTCGGAGATATTGTTGGTTTTTCAGGGGATGTCAGAAGAACACCCAGGGGCGAGTTAAGTATAAAAGCAAAAGATGTAAAGCTGCTTTCAAAATCACTTTTGCCATTGCCTGAAAAATTTCACGGATTGACAGATGTTGAAATTCGTTACAGGCAAAGATATGTTGATATGATAATGAATCCCGAAGTGCGCGATACATTCAGAAAACGCTCTTTGATTATTCAAAAAATAAGAGAATATCTTTGTGCACAAGGGTTTTTAGAGGTTGAAACTCCAATGTTGCATGTCCAAGCGGGCGGCGCTTCTGCCAGACCTTTTGAAACTTATCATAATACGCTTGATATGCACATGGTTTTAAGAATTGCGCCTGAATTACACCTCAAAAGGCTTCTTGTGGGTGGTGTAAGTGAAAAACTTTTTGAAATGAACAGAAATTTTAGAAATGAAGGTATAGATACCCGTCACAATCCGGAATTCACAATGATTGAACTTTATCAAGCTTATGTTGATTACAACGATATGATGGTATTGCTCGAAAACCTTGTTTCAAGTGTGGCGCAAGATGTTTTGGGCACCATGGTAATAGAATATCAAGGGCAAAAAATTAATCTTACACCTCCTTGGGATAGAAAAACCATGCTCGGTGCCATAAAAGAATTTACCGGAATAGATTTTAATGAATATTTGACTGTGGAGGAAGCAGCAAAACAAGCAGAAAAATTAGGTATAGAAGTAGAAGAAAATGACAGTTGGGGTAAAATTCTTGATAAAATTTTCGAAGAAAGAGTTGAGCCAAAACTTGTTCAACCTGTTCACATTCTTGATTATCCAAGAGATATTTCGCCACTTGCAAAAGTTCACAGAGATAATCCGCGTTTAACAGAACGTTTTGAAACCCGCATAAACGGATGGGAAATTTCAAACGCATTTTCAGAATTAACGGATCCCATTGACCAAAGAAACCGATTTGAGGCTCAAGCAAGAGAAAAAGCCATGGGCGATGAAGAAGCTTGCGGAATTGATGAAGATTTTATATGCGCACTAGAACATGGTATGCCACCGGCTGGGGGTATGGGCATTGGTATAGACAGGTTAGTTATGCTTTTGACAAATTCGCCTTCTATACGTGATGTTATTGCTTTCCCGACAATGCGACCAAGAGCTTAACTTAATATTTCTTAAAAATTGCGGTTAATTTTTTGCATTAGCCGCAATTTTTTTGTTTCAATGTTTTTATATGAGCAGTTACTAGGTTAGGTATAAATATGACTCAAATTACACCTGTTAATAATCCTTTTTCTGCGTTTAAGATGCCTGATGTCCAATCATCAAGAATTGCAACTTCACAAGGTATTTTACCGCACGCTGTAACAAATAATACTCTTCAAAACCAAGCAGATGCTGTTGAACTAAATACTGCTACAAATTCTCCTTCTGCTCAAAATTCCGTATCCGAGCAAAATGGTACAAAAAAATATTTTGATATAAAAACTTTGGCTAAGATTGGTGCAGCATTGGCGGTAGGTGCAGGTGTTGTATACGCATTTAAAACTCATAAAATACCATTTTTCAAAGGGGGAAAACAAGCCACAGAAAGTTTGGCAGATACTGCTGCACAACTAGGTAAAAAGTCTGCTCAAGTGCTTGAAGATACTACTTCAAATCTTGCAAAGACAGCTGTGCAAACAGGTGAACAAGCTGCTGATGTTGCCAAAGAGGCTGCGGCTAGCTTGGAAAGAAATGCTCAAACTGTTTTACAGCAAGGCGATAGCGCTTTACATGTTGCTTCAGATGTGCCAAAAGGCGATAAAAAGGCAAAAGAAGTTGGTTTTGTTATTGCTGCTTTTTCTGCAGGTTTTATTGCAAGAGCATTTAAAGATTTTTTAAATGGTGATGATGCAAAGGCGCTAAGTTTAAGAAAACAGATTATTGAAAAAGAAATGTATCTTAAAGATGTAGAAATACCTTTTGTTGAACAAGAAGCAGCCGAATATTATGAAAATTACAACAGTGATATAATTCAAGCAATAGATTTACTTGATGCAAAAGCAAGTCAAATGAAACTTAAGTTCAACAATGCCGTTGCTAATTATAAAAAACTGAAAGAAGGCAGTTACGTTGAGCATTTCGACGATACAAACGCTAAAAAATTAGTTGTTAACAGGCGTGAAAACGGCAGTGTAAAGCTTGAAGAATTTTTAGGAAACAACGGAAGTGTTGTTACCCATTATAATTCAAGCGGTATGCCAATAATTATAGAATATTGTCAGGATGGCAAAGTAAGATTAAAAGCAAGATATAAATTTTCTCCAGATACTGCCGAACCTTATTTATCACAAATGCTCATTTATACAAAAGGAAGTAATAAGGCAAGTTTGATATCTTTTGATGCAAACGGTAATCCTGAATTTTACCTTGCACGAAATAATGAAGGTAAATTAATAAAAGCTTTTGATATTGACAGTAATACTTTAGATGTTAAAACAATTATTTTGCCCGACAGAGAAGGTGAAAATTGGTTAAAAAGATATACATACGAAGATGGCACATTAAAATCTGTTTCCATAATGCCTTCAAATGATTTGCCTGCAAGAAAATATAATTTTGTTAATGGTGTTGTTCAAAGTTTAGATTTGTTTAATAACTTGAATGAGTCGCCTGTTTTGCATGTTCCTTTTGAAGATGTAAATCAATCGGAATTTATTGCAAAATAAACTTCTCGTAATCGTTTTTTACTAATATGTGTGTATAATTGAGTTGTAACAATGCTTGAGTGTCCCAAAAGCTCTTGCACAACTCTTAAATCTGCACCATTTTCAAGCAGATGTGTTGCAAATGAGTGGCGTATTGTGTGCGGAGAAATATCTTTCTCTATTTTTTTGCCTAAATTATGAATAAACGTATAAACGTATTGACGTGTTATTTTAGACCCGTTTTGTTTTAAAAAAACATATTTTTGATTTTTTTTGCCCAAATTATTGGTTAAAATTATTATTTCTCTTTCTTTAAAGTAGCTTTTAAGAGCATTTTTCGCTTTTGAACCTATCGGAATAATGCGTTCTTTTGAGCCTTTTCCCATGGTTTTAATAATGCCTGTTTTTATATCGGTATTTTTAAATTCAAGATTTACAAGTTCAGACACCCTTAATCCTGTGGCATAAAACAATTCAAAAAGCGCTTTGTGCATAATATCATGATGTGTAGATAATAGTTTTTCAATTTCTTTAATACTTATTACTTTTGGTAATTTTTTTGATATTTTTGGCGAGTTAAGCAAAAGTGCAGGATTTTTTTCTATAACGGAATTTATACAAAGGTACCTGAAAAATCCTTTTATGGAGGCTATTTTTCTTACAATGCTTACCGGATTCATTCCAATAATCGCAAGGTGTCTGTTATATGCGCTTATATGATTACGTTTAACCTCCCCAATTTTTTCTATCCCCATTTCATTTGAAATGAATTCAAAAAACGAGAAGATATCATTTTCATAAGCTTCAATTGTATTTTTTGAAAGTGCTTTTTCGATTTCTAAATAATTTAGATAATCGGAAATTAATGAAATATCCATAAAATTATTTTAGCATTTTGTATAAAATAAAGCCTCCAATGAATTATGGAGGCTTTATTTTATTATATTTTTATTTCTTACAGTCTGTTTTTCGGGTTTAAAAATTCAGGTATATCAAGCAGACTGTTTGCCGCTGCTTCATGATTTTGACCATCTTGCGTACTTGCGGAAGATGTTGAAGTTGAAGAACCTATTGAACCAAAAGATAAACCGCTAGTGCCTGCCCCGCCGAAGAAACTCGCTGCTGAAAGTTTTAAATCGTCTTTTGCTGCAACAGTATCGCCGTTTTTAAGCTCGAAACCTGTTGCAATGATTGTAATCATAATTTCACCTTGAATTCTATCGTCGATAACTGAACCAAAAATAACTTCAGCATCGTCAGAAACGGCATCGTGAATAACGCTTGCAGCTTCATTAACTTCATGAAGTGTCATATCGGGTCCACCGGTAACATTCATAATGATACCTGTTGCGCCATTGATTGATGTTTCAAGAAGTTTAGAGTTAATGGCAAGTTTAGCTGCTTCCATTGCTCTGCCTTCGCCTGATGATTTACCGATACCCATTAAAGCTGAACCTGATGATTGCATAATAGTTTTGACATCTGCAAAGTCAACGTTGATTAAGCCGGGGACTGTAATGATATCAGAAATACCTTGTACACCGCATAGCAGAACTTCATCAACAACACTGAAGGCATCTCGCATTGTTGTTCTTCTCTCTACAACTTCAATTAATTTGTCATTAGGGATAACAATTAGTGCATCGACATTTTCTTTTAATTTTTCCAAACCTTGAAGGGCTTGAGTCATGCGACGTTTTCCTTCAAATTGGAAAGGTTTTGTGACAACCCCTATTGTAAGAGCACCCAATTCTTTAGCAATTTTTGCAACAACCGGTGCGGCCCCTGTACCTGTTCCGCCACCCATGCCTGCTGTTACAAAAACCATATCCGAGCCATCTAATGCGACAAGCAAGTCTTCTCTTGATTCTTCTGCAGCTTTTTCACCAATTGAAGGATTACCGCCTGCACCAAGTCCTGCCGTTAATTTTGCACCCAATTGAATTTTTTTGGATGCTGATGACATTTCAAGAACTTGAGCATCGGTATTCATTGCCCAGAATTCTACGCCGGATAACCCTGCTTTAATCATTCGGTTAACAGCATTGCCTCCGCCGCCGCCAACGCCTATTACTTTTATATTTGCTTGTGAAGCATATCTGCTGTAATCAGATGCTTGTCTGTCGTAATTGTCTAATTTAAACTTTTCCACTTAAATGGCCCCCATTTATTTTTCATTATTTAATTTTACTATATTTTAAAAGCATTTATATGTAAAGCATTACTAATGAAATTATCCACCAATGTTAACATAAATTCAATTAAACTTTACAGAATTTAATTTTTTTCGCTTTCAAGTTGTATAAATTTTTTTATGAATTTATCTTAATATTTTGCAATATATAATAATAGGTGAAATTTTTTATTGTATATTCTAAAATTATGGATAAAAAAATTTTCGTGGCAGGTCACAGGGGTTTAGTCGGAAGCGCTATTTTAAGAGAGCTTGAAAGAAAGGGTTATAAAAATTTTGTCCTTAAAACCCATCAAGAGCTTGACTTGGAAGATGCAAAATCAGTAGATAAGTTTTTTGAATATGAAAAACCTGATTGGGTATTTTTAGCAGCGGCAAAAGTCGGGGGGATATATGCAAATAATACATACCCCGTTGATTTTTTGCTTAATAATTTAAAGATACAAAACAATATTTTTGAAAGTTCTTTTAAATACAATGTTGAAAAATTTATGTTTTTGGGTTCTTCCTGTATTTATCCCAAAAATGCCCCGCAACCGATTAAAGAAGAATATTTGCTTTCTTCAAAATTAGAACCCACAAATGAACCTTACGCATTGGCTAAGATTTGCGGTATTAAGCTTGCAAATGCTTATAACAGGCAATTTGGGACAAATTACATTTCCGTTATGCCTTGTAATTTATATGGTATAGGTGATAATTATCATAGCGAAAATGCTCATGTTGTACCTATGTTAATAAGAAGATTTCATGAGGCAAAAATGCGCAAAGACAAGACCGTTACGGCTTGGGGAACAGGCACCCCCTTGAGAGAATTTTTGTTCTCGGATGATTTGGCGCGTGCTTGTGTTTATTTAATGGAGAATAAAAATGCCTGTGAAATAGGAGAATTTATAAATATAGGTTCGGGCAAAGAAAGAACAATAAAAGAAATTGTTGAACTTGTTAAGGCTACTGTTGGTTTTGAAGGCGAAGTAATTTGGGATAAAACAAAACCTGACGGTACATTAAGAAAGCTTATGGATGTTTCTCGTATTAATGCACTTGGTTGGAAGGCGCAAATTGAATTAGAGGAAGGTTTAAAGATAGCTTATCAAGATTTTTTGCAAAGATATCAAGATTAAGATTTTATAAATTCCTTTGACTATTTGAGTAAAACATTGCATAATAAGCTCATTAATTTAATGCGTACATAAATAGGAGAGAAGGCAATGCATTACATTCCGGAGCATGGAAAAACTTTAAGTAAAGAAGAAATTAAAAAGATTATTTGTGAAAATGATATTCATTTCATCAGATTACAATTTGTTGATATTAACGGAAATGTTAAAAATTTATGTGTTCCGTCTTCTCAGATAGATAAAGTTTTAAATAATGAATGTATGTTAGACGGGTCTTCAATAAAAGGTTTCAGGAGTATTGAGACATCCGATATGTTCTTTTATCCCGACCTTGCCACATTTGCAATTTTGCCTTGGAAAGAAATGGGCGGAAGAAATGTAGCCAGAATAATTTGCGATATTTACAATGCTGACGGCACACCATTTGAAGGCTGCCCAAGATGTAACCTTAAAAGAGTAGTAAAAGAAGCTCTTGATATGGGTTATACTTTAAATGCCGGTCCTGAAGCCGAGTTTTTCCTTTTCAAAAAAGATGAGCATGGAAAGCCTACTTTGGAAACACATGACAACGCTTATTATTATGATGTTGCGCCTGATGATAAGGGTGAAGATATAAGAGCGCAAATGGTTGAAGTTTTGCAAAAGATGGGTTTTGAAATTGAAGCAAGCCACCATGAGGCTGCCAGAGGGCAACATGAGATAGATTTTAAATATGCTGATGCAATAACAACGGCTGATAATGTTGTAACATTTAAGTACGCAGTTAAAGCGGTCGCTGATAAACATAATTTACATGCAACATTTATGCCAAAGCCTATTTTTGGGGTAAACGGCTCGGGCATGCATTGTAATGTTTCTTTATTTAAAGACGGTAAAAATGCTTTTTATGATGAAAATGAGCCCTATCAGCTTTCAAAAGAAGCTATGTATACCATAGGTTCATATTTAAAACATGTACAAGAGTTTACGGCTGTATGCAATCCTTTGGTTAACAGCTATAAGCGTCTTGTTCCAGGGTATGAGGCACCTGTTTATCTGGCATGGTCTTTAGCTAACCGATCCGCCCTCATAAGAGTTCCTGCTAAACGCGGGAATGCTACACGTGTCGAGCTTCGCTCGCCTGATCCCAGCTGCAACCCTTATCTTGTTTTTGCAGTGCTTTTAACTGCGGCATTAGAAGGTATTAAAAATAAAATTGAACCTCCAAAACAAAGAGAAGAAAATATTTATGAGATGAGTGAAGCTCAGAAAAAAGAAAAAGGTATTTTGGCGCTTCCGGGCAGTTTAAATGAAGCTCTCTATATGATGAAAAAATCAGAGCTTGTTAAAAAGGCGCTTGGAGAACATATTTTTAATGAGTTTCTTTTATCAAAAGAAAAAGAGTGGGATAACTATCGTATTCGAGTAACTGATTGGGAATTAAGACATTATATGTAAAAAAGCCCCCAATGGGGGCTTTTTATTTCAGAGCATCTGCGCCTGATACAACTTCGTTTAATTCTTGTGTAATTTGTGCTTGTCGTGCTTTGTTATAATCAATTGTTAAAACTCTTATCATTTCTTGAGCGTTATTTGTCGCAGCAGACATAGCAGTCATTCTTGAAGCAAGTTCAGAGGCCTGTGCTTCCAAAAAAGCTTGAAATATAATGTTTGCAATATACATAGGAACTACTTTTTGCAAAATAGAACATAAATCGGGCAGAAATTCTGTTAAGGGGTCGATTTTATGTACACTTTCTTTGTGAATTATTTGATGTTCTTCGTCAAATTCTTTTTTATGGAATTCTTTAACGGTCACAGGCAAAAGTGTCCATTTTTCAACCTTGTAGGTCATCATATTTTGATATCTTGTCGTGATAAGCTCAATTGTATCAATTTCGCCATTTACATATTCTGCCGCCATGTCTTCCGCCAAAACAAGCGAACTTATTGAATCAGGATTATCCATTATGCTTGAATATACGTTTTTGATTTCAAAATCAAGGTTCCTTGTGGCATTTTTAAGCGCAGCATGTGCTTTTTGTCCTACAAGATAAAGTTTTACTTTTTTATTTTCATTAAGTGCTTTTTTTATTTCACTTAAAGTAAACCTTACAATATTTGCACTGTATGCGCCTGCCAGCCCTTTATTTGAGGACATTACAACAAAACCTACTGTTTTTATTTTTCTTTTTTCGAGTAGTTTTGGGTAATTGTCAATTGCACGCTCAGTTTTTACAGGTTCAAAATTTCCGCCCGATGTTGCTTTAAATACTCTTGTGAACATTTTATACAGTTCAAAAGTAAAAGGACGTGACATTTTTACGGCATTTTCTGCTTTTTTAACTTTTGCTGCCGCAACCATTTTCATTGCGCGTGTTATTTTTTGAGTATTTTGAACGCTTGTTATTCTGTCTTTTATGTTTCTTAAATTTGACACTTTTAATCCTTTTTAAAGATATTTTCTTTAAATTCCTTAAGATGATTTTTTAGATTTTCTTTATCATTATCATCTAAAGCAGCACCTTGATTAAGTTTTTCTTCAAGTTCTCTCATATTTGATACAAAGTATTCGAACCATTGATTTTTAAAGTCTTGAATGTCTTTGTTTTCAACATCATCCAAGAAACCTTCGTTACCTGCAAAAAGTATTGTCACTTGTTTTGCAACACTTAGCGGGTTATATTGCGGTTGAATAAGAATTTGAGTTAATTTTTCACCTTTTAAGAGTTGTGCACGTGTTGCCGGGTCTAAGTCTGAAGCAAATTGTGCAAAAGCTGCAAGTTCACGATATTGCGCAAGGTCAAGACGTAATTGTCCTGCAACCTGTTTTATGCCTTTTGTTTGAGCGGCACCGCCAACGCGTGAAACGGAGATACCTGCATTAATTGCCGGTCTTTGACCTGCGTTAAACAAGTTTGACTCAAGGAAAATTTGCCCGTCCGTAATTGAAATAACGTTTGTCGGAATGTATGCCGATACATCTCCTGCTTGCGTTTCAATAATAGGAAGCGCTGTGATTGAACCTCCGCCTAATTCATCGGATAATTTGCAAGCTCTTTCCAATAATCTTGAATGAAGATAAAAAACATCCCCGGGGTATGCTTCACGTCCCGGCGGTCTTCTTAAAAGCAAGCTCATTGCACGATAAGCCTGAGCATGTTTTGTTAAGTCATCATATACAATTAGGACATCTTTACCTTGTTCCAAAAATTCTTCGCCGACAGCGCAACCGGCGAACGGTGCAATATATTGCAAGGGTGCGCTTTCGTTTGCTGCAGCCGAAACAATTATTGTATATTCCATAGCACCGTATTCTTCAAGGGTTTTTGCTAATTGTGCGACTGTCGAAGTTTTTTGACCTATTGCAACATATATACAAATTACATTTTGCCCTTTTTGGTTTAGTATTGTATCTATTGCAATGGCTGTTTTACCGGTTTGTCTGTCGCCGATTATAAGTTCCCTTTGACCTCTGCCGATAGGAGTTAAGGCATCAATTGCAGTTAAACCTGTTTGCAGGGGCTGATGAACCGATTTTCTTGTAATAATCCCGGGGGCAACACGTTCGATAGGTCTTGTTTTTGTGCTTTCAATTTCCCCTTTGCCATCAATCGATTTGCCTGTCGGGTCTATAATTCTTCCTATAAGCGCATCCCCAACCGGAATCGAAGCAATTTTGCCGGTTGATTTTACTTGCATGCCTTCTTTAATTTTTGTATATTCACCTAAAATTACGACACCGACATTGTCTTCTTCAAGATTTAGGGTTATACCCAAAGTTCCTTCGCCGTCTTGAAATTCTACAAGTTCTGATGCCATAACATTTTTAAGTCCGTAGATACGCGAAATACCGTCTGATATTTCAAGTACTGTTCCGACATTTGAAATTTCGGTTACAGATTCAAAATTTTGGATTTTTTCGCGAATGATAGAACTTATTTCATCCGGTTTAATTGCTACCATATTTCTTCCTCTTATTTTATTATTGCGTTTTTAAATTTGTTTATTTTTCCATTGAGTGAAGTGTCAAAGACATCATCGCCCATTTTATAGATAAGTCCTGCTATTATTTCATCTTTTACATCGTAGTTAACTATTATTTCTTTTTTTAAAATTTGCGAAAGTTTTGTTTTTATTTGCTTTTTATATTCTTCATCCAGTTCTATTGCGGATATAATTTCAATTTTTGAAACATTATTTATTTTATCAAGCAAATTATTATAGATTTTAATTATTTCAAGTATTAAATTGAAGCGATTTTTTCTGATTAGTAATTTTAGAAAATTTCTGATTAACTCATCGGTATCATTTGTAAAAACGGCATCAATCACTGCTTCTTTGTCGGTTGCCGAAATTATGGGATTAACAAGTGCTTCATAAAGTTCATTTGATGAGTTTAATATTACTTTAATGTTTTCAAGATTTTGATATATCATGCCATTATCGAGCTTATTTTCTTCATTAAGCCCTATTAAAGATTTTGCATATCTTGTTGCTATTGATTGATTTTCAGTTTTATTCATTGGTTTTTAACCTGTCAAGTTCGTCTATACTTTTTTGTATAAAATCATTGTGGTAGTGTGGTTTTTCTCTTAGAATATTTTTAATGTGGTTCTTTGCAACCTCAACTGAAGCAAGTGCTGTTTTTTCAGTAAGGTTCAGTGCGACTTTTTTACTTTCAAACTCCATTACCTTTTTGGCATTTTGTTCAATACTTTTTGCTTGTAAATCAGCATCCTTAAGTATTTTTTCGCCTATTAATTCTGCACTTTTTTGGGCATTGTCAAAAATTTCTTTTACTTCATTTGCAATATTTTTTACCGTTTCGTTTGCTTTTTGTAATTCGTTTTGCGAATTTTCTTTTTCTAAGTCTGAATTTTCAACAGTTTCCTTTACCTTAATGCAGGCATTTTCTATAAGATTTCCAATTTTAAAAAATTTAATTACAAAAACAATTAACCCCAAAAGGATTAAAAAGTTAAAAGCATTTGATTTTACAATGAGTGTCCATATTTCCATAGAATTATTCCTGCATTATTTTTTCTACAAGATTACTATCCACATCAGATATTTTTTCATCAGGATTTAAGAATCTATCGCTAATCATTTGAGCCAAACTCTTAATTTCGTCTTTTAGCGCAACTTTTGCTTCATTGCTTTCATTTAAAGTTTGCAGTCGTTGTGCTTCTATACTTTCTTTTGCTTGATTTTTTGCATTTTTTGTTATTTCTTCTTTTTTGTTTTTAGCAGTGTTAACTTGCTTGTCAACTTTTTCTTTGGCTTCAAATTTTGCTTTTGAAAGTTTGTCTTTTCTGTCTTGTAAAATGGCTTTTGTTTTTTCGGCATTATTTTTTGCTTCATCATAATTTCCGTCAATATATTTTTTACGCTTTTGTACAATATCATTTATCGGTTTATATAAAATGACATTCATTATAAATGTAAAAATTATGAAACTTATAAATGCAACAATAAAAGTGCCGTTAAATTCCATTTTTCAAGATTTACCTTTCTAATTAACCCAAAAGTTGAAGTGCTATAAACAAAGCGTAAATTGCTGTTGCTTCAGCAAGACCAAGACCGATGATAAAGTTAATAAATGCTTTACCTGCAATTTCTGGTTGTCTTGCCATGGACTCAAGCATACCTTTTGTTGCAATGCCGATACCAATACCGCCGCCTATTGCGCCAAAGCCTATTGCAATACCTGCACCTAATTTGCTGAATGCTGCAACTTCAGTTGCTAATTGTTCTACTGCCATAATTTTCTCCTTTATTTTTTTTATTCTTCTTTATTTACCGCTAAAGCTATATAAGTTGTTGAAAGCAGTGTAAATACAAGTGCCTGAATTAACGCTACAAATATTTCAAATGCCATAAATGGCAGTGGCACAAAGTATGCACACATACTTGCAAAAGTGAAAACCAAAATTTCACCTGCCAAAATGTTTGCAAAAAGTCGAAGTGCAAGCGAAAAAGGTCTTACAAATAACTCCAAAAGGTCTACAAGTGCAATCATTATGCCGTCAACTTTGAAGTTATGAATGAAAAATTTAAAGCCCTTTGCTTTAATTCCGTAGAAAATATAATAAATCGATACTACAATTGCCATTGCAGCGGTCATATTTATATCATTATTAGGGGAGGCAAGTTCTCCCTGATGAAGATGAATAAGCCTCCAAGGTAACTGTCCTATAAGGTTTGCAGTCAGTATAAACATAAAAAGAGTGAGCAAAAGCGGTAAGTGTTTTTTGGCTTCATTTTTGCCCATATTAGATTCTGCAATGCCTGAAAAATAACTTATGATTCCTTCAAATACAATTTGTAATTTGTTTGGAATTAATGATAATTTTCTTGTTGCAATAAATGATATTACAATAAGCAGTCCCATGGTAATCCACATGGTAATTAATGTATCTAAATTAACGTTTATTCCAAAAAGCTGAGTGCTTAAATGCTCTCCCATAGTATTATCCTGTATTTGCTTATTGTCCAATAATACACTTAAACAAATTATTTGTTCTGGTCTGTTTGGAGGAAAAATTTATGATTTTTCCTCTTTATAAAATTTAGTAGGATTGACAAAATGAAAAAGTATTGTGAAATTTAGTTATATCCCCTTTTCTAAATCTTTAGATTTAATACTTAATATCCGCCCCAAATGCCTTAAAATTAAACCTTTCAATTGATGAATAAATCATCTTAAGGGGGTATATATAAAATTGTGAGGGTTAAAAAATAACCCGTTGAGTGTAAAAAATAATTTTAATTAGGGATAAAGCGGAGGATAGTATGAGGAGAGCTGATTTTAAAAGAAAAACTAGGGTTATTGTAGTTGATGATAATTACGACCATGCATCCGGTATACGCGAATTGATTAATCTTGAACAGGATTATGAAGTTATTGCAAATGCCGGTAATGTTGATGTTGCAATTTCTCTTATTAAAAAGTATCAGCCGGATATTGTATTAATGGATATTAATATGCCTGAAACTGATGGTATAACCGCAATTTCTGAGATTGAAAAACTTGGTTTAAAAACAAGAATTATAGCATTAACAGGTTATGATGAAGCAGATTTGATTTATCGCGCTATGAAAATAGGCGCAAAAGGATATATATTAAAAACTATGGCATCTGCACAACTTATTCGCGCACTTGACGAAGTGTCAATGGGTAAAATTTATCTTCCTTCAATACTTTGCTCAAAATTTTTCGAATATTTCCAGGCTGCAGAGAAAAATGAAAAAGCATACAATGTTGATGATGATGAAGAAAATCTTTTAAATTATCTTACAAATCGCGAAGAAGAAGTTCTGGGACTTTTAACGGAAGGAATCACATATAAAGGTGTGGCTCAACAACTCTTTATTTCTGAAACTACCGTTAAAACCCATGTTAACAATATATTCCAAAAGCTACAGGTAAATGATAGAACCCAAGCTGTCTTGTATGCGATTAACAAAGGTTTTGGTGCAAGAAAAAAAGCAAAAATTGCATAATTATGCTAATGGCAAAAGTTAAAAATGGTGAGTTTATAAATGTACAAAAACAATAAAAAAAGCCTTAAAAATTTTTTAAATTCAGAATACGATACTAACGATGAGTTTTTTTCAAAAAGAACCGTAAACGGACTTCTTCGCAGTTTATTGGAACCTATTGCGGCAAATAATGCAAAGTCTTTAATTATTACCAGATTTAAAAATACAAATGGTATCGAAGGTATAATAAAAAGGCTGGAATATTGCTCAAACGTCAATATGTACAGTTTTTTGGATTTTGACATTATTTCAAAAGATGACCTTATTGAAACAGAATTTCTAATTATTACATCACACAGATATAATGCGGTTTTAATATGGGATTATTCAGACTCTAATGATAAAAGCGAAACTAAACTTTGCATTAGGGTGAATTCAAAAGATGTTAATGAGGTTTTTGAAATTGTTAAAGACAGATTAAAAATTAATCTCGATGAGGAATTTTATTCGTATCGTCCGGAACGACGTGAAAATGCACTTTTGAACGATGCAATTTACAATGTATTAAAGATGCTTAATGAAAATATTAAGGAAAATGATTTTAATTCAAAAGAACAGGAAGCCCTTATAAATAAATTGCAGACTCAAAATTCATTAGATGAAATAAATGCAAATATACGTTATTGTTGCCATGAAATAAAAAATCAGCTTGGTGTCCTTGATATATATGCAAAAATTCTTGAAAAAAAATTCGGTGAAGACAACAATATTGGTCTTATTCGAAAATCAATTTCTTTAATACGTTTGCAGCTTGATGATTTAAGAGCAAATGATAATCTTAATTTTGAAGAAAAAGATTTAAAAGAAGTCATAAAATCTTCAATTCAAGTATTCGAAAGAATTCTTCCGGAACGTAATAATAAAATAAAATTTGTCGATTGTGCAAAAGGCAAAGTTATTGTTTTCATTGATGAAGAAAGATTTTTTGCAATTTTAAATAATATTGTAAAAAATGCCGATGAATCAACTCAAAATGATGAAATTGAAATCAGAATTGAAGCAGATGAAAAATATGCAAAAATATTTATAAAAAACCATGGCGAGAAGATTGATGAACAAATACAGACTAAACTTTTTACCGAAGGATTTTCTACAAAGAAGAACGGATGGGGTTTAGGACTTAATATTTGCAAGAAATATCTTGCTGCACAATTGGGTTCAATTTCTCTTGTTAAAAGTGATGATAATGAAACAGAATTTTTGGTTACAATTCCACTGTCGCAAAAAGCAGTAAGCTAGGAGATGTTGCCTATGGATTTAATTAACAACAGAACACGAGAAATAGCAGCGCTTGCACTTGACGGTTTATACCAACGTTCAAGAGCTATTTCGGCTAACACAGTGAATGCTACAACTCCGGGGTATCAAAGAAAAGATGTTTGTTTTGAAGACCAAATTCAAGATATGATTGAGAGAGAGGACTTAAAGGAAAAAATTAAAGTTCAAAATTCTCAAAAAATTACAGAAAATCCTCTTGAAGCATTAAAAAAACAAGACCCTGCTCAAATAGCATTTTTAAGAAGTTCGGTAAATAATGGTTTTTCTCCTGAAATTATTGGAGATTATTCCGACCCTATAAGTGCCAATGGAAATAATGTAAATCTTGAAGCCGAGATGATGGACGAAGCTAAGACAGGTACTCAATATACAATTCTTGCTACCCTTATGTCCAGATCTTTTCAGAGTCTGCAAAGTGTAATTAAGGGTCAATAATGGAGGCAATAAATGAGTTTTGATATTTTTGATATAGCAGGTTCCGGTATGCATGCGCAAAGAGTTATGATGGATACGGTTTCATCAAACATTGCTAATGCCAATACAACCAGAAATGCAAAAGGTGAAAGAGAAGTCTATACAAAAAAAGAGGTTACCTTTAAGGCAGTTTACAAAAATGCACTGCGTCCTGCTATGCCGACAGGTTCACATGACATACAAATGGATTTGGAAAATGGACCTTATTTAAGAGGCAGAGTTGTTTTTCAAGAAGACGGTATGGCTCAAGGTGTTATGGTGGATGAAATAAGGGAGTCAGAAAATCCTTACAGGATGGTTTATGACCCTACTCATCCGGATGCTGATGAAAAAGGTATGGTGCAGTTGCCTAACGTTAATGTGGTGGAAGAAATGGTTAATATGGTTAATGCATCAAAAGCATACGAAGCAAATGTTACAATAGCACAAACAACAAAAACAATGATACAGTCTGCACTTCAAATATAGGATTAAAAAATGAGTTTTCAAATTAATACCAATATTGGTTCAATAGATGATTTTAATAAAAGTTTTGATAAAAGTATTAAAAATTTTAATGAAAAAATTGATTCTGCTTCTGATTTCAATGAGGTCTTTAATTCTTTAACATCAAATGAGCCAAAAAATACAAAAGAACCCCAAAAACTTAAAGGTTCGGTTGAGATGTTTTTGGGGGCTGATGCTATAAATGCTCAAAAGGTAGAAAATCTTTCAGACACTGCAAGAATGGCGCGTGATATTGGCGAAGGTTTTTCTTCAGGACTTGGTAATTTAAGTTCTGCTCAAAAAGAAGCCGAAAATGCAATGGAAACATTTGCCGCAGGTGGTGATATAAGTGTGCATGAGGTTATGATTGCTTCTCAAAAATCCTCTCTTGCAATGCAGATGGCAATTCAATTAAGAAATCAAATGATAAATGCTTATAGTGAATTTAAAAATTTAAGAGTTTAAAAAGCTTAACAAATTGAATTAATTAATAAAAAAGTCTAAAATATTGTAGTATACATACTCAAAACAGGGATATTTAATAAAGTGAACGAACATCTGAAAGCCATGGCACTTGATATAAAAAAGATTTGGGACAAGTTTGACCTGAATCAAAAATTTATTATAGCTGCTCTTTTAGTTGTTGCAATGGTTGTTTGTATATATTTTATTTTTAAAGCAACTGAGCCTAATTGGTCTGTTTTGTATTCGGATTTATCAAGAGATGATGTGGCTGCAATATCCGAAAGTCTTAAAAAAAGCGGCTATGCTTTTAAATTATCAGACGATAAATCTGCAATTTTGGTGCGCGAACAAGACAAGGAAAACCTTAGAATTTTTGTTGCAGAAAATGATCTTATAAAAGACTCATCTCCAGGTTTTGAGCTTTTAGATGACCTGCAAATGGGTTCTACTGATTTTAAAAATAAGCTCACCAAGCAAAGAATTTTCCAAGGTGAGCTAACGCGTTCTATTGAAAAAATCAGCGGTATCCAAAAAGCAAGAGTTCAGTTGGCAGAGCCTGAACGTTCCGTGTTTTCGGATGATGATGAAGAACCAAGTGCAAGCGTTATATTAATTCTTGAACCGGGTTATAGGCTAAAACCTTCTCAAATTCTTGCGATTAAAAACCTTGTTGCCTATTCTGTTCCTCGCTTAACAAATGACAGAGTATTTTTGACCGATCAAAACGGCAATGCTTTAAGTGAAGACGTTTCAAAAAATAATACGGATATGCAAAGTTATCGTACTTCTTTTGAAAAAGAGGCTGCAAAAAAAATTCAAGATACTCTTGAAACTATAATGGGTAAAGATAATGTATCTGTTCAGGTAAGTGCTGTTATGGATTTTAACTCTACACGTTCGACTATCGAGAGTTATATTCCTGCTGATGGCACTCAAAGCGGAGTTATTTTAGGTCAGCAGAGCGAGAAAGAAACATATAAGAAACCTCAACCTATAGTTTTAAAAAAAGACGAAGTTGCTCTTGACCCTGATAATCCTGTTGGGCAAAATCAGCAACAAGGGCAACAAAATCAACAAACACAGGCACAAAATGTTCAAACTCAAAATGTCATCAGTGTTGTTGAAGAACAAAGCGGTATAAGCGAGGCGGATGAAAATGCAAGAAACGTAACGGATAAAGTTCGCGGACGAGAATTAAGCTATGAAAAAGAAAAAAATGCTGTCAATTATGCAGTTACCAAAGAGGTTAAACAGGTAGTGTATGCACCCGGTTCGGTGACTCGTTTGTCGGTTGCGGTTGCTGTGAATAAAATTCTTACTGATGAAGAAAAAGAAGATATAAAAAATCTTGTAATAGCTGCTGCGGGTATGGATATTAGTCGCGGGGATGTGGTTAATGTTTCAAGTCTTAAATTTATGGGAATTGATAAGGCAGAGCAATTACAAACATTAAATCAGGAAAGATATTCAAAAATTATGGAAATGTTGGAATTTATATTTTCTAATGTCGCACCGCTTATAGTGGTATTAGTTCTCGGTATATTAGGACTTACTACTTTTTCATCAATATTTAAAAAGCCTGCGCCTCCAAAACCTGTCTATCAGGAAGAAAATCAGTATAACAATGCGTTTGACCCATATCTTATGCTGGGCAATAACGATGGTATGGATGGAGGCTTTATCGAACAAAATGAAGGTGATGAACCGGTATTCACTTCGGTTGTCGATAAAAAACGCGCCGAGATAACGGATATTATTCTTGGCGATCCTCAAGATGCAGCGAGATTGCTGACATCATATATAAAAGAATGATAATTACATAAAAGAGAAGAATTAAAGAGAAATGCTCCCGATACAATTAGAAGCCATGACACATTCACAGAAGGTCGCAGCACTTATGATAGTGTTGGGTCCTGCGGCTGCTTCTGAAATTATGAAAAATATAACCGATGATGATGTTCTTGAACAAATAACTTTAGATATTGCCGCAATGAATAAATTGCCTATTGAAACACTTGAGGCGATTGTGGATGAGTTTCATACAATTTTTCAGGCGAATTCTATGCTGGCATCCGGCGGTATGAATTATGCAAAAACCCTTTTGGAAAAAGCTTATGGTACTGAACAAGCAAATAAAATTTTAGACAGATTAGTTACTATTTTGAATTCAAACCCTTTCCAATTCTTTAATGATGCGGACCCTATACAACTTGCAACATCTTTTCAAAATGAAAATCCGCAATTGATTGCTCTTATTCTTGCATATTTAAAGCCGGAACAATCTGCAAAAGTATTAAATTGCTTGCCTCCAAATGTTCAACATAAAGTTTCTTTAAAAATTGCGCAAATGGAAACAACAAACCCTGAAATTATATCAGAAGTTGAAAAGATTGTTGAGAGCAAGTTTTCAAATGTTGTTATACAAGATTTTTCAAAAGCAGGAGGTACGGAGGCTCTCGCAAGTATTTTAAACAGAACAGACAGGGCAACCGAAAAAAATGTTATCGAAATGCTCGAAGAAGAAACGCCCCAATTAGCAGAAGATGTCAGAAGTCTTATGTTTGTATTTGAAGATATTGTTAATCTTGATGATAGAGCTATTCAAAGAGTGTTGCGCGAGGTTGACACAAAAGATTTGGCTCTTTCGCTTAAAGGTTCCAGAGATGATGTTAAAGATAAAATCTTGCGCAATATGTCAGAACGTGCTCAGGCAATATTACTTGAAGATATGGAATATATGGGTCCTGTCAGAGCTCGCGAAGTTCAAGAAGTTCAATCAAGAATTGTTGGTATAATCAGAATGCTTGAACAAAACGGCGAAATTGTTGTCGTACGTGACGGCGCCGGAGATGAGTTAATTGAGTAGGATTAAATCAGATAAAATAAGCATAGCAGATTCTATTGTTGTGGATTTTTTTTCTTCCCAAAATGAGGAAAGCCAATCCTTGGATTCTGATGGCAATAATCCTGTAAATGATGATACAAGACTTAATCTTATACAAATAGAAGCACAGGATAAGGCACAAAAACTTCTTGATGAGGCAAATTTGAAGGCTCAGGAAATTTTAAATGCTGCTAAGCTTGAGGCAGACGAGATAAAAGAAAAAGCAAGACTCGAAGCCCTTAATATTAATGACGAGGCTGCTGAATTGTCGGAAAAAACAAAAAATGATGCACAAACATTAATTGAAACTGCGCAAGCAGATGCATTGCAAATAAAAGAAAACGCGCGACAAGAAGGTGCTCAAGAAGGCTATCAACTTGGTTATGATGATGGATTAAAAAAAATACAGGAAGAACTTTTGCAAAAAGTTAATTATATGGATGAATTTGTCAAAAGCACTTTTGATATGAAAAATAAGATTTTAGCGCAGTCTAAAAAAGAAATTGTTAATCTTGTATTAATGATTGCAAGGAAAATTTCAATTAATTCAGTTAATGCTCAATGTGTTGCAAGTGTTCTTGATAAATCAATTTCACTGTTGAACGACAAAGAAAATATTGAAGTGATTTTGAGTGAAAGATATGCCCAACTTTTAAATCAGATTTTAAATGGTGATTTAATTGAACAAAACGGTGATTTGGAAATTGACATTGATAAACTTAAAAATATAAAGCTTATCTATAATGCAAAAATGCCTGACGATACACTAATTGTTCAAACTCCAAAAGAGAGATTGGATTTAAGTTTTAATTCTCAACTTAATCAAATTTCAAAAGAATTTTTAAAGGAGTTAAATTCATCTTTTGACAAGAAAGACGAGGGCGAAATTGGAGGGGTTTGATTTTTCGCCATATAAAAAAATTATTGAGGAAGTTAATCCTGTAGCTAAAATAGGCAAAGTTGTCGAAATTATAGGCTTGATTATTGAAGCAGACGGTCCGGAGTCCTCAATTGGTGATTTGTGTCATATAATTTCAGATGACATGGAACAAGTTTGGGCAGAAGTTGTCGGATTTCGCGAAGACAGGATTTTACTTATGCCACTGGGTTCAATTGAGGGTTTAAAATCAGGCGCAAAGGTTGTTAATACTGGTGAAGATATGAAAGTAAAGGTTTCAGATTCGCTTTTGGGTCGCGTTTTAGATGGACTTGGCAATCCTATCGACGGCTTGGGTGAAATTTGTGCTGAGCAATATTATTCAACGGGTGGAAAATTAATTAATCCTCTTAAAAGAAAGCCGATTGATGAACCTTTAAGCCTTGGTATACGTGCTGTTGACGGACTTGTTACAATTGGAAAAGGTCAGAGAATGGGAATTTTTGCAGGTTCAGGGGTCGGCAAAAGCACAACCCTTGCAATGATGGCAAAAAATACTTCTGCTGATATTAACGTAATTGCATTAATTGGAGAACGAGGACGTGAAGTTCGGGAGTTTATTGAGAATACTCTTGGTGTTGAGGGTATGAAGCGTTCAATTGTTGTTGTGGCAACATCTGAACAACCTTCTCTTGTGAAAATTAAGGCGGCATTTGTAGCTTGTGCAATTGCGGAATATTTTAGAGATAAGGGTAAAGATGTGCTTTTTATGCTTGATAGTGTAACGCGTATTGCATTAGCACAAAGAGAGGTTGGGCTTGCTGTAGGCGAACCCCCCGCAACGCGAGGTTATACGCCTTCTGTATTTGCACTTATGCCAAAGTTTTTGGAAAGAGCAGGTTGCAATGAATACGGTACAATAACCGGACTTTATACTGTTTTAGTTGAGGGTGATGACTTTAACGAGCCTGTTTCAGACACAGCAAGAAGTATTTTAGACGGGCATATAATGCTCTCTCGTACTCTTGCCCATAAAAATCACTATCCGGCAATCGATGTACTGCAAAGTATTTCGCGTGTTATGAATAATGTAGTTTCAAAAGAACATAGGGATGCTGCAGGTAAAATTCGTGCTCTTTTGGCAAGTTATGCGAAGAATGAAGATTTAATAAACATCGGGGCTTATCAAAGAGGTTCAGATTCTCTTACTGACAAAGCAATTGCACTAATGGACAGTATTAATAGTTATTTAATACAGTCTACAGAAGATAAAGCGAACTATGATGCAAGCGTAGATGAGCTTATAAAACTGGCACAACTGTGAAGCTGCGCCAGTTTTATTATTCATTGTGAGTGACACTTAACGAGATTCTTTTGTCATCAGGATTAAATTTCAGAATTGTTGTATCTATTTCATCGCCCACGTCTAATATTGTGCCATGTTCATTTTGATATTGGACAAGTTCTGCTTGAGGTAAAAGTGCTTCAACACAAGGGTAAACCTCAACAAAAGCACCAAAATGTTTTATTCTCGTGATTTTACCTTTAATTTTTGCGCCTTCGGTTATTTTGCCTTTTGCTTCAATCCAAGGGTCAGGCTCAAGATTTTTAAGACTTAGCGATACTCTTTGTTTATCAAGGTCAATACCTATAATTTCAACGTCTATTTTTTCCCCTACTTTTAAAATATCACAAGGATGGTCTACCCATCTCCAAGATATTTGCGACAATGGCAGTAATCCGTCAACTCCTCCTATATCAATAAATGCGCCAAAATCTGCAATTCTTACGACTTCGCCTTTTACAACCGCACCTATTTCAAGTTGACCAAATACATCTTTTTTAATTTCTTCAAGGTTGTCAGTGTAAACTTTTCTGTTGGAAAGGATGAAATTATTTTGAGCCATATCCATTGTTAATATTTTAAGCTCAATTGTCTGATTAACAATATTATCGGTCTCTTTTGAGCGCAAGTGGCTGGATGGTACAAAACCTCGCACTCCCATAACGTCGACTAAAACACCGCCTTTGACAGATTGAACCACAGTGCCTTCAACAACTTTATCCTGAGTTTTTGCATCTTCAAGGATTTTCCAATTGTATGCCATTGCTACTTTTCTGTATGATACGGTAAATCTTCCGTCTTCGTCTTCTTCTTTTATTATTAAAAATTCATATTCTTTATCTTTTTCAAGTATTTGTTCGATGTTGTCGTCTTTGTTTAACTTTGCTTCTTTTTCGGGGCAAATGGCATTAGTTTTAGCGCCTATATCAATAATCGCGCCTTCGCTGTCATAAGTACATACAATGCCTTTTACTAAATCTCCTTTTTGAAAGCTATATTCGTACCTTTGAAGAAGTTCTTCGTATTCTTTGTCGCTAATCTGGTTTGATGGGCACATACTAAAACAATCTCCTTGTATTATCATCCTTTATGATTATAGCAAATTTTTTAACATAGTACATGTTTTTTCCTTAATATTTCTTAATAAATAGGCCGTATAGATGAGATAAAAATTAAACATTTATGATATATGAGCTTTTTTTGTTACTATAAGTATAGAGTAATTATTTAAACGCAAGTTTTTGGATATTTATGTTAAAGATAAACAATAATATTGCCCAGACGGGGTTAAGAATATTATTTTTAATTCAGCTTTTAATTAAAGGCCCTATTTCTAAAGCAGGAATTTTAGAAGAAATTTCCAAAAATGCTTCTTTGAGAATTGTTTCGCCCGATACTATAACGTTAGATATAAATACTCTAAAATCTGTCGGTTTTGATATAGTGACAGGAAATAAGAGTAATAATTATTGCTACGAGCTGAAACTCAGTCCAATTAAAATAAAACTTACAAAAAAAGAAATTAAAGCACTTGTAATTGCAAGAAAAGCTATGTTTCATTTTATGGACTTCAGGTACATAATTTCCATATATGAAACATTCAAAAAAATATCAAAACTCATTGAATCTGATGAACAAGCGCAGACACTTTTGAATTTTGGTAATATCTTAAAGACAAATTTTAAGATATTAAAGGAGTTAGATGTACATGCAAGACATAATAATGAGATAATAATTTTTTACAGTTCTCCGTCAGGCAAAAAACGTGAAATGCAAATAAGATGCGTAAAGCTTGAATACTCAAAGAAGAACGATAAGCTTTATTTATGGGGTGTTTGCGAAGAATATGGGAATGTTTATTTAAGAACCGATCATATTAAAAAAATTATTAAAATTGTAAAAATAAATGCTCAAACCGAATTTAAACCCAATAAATGTATTTATACTATTTTTAGCACTAATGATTCGGAGTTTAGCCTCAGTGACAGAGAGAAAATTATAAAAATTACCCCCGAGTATATACAAATAAGAAAAGAATATTTGAACGAATTTTATTTAAAGCAAAAACTTCTTTCTTATGGGGAAAATCTTATTGGGGTTGATAATCCGCAAATAAAAAAACAACTTATTGAAATTATTCAAGAAGTTGAGGAGATGTACATTTGAGAAAAATAGACGCATCATACAGGATAATAAAAATTTTTAAAATGTTATACGAAAAACCCTGTTCTATGACAGAGATAATCGATGCTTTATATTTTGAGGATATCATTATTAACAAAGAAACATTGGTTAAATATTTTAAGACAATAAGACATTCAGGCTGCGTATTAAAAAAGAAAAACGGCAAGTTTTCAATTGAGAGTATACCTTTTACGCTTGAATTATCAAACAGGGACTGTGAATATTTAGCGGTATTCATCAATCTTGGCATAGGTTTATATGGAGATAATCTGCAAAGTGATTTAAAATCTGCAATAAGCAAAATATTATCATTGGCGGATAAAAGTGTTTCGTTAAAATACGAAACACATTTTAATGAAACTAAAAATACAGTGCCTGAACCATTTATATTTAAAGAAAAGATTTCAAGACTTTTAAAATACGGTTATGATAATTCAAAAATAAGAATTTTATATAACGGAGAAAAACTTTTAATATCACATATTTCGTTTAAATACTATGATAATTCAGTTTATGTGCATGCATTTAATGAAGCATCAAAAAGCTACGAACTTTATTTGTTGAGCGGTATTAAGGAAATAACTTCCACCCCGAATATTTCTTCCCAAGCAGCATTTGCACCTTATACGGTTTTTGAGCTGCGTGGAAGATTAATGAAAACTTATACGCTTTATGAAGGTGAAAGAGTTATTAAAATAAAAGAAGATTCTATTGTTATTTCAAATAATTATGAAGACAAAAACAGACTTTATAAAAGACTCATACGTTATGGCACTTTATGTAAAATAATCTCCACTCAAGACGACATAGATAATTTTAAACTTATGCTCTCTAAAATGAAAAATAACCTTTTGAATAATGCAATCAGTTAATGCCTTGTCTTTCGTAGCTTAATATAATATTTCTTATCTCGTAATCATCAGGTTTTGTGCTATATGCATATCTGTAATATTCAAGAGCCAGTCCTTTTTTATTTGTACTTTCAAGTATTTTTGCTATGTTGTAATAAGCATCGGTACAACATGGGTCTATGTTTATAGCCAATGTGTATTCAAAAACACTTTCTTTAAAATTGCCGCTCAATCTTAATATATCTGCTTTTAAGAAATGTCCTTCAACGCTCAACGGGTTTTCTTT
This sequence comes from uncultured bacterium, assembly GCA_949298805.1. Classification (GTDB taxonomy): domain Bacteria; phylum Cyanobacteriota; class Vampirovibrionia; order Gastranaerophilales; family Gastranaerophilaceae; genus Galligastranaerophilus. The sequence continues at coordinate 57,264 of CASFXY010000006.1, forward strand.
AAGTGCTAAATCAATGTTTTCAAGGGCGTCTTTGTATTTTTGTTTATTTTTGTAATTTAAGGCTTTTGAGAAAAGTTCATCAAACCCCGGGGCAATTTTTGCAGCTGCAACAATAGTTTCTGATTCTAAAGATAAATTGTATTCTGTTGGTATTTTTTGATAGTTTGCTGCTTTCTTGATATTCTTTTTAATTGTGTATATATTATCAACGGATAACATATTTATGGGCCTAAAGTCTTTAAAGTATGCAATATTTACTTCTTCATTAGTTATTTCCGGCAGATTTTTTGTGCTGTAATAACTTTCTTGAGGAATTTGATTATTAACATCAAGATAAAATTCGTAAACTATCCCTGCGTTAATTTTTTCCGTACAAAATGCAGGATTAATGCCAAAGAATATGGTCATTAAAAAAAGAAAAATAAATAAATGATTTTTTTTAATTAAATCAGTCATTTTTAAGAGATATTTTTGTTTTAAATACTTCCTCAAAAAGAGCCTTTTTTTTATTAAAAACCCTTTTAATTCCCCTGTTAAATATTATATTTACCTGCGGATTTAAAGTCAAAGCACATTTGTTAAAATCATACGTCAGTAGGATATTTTGGGCATTTTGTAAATGATTGCAATCAAGAGAATCTGCAAGTCTTATGATAGAAGAAATAACTCTTACAATGTTTCTGTTTTTTTCATTAAGGGTGCTAAACATTCTGTGTTTATTTTCTTTGGGTTTAGAGCCTCTGTGATACCTTACGCAAAGAGCGATTATTTTTGTTTGTAAATCTTCCAAATTGTCAATTTTATTTTCTAAAATAAGTTTTGCGCCGACTTTATTATGCGGTTTTAATAAAGAAATGCTAAAAACTGCACCTATGTCGTGCAAAAGTGCGCTGTATGAGATTAATTTTTGATGATTTTCAAAATCAAGTAAAGGATTATCGGGGAATATTTTTTTTAATTCAAAATACAGTTTAAGGCTGACTGTTTGGACGTATCTTGCATGAGCTAAATCTTTTTTTGAGGTAAGATAATTTTTTATATATTCCTCAATTTTCATAAATCAGCCTTTTTTAAAAAACTGTCAACATTTTTAATAAAACTTTCTTGTTCAAAGCGGTCTTTTTGTATATATAATTGCGCACCTGCATCTTTAAAGAGCTTGCCCCATTTTGATTCCGGCATTGATGTGAGTACTATTATCGCTATATTTGCCCAAGCGGTTTCTTTCCTTATTTCTTTTACAAATTCAAGACCACTCATTTGAGGCATTTCATTGTCTGTAATTATCAGGTCAAATTTCTCTTTATGCATTTTGATAAGTGCATCAGGTGCATTTGTTGCTATTTGAACTCTGTAACCGTAACTTTGCAGAATATTTTTTTGTAATGTTCTTGTGGTTAGCGAATCATCGACAACAAGAATTTTATGAGAATAGTTCTCTTTCATTTTAATTGTTTTGTTTGTGGCAATAATTTTTGTGCTTATTTTTTTAGGGAGAGTTGTGCCGAATATATCTCCGACATTTAATATCAAACATATTTCACCGTTTGCAAGGGTTGTAATTCCTGAAATATTTTTTACTTTAAACAGTGGTGCTTCGAGTTTTTTATGCAGTACCTCCTGATCATAAAGCAATTTTTCTACAATTATTCCAATTGCAGAGCTTTCGGATTTTACTATCATTAAAGTGTACTTGTTTGCTTTTCGAGGTTTATTTTCAAGTTCAAGGATTTGCGAGAGCGTATATATGGGTATTACATCATCATCATGTACATAATAGTTTTTCCCATCACGTTCAAATACATCTCCGGTATCTATTCTTAAAACCGTTTTAATTGATGATGTAGGAATTGCATATAATTGATTTTGTTCCGACACTATAAAAGTTTTTACGGTAGCCATTGTTGCCGGAAGTTCAATTTTTACCATTGTGCCTTTTTTAAACTCGCTGAAAATATCAACTCTGCCATTTAGTTGAGATATTTTAGTATGAACAATATCTAATCCAAGCCCTCTGCCTGAAAGTTCAGTTACAGAATCTCCGGTTGTAAAGCCGGGGTAGAAAATAAGGTTAACCAGATGTTCTTCATCTATGTTATCCAGTTCATCTTGCGTTAAAAGCCCTTTCTCAAGTGCCTTTTGTTTTATTTTTTCAACGTCCAATCCTCGTCCGTCATCAGCTACATTGATTATTATTTTATTTTCAAGATGCTTTGCACTTATTGTTATTCTGCCTACAGGGTTTTTACCCCCCTCTTTTCTTTCTTGCGGAAGTTCTATGCCATGGTCTATAGAGTTTCTTAAAATATGTATTAAGGGTATTTTAATTTCTTCAATAATTTTTTTATCTGCCGCTACATCCGCACCTTCGGTTATAAATTCTATTTGTTTACCTTTGTCCTTTGCAATATTATGTACCATACGCGGAAAAAGATGGAAAATAGTGGATAGTGGTAAAATACGCATGTTTTTTACCATACCTTCAATTTCTGTTGTGGCTGTGTTTAATTTTGTATCATTTTCCTGCATTTGTTTAAACAGGTTTGATGTTTCTTTTATCAGATTTACCATTTTTTCGGCATGATAATTTTGCAGAATCATAAGCTGCTTGTTAAATGCCGAAATTGCTCTTGGGTCAGGCATTACACCAAGATTAGAATTGGCGAGATACTTCCTGTCAAAATATTTAATATAATACCCCATTTTGTTGAAACTTTTTTGCCATTCAAGCAGTTCATTTTGAATGTTTTTTGCAACACTGAGATGTTCATTTGTTTTAATTCTTGTGATAATCAGGTCACCTATTTGATTTACAAGTTTGTCTAATTTAAAAGAATCAACCCTCAAGGTTTTTATATCACTTGTGTCAATTGTACTTATCCAATCCTGAGTACTTTTTTCGGTTTTTGGTAAGTTTTTTTGGGGCTTTGGTTTGCTTATGTTGAGTTTGCTCATTTGTTCAACTATGGTAATTTTTTGAACAAGCAGCTCAATTTCAAATTTTCTTTCTTCAGGCTTTATATTGTCAGGCTCAAATATCTTTCTTGTGTTTTCACAAACTTCTTTTATTGCTTCAAGTGTGTCATTTTCAAGGTTTTTCGAACTTGTTTCGTATAAATTTAAAATATTTAAAACCGTTTCGAAAATCTTTTTTATTTCTATATTTTTTACTTTAGTTAAGACTTGTGCCAAAAGACCTTTTATGTCAGGTAAAAACTCCAGATTTATTTCAAGCAGACTGAGTTTTTCATAAATTCTGTCAATTAAATCCGCAATTATTTTTTTGTCTTCTTTTTTGTTTTCTTTTATTTTGTTTTCATCGCTGCTGAGCAAGAGTTCATTTGCAATGTTAAAATAATTTTGTGTATTAACTCCTTTTTCTTTGCAATAGTTACTGAAATATTCTTCTATTGAGTCAATTTTGGAGTTTAATTCCAAAATTTGATTTTCATCAATTTTTAATGGATTGACAGATGAAATAAATCTTCCGGTGTTTGTTATTAATTCTTCAAGAGGTTTTATTCCGAGTTCTCTTATTAGTATATTTAATTCTGCAAGCGGAGTTTTTATTATGTTAATTTCGGAGAAATTATTTTCTTGTCTTGCAGATGAAAATATGTATATTATTTGAACTATAAGTTCTTCAATTTTGTTTAATCTCGAGAGGAGTTTTTTGACATCTTCGCTGTAGTTGTATATTTTTTTTTCTTGTTTTTCCGTATTTGTTTCACCGGAGGAGATTTTATTAAGTTTTTCAATAAAATCATTTGTTTGAGATGTTTTATATTCCTCTTTTTGTTCAACGGTTTTGTTTATAAGTAATTGGATGTGTTCCAATGCCTCGGATATTGTATCGGTAATCTCGCCTGAAGATTGAATTTTGCCGTCTTTTATAAGTCCTAATACATCTTCTATTTTGTGTGCAACACTTTGTATTCCTCCAAAACCTAACATTCTGGCGGAACCCTTAAGACTGTGTGCATCTCGTGCCAACTGGATAACAATATCAAGATTTTGCGGGTCTTTTTCAAGCGCAAAAAGTTCTTTATCCATAGATTGCAGGATTTCCCCGCCTTCTTGTTGAAAAATATTTAATATTTCATCCAGTTCATCATCTAAAAAATCCATATAAGACGTCCGCTATTCCTCGCTTATATTTGATTTAAAAGTTTTTGAAAGACTTTGTAAATTTTCAATGTTTTGGAAATTTTCTTCAGTTGCTTTGTAATTGTTTTCAAGCATAGAATTTATATCTCCAACCGCATTTTCGGTTGTTGAAGTGTCATTTGATATTTTTTTGGATGAACCTGTCATATCGTTTATACCTTGAGATATTTCGTTCATAAGCAATATCAATTGTTCAATGTTTGAACCTATGCTGTGTGCAAGTTCTATTCCTGATTCAACTTCTTTTGTACCTTCTTCGGTAGCAAGTACCGTTGAATTAGCGGTTTGTTGAATATTTGTAATGAGCGATGTAATTTTTGTAGTTGCTTGTTTGGATTCATCGGCAAGTTTTCTGATTTCGCCTGCAACTATTGCAAAGCCTTTGCCATGTTCTCCTGCGCGGGCGGCTTCAACTGCAGCATTAAGCGCAAGGAGGTTTGTTTGTTCGGCTATATCCTCAACGAGTCCTATGGTTGCTGAAATTGATTGTATAAAATCGGATAATTCAAGTATTAATTCTGCAATTGTTTGAATTTTATGTCTTATAGTGAACATTTTTTCAATATTTGCCTTGACGGCATCATATTCGGTATTTGTGTAATTAAGTGAATCAATAGCTTTTTGTTTTGTGTTTGTTATTATTTCGCTCAAATCAGAACTTTGGTTTTTAAGGTTTTCAATTAAAAGTTTAATGTTTGAAAGTTTTGCAAAAGTAAGATTTATATTTTCTTTTTGAACAGAGGTTGCACCTTCTAATTTTTTTGTATCATCAAGAGTATTTTCAAGAAGTTTGTTTATTGCATTTGTTATATTTTTTTTGTACTGCTTTTTTGTTGCTTCAAAAATTACAACGGTTAAACAGAATAAAAGCACTAAAACACCTGCTGTTATTGCTTTTGATAAGTTTGTAAATTCTATAACCGCAAAAACAAAAACAAAAATCAGTAGAATTGTTATTAAATCGACGGTTTGTTTTTTTGATAAGAAATCGTTTATACCGTTCTTTTGTTTGATTTGTTTAGACATAAATCCCCTTTTTTTAAAAAATAATGTATAATTTTTATACGTCCAATTATATAAGATATTTTAGTTTATGGCAAAAAAAGTACTTATTATAGATGATAGCACTGAAGATGTAAAAGCGGTTTTTAATATTTTCAAAGAGTCAGGTGTAAATATTTTACACTCCAGTGATGCATTTTCGGCATTAAATTTGATATATAAAGAAGTTCCGGATTTAGTAATTCTTGATATTTTAATGCCTGATTTGGGTGGTTATGAGCTTTGCAGAATGATTAAGTCGGATGAATATGCAAAAGAAATCCCAATTGTTATGTATTCAAGACTCGATAAGAATATTGATAAATTTTGGGCGTATCGTTCCGGCGCAAATGCATTTGTTAATAAAGGAGAGCTTACCTCAGAGCTTTTAAATGTTTGTCTTGAAACAATTAAAAATACCCCTGTTTCCCTAGAAACAAAGGGAAAACTTTTGAATGCCAAACAAAGATACGGTATAGCAGAAAACACGAAAATTTTAACAAAAGAGGATTTGATAAAAGATTTTAATTCCATAAGGGAAACGGATACCGATGGTGATATTTTAGCAATTAAAATATTCGGTATAATTTATCGTTATTTTAAATATGATTGTGCGATGATATGCTTTGCGGATAATGATGATAACAATCAATTATTTTGTGATAACGGACATTTTTCAATAAAAGATAGTGTTTTTGACGATATTGAACGAAAATCGATAATTAAAAATATCAAAACAAATGTTATATTGCAGAAAGAAAAAAAAGGAGAAATTTCAAGCTTTGACGATTTTTGTGTAAAGTATGAATATGAAATGAATGTTGATTCAAAGGCAATAGGGTGTTTGTATCTTTATGCAAAAGAAAATCTGAATTCCCAAGAGCTTAAACTCGCAGGAACAATAAAAGACCTTGTTGAGCACATAATGCGTTTAAGGCATTTTAAATTATATAAGAATGAGAAAAATTCAAAGAATGCCAATCCAAGGAAACTATATACCCAGCTTGATTTTGATAGAATATTGAGCTATGAATGTTCGTGGCACAAAAGGAATAATGCGCCATTGTGCCTTGCTTTTATAGAGGTAGAATCTCTGGAAAATATAGAAAGTAAATATGGAAATTACTATGGCGATTTATTGCTTGCAAAAATTTCAAATTTTTTGAGCGGTTGTCTTTCTGACGGAGATTTTGTATATAGAAATGATGATAATATTTTCACAATACTTATGACAAATTCCGATAAAGACAATGCAACAAAAAAACTTGAAAATATAATCGTTAAAATAAAAGATCCGAATAATGCGCTTATTGAGGATGGGGAAGAAATAAATTTGAAAGCCGGTGCTCTAATGCTTGATGAGAGTTATAAAAATCATTATGAATATATAGATGCGATTTATGATGTATTAGATATGGCACGTCATTCAAAAAATGACATTGTAATTAAATAGGAATTGAATTTATGGAAAATGAAATTATAGAGGTTGAGCAGATACAAGGTATAGTGCCTGAACATCCCGAGAAGATATATGCAATTACAAATATAGGCGAAGAAAATTATGCCATTAACGCAGCTAATGTACTGGAGATAGTTAAATTTATTGAACTTTCTCGTCCGGAAAAACTTCCTTCCCATATTGCGGGACTTTTTGAATACGACGGCAAGATTATAAACGTTGTTGATATTAAATCTGTTTTAAATATAGAGCCTACCCCTTATGATATAAATTCTTTAATTGTCATAATAAAGTCAAATGAAAATATTTTTGCCTTGATGGTTAATAAGGTTATAGATGTAAGAAGGGTTGGAAGCAATAGTATTCAACCTGTTCCTTATCATACCGTTAATAATTTTATACAATATATATATGAATATAATGATATTCAATGCAATGTTTTAAATCTTGAATCCATAAGTAATTGGATAAAAAACCATCCCGATGATACAAGTGATTCCGCAGGCTTTGAGCTTATCCCCAATGATATGGAGTCACTTGCTGTTTTGCATGAAAGAAAACTTGAATACATTGAAAAAACAAGCAAAAATCCTTATGCAATAATTAGCGATAAAGATGAATTTGTTTCTTTTTATGTCGGTGAAAATAAATATTGTATAAAGATGAACGATATTAAGGGCTTTTACAAGTTGCAGGAAATTAAAATGACAAAAGTGCCCTGTACTCCAGATTTTATTTTAGGGCTTGTTAATATAAAAGGTGATTTTATTTGTGTTGTAGACATAAAAAATTATTTTCATTCTCAAAGAGCCCCTTACAGCGGTTCCGGAACGATAATTGTGTTGAATTCCGATGAATTTAAAATAGGTATATTGGCTGATGCGATAAGTGACAATATTCAAATAAAACCTGATGAGATAGCCGTTTTAAAAAAACAAGAAAGTAAAAATGAACTTATACAATATGTAAAAGACGGCGAAATTTATCTTATGATTAACGTTCCTGAGATGCTTTTGAATGATAAGTTATTTATTAAGTAAAATACCTTTTACTTCCGGTATTTTTTGAACAAGCATTTTTATAAGTTTCTCATTTGTTTTTTGAAGTTTTTCATATTTTTCCAAGCTTTGTTCCGAGTTGATTTTTTTTAGATTTTCAAAATATCTGTTTGTGTAGGATGCGCATAAAAACATAACAAAGGGCAGGCTGTAATATTTATTTATCAATTGGTTTAAGCTAAAAATTATTTTGTCTTGCAGTTTTTCAATATTTTTGGTTACGGTTTTTCTTCTTGAAAATTCTTTTAAGATTTCATTTTGCAAGTTTTGCAGGGGCATAAGAATATTTTCAATTTCAGAGTATGTTTTTGACATTTTTTCTTTCAAATCGTTAATTTTTGTTTTGTCATAGTCTTTTACCATGTATGAAATTTCTATCTTTGGTGTTTGAGGATTGTCAATAAGGGCATCTTCAAGTTTCATATTTTTAAAACCGTTAATCTGCGCCCCTCCGACGGATGAATTTATAAGATTAATATTTTTGTTGTTATTTTTTGCAAATTCTTCAAAATATTTTATAAAAATGGCATAACAAGCTTGTGTCGGGATTATTTCTCCATTTTGACCAGTAACGGAATAAATGGTTGCATTAAGTTTTTTAATATAGTTTTTTACATAATAATCAGCATATTTTCCTTCCAGATATTTTTTTGAGAGAAGTTTTCTCTTGTAATCTTCATAGTTTTTTGCCCGAATTTCATATTTGTTTAATTCGGAATTAAAAATACATTCCAAATCTTCATAAGCACTTCCTTTTGCGTAGCATTCACCGTTTTTAAATGCTAAATCTTGTCCGCATAAAATAATCTTGTCAAATCCCATAATTTTCGCGCTTGACAGTGCACAATATGAAACGGTTCCTATTGTTTTATTGTTTGAAATATCTATATTTAGCGTATTTGCAAGAATGTCATTTAAAAAATTATTTTTTGAAAAAAATAAAAACCTGTTTTTTACTTTTAAGTTCCACAGGTATGAATTAGAATAAGGCTCAAATATCAAATTTATTTTGCTTAAATCAATCCCTTCAAGCTGAGTGCTGGTATCCATTGCTTCGACTACACATAAAAAATCGGGGATTATGTTATTTTTTTCCAAAAGTTTCATTGCAGGGCCTACGGCAAAAAGAATAAACCTGTCACGATATTTTTTAATTATGTCAATATTTTCTTTTAGTGAAGGACCTGCAGAAGCTATTAGCGCAGATGAACCTTTATAAATATTTTTGAGTGATGAAACAATTGGCGTGTTTGCAATATTATCGATATTTTGAATTGTGTTAATTGTTGCAAGGGGTGCAATTTTATTTATCGTATTTGTATTAGCCTGCTTTTCTCCATGTTTTTGCTCTATAAGATTTGCAAAAGAGTATATATCATTTTTGTAAAGGTTAAAGTATGAATTTAAGAAAGAAATTGTAATTTTTGTTTCTTTGTCTGCAAGTATATCTATAAATTTTAAAAGTTTTTCTTTTCTATTTGTAATAAAAACATTATTTTTTGAAAGGTTTTCACTAAATTCTAAAATTTCAAAAACTGCCCTTAAAAGTTCAATGTCAGGTTCATATATTATTATATTTCCTTGAGTTTTTGAAATAAATTCATCCGGTAAATATCCCAGCCCAAGACCGTAAATTATTCTTATTGCATTTTTGTTTTCTATGTCTTCGATTTTATCTGTAATTTTTTGTGCTTCAAGTTTTGCATTGTTATAATTATGTATTAAAATTGAGTTGTACAGAAGATTATACTCGCCGTTTTGGTTTTGCGTTAATTCAAAAGTTGATTTTGTTTTATTTATAGTTAAAATTTCATTAGCAAAATTTGTGTCGTACCTTTTTATGGCATTAAGATTTTCGCTCAATACTTTATTTTCCATAATTGTTATGTTAACATTAAGAGGGTATATATGGCAAACTTCAAAGAATTTAAAAAAATATTTCTGTTTGCAGTACTTTTTTGTTCTGTGATATTCTTTGCCCCTATGAATTTCTGTTCCGCGCAACAAGATGTCGGAAGTAATGAAAACTCAAAATATGAAAAAATATATGAGGAATTACCGGAGGCAGATTTCAGCTATATTTTTAATCTTGACCCTTATCAAACCGAAGAATATACAAAATATATGTATGCGCCTTATCCTTTATTTAGAACCGCGATAAGATTTGTGTTTAAAAATACCATAATTGAACCTGGTTATTATCTTTTGACACCACGAGAAAAAGACGGCAAATGGTATGTGCTTTTTAAAACAAACGGCAAAGTAAAATACATTATACCCGTTTATAAAAAAGAACTGACAGACCCTTTGTTTTATGAAAAATATGTACCTGAAAGAAAACTGACTTTTTGGCAAAATATTTGTGAAAAAACAAAAAATACCATGGGCAGACTATTCCCAAAGAAAACACAAAGGATGCCTCCGCCAAAATCGTATATTGATGTGAACGAACTTGGTACTCAATACTGGCAAGTTATACTTTATTATGGTGCGAGCAAATATTATATGATTTTTATGAGATAATAAATTTAGCCCTTAAGATAGAGGAAAAAAGATGAAAAAAATATTTACGGTTTTAATGATTTTATGCATGCTCGGTTCAAACGCATGGGCATTTTCTCTTTTCAAGAAAGATAATTCACAAAAGAAGAATCCGATTAAAGAATTTTTTGCAAAAAAAGATGTCAAAACTGATGAATATTTCCAAAATGATGAAGACACAAAAGAAATAAAAAATCTCCTTAAATTGCTTACAAGGTATTCTAACGAACACAATGCGGATAAAATTATTACTTTGTATGATAAAACATACAGGAGTTATGACGGGTTTGATTATGACACTTTTAAAAAAATGCTAAAAGAAACTTTTGAGGCATACGAGAATATAACATATAAAAGCAAGATTGAAAGTATTCATTTATATGGGGACAAGGCTGTTGCAAATCTTGTGGATAAGACAAGTGCAACACTTGAGAGCAAGAGTATGCAAGAAAAAGTTAAAAAAATTGCAGATTCTGATTTGAATACAGGGGAATTAGAGGGCGAGTGCAATTATTCCGTTTATCTTCAAAAAATAAATGACGAGTGGAAAATAATCGGCGATAATGTAATCTCTGAAGTTACATCTGTTAAATATGGCAGCGCAAAACAATATCCTATGGAATTTCTTGCGCCATTGAGCATTGCAAAAGACAAAGAGTACTGTTTGACTTTAAAAATGCCTGTTCAAAAGGGGGTAAAAGTCGTTGCATCGTTGGGCAAGGAGGAGATTTTATACCCGAGTGTCGAGCCTGAGGATGTGTTTAGGAAACTCCCAAAAGATGGTATTTTAGAGCGCATTGTTCGTTCAAACAAAGATGGTTTTAACGAATATGCAATGGCATCTGTCGGCATTACGGAAATAAGTGTGGCACAAGATTTTAGTGCAATTCAATTTAAAATGACAGGTCTTGCATTTTTAATGCAAAGAGTTAATTTGTATACGGAATTAAATCCGTTAAGAGAGGATAAGAAAGATAAAAAAGAAACTTCTGAAAATAAAGGATAAAAGGGCATTTATATTTTATATACTTTCAACATTTATGCTGTGGCAATTGGGTGTTACAATAAGAGAGTTGTGCATTGATACGTTTGCACAAATAAGCACTCAGGGCAGTGCGGTTTTATCTTTTGTATATGCAAAAAATACAGGCGGTGCTTTTTCTTTGTTTGAGGGACATCCTTATTTGTTGGCAATTTTTGCAGTTCTTGTCCTTGGTGCACTCATTGTTTATGTCTATAAAAAAGTTATTTTCAATGATAAATTCCGTATTTTAGCGCTTGTTTTTTTTAGTGCGGGTATTTTAGGGAATTTATATGAGAGAATAACTTTTGGTTATGTTATTGATTATATTAAGTTGAATTTTATTAACTTTGCGGTCTTCAATGTTTTTGATGTTATGATTTGCGGTTCTGTTTTTATTTTTATTTTTATGGTTTTGTATGAAGATATAATTTTAATTTGTGCTAGAAATGGAAAAAATAAATCTTAATATTGAAAATAAAAATCGTAGGCTCGATGTTTTTTTATCTTCTTATTTTAATGTGGGAAGGAAAATGATTTCAAGCGCAATTGATAAGGGGTTGATTTTTGTAAATGGTGTGCAAAAAAAATCTTCTTATAAATTAAAAGGTGACGAAATTATTGAATATGACTCTAAAATATTTGAAAAAGAAGAACTTGTTATAAAACCGCAAAATATCAAGCTTGATATAAAATATGAGGATGATTATTTAATTGTTTTAAATAAGCCTAAAAATATGTTGACCCATCCGACTGTTTATGAGGTTGAAAATACTCTTGTTAATGCGCTTTTGTACCATTGTGGAGATAATCTTTCAAATCGCGATGAGCCCTTTAGGCGCGGAATTGTACACAGATTGGATAAAAATACTGCAGGACTTATGCTTGTTGCAAAAACGGATGAAGCTGCATTTTTATTGCAAAAACAAATTAGGGAAAAAACTGCGATAAGAAAATACTTGGCAATTGCTCTTGGTGATTTTAAACAAAATTACGGAGTTATTAATAAGCCTCTTAAGCATTATATGACTGAAACGGTAAAAATGCGTGTATCAAATGAAGAAGGTTCGAAAGAAGCAATAACAAGTTATAAAGTTTTAGAAAAGTTTCAAGGCGCCGCACTTGTTGAACTTGAACTTAAAACCGGCAGAACTCATCAAATAAGAGCACATTTGGCATCAATTAATCATCCTGTTTTTGGCGACACATTGTATGGTGCAAAAGGATTTACCATTGAAAAATATAGGGGTATCAAAACCATCGAACAAGTTTTGCAGTCTTATTATCTCGGCTTTACACATCCGAAAAATAATGAGATAATGACTTTTGAACTTGACCAAAAAGATTGGGACAGTGATTTAGTTAAGGTTTTAAAAATAATGAGGGAATGAAAATGAAAAATATTGGTTTATTTTTTGCTTTTATATTGACCGCGGCTTTTGTGTATATTTTTGGTTACAATAATCCTATAATAGCAATTAATTTTGGCGATTATCATTATAACCTTGATTTGTTTGTTTATGCATTGTTTGCATTTTTATTCGGCATTTCGGTTGGTGCATTGTTGATGTTGAGAGGGTTTTTTGATGCTTCGGATAATTATAAAAAATTAAAAAGACAATATGAAAAAACTTCAATTGGTGCTGATGATTCTGATTTAAAAGTAAAAACTCTCGAAAATAAAATTAATACTCTTGAAGAAGCCCTTAAAAAAGCTCTTGAAAAGTAGCTATTTTGTTGTCCATAAGTCTTTATGCAATAAAGCCAAAAAAGGGATTAACTCTAATCTGCCTATCAACATATTAAAAATAAAAATCCATTTTGTAGAAAGTTCAAGGCAATCAAAACTTGCCATAGGACCTATTTTTGCGCTTAATCCGGGGCCAATGTTGCCCAACGTTGTAATTGAACCTGAAACTGCAAGTGCGGGATTTCCCTCTATTAATCCTACAATAAACGCACTGAGTGCAAAAATAAAGAAATAAAATACACAAAAAGCCATCATTTGTTGTGCTATATCAGTAGAAATAGCTTTTCCTTCAAGCTTTATCGGATAAACCGCGCTCGGGTGTATAATTTTTGCAACTTCTCTTTTTATGTACTTAAAAAGAAATATCCATCTTATAATTTTTAAACCGCCGGCAGTTGAAGCAGCACAAGCACTTGCAAACATTGTTGCAAACAAAAGAGTTTTTGCATCTGCTGACCATTGTATAAAATCGCAGCTTGCAAACCCTGTTGAGGACATTATGCTAACGGTATTGAAAGCGGAATTTAAAAGATTATTCATAAAACTGTCTTCATTTGTTGCATTGACAAATATTGCTATTGCAACACTGAATAGTATTGTAAGACCGGTGTAAGTTAAAAACTCTTCGCTTTTTAAAAGCTCTTTCCATTTTCTTTGTATAAATACTTTGTACTGCAAAATGAAGTTAGCGCCGGATAAAAACATAAAGATAAGCACAACGAGTGTAACTTTTGAATTATGGTAGCCCATAATACTTTGTGCGTTGGGCGATAATCCGCCTGTTGAAACTGTTGACATGGAGTTGCATATAGCGTTATAAAAATCCATACCGCAAAGCTTCAACAGTACAATTTGAGCTATTGTTAAGCTGATATACATTGCCCAAAGCCAGCTTGCAGTGTGCCTTATTCTTGGTGTTATTTTTTCTTCAACAGGCCCGGGGGCTTCTGCCGAGAACATTTGACGACCGGCAACCGCAAAACGGGGCAGAATTGCGATAAACAAAACTACAATGCCCATACCGCCTAGCCATTGGGTCATTGAGCGGTAAAAGAAAAAGGTTTTGGGGTAAATATCGAAATTATTTATAATGGTAGCGCCCGTTGTTGTTATACCTGAAACCGATTCAAAAACTGCATTTGTAAAGTTAAAATTGTAAAAAAGATATGGTATTGCACATACAAGGGCAAAAAATACCCAAGAGAAAAATACTCCGGACAGGGCTTCTGTTTTTTTTACGCTGTCGATGTCTTTTTCTGACACATGAGCTATGGTAAATAAGAAGCCCAATAATATTGAAACAAATGATGCGCATACAAATGGTAAGACATGATTTAGTTCTTTGTATGCAAGTGCAAAGAGTATTGGCAGTAGAAGAACTACACCTATGTATCTTAAATTTGAACCTATTATATTTGATACAATGTTATATCTCATTACCTAAAAAAACCTTTGATGTCTGAAACATTTTCAGATTTTGTAAATATTAAAAGTCTGTCGTTTGCCTTTATTAAAGTTTGTCCTTTGGGGATTATTATTTTTTCCCTGCGTTCAATTATAGCGATAACTGCTCTTGCCGGTAAATTTAATTTCATAAGCATGGTGTCGGGAAAATCATCTCTTACTTTTAGTTCAAGTATTTCTGCAAGCCCTCTTTCAACTGTAGCTAAAATTCCGGCATGTGATTCTATAATTCTGTTTTTAATTTCATTTACCGCGGCTTCTTTTGGAGATATTGCAACATCCACACCTACCTTTTCAAAAAGAGTAGCGGTTGCTGCTTGTGCTACTCTTGTAATTGTCCTTTTTGCACCTAATTGCTTTGTTAAAAGTGAACATAAAAGATTTTTTTCATCATTATCCGTTACACAAATTGCAACATCCGATGAACCTATTCCTTCTTGTTCCAGCAATTCAAGATTTGTGCCGTCAGCATTTAGCACAAGTGTTTTTTTAAGATTTTGAGATAAAAATTCACACCTTTTGTAATTATTTTCAATAATTTTTATCTTCAATTTTGTATTTTCAAGACTTTTTGCAAGTTCGTAACCAACCGAACCGCCGCCAATTATTGAAATATTTTTTATGTTATTGTCTTGTATAAAAAATTGCCCTGCCGTATCGTTCAGTGCCTCCGGTGTCCCCATAAATATTGCTTTATCGTTAAGCGCAAATTCACTTTCGCCATTGGGGATGAATAATTCTTCATCTCTTGCAATGCCTACAACAAGTGTCTGGTCGTTAAAAGAGCAATCTTTCAATTTTTTGTTTTTTAAAATTGAATTTTCTTTTATTCTGTACTCTAGCAATTTTGCTCGCCCGTTTGAAAAATATTCTACATCAACCGCATCAGGTACTGTTATTATTCTTAAAATTTCTTGTGTTAACAGCCTTTCAGGCCAGATAACATAATCAATGTAAAGGGCATAATTTTTGTTGTGTTCTTCTTTTATTGCACGAAGTGAATCTCGGCATTCTTTTTTGGAAACAAAACATACGGTTTCTGCCGATGAGAGTTGTTTTGCAATTAAGCATGCTACAATGTTGCCCTCATCAATATTTGTGCAGGCAATAAAAACATCGCAATTTTTTATATCCGCTTCTCTTAAAATGTTAATATTAGATGCATCAGCGCACATTGTGGTCAAATCCAAATTATTGAATTTTTCCAGATTTTTAGAGTCCGGATCTATAACTATAATGTCATGGTCTTCGAAGAATTCGGCTGCAATAATCGAACCCATTTCGTTTGCACCGTAAATAATTATTTTCATAAATATAATTATTAGATAAACATTTTTATTTTCAAGTGGTTAAAAATTTGCACCATGCCTTTTTTGTAGTAAAATATTATTAATTATCGAGTATTTTTAGGGGAATTTGCATGTCAGAACAAACAACACAAAATTATGATGCAAGTAATATTAGGGTTTTAGAAGGTCTTGAGGCGGTTAGGGTACGCCCCGGCATGTACATAGGTTCAACTTCACAAAGAGGCTTGCACCATTGTATTTACGAAATTGTTGACAATTCAATCGATGAAAGCCTTGCAGGGTATTGTGATACAATACATGTTACCGTTCATCAGGACAATTCTGTTACGGTTGAAGATAACGGACGCGGTATTCCGGTTGATATTAAACCTGACAGCGGAAAATCAGCACTTGAAATTGTCCATACCGTATTACATGCGGGCGGCAAATTTGGAGATGGCGGCTACAAGGTTTCCGGTGGTCTGCATGGAGTCGGTGCATCGGTTGTAAATGCCTTGAGCGAAAAATATGTTGTTGAAGTTTCTCGTCAGGGCTATGTATGGAGGCAAGAATATTTAAGAGGCGAACCCTCAACCCATGTTGAAAAAATAAGAGAAACAGATGCTACAGGGACTAAAACAAGATTTTGGCCCGACCCTGAAATATTCACCGAAACAACAGAAATTGATTGTGATGTTATTGCAAATCGTTTTCGAGAAATGGCATTTTTAAACAAAGGTTTAAAAATTATATTTACTGATAAAAAGGCAGATAAAGAATACACTTATCATTATGAAGGCGGTATTGCAAGTTATGTTGAGCATTTAAACAAGAACAAAACCGCACTTTTTGAAAAGCCTATTTATATGGAAAAAATGGTTGATGGTATAAATGTTGAAATTGCAATGCAATATACGGATTCTTATACGGAAAATGTTTTGAGTTTTGCAAATAATATTAATACTCATAACGGCGGAACGCACTTAACAGGTTTTAGAAACGGTATTACTCGCGTAATTAATGATTATGCAAGAAAAAATAATTTAATTAAAGATAATGAACAAAACCTTGCGGGTGAAGATGTAAGAGAAGGTTTAACAGCTATTGTTTCCGTAAAAATTTCAAATCCCGAGTTTGAAGGTCAGACAAAAGAAAAACTTGGCAATGCAGAAGTTACCCCTGCTGTTAATGATGTTATCAGGGATAAATTTCAAGAATGGCTCGAATTTAATCCTAAACTTGCAAAATTTATCATAGAAAAAACCCTGCAAGCCCAAAGAGCCCGCGAGGCTGCAAGAAAAGCAAGAGAGTTGACAAGAAGAAAAACCGCACTTGAAAGTTCATCTCTCCCCGGTAAGCTTGCGGATTGCTCATCAAGAGAACCTGAAAAATGCGAATTATATATTGTTGAGGGTGATAGTGCGGGCGGCAGTGCAAAACAAGGTAGAAACAGGATGTTTCAGGCTATTTTGCCGCTTAGGGGAAAAATCTTAAATGTTGAGCGTGCAAGATTAGACAAAATTTATAATTCAAATGAAATTAAAATAATGATTCAAGCGTTGGGCATAAATATTTCAAAAAACCCTGACGAAGTCGATGTTGAAAAATTGAGATATCATAAAATTGTCATGATGACAGATGCTGATGTTGATGGTGCGCATATCAGAACGCTTTTGATGACGTTTTTCTTCCGCTATGCAAGACCTTTAATTGAAAACGGATATTTATATATTGCGCAACCTCCCTTATATAAAGTTACAACGGGTAAAACCTCAGAGTATTTATATGACGATAGGGCATTGGACAGAATGGTGCGTGAACGTGGCACAAAATCACTTTGCTTGTATGATAAAACAAAAACAAAGAGCGTGTGCGATGATGAGCTTGAAAATCTTATATATTCTATGTCTACATACTATCGTTCTTTCCATAATCCTATTATCAATCAAATGCCATCGGTTATTGTGCGCGGTTTAATTCGTTCAAATGTTGAACCTCAAGATTTTGAAAATGAGGAAAAAATTAAAGAAGTTTATCGTTATCTGGCGCACTATATTGAAGACCATGCGTTAAATTACGGTATAACGGAAGCAAAAGATTATAAAGTATCTTTGGGGGCAAATCCTGAAAATAATAAATTCTATTTTAAGGTTGATTTGGGTATTGACCATGACCCTGTTACAATCACTCCGAATATGATTAAAAGTAACGAATTTGCCAGAATTAAAAATGCTTATCCTAAAATAAGACAGTTCTTAATAGAAGAAGAAAAAGTGCTTATTTTACAAACTCCCGAAGGCGAAGTTGAGATAACTTCTTTTGCGCAATTGCAAAGACTTGTTGAAGAACGCGGACAAAAAGGATTGCAAATACAGCGTTTTAAAGGTCTTGGCGAAATGATGCCGCAGCAACTTTGGGAAACAACTATGGACCCTGCAAACAGAACTCTTTTGAAAGTTAATATTGAGGATGCAATGCTTTGTGATGAACTTTTTGATGTTCTGATGGGCGACAATGTCGGTCCAAGGCGTGATTTTATAGAGCAAAATGCTGTTTACGCCACAAATATTGACACATAAGAATAAATTATTCAATAGATTGTTCTACAAGTTTGTTTCATAGAGCATTCCGTATTTGTCGGCAATCCTTTGTACCAATTCATGGCGCGTTTTTATGCCTTCTTGTGTTTCAAGAAAATTATATATTTCATCTTTGTTGTCAATTATGCAATTATGGGCCTTGTTGTATTTATTAGGATTAAATAATAACTGATAATACATTAGTTTTTTTAATGCTTCCATTATATCTTTTGGGCTTTGGTTGGTATCAATTCCAAATTTTGTGAGATATTGGAAAACATCTGAATCGCTAATTGTTTCGATATCTTGCCCGAGAGTGTCTTTCACAAAATCTCTGCCCATTTGTAAAACATCGTCCGAATTTTCATTATAATCAATTCCAAGTTTTTCCAATGCCATAAGGTTTAGTTGTTTTTCAAGTTCATAATACATTTCTTCGTAAGTTTTGGGGCTACGAAACAAATGTTGTTTTGTTAATCTTGAAAATTTACCTTCTTTTGTCAGTGCTTCTTCGCTTTGTGCATCTGTGGTCAATAATACTGCTATATCTCCACTTGAAAGCGGCAATGGTTCGGGATGTCCGTGCAACATTATTGCACCGGGGACAATTTTCCTTGAATCTACACTGCATTTTTTCCTATTACCTGAATTTGTATGGCAAACTTTTCCTTCAGGTGAAATAACAAAGCTATATTCAATTCCGTTTTTTATAAGTTCGTGTATTATTTTTTGTCTTGCCGATTTTATGGCAGCTTCTGTTTTATTCTGTACAAAACAGTCGTATTCCATAGGTTTTGCAACTTTGTTTTTTGAATGCAAATTTTGCTGAGGGTTAACTTGTCCTAAAAAATTAATTGCATTAATCATTTTTTACTCCTTTTGTAAGCAAATAAAGTCTGCTCAATTTAAAAAATTGATAAATTTGCAAGATAATTAACAATTCTTAATAAACTATCTAAAAAAAATATTTTCGTGTTTTGTGGAAATATGAAAATATGCAAATTAAATTTTAATATTAACAATACCTTGCCTCGGCAAAATTTTACAAGAAAGCCATTTGTTCAAGGGTTAGGCAATTGTGATAGTTTTGAAAAATCAAATGATGTAAATTTCGGTGCGCAAAAATTATATGATGTTAATTTAAGAAGGAGAACAACCGGTAGAAAGCTTAAGGCGCAAGTTTTTGCATTAGATTCTTCGGCTCGCGATAAAAATCTATTCTTTAATCTTTATTTAGGTTGGGGGGTAACTCAATATGCACTTCCTATGTACCAGAATTATCATAGGGGCGGAAAAGATAAGTTTATTGCCGTATCGCTTGGAAATGAACCGCATCCGAGGGCAGGAAATATACAAAGTGTTGTGAATTTTAAAGATGTAAGAGTTAACGGCAAAAAGGAATGCAGGATAATATATTTGCAGTCTGCCCCAAATATAGCCGATAATCCCAAGAGTTCTGTCAGGGGTGCAGGCGAGGTGGCTTTGTACGCGGTTGTAAAATATGCAAAGAAAAATAAATGCAGCAGAATTTCTCTTTTAAGTACAAATAATGATTTCTATGAAAGAATAGGTTTCAAAATGGGTGTTAAAAGTCATCCTCTAAGTAATATTTGCGAATATTATCTTGAGGAGAAAGATTATAATGCTTTTTTAGGCATGATTGAGAAAAAATACAGCTTTAAAACTTTGTGATATAATTTTTACCATGGTAGCAAAAATAACGACGGCAACGCTTAATGCTCTTGAGGCATATAAAATTGATGTTGAAGTTGATGTGGTTAATTCTTTGCCCCAAGTTACAATAATAGGTCTTGGAGATACCGCAATTACTGAGGCAAAGGAACGCTTAAGACTTGCAATTAAAAATTCGGGGTACAATTTTCCGCAGACAAAAGTGGTTATAAACCTTGCCCCTGCTGATATTAAGAAAGAGGGCACAAGCTATGACCTTGCTATGGCGGTAGGAATTTTAGCTAAAGAAAATATTGTTAAAGACATCCCCGAGGATATTGCTTTTTTGGGCGAACTGTCTTTGGATGGTTCAATTCGTCCGATAAGCGGTGTTTTACCAATTGTTTGCGCATTGAGCGATTTAGGCATAAAAAAAGTTATTTTGCCTTATGAGAATTTAAAAGAGGCAAGTTTTGTTGAAAATATTGAGTCCTTGGGCACAAAAAATCTGTGTGAACTTGTTCAATTTTTAAATAATCAAGGAAATTTACATACCTTAAAGCAAAATATTGATGATTTTTTGAGTGTAGAAGATAATTTTGAAATTGATTTTAAACATGTAAAAGGACAAAAAAATGCAAAGTATGCACTTGAAATTGCTGCAGCAGGCGCACACAATGTTTTAATGTGCGGGACTCCTGGGTCCGGCAAAACAATGCTTTCAAAAGCTTTTGTTTCAATTTTGCCTCCTTTGGAGAAAAGTGAAGCAATAGAGCTTACAAAAATTTATTCTGCATCCGGACTTTTGGATTACGATAAACCGTTAATTTCCCGTCGTCCTTTTCGCTCACCGCATCATAGTGCATCTGCCGTAGGTATTATTGGCGGCGGTTCTAAGGTTAGCGCCGGTGAGATTACCCTTGCGCATAGGGGTGTTTTGTTTTTGGATGAAATGGTTGAGTTTCCCCGTCATGTTTTGGAAGTTTTACGTCAACCTTTAGAAGATGGTGTTGTTACAATTTCAAGAGCAAGCAAAACTGTTAAATTTCCCGCAAATTTTATACTTATAGGGGCAATGAACCCTTGTCCTTGCGGTTTTTTGGGCGATCCCAAAAAACAGTGTGTATGTTCAGATTATCAAATAAAACGTTACCGTTCTCGTCTTTCGGGTCCTCTTTTGGATAGAATTGATTTACAAATTGAAGTTCCCAGATTAAGCGAAGATGAGTTATTAAATATAAAAGAAGACAGTGAAGATTCAAAAACAATAAGAAAAAGAGTTGTGGCTGCAAGGCAAATTCAGCTAGAAAGATATAAAAATGACGGAATTTTAACAAATTCCGAATTAAGCGCAAAACTTGTTAAAAAGTATTGCAATATTGATGATGAATCAAAAAAAATGCTAAAATTTGCAATTTCAAAGTTTAATCTTTCGGCAAGATCATACGAAAGAATATTAAAACTTTCAAGAACAATTGCAGATTTGAAGGGGCAAAAAGATATATTGGCGCAGGATATAGCACAAGCTTTGCAGTTTAGGGGTTTGTCTGAAATTTAAAATTACCCTTGCGGCTAAATTGAAATTTCAGAAATTACAGTTTATAATTTGACAGTAATTTTAGAGAGGTTATTTATGAAAAATTGGATTATAGTACTTTTAGTTTTTGCTATCCCTCTGGGGCTCTATGCTTATCTTGAATCAAATACTCAGTCAAGTGTTGCAAAAGAAGAAATGACTGTTAATAAAACTCAAAAACCGCGCGTTATTAAGTTTTATTCACCAATGTGTTCAGATTGTCAAAAAGTTTCAAAAGAAATGCTTGGAGTTGTAGAAGACTTTAAAGATGCTGTTACCTTCGAAGAAATTAATGTTTCAGAGCAAACTGATAAAAATAAGGCCTTAATAAAAAAATATAAAATAACTCTTGTGCCGACTTTAATTTTTGAATCTAAAGACGGTAAAATTGTTAAAAAAGTCGAAGGCTACATTGAAGATGATGAAATTCAAAGCAATATAGTAAATATTAGTAAGTAGGAATTTTCAATGGAATCTTTAGTTGCAAGCTTAACAACATATTTAAAAACGCAAGAATTTTCATACATCTTTTTACTTATTTCTTTTGCAGGCGGAATTCTTGCATCTTTATCACCTTGTTCGCTCTCGGTTTTGCCAATAGTTGTTGGCTATGTAGGCGGGTATAGTGAAGAATCGGGTTTTAAAACTTTTCTTCAACTTGTATCCTTTGTAATAGGGTTATCCGCAGTTCTGACCGTAATCGGGATTATATGCGCGCTTGGCGGCAGAGCTTTTGTTTCAATAGGCGGCGCGTACTGGGTGCTGTTTGTCGCATCGGTCATTTTGCTTTTTGGCTTAAATTTATTGGGTGTTTTGGAATTTAACTTTCCTGTTATAGTGAAACAAATTCCCAAGGGCGATGCGCACAGTTTATTTATTTATCCTTTTATATTGGGGGCAATTTTTGCACTTGCCTCAACCCCATGTTCAACCCCGATTCTTGTAGGAATTATGAGTTTTGCATCATTGAGTGCAAATTTAGTATATGCAGCGTTAATGCTTTTTATGTTTTCTTTGGGTCAGGGTGTTATTATAATATTGGCAGGTGTGTTTACATCTTTTGTTAAAAAAGCAAGAATGTTCTCTAATATTTCTGAGATTTTCCTCAAGGTTATGGGTGTACTTTTGGTGCTTTCTGCAATATTTATTTACTACAATGTTTTTGCAAGATTTTTTGTTTAAAATTTGAATAATTAATTTTTTGTTAATAATTCCTCCATGTTTTAAAAATAATTATATTATTTACTCATAAAGTTAAAAAAGGAGGATAATATCATGACTACAATTAAACCTTTGGCAGACAAAATTGTTATTAAGGTTATAGATGATGTTGAAAAAACATCAGGCGGTATTTTTATTCCCGACAGTGCAAAAGAAAAACCGCAAAAAGGTGAGGTAATCGCGGTAGGTCCCGGAAAATTTACCGATAACGGGACAAGAGAGGAAATGGATGTAAAAGTTACTGATAAAGTATTATTCGCTAAATATTCAGGCACCGATGTTAAAATCGATGAAGTTGAATATAAAATCCTCTCTGTAAAAGATGTGTTGGCAATTATTGAATAGGAGATATAGAAATGGCTAAAAAAATAGTATTTGATGCTCAAGCGCGCGAAGCCTTATTAAGAGGCGTTGATGCAGTTGCTGATGCTGTTAAAGTAACACTTGGACCAAAAGGCAGAAACGTAATTCTTGAAAAGAAATTCGGTGGTCCTCAAATAGTTAATGACGGTGTAACAATCGCAAAAGAAATTGAATTAAAAGACGGTTTAGAAAATGCCGGCGCTCAACTTTTAAAAGATGTATCATCAAAAACAAATGATGTGGCAGGTGATGGTACTACAACAGCTTCGGTTTTGGCTCAAGCAATTTATCGTGCCGGTTTAAGAAATCTTGCCGCAGGCGCTAATCCTATGGGTATTAAACGCGGTATTACAAAAGCTGTCGAAGAAGCTGTTAAAGAAATTAAAGCTATGTCAAAATCAGTTGACTCTAAAGAAATGAGAGCTCAAGTTGCATCAATTTCAGCAGGTAACGATAAATTCATTGGTAATTTAATTGCTGATTGTATGGAAGCAGTTGGAACTGATGGTGTTATAACTGTTGAAGAATCAAAAACTTTCGGAACAGACAAAAAAGTTGTTGAAGGTATGCAATTTGATAAAGGTTATATTTCGCCTTACTTTATTACGGATGCCGAACGCATGGAAGCAGTATTGGAAGATGCTTATGTACTTTGCGTAAACAAAAAAATTAACTTAATTGCAGATTTAGTGCCAATTTTAGAACAAGTTGCGCGTGATGGTAAATCACTTTTAATTATTGCCGAAGATGTTGAGGGTGAAGCTTTGGCAACACTTGTTGTAAATACAATGAGAAAGGTTCTAAGGGCAGTTGCTGTTAAAGCCCCCGGTTTTGGTGATAGAAGAAAAGCAATGCTTGAAGACATCGCCATTTTAACAGGCGGTCAAATGTTTACCGAAGAACTTGGTATCAAACTTGAAAATGTTACCGTTCAACAACTTGGACGTGCTCGCAGAGTAACTGTTACAAAGGATGAAACTACAATTGTTGTAGGTACTGAAACAAAACGCGAAGTTGATGAAAGAGTTGCACTTTTGAAAAAACAAATCGAACAATCAGACAGCGAATACGATAAGGAAAAACTTCAAGAAAGAGTTGCCAAACTTTCAGGTGGCGTGGCTGTTATAGAAGTTGGTGCGGCAAGCGAAGTTGAACTTAAAGAATCAAAATTAAGAATTGAAGATGCACTTAATGCAACTCGTGCTGCTCAAGAAGAAGGTATTGTCCCCGGTGGCGGTGTAGCACTTGTTCGTGTTCAACAAGTCCTTGAAAATATCTTGAATAATAAAACATTTGAATCTGATGATGAAAAAATCGGTTTCAAGATTTTAACTTCAGCATTAGATATTCCTTTGACTACAATTGCAAATAATGCAGGTGCCAAAGGCGATGTTGTAGTGGATGCCGTTAAAAAAGAATCCGGCGCATACGGATATGATGCCATGGCAAACACTTACGGCGATATGTTTAAATCCGGTATTGTTGACCCTGCTAAAGTTACAAGGTCAGCTCTGGAAAATGCAGCTTCAGTTGCTTCAATGCTTTTGACAACAGAAGCAGCAGTTGTTGAAATCCCTGAAGAAAAAGCACCGGCTATGCCCGATATGTCAGGCATGGGCGGAGGCATGGGAATGATGTAATTTCTGTATGCAGCTTGTGCTGTGTAAAAATTACGAATTACCAAAAAGTGTGTGAATTTTTGACCCGTGAAACGAGAGTTTTGCGGGTCAAAAAGTAACCGTGCTAAGCCACCGCGCAACGAAGTTTTGGAACAAAACTCAACAGGAGTTTAAAAAGAAGCTTTTTTCTATACGCAGTATGTGCTGAATAAAAAATTGATTTTACCTATTGACAATATATTTTTATTATGATACAATATTAAAAATTTGAAAAAATACGGTTAGCTAAATTAACCATAGGTTACTAGTGGGTCACTCCGTCCTTTTTGGGTTTGGTGTGGTCTGTTTGTGTGAAATCGAGGTAAGGATATATGAGAACACAACCGCTAAATAGTGCTGAGAAAAATAACACAAACATTATCGCTGCAGGTGTTGGTGGCGGTGCTGCGGCCGCTCTTGTAACCCGTTATATGCCTTTAAGTAAAGCTGAGCATGACGATGCTTTTAAAACTGTTGCAAGTCAAATTGCAAAACATGTTAGAGAGGCTAAAGAAGAAGAATTTAAAAATATTGTGGATGAAATTGCCAATAATAAAAAACTTGATGGTTTATCAGATGTATTTATTTTTAATAAAGGCAGCATTATTGATGGCACACAAGAACAGTTAGAACGTGTTGCAAGCAATCTTGACGAAAATTCAAAAGGTATATTTTCAAATTTAACTTCAAGAATTTCCGATAAAGGTAAAGCTGTAGAAAAGTTCTTAAATGCTGATATTATAAAACAAGCTAAAAGGCAAAGACCGATATTTTATTTTGCAGCTCTCGCTGCTGCTGCGTCTATGACTCTTGCAGTGTTAAAAAATGTTATAACTGCGAAAAAAGTTCAAGAGCAAACAGTGGGCATAAGTTATGATAAAGAAGGTATGATAATAGATGCGCCTGATAGTTTGTCACTTGCAATAATACTTGATGAGTATGCTTAAAAATTTTAAAAATATATTTAATTAAAATCCCGCTAAATAGGCGGGATTTTAATTATTAATTCTATAGACCCATTAATTTTACTATATCTTTAATGTTGCTTGTTGTTTTTTCAACTGGAGATTGAGCGTATTTAATAGCGCAATCAGGGTCTTTCAAGCCGTTACCCGTTAAAATACAAACAATTTTCGATTTTGGTTTAATTGTATCTTTTAATTTAATTAGCCCTGCAATAGGTGCGCAACTTGCCGGTTCCGCAAGTACTCCTTCGGTTGAGGCAAGCAAATTGTATGCTTCAATAATTTTTTCATCAGACACCATATCAATTGTACCTTTGGACTCATCACGCGCTGCTTCTGCTTGTTTCCAACTTGCGGGGTTACCAATTCTGATTGCCGTTGCTATGGTTTGAGGGCTTTCAATTTTACATCCTTTAACAATAGCTGCCGAGCCTTCTGCTTGAATACCCATCATTTTTGGCAGTTTTGATGATTTTTTAAGGTTGAAGAATTCTTTGTAGCCCTTCCAATATGCAGTTATATTTCCAGCGTTTCCGACAGGGATAAAATGATAATCCGGTGCATCTTCAAGAGCTTCAATTATTTCGAAAGCACCTGTTTTTTGACCCTCAATTCTATACGGATTTACTGAATTAACAAGAGTTATAGGGTAGTTTTTAGAAATTTCTCGAACAGCATCAAGTGCGTTATCGAAGTTGCCGTTTATTGCAATAACTTTTGCACCATACATCATGGCTTGGGATAATTTTCCAAGCGCAATGTAGCCGTCAGGTATTAAAACATAAGTTTTTAAGCCTGCTTTTGCACCATAGGCAGCTGCAGCAGCTGAAGTATTACCTGTTGAAGCACAAATAATGGCATGTGAACCTTCTTCCTTTGCTTTTGTAACCGCCATTGTCATGCCGCGGTCTTTGAAACTGCCTGTCGGGTTAGAGCCTTCGTATTTTAAATATATTTCGCAATCCAATTCCAGTTTTTTTGCAAGATTTTCAGCTTTTATAAGCGGAGTGTTGCCTTCACAAAGTGTGATTATTTCGGTTTTCTCGCTTACAGGTAAATATTCCCTGTATTTGTTTATTAGTCCGTTGTATCTCATTTACATAACCCTTATTAAATTGTTAATCTTAATTGATTGATTTTCTAATTCTTTAATGGCATTTTGAATATCGCATTCAGAACATGTTTCCGTTATTACTATAATATGTGCCGTACCGTCTTGTTGAGTGCCTTTTTGTAATACGCTTGAAATATTTATTTTATTTTTTCCACAGGCATTACCAATTACACCTATGACTCCAATTGCATTTGGTGCCGTAATTGAAATGTAATAACTGTTTTTTGTATCCAGAATATTTGTTTGAACAGCCATTTCTTTATGATTACAGCGTGTCATTGGTAAAATTGTTTCGCATTTTCCAAATTCTGCCGCTATTGCAAGAATATCACCGACAACAGAGCTGGCAGTCGGAAACTCTCCGGCACCCGGTCCTGTAAACATAACTTGTCCAACCGGAAAACCCTCTAGCATAACTGCATTTAGTGCATTGTTTATTCCGGATATAACATTTGTTTTGCTTACCAACATAGGGTGAACTCTAACGTCTATCTGCCCTTCATTGTCTTGTGCCAATGCAATCAATTTAATTTTATATCCCAATTCATCAGCAAATTTAATATCATCTGCGCTGATATTTGTAATGCCTTCGCGATAAATTTTGCTTACATCAATTCTTTTGTTAAAAGTGATGTTTGCTAATGTTGCGATTTTGTACATTGTATCATAGCCTTCAACATCGCCTGTAGGGTCAGCTTCTGCGTATCCTAAATCTTGTGCGGCTTTTAAACATTCTTGGTAAGAAATGCCTTTTTCTTCCATTTGAGTTAATATATAATTTGTTGTACCGTTCAAAATTCCCGCTACTTTTTTATATTTATTACCCTTAAGTGCAGTTTTGATAGGCATAATAATTGGTATTCCGCCTGCAACTGCAGCTTCGTATAATATGGCAACATTGTGTTCATTTGCTAAATCAAAAAGTTCTGCGCCGTGTTTGGCAAGAAGTTCTTTATTTGCGGTAACAATGTGTTTTTTATTTTTAACCGCCGTTTTTAAAAGTTCAAAGGCAGGGTCAATTCCGCCTGCAACTTCGACAACAACGTCAATTTCAGGGTCATTCACAATTTCAAAAGGGTCATTGGTTAACTGATTAACTTCAACATCCCTTTTTTTGTTCAAATTTCTTACGGCAGCTGTTTTAATTTCAATTTGAGGGAAATTTTTAAGAGTTTTAACGACTCCGCTGCCAACTGTTCCCAGTCCTATTAATCCGATTTTTAATTTATTTTCCATAAAAAAATCATACTAAATAAATTTTAAAATGCAAAAATTTTATTTTAGAGGTATGATTTTTATGTAAAGCAGATTTTACGAGGTTTTTATGTCGGATAAGATAAGAGTAAGAATTGCACCGTCTCCAAGCGGCAACTTGCACATTGGTACTGCAAGAACAGCACTTTTCAATTTTTTATATGCCAAAAAAGTGGGCGGTGAGTTTGTTTTAAGGATTGAAGATACAGATTTGGACAGAAGTTCAGAGGCTTTTACCCAAAATATTTTTGACAGCTTAAAAGCGTTAGGGCTTAATTGGGATGAGGGTCCAGATGTGGGCGGTCCCTATGGTCCGTATTACCAATCTCAAAGGTTTGATATTTATCCAAAATATGCTCAAATGTTAATTGATAAAGGTTATGCATACGAGTGTTTTTGCAGCAATGAAGAATTGGAAGCAGAAAAAGAAGAAGCCATTAAAAACCATAGTGCTTATGTTTATTCAAGAAAATGCCTGAATTTAACAGATGATGAAAAGAATGAATTAAGAGCCAAAGGTATTAAGCCATCGATTCGTTTTAAAGTTGAGCATAAAGAACTTGTGTTTAATGACCTTGTAAAGGGTGAATTAAAGTTTGATACAAGTCTTATCGGTGATTTTGTGATTATGAAGTCCAATGGTACGCCTACATATAATTTTGCTGTAGTAATTGATGATATGTTGATGAATATAACAGATGTCATAAGAGGCGAAGACCATATTTCAAATACTCCGAAGCAAATTTTAATTTATGAGGCCTTGGGCGCAAAGGTTCCAAACTTTGGACACTTAGGTATGATTTTGGCACCTGACAGAACAAAGTTATCAAAACGCCATGGGGCAACTGCAGTAAGTGATTTTGTGAAGCAAGGATATTTAACTGATGCTTTGATTAATTTTGTGGCATTGCTGGGCTGGTCACCATCTGACGGGGTGGAAATTAAATCGGTTGATGAAATAGCCAAAGACTTCAGGATTCATGAGGTTTCAAGTTCAAATTCGGTTTTTGAATATGACAAATTAAATTGGATGAATGGGCAATATATTAAAAAAATGGAAATACCAAAGCTTACTGATATGATTATTCCATTTTTATCAAAGTATGATGTTGCAAAGTATCCAAGAGAAAAATTGGAAAAAATTGTGGAAATTACGCGTGAACCCCTGACCGTTTTATCTGAGATTGAACATGATGCAAGTTATTTCTTTGAGGATAATTTTTCTTATGATGAGGTAAGGGAAGTTTTAGATAAAGATTTATCAAAGGAAGTTATCCGCTATGTTATTGATAATGCCGACAATTGGAACTTTGATGACGAAGATGATATTCACAATAAACTTGCTGATTTAAGAACATATTTTAAAGAAAATAAAAGTTATAAGCCTAAAGAAACAATGTGGGCCGTTCGTGCTGCTACTACAGGAAGAACAAGAGGGGCGGATATGGCTGAGACCTTGTGGATTTTAGGCAAGGATAGGGTTGTTGAAAGGTTAAAATCGGCACTGTAATAATAAAAGCGATCTTATGATCGCTTTTATTATGTTCAAGACACCGTAAAAGGACATTTTGAACACCTTGCTTTCGGGTGTAGCATTAAATTGTCCTCAAGGTCATACATTTTTGCAATTCTTGTAATTAGTTTTGAGCCGCAAACAGGGCAATATAGGGCAACTTTTGAATGTTCGCCGTTGATTAAAATTTGCTCTTTTAATTCTTCAATATTGCTTGTGTTGCCAAGGGTGAAGTTTTCACCTTTTTCATATATTTTAATTTCCTGCAAACTTGTTTTTAAACCTTTTGCAAGTTTTTGTCTTATGGTTGTTGATAAAAAAATTTCAATACCGCTTTCTATTGAATTTATTTCATCAGTTGTCAAATTGCATTTTTTTGCAAGTCCTGACTGCGAAAGACCCAGCTTTTCGCGCTCACCAGATACAAATTGTGCAAGAGAATCATATTTTTTAGTTACTTTGTGCATTTGCTTTTTTCGCTTTGATTTCTTTATCCCAAGCTAAAAGTACCGAAGCAAAGAATATGCTTGAGTATGTACCTGCTATAATCCCTAAAATCATTGCAAGAACAAAATCTTTCGTTGTTGAACCGCCGAAGAAATAAAGCGCAAGCAAGGTTAAAAGAGTTGTAATAGATGTATTTACACTTCTTGCTAAAGTTTGGTTAACACTTGCGTTAATAATTTCTCCTGAAGAATATTTCTTTGCAAGGAAACGGTTATTTTCCCTTATTCTGTCAAATACTACAATTGTGTCATGAACAGAAAAGCCCACAACCGTTAGAATAGCTGTTATAAATAAGCTGTCAACCTGTACGCCATATAAAATTCCAAGTATTGCGAATACGCCAACCACAAAAACTGCATCATGAAAAAGTGCTGCAAGCGCAATTATTGCATAGTCGGCTTGAAATCTGAAAGAAATATAAATAACAATTCCTAAAAATGCCAAGAGCATTGCTGCAAGAGAGTTTTTCAGTAATTCCTTACCTAAAGTCGGACCTACCGAAGTTGTTGAGATAAGCTGTGGGGCGGTAGTGTTTTGGGCTAAAACAGCAGTTATTTTATTTATTTGCTTATTATTTTTTTCGCCGATAAAGCTTGTTTTAATTGAAATTATGTTTTTAATGCCGCCTTCTGAACTTTGATTGCTAATGTTTTGTATAATTGGGTTTGAAATACCGTTTTTTTCAAGTTCAAATCTTATAGTACTAATTTTTTCAGGAGTAACGGAGTTTTCAATCCCATATTGCAAAATTGTTCCGCCGGTAAAATCTATACCTAATTTAACAGGTGAATGATTTGGTTGTGTAAACATCAGATAAAGCATTGCCAAGATGCAAGGTATAAGCATGACAATGCTTATTGTAAGATAATGCCATCTGTGTTTTACAACATCAATCAGATAGCTGCTTTTTATTAAATTAGGATTAGCCATTTTTATCTCCTTTAAAATTAGTCAAGTACGCCGAATTTAGCTTTTTCTTTTTTTGTTTCAACCGCGCTGTATGCATCTTGTATTTCTTCCTGTTTTAAACCGAATAATGCAGGGTGTTTGAGTTCTCCCGTACCAAATACAAGGTGCATAAAATTTTTGGTAACTGTAATTGCACTAAACATACTGACTAAAACACCTATTGCAAGTGTAAGCGCAAAACCTTTAACAACACCTGTTCCAAGAGCATACAAAATGGCGCAGGTAATAATTGTTGTCATATTTGAGTCAAAAATACTTGTAAAAGCTCGCTCAAAGCCCGAGTTAATTGCGGTAAATAATGAGCGTCCCGCTCTTAATTCCTCTTTTGTTCGCTCAAAAATCAAGATATTGGCATCAACCGCCATACCTATTGATAGAATAAATCCTGCAATGCCTGCTAAAGTAAGTGTTACCGGAATTATTTTAAATATTGCAAAAACAATAATACTATATATTATCAATGCTATGCAGGATATAACCCCCGGGGCTTTGTAGTAAAAAATCATAAATATCATAACAAGCGCAAGACCTATAGCGCCTGCAATTTTACTTTTTTGAATACTGTCTGCGCCTAATGTCGGACCAACCGAATTTTCTTCAATAATTTCGGCGCCTACAGGAAGTGCACCGGCATTTAACAGGTCGACCATATTTTTAACTTCCTGATATTCAAAACCCCCGTCACCACCTGTTATTTGAGCATGACCTCCGGTTATTTCTTCGTTGACTCTGGGTGCCGATTTTAATTCTCCGTTAAAGAAAATCGCCATTTGTTGCCCTACAAGTTCCCTTGTCAATTTTGCAAACTTTTTTGCACCTTCCTGATTAAATTCAATAGAAACAACCCATTCGCCGTTTCCCGGAGATGAGCCCACAAGAGCTTTTTTAAGGTCTTTACCGGTTAACCCCGTACTTTCCCAGATTAATTCACCATTTTCTCCGACTCCGTTAGGACGTTTAAACTCCAACTCTGCAGTTTCACCCAGAAACTCTTTCGCTTTTGAAGTATCGGTAATGTTTGGTATTTCAATCATTAATCTTTTATCTCCGATTTTTTGGACTGTTGTTTCGCCAACGCCCAGAGCGTTTACTCTGTTTTCAATAGCGTATTGTAACGAGTCCATAATTTCGGGGGTAATTTTTTTAATTGTAGCCGAAGTTTGAGCTTCAAGAGTCAATCTTGAACCGCCCACAAGGTCAAGCCCCAACGATGTAGGCTTGTTGAATATTATGCCTAAGCAAATCAATGCTATTATTACGATTACCCAAAAAAGAATGATTTTATTTTTCATTTCTTAATATCCTTATAAGAATTTACTTTTAAATTCTAGCAAAAAAATAAAAAAGAGCCTAATAAATTTACAAAATTAGCCCAATTGAGCAATATCGAAAAAAATAAAACCGCCTCCTTTGAAGTTGAAGCGGTATTTCCTCTTTTTCAAGTCCAGCAGCTTAACTGCCTTTTTAAAACTTTTTATTGTTATAGTCTAAGTCTCTTTTTCATTCCTCTGCGATGTTAAACACCGAAATACTTGCCACCACTCCTTTCAGAACATTTCTTAATTCTCTTACTGTTATAATCAAATACTAAAATAAGCGCATGGGCAATATTTTTTATATTAATTTTTTTTTACAATCAACCATGCCCCCCGTAATCAATAATGAAAATTAAAATTTACAAACTTAATGAAGTAAAATTTACTTGCAAAAGTTAAAAAGGCATGGCTTAAAGTTTTATTTTAAAATTTAAAAAAATTTACGTTCTTATTATTGGCTATAAAAATGTATTAGTGCTATTATTAACATGAGGAGTTATGGGGAAATTTATTAAATTTATACTGGTTTTTTTAATGTTTTTTACCGTTACTTTTTGTGCGGAGGCTGCCCCTGTCGTTAAAATCACCGGTCTGGAGTTTGATAATTCCGACAATATTGTGATTATTAATTCAATAGGGAAAATTTTTCCAAAAACTCAACAAACTCCTGAGGATAATGATAAAAGCATAAGAACTCCAGAAAATGTTATTACAAAGTGTTTTCTTGGTAATCCGGACAGAGTTTTTATAGATATAACAAATGCAATACTTACAGGTAATCAAACAACTTATGTGCTTAAAAATTCCTCTTTAAATAATGTCAAAATTTCTCAATTTTCAACAAATCCACATACTGTAAGAATTGTATTTGAATACAATAAAAAATTTGACCCCAAAGATTTTGCGGTTTACGCTAACGACAGACAAATAATTATTCGTTATTCAAAAAGTCTTGTAACCAGTGAAAAGTTTAAAACCGTTTATAATAATATGACATCGGGCGAGAGAAAGGCGGATTTTTTAGAAAGTGTTACTTATTCAAGTGAAACAAAGGAAAAAATTATAAATGTTGCCGATTCTCAGGAAACTCAGTTTCAGACAGTAAAAGAGGATGAAAAAAATACAAAATTAAAATCTCTTTATTATATTAATTCGGTTGATTCTCTTTCAAATGGCCTTATGATAAAAGGTAGCGGTGCTGTTTCTCTTAAAAATTCGTTTGTATTGGAAAACCCTTTAAGGGTTGTATATGATATTGAAAATGCTATTGTGGCGCAAGAATTGAGAAACAAGAGTTTTACCTTGCCGAGCGCAAGTGCTCTTGTTGTAAATGGTGTTGTTATGCAAAGAGATATCTTGAGGGTCGGGCAAAATACACCCTCAACCGCCCGATTGGTTATTCAGGGTAGCGATGCAAAAAATTGCAGATTAGTTCTTTCGCCCGATTTACAAGGGCTTTTTATTGCGAAAAGAACAGATGTTTTAAATGCTAAATTAACAGAAACCACAAGTTCTGTTTTGTCTTATGAAGCTAAAAATGCCGGTGAAAATCTTGATGTCATTAATATTGTTTTTTCTAATCCTGTCGCGCTTAGCGCTTTTGAAGAAAATTCAAAATTGTATGTCGATTTACAAAATGTATCGGATTTTAATCAAAAAGCAATTGATATTTTACACCAAAAACCTGAATATACGGGCATTACCGCACAAAAGATTGCTACGGAAAAAACAAGACTTATATTTCATTTGAAAGATTCAACGGCAATTAATGCGCAAATTTCATCTGATGCCAAAGAATTAAGAATTTATTTCAAAAAAAGGGTAAAAACGCAAAATGTGGCAGTTGTACCAAAAACTCAAGAAGTAAAAGAGGAAAAAGAAAAACAACGTCCTTCCACAATTAAACAAATGTACTCTGTTGTAATTGACCCGGGACATGGCGGTTCCGATGTCGGTGCTACGCGAGCCAATATTTACGAAAAGGATATTACCATTGAAGTTTCAAAATTACTGGAGAATTATCTTAAAAAACAAGGTGTTTATACTTATATGACTCGCGATAAAGATAAAACAGTAGAATTAAGCGAGAGAAGTGATTTTTCAAATTCCATTAATCCTGATGTGTTTATAAGCGTGCATGTCAATTCTTCGGTTAAGGAGGATATAATTGGTGTAGAAACACACTGGTACCATCCGCAAAGTCTTGATTTTGCAAAAAAAGTTCATTCAAAAATTGCCGGTTCAAGAAATTTATCAAAATGGGAAACTAAAGACCGCGGATTGTTTCAGTCAAAATTTTATGTTATAAATCATACAAATGCCCCCGCAATTCTTGTAGAAATCGGTTTTATTTCAAATCCCAATGAAAGGCGTGAGCTTATTAAAGAGAAAAGACAGGAAGAAATAGCAAAGGCAATTGCAGATGGCATTATGGAGTATTTAAAAGATAGGAAATGATATATTCTGATACAATAGGTGTAATGGATTCCGGTGTTGGTGGTTTGACTGTTTTAAAAGAACTTTTAAAAGTTTTACCTTCGGCAAAATATATATATCTGGGCGACACTGCAAATTTGCCTTACGGGTGCAAAACAAAAGAGGAAATACTGTTTTTTAATAAGAATATTTTAAATTTCTTCCTGACTTTGGGTGTTAAAGATATTGCTATCGCTTGCAATACAACCTCGGCACTTACTTATGAAGATTTAAAAAAAGAGTTTACCCCAAAAGGTTTAAGAATTTTCCCTTTAATTCATTCGGCTGCGCAAAGTGCTGCCAAAGGTCTTGATGAGGGAGATTGTATATGTGTACTTTCAACAACAGCAACTGCTAAAAGCGGAAAATATGCGGATGAAATAAAAAAAGTTAATCCAACATTAAAGGTTATTGAAATACCCTGTCCCGGGTTTGTAGAAATTGTTGAAAACAGACTTTATGATTCAAAAGAGAGCTTTAATTTAATCAAAGAAAAAATGCAAATTGTTCTCAATAATAATGCAAAAAGAGTTATTTTAGGATGTACACACTATCCTTATCTTATTGACTTATTATCAAATTTTGCGCCCAAAGAAATTTTCTTTAATCCGGCTTGTTCGCTTGCAAAAAGTATTGCTTCTGTTATCAGAAATACTGATGCCAAGGGTGATATTGATTTTTATGTTACAAATTCTCCTGAAGAATTTAAAAAAAGCGCAAGACTTTTCTTTGATATTCAAAAGGAAGTTAAATGCATAAAAATGCCAGAGTTTAGTTTAAAATAGCATCTTTCGGTACAACCGTTATGCCGCCTTGTGAAACGTAAAAACCGCGTTTAATGTCTTCTTCCTGATTAAAACCAATTTCCGTGTATGGTGGAATAATAACATTTTTATCTATAATTGCGCGGTTAATATGCACATGTCTGCCTACATTTACGTTTTCAAGTAAAATTGAATTTGAAATATTTGAGAAACTGTTTATTTTTACTTTTGGCGATAATACACAACGCGAAAGCGTCCCGCCGCTTATAATACATCCTTCCGACACTAACGAATTTTTTGCCATACCAACCCGCTTGTCCTCATCCCATATAAATTTTGCAGGCGGATAGTTATAGTTAAAAGTTCTTAGCGGCCAATCTCTGGAATAAAGATTTAATTCAGGGCTGTATTCAAGAAGGTCCATGTTTGCTTGCCAATAACTGTCGACATTGCCGACATCGCGCCAATATCCGCGCTCGGAATCACTCATTCCCGGGTAGGTATTTGAGGCAAAATCGTAAATATATATAGCTTTTCCACCCTTTAGCATATTTGGAATAATATTTTTTCCAAAATCATGTGCTGAAGCATTATCAAGAGCATCTGTTTCAAGTTCGCCAATTAATTTTTCAGGTTTAAATATGTAATTCCCCATGGAAGCAAGGCATTTTGTCGGGTCGCCAGGGATGTGTTTTGGTGTGTGCTTTGGTTTTTCAACAAAATTTATAAGTCGCCAATTGTCGTCAACTTCCATAATCCCATATTCACTTGCAAGTTCGATTGGTATAGGTATGGCAGAAATTGTTAAATCGGCACATTTTTCAATGTGATAATCAATCATTTGGCGTACATTCATTTTGTAAATATGGTCGCCGCCAAAAACACAAACAATTTTAAAATTATCATCTAAAATTTGATTTAGATTTTGGTATATAGCATCTGCTGTGCCCTTGTACCAATTTCCGTCTGTTCTCATTTGAGCAGGAACGCAATCTACATATTGCCCGACAGATGATGATAAATTCCAGCCGCGAGAAATATGCTTGTTGAGTGAATCTGACTTATACTGTGTTAAAACTTTTATTTTGTAAAAGCCGGAATTTACAAAATTGTTTAGCACAAAGTCAATAATTCTATATCTGCCGCCAAATGGTACTGCGGGCTTTGCTCTATCGCGCGTTAAGGGGAAAAGCCTTTTGCCTTGTCCGCCTGCAAGAATCATTGCCAAAACATGTTCACTAAACATTTTTTTATCCCTAAGCTTGCTACTGCTAATATTAAAACATATTTGTAACTTTTTTAAAATACCCTTTGGGATTGATTTAATATAAAAAAAATCGCCCCTTGGGGCGATTTTCTAAACTTCTGTTTCCGCTTGTCTTTTTTGATAACATTCTTTGCAATAGATTTCTTTGCCTTCAATTGGTTTAAACGGAACTTTTGTTTTAGCGCCGCATTGTGAACAAACGGCATCATGCATTTTTCTTCTGTTTTTTTGTCTGCGCTCTTTTCTGCATTCGGGACATCTTTTTGGTTTGTTTACCAAACCTTTTTCAGCATAGAATTCTTGTTCACCCGTGCTAAAGATAAATTCTTTGCCGCAATCTTCGCATTTTAGGGTTTCGTCTTGGTACATTTTGGTCTCCTTTGGTTAGTAAGTTATTTTCAGACCAGAGAGCAGAAATTTTTTTTAAAATCTATTGCTCGCATAGTTGAATATAATAATTTTAGCCGTATTTTTGCAATTTTGCAAGGCTTTTAAAAAAAGGCGCAAATTTTCCCAAAAATTGCGCCAATGATACGAAAATATATTTGTAAACTTACTTTATTTAATATTCAGTTTAATATTCAGTCC
>CASFXY010000007.1 GCA_949298805.1 uncultured bacterium
TGCTCATCACAGCCGTCACGGGCTTCACATCCTTGAAGTTTCGCTCGTCCTCAAGTTGCGCAGTCGCGCTAACTTTCGGACTTCGCTCATGCAAAAAAAAATGTTTGTCGAACGACAAACATTTAAAACACGAGGATATTAAGAGAGAGTAATAAATGTATTTTTTTTAGCAAGACACATCAGCATAAAAGCGCTTCTGGCTTGATTTTTCTTCCTTTTAATTAAATCCCTTACTCTTTAATAAAGTAATTAAGATTTCGAAAATTGCCTATAGCAAAAAAAATATTAAGAAATATTAAAAAGCCTGTCATAAAGACAGGCTGATAAAAAATATAAAAAGTTATTTAACTTCTTTTGGCTCTATTTTTTTAGCATTTTCTATATCAGCATTTGAAGAAGTCTTTTTAACCTCATCCTCTTTATCGAGCTGCTTATTAATAATAACTGTTTGGACAATTTGAAAAACGTTGCTTGTCACAAGATATAAAAGCACACCCGCGGGAATTGGAATAAAAATAAACGTTAAACCAATCATAAGAGGCATAACGGTACCCATAGACTTTTGAATTGCTTGCTGGGTCGGGTCTTGCTGCACGCCTTTTTGTGTTGACATCATAACCTTTTGTGACACCCACATTGTAAGAGCAAAAAGTAAAACAAGGAATATAACATCATAGTGAACTTCACTTTGTACATCAGCGACAGGGACATTTGCAGCAAGCACGTTATCAACAGGCAAAAAAGTAACCTTTTCGGTTTCTTTTGTTTGATTGTCAATAACATTTACTTCAACTTTTGTAATTTCCTTAAGTTCTGCAAAAGAAAGTTTCAAACTGTCAGGGTACATTTTAAGGTCAAAATTTTGCTTTGGTTTAATCTCGCCTTGCACTGTAATAGCTTTGGTCGGGCGGTCAACCTTAACATTCTCAAGAACCCTCTCACCGATATAAACTGTAGCTGTTTTACCTGCCGTAAATGTATCATAAGGCCCCACAACAAATTTACCGTCAAAAGACTGACCGGCAGTGCTTTTAATTGTGGCATCAAGTCGATTTATAAACAAAAACTTTGCATTTCCGGCTTGTTGTATAAATTGAGGGCTCATTAATGCCGTGTAAAGCAATATAAACACCGGCAATTGAAGCAAAAGAGGCAAACAACCTGCCATGGGATTAAACTTATTTTCTTTGTAAAATTCCATCATTTTCTGCTGCATCATTTGAGGGTTACTTTTATAACGCTCTTGAATTGCTTTCATTTTTGGCTGCAGCAACTGCATATTACGCATAGAACGCTGCTGACTAATGCTTGAAGGCCACATACAAGCTCTAACTATGATTGTCAAAAGTATGATTGCAAGTCCCCAATTACCTGCAAATTTAGCCAGTGTCTGTAATATTGAAAGGGTAAATCCTACAAAATCCATATTCTCTCCTATGTTGTCATGCCAAAATGGCGATTATCAATTTTAATTTTACCTTAAACATGATATTATTCACATTATGAAATATTCATTTGATACAATTTGTGCAATTGCTACACCTATTAGCACAGGAGGTATAGGCGTAATAAGGATTAGTGGCGAAAATGCAATTGAAATTGCACAAAAAATATTTAGCAAAAAAATTACACCAAAAGTTATTAATCATGGTTGGATTATAAAAGACAATAAAAGGATTGATGAAGTAATAATCCTGCCGTTTGTTGCGCCCAAAAGTTACACAGGAGAAGATGTTGCAGAAATTCAAACACACGGCTCACCTGTTGTCATTAATAAAATTTTAAATCTGGTTCTTGAAAACGGCGCAAGACTTGCGCAAAAAGGCGAGTTCACAAAAAGAGCCTTT
Organism: uncultured bacterium; assembly: GCA_949298805.1. GTDB lineage: Bacteria > Cyanobacteriota > Vampirovibrionia > Gastranaerophilales > Gastranaerophilaceae > Galligastranaerophilus. The sequence continues at coordinate 1,848 of CASFXY010000007.1, forward strand.
TTAAATCACAAAATAGATCTTTCTCAGGCAGAGGCAGTTTTGGACTTGATTAATGCAAAAACGGTAAAATCTGCCCAAGGCGCAGCAAACAACTTATCAGGTGTTCTTAAAACAAAAATAGAAGAAATAAAAACCGAAATTACGGACATTTTAGGAAAAATTACCGCTTCGCTTGATTTTCCGGAAGATGTAGCAGAGATTAGTTATGATGAAATAATACAAAAAATTAAAAAATCGATAAAAAATATTGAGGAAATATTACAAAATGCCAGAATGCATAATATTTTAAGACAAGGAATAAAAGTTGCTGTAGCAGGACGCCCAAATGTCGGTAAATCATCTCTTTTTAACGCGCTATTAAACCTTGACAGGGCAATTGTAACTGATATTGAAGGCACAACACGTGACACAATAACAGAAACTGTTGATATAAACGGAATAAGCGCAACATTAATAGATACTGCAGGCATCAGAGAAAAAAGTGCCGATAGAGTGGAAAAAATAGGAATAGAACAATCACGCCTTGCAATTGAAAATGCCGATATTGTTCTTTGCCTGTACGACGGGCAAATGGGACTAAATGAAAATGACTTGGAAATTTTCAACCTTGCTAAAAACAAAAAGCGACTAATTGTGCGCACAAAATGTGATTTATGCAAAAACTCCAAAAATGATAACGAAATTTCAATAAGTTCCGTAACAAAAGAAGGCATACATCAGCTTAAAGATACACTATACAAGGAAGTGGCGGGTTTAAATCCAACCGAAAATGAATTTTTAACAAATCAAAGGCACCAAAATTGCCTTAAGTTATGTTTAAATGCATTGAAAAATGCTCTTAATGGCGCGCAACAAAATGAATTACAAGATTTAATCAGTATTGACTTAAAATCTGCTCTCATAAATCTGGGCGAAATCAGCGGAGAAATCATCACAGACGACATTTTGGACAGTATTTTTGAAAATTTTTGCATAGGAAAATAATTTACAAATCGAATGATTTCATAAATTTTTTTATTTTATTACCTATATTTTTTACAAGTTCCTTACCTTCTTTTGTCTTTCGAACTTTATCTGCCCAATTATCCATATTAAAATAAGAAATATCTATAAATAAAGTATTTTCCATATCAAATTTGGCATCTTTTAAATATTGCGAGTGATTTATTACAATAAAAGCAAATTTTTTATCGCCTCTTTTTTTCTTTAGCGCATCATATAAATTTTCAATATCTTCTTTTGTATATTTTGCAACATAGCTTGTCGAATACACAGCAAGTAAAAATTTATTATCATTTATATAATCATAAAAATTTTCAATTCTTTTTTTATAAATTTCTATAAAAACATCTCTTTCCAGTCTGGCATCGTGGTTGTACAAGGCATTTATTGAAGGATTTACCCAGCAATTTTCCTTAGTATTAAATTCGATATCATCAAAATAATTTTCAAAACCATTATTTATAAGGTTAATTTCCGCATTTATATCCGAATGATAAGCTAAATCAAAAACACTTGATTTTTCTCCGTAAATCTTTCTGGGCTTAATTTTTGCATAAGTTGTCACAACTCTGGGAAAGCATATAGAACCTAGCGATAAAACCCTGTACTTGCATTTTTTAAATCTGAAATAATCAATGATACTATAGTTTTGAATAAAATCTCTTATATATTTTCTTTTTGCCGTATTAAATATAAACGCAGAAACAATTATTGATAATAACTTCCTCAAGATGCCCCCAAATGTAAAGAAATGTAAAATAATAAGATAAATATGTTACAAATAATTTTATCAGAGGAATAGTAAAATTGTAAAGATAATATGACAAAATAAGTTTCAAAAAGTTTTCTCTCTAATTCCTCTCTCTAATATGTGGTAAATTTACTGGCTCTTTGGGTCAGTTTTTTTTATGCTGGATTTTTATTTTTTTGATAAAATAAATACGCTATGCTAATGGAATTTTTATACGCAAAAATACATAGGGCAACCGTAACCGATGCAAATTTAGAATACATCGGTTCAATTACAATAGATAAAGCCCTGCTTAAGGCATCAAACATTAAAGTAAATCAAAAAGTAGAAATATTAGATATAAATAACGGCGAAAGATTTTCAACTTACGTTATAGAAGGAGAAGAAAATTCTGGCACAATTTGCCTTAACGGCGCTGCTGCAAGAAAAGTTCAAAAGGGCGATAAAGTTATAATTGTTGCTTATGCAATTATGGATGAAAAAGAACAACAATCTTTTATTCCAAAAATTGTGCACGTTAACGAGAACAACAAAATTATTTAACTTCTCGACATTGCAACCTTGCCGCTTCTCACAAAATCTTTATAACCGTAAGGTTTTATTAATTCAATAAGTGCCTGTATTTGTTTTTCATCAGCAATAATTTGCAGAGTGTAATTCTTGTCGGTAATATCAATAACTTTTGCACCTGTAACTTCTGCAATTCTAAGAATTTTATCCGCATCTTCATCTTTTACCTGAATTTTAACCATGACAATTTCGCGCTCTATTGCATCATTTACGGATAAATCCGATACTTTAAGGACAGGAATAACCCTGTGTAATTGTTTACAAATTTGTTCTACAGCCTCATTTGTTGCAATAGTAGTAATTGTTATTTTTGAATAATTTCTGTCAATAGTAGGTGCAACCGTAAGACTTTCAATATTATAGCCCCTGCCTGAAAACAAATCTACAACTCTTGATAAAACACCTGATTCGTTAGTTACCAAAATAGATAATGTATGTAATGTACTCATTTTTACTCCTAGCAAACTTTTTGATCATTTGATAATAAAACTTTATTCAATGGTTGTCCTGCAAGCACCCATGGATATACCATTTCAAAGTTTTCTACAACAAAATCAATAAATACCGAACAGCCTGACTCCATAGCTTCCTTTAAAGCAGGGATGATGTCTTCTTCTCTTTCAACCCTGATGCCTTTAGCACCATAAGCCTCTGCAAGTTTTACAAAATCAGGTGCAGAAATTTTTGTCTGACTGTAATGTTTATTAAATAGTTTCTCTTGCCATTGGCGAACCATCCCCAGATAGCCGTTGTTTATAACGCAATTAATAACTTTTAAACCGTAATCCATGCACGTTGCAAGTTCTTGTATATTCATTTGAATTGAACCATCTCCTGCAATATTTATCACGAGAGCATTTTTATCTGCAACAGCTGCACCTACTGCCGCCGGAAAGCCAAAACCCATTGTGCCAAGACCGCCGGAAGTTATAAAGCGACGAGGCTCGTCGAATTTAAACATTTGTGCGCACCACATTTGATGTTGCCCAACCTCAGTGCAAACAATTGGTCTAAAGTTCTTTGTATATTCATAAATTGTTTCAATTACCTTGACTGCACTAAGCTTGTTTGAATGGCATTCGGGAATTGCACGCTTCTGCTTCCATTCGTCAATTTGTTTCAACCACTTCTCTTTTGCGACATGATCAATCGTGAAAGGTTTTGAAGTAAGTTCTTCAATCATTGCACTAAGCACATTTTTAGCATCCCCAACTATTGGAATATCAACTTTTACATTTTTAGAAATTGAACAAGGATCGATATCAACATGAATTACTTGCGAATCGCGGGCAAATCGTTTTAAACAACCTGTAATTCTATCGTTAAAACGAGTACCCACGGCAAAAATTACATCAGCATGAACAACGGCAAAATTTGCCCAGTAATTACCATGCATGCCAAGCATGCCAAGGCTTTGCCCCGAGCTTTCAGGATAAGTGCCCTTACCCATTAAAGTATGTGCAACCGGCATTTCTAAAAGTTGTGCCAATTTTGTCAACTCATGATGTGCACCCGCCTGCAAAACACCGCCACCCGAAATAATTACCGGACGTTGTGCTTCTCGTAAAAGTTTCAAAGCTTTTGAAATTTGCAACGGATGACCTTTGTATGTAGGGTTATAGCCCACAAGTTTAACCTCTTTAGGATAATCAAAAGTAGTTTTTGCAGTTAAAATATCTTTTGGCATATCTATTACAACAGGACCCGGCTTACCTGTTGTTGCAATATAAAATGCTTCTTTTATTACTCTGGCTAAATCTTTAACATCCTTAACAAGATAATTATGCTTACAACAAGAACGTGTTATGCCGACAATATCAGCCTCTTGAAATGCATCATTACCAATTTGATCAGTCGAAACCTGCCCTGTAAAAACAACTAAAGGATATCCGTCATAATAAGCATTGGCAATACCCGTTATAGTATTTGTAGCACCCGGACCTGATGTAACAAGCGCAACTCCGGGTCGTCCCGATACACGAGCATACCCTTCAGCCGCATGTATGGCTGCCTGCTCATGACGAACAAGATAATGTTTAATTTTATCTTGATTGTATAATGCTTCATATATATTTAAAATGACACCCCCCGGGTATCCGAAAATTTCATCTACGCCCTGTGCTTCAAGTGATTTAAGGAAAATTTCCGCACCCGTAAACATTTCTTTAGTCATGCTTTATCTCCATTAGTTTTTGGTATAATTGCATTATACTATGAAAAAATAAGACAGCGAAATTTTTTGTTATGAAAAATATAAAGATATCCGGAGATGTAACAGGAGGTATACTTGGTGCTGTTATAGCACTACCTCAGGCACTTGCTTTTGGTGTTGCCATAGGAATAGGTGCAGCAAGCGGTTTATGGGGCGCTGTTATTTTGTGTTTAGCTGTTGGAATTTTTGGTTGCAACCAGCCCCTTTTGTCAGGACCCACCGGTCCTGCTACCATAGTAACCGCATCTGCCTTAGCAACGCTTGGAGGCAAGCCTGAATCTCTTTTTGCAGTCATTTTTCTTGCCGGTATTTTTCAAATAATAATATCTCGTACAAAATTAACGGATATTGTAAAATACATTCCCTACCCTGTTATTTCAGGCTTTATGAATGCAGTTGGGACAATACTTATAATATTACAAATCAGCCCGTTTTTAGGAAATAAGTCACAAGCGACACCTTTAACGGCTTTAAATAATTTAATCTTCACACTGCAAAACATAAATGAAAATGCACTTGTTGTAGGAATTTTAGCAATTGCAATAATTATTTGGACTCCCAAAAGAATAACAAGTATAATACCATCGCAAATTTTGGCGTTAATAATTTCTACAATCGCAACGATTTTATATTGCATTGAACTTCCTACTGTTCAAGGTGTCGGTCCGCATTTGCCGCAAATAGTTGTCGCCGATTTTTCAAATGTAAAAATGCTTATTATTCCCGCATTAATAATTGCAATAGTTTGTTCGTCCGAAAGCCTTTTGACAAATTTAGTTGTTGACTCACTAACAAAAACAAGCTGCAATAATAGCAAAATGATTCTCGCACAAGGAATAGGTAATATATTTTGTTCGCTTTTCGGTTCAATATGCGGTTCCGGTGCCACTATGCGTTCTGCAGCAGCGATTAAAGCGGGAGGGAAAACAAGATTTTGTGCAATTTTTTGTGCAATTATTCTTCTTTTTGTTATTTTATTTGCCAGTGATTTCGCCAATAAAATACCCTTAAGTGCACTTGCAGCAGTGCTTTTTAAAGTCGGCTTTGATATTGTGGATACAAAACTTTTAAAAGTTGTAAAATATGCGCCAAAACAAGATTTATTTGTTATGTTAATTGTTTTTCTGCTGACAGTCTTCTACGATATCATAATAGCGGTAAGCACAGGCATTGTACTGAGTTCATTAATTTTTGCAAAACAGTTGGCAGACAAAACAAATGTAAGGTTCAAAGATATTAAAGACAAATACACAATAGAACTGGAGAAAAAATTACAAGATGAAACCGGTTATAAAATAAGAGTTGTGCACATTTTGGGTGAGTTATTTTTTGGCAGTGCAACACAAATTATCTCTCATTTTGAAGAAATTTTAGGTACAAAACATCTTATCATCTGTTATGAATCTGAAAATACTTTTGATATAAGTGCAATTTTTGCGCTTGAGGATATAATTACAAGGTTAAAATCACAAAACATAAACCCTTATCTGGTTATAAAAAATTCGCAAATATTTGAACAACTTAACAAGCTAAATATAGCCGAACAAATAGGTAAAGAAAATATTTTTTACAAAGAAGAAGATGCGATTGAACATGCAAAAAAACTTCTTAAAATTGAAGTTATTAAAAAGCACGACTGATATATTCCACAGGGGGATAAATTTTTAAATATTTTTGTTTAACCTTTCAAAAAAGAAAGGAAACAAAATGACAAATAAGCTTGACATATTCAAATGCAATGTTTGCGGAAACATTGTAGAGGTAGTATTATCCGGCGGTGGCGAACTTGTTTGCTGTAATCAACCTATGGAATTATTAAAACCAAAAAGTGCCGATTCAACGACCGAAAAACATGTACCCATACTGCAAGAAAACGGGGAAGAAAAAATTGTGCGCGTTGGCTCAATTCCGCACCCAATGGAAGAAGAACATTACATACAATTTATAGAGGTAATCTCAAAAGACCACAAATGGGTCAAGAGAAAATATTTAAAACCACATGAAGAACCTGAAATGAAATTCAGATGCAAATGCGAGCATAAATTTGATGCTTTTGAGCTATGCAATATCCATGGTCTATGGGAAAACAAATTCGAGGGGGAAATATAATATGGATAACAAAATAAATGAACTTTTAAACAAGCAAATTAACTTTGAATTTTACAGTGCATACTTATACCTTGCAATGTCAACATATTTTAGCGAAATAAATATGGACGGATTTGCAAAATTTATGAAAAATCAAGCAAAAGAAGAACTTGAGCATGCGCAAAAAATTTATGACTTTTTGCTTTTAAGAAATGAGAAAATCACATATCAAAGAATAGAAGCACCCGACACAGACTGGGTAAACACACAAGACGTATTGGAAGATGCGATAGAACATGAGAAAACGATTAGTGCAAAGATTAACGAATTATATAAAAGCGCAAAAGAATATGATGATTTTGCTACAATGAATTTTCTAAACTGGTTTATAGAAGAACAATTGGAAGAAGAAGAAAAATTTCGTATTTTAAAAGAAAAAATAAAAGCTTTTGATGAGTGTAGCTGCACGCTTGAAGCAATGGACAGAGAACTGAATAAAGAATAACAAACGGGGCAATTGCCCCGTTTTATATATTTTTTTTACAAAATTTTTTTATAGAACATCTTTCACATAGAGGTTTTTGCGCCTTACATACATTTTGCCCGTGAGTTACAAGAAGCGTATTAAAATCAATCCAATACTTTTTTGGTAATTTTTCTCGAAGTGCAAACTCAGTTTCATCAGGGCTTTTTGTTTTTACATATCCTAAGCGATTTGAAATTCTATGCACATGAACATCTACGCAAATTGCAGGTTTATTAAAACCTTTAGTTAAAACCAAATTTGCTGTTTTTCTGCCTACACCTTTAAATTTCACTAATTCCTCTATGGTATCAGGCACTTTTGAATTATACTTTTCAACAATTTCTCGGGATAAATCTATTATTTGACAAGCCTTGTTTTGATAAAAACCGACAGGATAAATTGCTTCGGAAAGTTTTTTAATATCAAGATTCATAATTTCCTTTGGAGTTCTACCAAGCTCAAGCATACGCATAGCGGCAGGATAGGTAGTCTTATCGTTCGTCCTAAGGCTTAAAATACAGCATATCAAGACAAGATAGGGATCATTGACATTTTCCATAAATTCAACAAATTCAGTTCTTTGAACCGCATTTGTCTTATTATCATTTTTTAGATTTTTAACAATGTTATCAATATCCATTTTGGCAGCTTGCATATAATAATAATTATGATTATAATACGTAAAAAAGGAGAATACAAACTATGAGTAACGCAAAAGACATAACCGATGCAACTTTTGAAACTGAGGTTTTAAAAAGCGAAAGTCTTACGTTGGTAGATTTTTGGGCACCATGGTGCGGTCCTTGCAGGAAAATGGGTCCGCTTTTAGATGAAATTGCCTCTGAATTTGAAGGAAAATTAAAAGTTGTTAAAATTAATACAGATGAAAACCTAAAAACAGCAAAAGAATATCAAATAAGCGGCCTGCCAAGCTTGTTGTTATTTAAAAACGGCGAAGCAAAAGAAATTATGGTCGGTTTAATGCCAAAATCAGCAATTATTTCTAACATTGAAAAACTTTTATAAAACTAACGCCTCTAAAAAGAGGCGTTTTTTATTATTTTAAAAATGTTGTTTTATAATTTGGGATTTCAAATTCTCTTTTATCAGCATCAAGTCTTGCAAAATTCTCATATATTTCCAGAGATTTTTCTTTTGATTTGTTGACATAATCTTGACTCAAATACTTCTTATAAGTTTCATTTAAATCACCGCTATAGTTACCCAAAACTTTTGCAAAATCAGAAAGTTCCGCTCTGTTTGCACCTCCCGCATAAGCCTTGGTTTTTGCATCTGTTCCGGATGGACGTATTTCGACAAATTTGTCTTGAAAATCAAGATACGTGCCATCGCCGACAAATTTTACATCCGTTAATTTTGAAAAATCCAGATTTTCAAACGTAGAATACAATATTTCTTTTATATTTTCAAGCGAGATTTTATTTTCCGCCTTAGCTATCGCAAGTGCAAGGTAAAAAATATCATTTTTGGTTCGCATATTTTCACCTTTAAGCTTAGCTTCTTTTAATTTTTCAATATTCGGCTCTGATTCGTTATAATATGCAATATCTTCTCTTACATCAAATCTTGCAACGATATTATTCTTGATGTATACATTATTTAAATTTTCCCACAAAGAAGTTTTAAGACCGGCAACAAGTGCTGAAGTCACAATGATTGCCTCTGTTGCACTTTTTTCTCTCATTGCAAGGGCACATCTGCCCCCCAAGGATTTAATAAGTTCTTCAGAACCTATAATCATTCCTCCGGACTCCTCGCCGCCAAAAATCATTCTTGGCGAATTACCAAGTAAAATTGTTTTGCCAAAAATATCGGTAATTTTGATATCTTGCACACCTTTTTCAATTTGATATTCAATTTTTTTTGTTGCATTTGCAATTTCCTTAAAGCCGACAGGAGTATTAATTACTTCAATACCGTTATTTTTTGCCCATTCATCCCAAGTTTTTGAACTTGCAGTTGTTTTCACGATAAAACGTTTATGTTTATCAAAAATATTATTATCTTTAAGTAAATGAACCCAAAAATCCATTATCATCAAAAAAGCTTGGTTTGCACTAAAAACACATAAAATGCGTTCATCGTCAAGTTTTACCGTATCTACTCCGACAGCTTTTACACAATCTTGCTTTTTAATATCTTCCAATTGAACAACGCTCAGCCTGTCATGGTCAGGGTCAGTTATAAGGCAAACAGTACCGATAGGGTATTTTTTTAATTTTTCATCATATTTCAATGACTCGATAACAGGAAAATATTCCTTGCCGTTTTTATCTTTTGCGCTAACAGTAATATCAAGCGACCAATCATAAAATTTTCCGTCTTTTATATCCTTGCCGATAGAATGAAAAAAAGGGTCTTCTTGAATATTTAACCATTCAAAATTATTTTCAAGCCCTAGTTTAGCCAAAATTTTGCTCAACGTGTTGTAAGCAGCGCCGCCGACGGCATCTATAACTATTTTTTTATCAAATTTTTTAATAAGTTCTATATTCTTTTGGTTTGCAACCCCGTTTTTTAAATACTCGACATATAAATCAATTCCATTGTTAAGCTTATCCATTGTTTTTTCGTCAATTAAATCATTTTGTGACGATTCAAATTCAATACTATATTGCCCTTTTTGTTCTACTGTATCCAAAACCTGTTCAATTTTATTAACAAACTCCATACTCTCGTCCGGCAGAAATTGAGAGCCTTGATTATTCAAATCCTTTGTTGCATTTTTAACACTGATACCATGGGAACTTGTAATATATTCTGCGCCGACCAAATCCAGCTTAAATGCTAAAAATGATGCAAGCCATATAGGTATTGTTTGGCGATTAACCGGCGTTAAGGTTCTAATGCCGAGGGCACTTTGAATACGAGCAATAATGTCAAGATATGTTTTTGAATTGTAACGAACTTCGCAGCCAACAAGCTTAACAAGTTCATCATTCGGGTATTTTTCTTTCAAAACAAGAGCTTTTGCAAGCGTTGCAAGGGTTATGCCTATTGTATTAATGGGAAATCTTGTATCATGAGGGTATACAATATTTTGTGGACCCCTAATGCCTGCGGTTGAGACCATAGCCTCTTTTTTATACGCTTCAAACCATTTTTTAAGTTCCAGCTTGTCCACAATTTCTTTTGTAAGAGTAAAAGTAAATTTATTTTTATCACAATAATCAAAAATTTTATCTTGTTTAATATTTTGGGGGGTGTTATTTTCAACACCTTCTAACAACATTTTTTCAAGTTGTGATATATTTTCTTTGCTCATAAAAACTCCTTTAAAAAAAATATTTTGTTAAAACCATTTTAACATAAAATTATTTTTATGCCTTTTGAGCCTTTTTCTTTTCCTGATCTTGAACCTTTTGAGAAATTGTCTTTTTACCCGTTATTTTAGACATAAATCTGAAATATTTACCCCAAAAATCATCTCTTTGAAGATTTTGCCTGTCATGTTCTTCTATTTGCGCCCTTGTCATCTTGCGCGTAGGAACACCGATTGATTTACGTATCAGATTTTCGTTTGTAAATTCAGTTGCAGCGGCAACCGCACCTGCACCAAGTAAACTGCCGTGGTATGCTGCCTCAAATACTGAATTAAACAAATTCATAAGCAAGGCATTGAAGAAGAAATTTGAAACCTTGTGCATAACCCTTTCTTTTGCAACAGTATTTGCACCTTCCACATCCTTACCTTCGGATGTTATTAATACTTCATTTCTATAGTCATTAACAAAGAAATAACTTGCTATCAAGGTAACAAAAGGTCTTGAAATTGCTGCAAGAGAAGAATTTTTATATGTTGATTTTCCTGTCTTATTTTCGGCAGCCAGCAATACTTTTCTTTTAATAAAATTATTAAATTCATCAATATTCATATCTCCCGCTTTAAGCTTGCTTTCTGCTTTATGGTAAACTTTGTAAAGCCCCATTATATCTTGAGAAGTAACTTTTGAAAGGTCTTTTGAGGCCTCTTTTTCAAAAGCGGTACGAAGGATTTTTACCGGAAATCTGACAACACCCCACAAAAAACCGAACGGATAAGTAATAGCTTTAATAAGCGGGGCTATAATTTTTCTGTCAATTTTTCCAAGTTTTATCATCTCAACTTGTTTGCCATCAATATTTTGGACTGCACGCGTATACTTTTCAGACTCAAGAGCTTTTGTAAATTCTTGGGCGCAATCCTTCAGTCCATAGCCATCGGAAATATTCTTGAACATTTTATCAACTTCTTTTGAAGGAACCCAAAAATCTTTTTTGGTAAGCAAATCGTATGCATCATCCATACCTGACCTTATATTTTTCAAAAAAGAGTTAAATTTTTCACTTCTGCACCTTGCAAAACAAACCGTTAAACCGGCAACGAGAAACACGCCGATTGCCCTTAGAACATTTTGAAGATTTAAAGGAGAATAATCCTGACCATTTTTATCTTTTTGTTTTCCCTTAAATTGTGTAACCGTATCAGACTTTTTTGTATCTGATACGGTTGAAAACCTGCTAAAAACTTCCGGCAAATCAGTATTTATATTTTGATTGCTGCTATGTTTTTGTTTTTTTATTTCTTTTTCATGCTTATGATAGGCAAAATCCTTTGCTTCTTCAGGGCTTAAGGGATGTAGGGGCATGCCATTGAGCAATCTTGACAACACTTCTGAAATAAGAGTTGTGCCTGTAATTGTAAACAGTGCTATATATTTATTTGCATTTGCATACTTAGATAATGCGCCCAAAGTTAAAAATGTCATCCCTGCGCTCATTAATATTCTTGAGCCTTCCTGCTTAAGTCGTTTATTTTGTGATTTTTTTGCAAGTTCGTCATTATCATTTTGCATTCTTGAAATATTATAAAAATCAATCCCTGCCATAACAGAGCTTACAGCCCCTGTGCACAGTCTGTTAAATGTTCTTTCGTCTGCAGTTTTATAGTTACCTTTTATACTGCTTGCAGCATGCACTAAATTCTCTACTATTGTTTTTTGAGAATCCGATACAATTGCACTGTCTGCCGACATGCCAACTTCTGATATTTTTCTTCCAAGAGTATTTTTTATTTTTTGCGCAGTTTTTTCATCCTTTGCTAAATCTGAAAATGCCCCCTGCATAATACAAAAAATTTCTTCTGCTTTTAATAAATTAGCTCTGTTTGCCAACACTTTATTGTTTTTCAGTACACGAGAAGCAAAATCCGAAATGGCGGGAATTTTCTTTATATTCGAAAGCCCTTCCAATGACCAACAGGCAATATCCAGCCATAAATCCTTAAACGGATAAAGTGCACTTTTTATAAATTTCGGCAAGATACCGTCTTCCACAAAAGTTACTCCGCCGTTTTTATCAAAAATTATTCTCTTATTAAAATCAAAGACTTTAGAGCTCAAAACCCTGAGCTCATCTTCCATTTTTGTAAACTCATCGCCAAACAGCCTGTTTAGATGGTCTTTTCTTATATCGTAATCACAAAAATGAGCAGAACTCTTTGTAAGTTTTTTACCAACATCTGCGAGTGCAGAGCCAAAACCCGTAAAAGCAACTTGCTTATCAAAAGGGTAATAATTTTTAACACCTCTATTATTATTTATATTATTTATTTTTAAATTCATTTTTACTCTTGTGTCTGCTGCATCTAACGTGTATAAATATATTTTATAATATCAAACTCGTACACTGAAAATATAAAACACATAAAAAAAAGCGTTTGCCTTTTTTTAAAGAAATTTATATTTTTGTAAAAAATTTGTCCGAAGCGAATAAATAATTTATCCTGTAAGTATGGAAGTTTGTGGGAAAATAGTACTTGTAGATGACGAAATTATGGTAACAAAGACCCTTTCGACCCTATTAAAACTCGAAGGGCTCAAGGACACAATTGCCTTTAATGATCCGTTGGAAGCATTGGAATTTTTAAAAGACAACACTTGCGAACTTATAATTTCGGATTTTATTATGCCAAAAATGGAAGGGATTGAATTTTTGGCATGCGCAAAAAAACTACCCTCTCAAGAAGATACAACTCAAATTCTTTTAACGGGATACGCAGATAAAGAAAACGCAATAAAAGCAATAAACGAAGTAGGAATTTTCAAGTATATTGAAAAACCATGGAATAACGATGATTTAATTTTAAATATTAAAAATGCAATTGAGCGCACAAATTTAAAAAGAGCTTTAAAAGAAAAAATAATCCAGCTGAAGAAAGCTAACGACGAGCTTGAAGAATACTCCAAAAACCTTGAAACATTAGTACAAAAAAGGTCAAAAGAGCTTTATGAAAGCAGAGAAAAGCTCAATGCAATTTTTACAAATTGTGCCGATGGCATAGTTACTTTTAAAAAAGACTGCTTAATCAATACCCTAAATCAAGCAGCTTGCGAACTATTCGGCACAAATGAAAAAGATTTGCTAAATAAAAATTTTTTCGAACTTATTATAAATGAAAAAAATCAAAAGCTTGAAAACCCTTTCCGTGCGCAAAAACCAATATTCCTAAGAGATTTTAGTCTTATAAATTACACAAGTAACACAAAAACACCAATAGAAATAAGCCTTGCAAAAATTGAAAATGACAAAGATACTTTTGTCGTGGCAGTCATCAGAAATGTATCTTACCAAAAGGAAAATGAAAGACTGCGCGATGATTTTATAGCAACTTTAACCCATGATTTAAGAACTCCGCTTCTTGCTGCAATAAGCGGACTTGATTTTATTCTCAACGGCACACTTGGAGAAATAAGCGAGAAACAACGAGAGCTTATTTTTGCAATGAAAAAAAGTAATGAAGATATGCTCGGATTAACCAATGCACTGCTTGAAGTGTACAGATACGAAGCAGGTAAGATATTTTTATGCAAAACAAGATTTTGCATAAATAATCTTATAAAAGAATGTGCAAAAGAATTGGAAATGCTTTTTAAACAGAATAATACCGAAATCGCATTTGATTTTGACAGTGAAGAACTTTACATAAATGCGGATAAAAACGAAATACGCAGGGTAATTTTAAATCTACTTGGCAATGCGGTAAAACATGGCGGGGAAAATACAAAAGTTATTATAAAAAGCACAAAAACAGGAAAGGATGCTCAGATAAGTGTCAAGGATAATGGCATAGGCTTGAGCGAAGATGATAGAAAAAAACTTTTTAAAAGATTTTCTCAAGGTACAAGCAAGAAAAGGTCTTGCTCGACAGGTCTGGGGCTATATTTATCAAGAAGAATTGTAGAAGCGCACAACGGCACAATTTGGGTTGATAGTGAAATTAATAAAGGGTCAAATTTTATATTCAATTTGAAAAATGCCGCACTTGAAGATAAGGTTTTATTATGAGTAAAGATAGGATAAAAATTTTAATTGTTGAAGACCATTTAGTAGCAAGAATGGGAATTGCAATAGTAATAGAAAATACACCCCAATTTGAACTTTTAGGACAAGCTCAGGATGGACAAGAAGGTGTCAGTCTTGCATTAAAGTTAAATCCCGATGTTATTTTAATGGATATAGGCTTACCAAAAATTGACGGCATTGAAGCAACAAAAAGAATTAAAGAATCCGGACTTGCATCTTCGGTTCTTATGTTTACATCAAGGGACAGCAATGAGGATGTTTTTGCAGCATTAAAAGCCGGTGCCGACGGATATATTATGAAAGGTTCAAACGAACAAACTCTTATTAATGCAATAGAAGCCGTAAGTCAAAAGGCGGGTTGGCTTGACCCTCAAATAGCAAGAATAGTCTTGTCGGGTATTAACGAACAAAAAGAAGTTCAAAGTAAAACAGATAAAACAAATGTTACCAATAATAAATATGGCCTCACCAAAAAAGAGCTTGAAGTTCTTTCTCTTATAGTAGAAGGACTTTCCAATCAGGAAATTGCTCAAAAACTTGTAGTAACACTTTCGACAACAAAAGCACATGTACACAGTATTTTGCAAAAACTTTATCTTTCAGACAGAACAAAAGCTGCAGTAACGGCACTAAAAGAGGGTCTTGTACAAAGATGAAAAGATGCATCCAAATATTATTAATTATCTTTTTAATCTGTTGCACACAAAGTACATACGCCTTTAAATTACACAATCCGTTTTCAAAAAAAGCAAAACAGGAAACGGAAAAAATGGTTCAAACAAAAGAGGAATGGGAAGAAAAAGCAAAAAATGTAAACATAGAAGACAGAAAAATATCCCCATATCAAAGACCGCAGCAAAAAGACTTTAAACCAAAAACACCGCCGTCGACAAAATTTATAAAGTATAATGTTGCACCGGGAGGCAGAGAAGTAAATTTTTCGGACATAAAAAATAAACTTGAACTAAGGAGTCAAGGGGTTTTTGACAGACAACTTAAATATATGGCCTATGGAAAATATTACTACTCTCCTGTCTATAATCAAATATCAAGCGACATATATGTGCAAAAATTAAAAAGCGGTTTGACAAGAATGAATAAAGCGCTTGGCGCAAATGTATTAAACACAAAAAGCACCCTTGCTATATCAAGCGGCGAGAAAGAATTTAAAAATAATCTTTTTTCAACACTTACAATAGTTGATTTTTCAACAGATTCAAAAAAACTTTTAGTAAAAGAAAAAATAGGCTCAAGCGTAGAAGGCATATTCAGAAACTATGTTTGGATTTATTTTATGCAGGGTGATGAAATCGAATGGTTTGCAATAAGATTTACTAATTTAAACGAAGCAATTAAAAGATATCATGCAAAAACAGGCTTGGCGCTTGACAACTACAGATGGGATATAAAACCTCTGGGATTTAGCAAAGACAACCCCGAAGTTGTTGTCTCGGAAGCTTTTGCTTGGGATAAAAATAAAAAACAAATTTTTCTTGGCTTATGGGCAATAGATTGCACGGATGCCTCTGTCAGCCTTGTATCCAAAAATCCAACCCCTGTGGAAATTTCTGCAAACGGAGTAATAGTAAAAGAATTTTTACCATAGACACTATTGAAAAACTAAAAAATATGCTATAATTATAGTAGTTGGAAGGGCAACGGCAAGATGATTGATGTTAGGAACTATCCTTTTTTGGGTCAAAGAAACCAAAAACAGGAATTGGAACAACTTAAAAAAGAAAATTATAGCAGAATATATTCTCATGAAGCTGCGCACAAAAACGCTGCCGGTTCTCTGGGAGGTCCGATAGTAATTGAATATAACCCTCAAGGCATACCTGTAAGCGGGCATGTAAGCATAAAAATTCCAACCTTAAATAAAGCAAATCCTGATGAAACCATTTCGCAAGCAAAACAAGTGCGCAGAGCTGCTCTTGCGCCGGGCTCAGACTTGTCGGATGCAGATTTAAAAGTCGCAAGACAAGCACAGAGCATATTGAGCGAAGCTCAAGCTTTTAAAAAAGACAGAGCAGTACAAGGCGAAACTCTTGATATAACAGCCTAAACTCATTTTAAAAAACCGGCGGTGTTTGTATATAATTTGCTTTTAATTTAGCATGGGAAAAATCTTTTTCGATATTATCAGAAGATTTTAATTTATTTATACCTAACTCATACATCACTTTTGCAAGATTATAATTTTGCATTTCGTAATTTATAAACTCACACCCCTGTACATCTGAAAAATCTCTATACGTATTCAAATCGCAAACTATAGCACGATTTTTAATATTTTTTAAAACATTATCTCTGGTAATAAGCTCAATATTTTCATTATCGTAAAAATAATACATAAGCCTTCTTGCATCCAAAAGCACAACCGCATTATTTATACCACATGCCTCCTTTAAGATTTCACAAGAATTCAAGCCGACAACAGGCAAATTAAGCTCAATTGCCATTACTTTTGCGACACTAAGACATGCTCTAATACCCGTAAAACTTCCCGGTCCGCAATTTGTGACAATAGCATCAAGCATGTTCAGATTCATGTTTAAATCAGTGCACATTTTTTTTATCCTAGGTATCAAATATGCGCTATGATAGTTATTTTCATCGCTTTCAATTTCATCATAAAGAAATTTATCTTCATAAAAAATTGCAATATAAGTTTTGTTCAAAGACGTATCGAAACACAAAATATTCATTTATTTGCCTCAAAATCCTTAATTATATTATTTGCAAAAACAACATTTTGCTCACCCATAGGCTCAAACTCAAAAATTCTCGTGTCACCTTCATCAGAGTATTCAAGAACATCAGGATACAATATTTTTATATTTAGTCTGTCATGACTTAATGCACCTCGGGAAAAATCCGCCCACTCTACAAAGGTCAAAATTCCCCGTTTTGAATAGTCCGCAAGCTCTTGTTCAATTGTCTTTATTCCTTCATTTTCAAGGCGATACAAGTCAAAATGATAAATTGGAATTTTATAACCTTTATACTCATTCAAAATAACAAAGCTCGGACTTGTAACTTTTTCCTTTACCCCAAAATCCTCCAAGACATATCTCACAAATGCTGTTTTACCGGCACCTATATCGCCAAAAAGAGAAACAAAACAGCCATCATTAGGCAAATTTTTTGCAAAAGCCTTTGCAAGTTTTTTTGTATCGGTTAAATTTTTACACTCAATTTTCATAAATAAATTTTAACATAAATATACAATTGCTAAAGTTAAGACTAATACATGCCGAACTAATAAATACAAGGATATTAGTGTATATGGCAGAAAGGTTAGCTTAATGAACGAATACTTAAATCATGAAGAATACAATCCGGACATGTGTGAATTTAATCCAAGAAGCGCAGAACTTGAAGCAGAATTAAGAAAACTCGCTCAAAGCGTTGAAAATCCTAAAATGTCATTTTTTCAAAGTTTAATGAAAAGAATCATACTCCTATCCTCCGCACAAAACTAGTAAAAATCCCCGAGAACTCGGGGATTTTTCTTAAAATATTTTTTTTGCACCCTGCTCATGGAACTGCCCGCCTGCACAAACAAGTTCAATCACTTTAAGCAAAAACTCCCTTGGCGCATCAATAGGGCTTATTAAAAATTCTTGATTATCTTTGTGTCTTATTGTCATTATTGAATTTTGCGTTTTCTCTGCAGGAACATAAAGAGAGGCAATTTCATTATCAAGAAGTGCTCTCATTTGAGAATCATAATCATCGGCACCTTTCATTATAATATTATAATTACCGTTCAGCGCAAATATTCTTCCGCAAAACAAAGGCGCTCTGCCTTCTTGCGGCAATGCCTTTGGCGAAATATTAAAACGAGAAGTAAAAGTGATTTTGTGCCATAAAATATTTACATAAGCAAGCGTTTGCGTATTATCTACTTCGCAATACACATTCTGAGTAGGAATATTTCTAATTTTAAAAGATTGTTTTAAATATTCAACTACAGATTGCATTGTATCAATCATTTTTATAAAAGTTTCTTGAGTAAACTGGCTTGACTGCTGAAAATCAAGAAATTGTTTATACATGTAAACCGCGACAAGTCCGGCTCTTTCCTGCACAACGGAAGACTTCCTTACCTGTATATCAAGATTATCCAAACTATCAAAATTATTTTGCAATTTTATAATACCTTTTTAACTCAAAGGATATTTAAATGATATAACAAAAACGGGGATTATTATATACAAGAATAATATTATTCTTTACATTTTTGAATACGGAGTTTATATTATTTTTTTAAAATACGTGTATAATTAAAAAATACAGGCTTGGAGTTTTTATGGGAGTTAATAATAATTCCAAAAAATACTTGGAAGAATTCAAAATTTATTTAAAAAGTGAGAAAAATTTTTCCTCACACACTATACGAGCTTACACAGGGGATGTGTACACATTTTTAATATGGGCAGATAATTTAGATGTTAACGAAATAAACACAAAAAAATTCAGCGAATATTTATATTTCATTCAAAAAATTAACTACACAAAAACGACAATTGCCAGAAAAATAGCCTCTATAAGAGCTTTTTATAAATTTCTGTACCAAGAAGAAATTATTGAAACTAATCCCTCAGATGCCATTTGTGCACCTAAACGTCCAAAATCCTTGCCTGATTTTATGAGTGAAGAAGAAGTTGAAAATATTTTAAGAAATATCAAAATAGAAACTCCTGCAGGTTATAGAAACAGAGTAATTTTTGAACTTCTTTGGGTTTCAGGTATGCGAATTGGCGAACTTTCAGGTCTTAATTATGAAAATCTCAACCTCGAACAAAACGAAATAAAAGTTTTAGGAAAAGGTTCAAAAGAAAGAATTGTGCTCATTCCCAATAAAACAAAGGAAAACCTCGAAAATTATATTAATAATGTTTCCGATTTAATTTGCAAAACAAAAAAAACACCTTCCTCTCCTTTGTTTATTAATTACAACGGCTTTAGACTGCAAAATCAAAGTATAAGAAAAGCCTTAAATGAAGTGGTTCAAAAAATCGAATTACCAAAAAAAATCACTCCTCATGTTTTTAGGCACAGTTTTGCAACCAGATTGCTTGAAAACGGTGCGGATTTAAGAATTGTACAAGAGCTTTTAGGACATGCAAGTATATCAAATACTCAAATATATACGCACATTTCAAGTGTAAGGCTAAAAGCTGTCTATGACTCGGCGCATCCTCGCGCATAACTTTATTACTCTTGTGGGTAATAAAAACCGATTAGAAATTGTAATATCATTTGCGTAATGAAAAAATTATTTATTGTTACAATTTTATCGGCTTTCTTGGTATTTCTCAGCGGTTGTAATGCCAAAAACGAACAAACAATAAGACCCGTTGAGTATATAATAGTGCAGAGCGGCACAGACATTACAAATAAAACATTTTTTGGCTACTTAAAATCAAGCTCGCTAACAGATTTAAGCTTTCAAATAGAAGGAACTCTGAAAAAAATCCTTGTAAATGAAGGACAAAACGTCAAAAAAGGGCAAATAATAGCCGAACTTGATGCACCCTTGTACAATATTCAGGTACAAGAGGCAAAATATGCGCTTTCCGATGCGATAATCCAATATCAAAATGCAAAAAATTATTATGAAAGAATAAAAAAACTTCATGCAGCAGGCGGGATTTCGGATAACGATTTAGATAATGCCAAAACAAAAATGGAATCATCAAATGCGCAAATACAAATTGCACGGGAAAAATTAAATTATATGAGTCATCGCTCGGGATATGAAAGAATTTACGCACCTACTGACGGCATAATATTATCCAAAGCGGTATCAGAGCAACAATATTTAAGTCCCGGCACAACAGTTGTACAATTTCAGGGAAATTCGGATGTTGAAGCATTTATTTTTATTTCCCAAAACTACATAAATAAAATATGGCGCGGACAAAAAGCAAAAGTAAAAGTCGATGCTATAAAAAATATGGTTTTTAATGCCTATGTAAAAGAAATGAGCGAAACAAGTCTTGAAAGACTCTCATACAGAGTAAAATTAAAAATAGTAAATCAAAGCCCAATGTTAAAAGATGGTATGAGTGCGAGTGCTGTTTTTGAAATTGAACCTGAAGACAAAACACAAATTTTCATACCGATTAATTCAATTATAAAAGAGGGGGGCAATGATATCGTTTACACAATAGTAAACAGGCAAAACGGCATTGGTGAAATTAAAAAAAATATAATCACAACAGGCGATTTGAATAACGATAAAATTAATATAAAAAGCGGAATAAATAACGGAGATTATGTTGTAACAAGAGGGATAAACGAAGTTCAGGAAGGGCAAAAGGTAAAATATTAATGCGCCTTACAAAATTTTTTCTGAATAACAAATACTTGCTTGTAACACTTGTTGCAATTTTTATAATCGGCGGCATATCGTACTATATAAACACCCCAAGGAATGAAGACCCCGGATTTAAAATAAGAACAGCAACGGTAACAACCAATTACAAAGGTGCAAATGCAAAACAAGTTGACAAATATGTAACCGATAAAATTGAAGTAGCAATTGAACAAATGAGCGAAGTGGAAGAAATAAAAAGCCGCTCATACGAAGGGAAAAGTATTGTATATGTAAATGTATACGAAACATACAAAGATTTACAACCAATTTGGGACAAATTAAGAAGAAAAATAAATAATGCGCTATCAACACTCCCAAAAGGTGTAACACCTGTTATAAACGATGAATTCTCAGATGTGTTCGGAATAATTATCGCTGTTGTCGGGCAAGATTTTGAATACATCGAACTAAAGAGTTATACAGATACAATAAAAGATGAGTTAATTAAATTAAAAGATACTGCTAAGGCGGAAATAATTGGTGCTCAGCAGGAAGTTGTATATCTTTATTATGATAACTCCAAACTCGCACGCTACAATTTAAGCCCGGATGAACTTCAAAAAATACTCAGCGGTGCAAATATAATAGCGCCCAGCGGAGAAATACTGGTGGGGGACAGATACATTTTAATTCAGACGCAAGACAACTATAAAGATATTGAAAACATTAAAAATACTGTCATTTCTTTACCCAAAAAAGGTGACGCTCTAAAGTTGGGTGATATTTTAACAATAGAAAAAACTTACTTAAACCCTCCTTTGGTAATAACTGAATTTAACGGCAAAAAAGCAATTATAATAGCTTTATCGATGAAAGATAACGGAAACATCTTAAAATTCGGAAATGAAGTTAAAAAGAAAATAAAAGAATTAAAAAATTACGTACCCATTGGCATAAATATTGAAATAGCAGCCTTTCAGCCTGATTATGTAAAATACTTGACAGACAAATTTACAAACAGCCTGTTTCAAAGTGTACTTATAGTAATAAGTTTAATACTTTTAATACTTGGCATTAAAGCCGGACTTATTGTAGGGCTGATAATTCCTGTTACAATTCTTGGAACATTTTTTATTATGGGAAATTTAAAAATAGGGCTTGATAAAATCTCGTTAAGTGCATTAATCATATCGCTTGGCATACTTGTTGATAATTCTATTGTAATATCGGAAGGAATTTTAAAAAAAATAAAACAAAAAACTAAAAATTTAGAAAAATCGGTAATTCTTGTTTGCGAAAAATTTCAAACCCCACTTTTGATTTCAACCCTTACTACTTCTTGTGCATTTTTACCTATATACCTTGCAAATTCAACCGTAAGCGAATATACATCAAGCCTTTTTAAAGTAGTTGCAATTACCCTATTGATTTCTTGGTTTTTGTCGATAACATTTTTACCGTATTTAATGGAAAAATTTTACAGAAAGGGCGTAAACAGTTCGTTTAAAGAAATAAATGTATCAAAATATTTATCACATTACTTGAAATACGCTGTCAATAATCCAAAAAAGACGGTCGTTATTGCTTGCATATTTGTTGCAATATCATTTTCACTTTTTTCATTTGTTCCGAAAATATTTTTTCCTGATTCTGATAGAGCAATGTTTGAAGTGGAATTTAATCTGCCCGAAGGAACAGATATAAAAGTAACACAAAAAACAATCCAAAAAGCACAAGATTATCTTAAAACATTAAACAACGTAAAAAATTTTTCAAGCTATATAGGGACGTCCGCACCAAGATATGTACTAAGTGCAAGCCCTGAGCCTATAAAAAGCAATTACGGTATGATTCTTGTTAACACAAAAAATTATAAAAAAGTTGGCGAAGATGTAAAAAAAGTACAAAAATATTGTTCCGAAACATTTGCCGATGCGAATGTTATTGCAAGAAAAGTTCCCTTGGGTCCGCCCTATGATGCACCGGTCGAAATAAGGATATCAGGTTCCGATGAAAATAAGCTTTTTGAAATCGTTCGAAACATACAACAAGAACTAAGAAAAATTGACGGCATAATTCTTGTAAAAGATGACTGGGGTGCAAAAACTCCAAAAATAAAAATAAATGTTGACGAACAAAGTGCCTCAAGGCATGGCATTACAAACGAAAGTGTTGCAAAATCACTGCAAACAGGTCTTAGTGGCTACGAAGTTTCCAGTTACTGGCGAGATACCACCTCAATTCCAATCATCTATCGTCTTAATGCGCAGTCCAGAAACAATATAGATAAAATAGACTCTATGAGCATATACTCATCTCTTTATGGTAATTCAATGCCCTTATCCGAAATTGCCGAATTATCACTTGTATTTGAATATCCAAAAATATTTAGGCGCAACAGACTTTTAACAATAACCGTCCAAGGTTACATAGACAATGAAAAAACAACGGCGCAAAAGGTGATAAGCGAAATAACACCTTATCTCAACAATATTAACTATCCGCTTGGCTACGGATGGGAAGCGGGCGGAAGTGTTGAAAATTCAAAAAAAGGTAATAAATCTATAGCACAAAAGTTGCCGATAGCATTTGGTATTATTCTTATACTTTTAATAGGCTTTTTTAACTCCTTTAAAATACCCGTAATAATCATTATAAGTGCATTTATGGCATTAAGTGGCGCAAATATAGGACTTTTAATTACCCACAGCGAATTTGGTTTTATGACTTTTTTGGCATACATTTGCCTTGTAGGAATTGCAACAAATAATGCTGTTGTATTGCTTAATACAATTGAATTTGAAAGAAAAACAAACAAAAGCACGAATTTAACTTTAAAAATTCAAAAAGCAACCAGAAGCCGAATTACTCCTATTATTCTGACCGCAATTACAACAATTGGAGGGATGTTGCCTCTTTGGATAGGGCGCGATCCAATGTTTTCATCTCTTGCGGTTGCAATTATTTTTGGCTTGTTAAGTTCCGTTTTGATAACACTTTTTGTAGCACCATCTTTATATCTTATCTTATGCGGTAAAGAAGCTCAAAAAGAAGATTTAAATCATCAAACTCAATAGCTGAACTAAGTGAAATTCTAAGACGTGCAGAATTTTTTGCTACAGTCGGATATCTTATTGGTAAGCAATAAAAACCATTGTCATATAAAAAATTTGAAGCCCGTATGGCTTTTTGATTCTCTCCCATTACAACGGGAATAATATAGCTTGAACCTAAAATATTAAGTCCCGAAAGTTCTTTATGGACATAATCTTTTAAAATTAAAAGTTTTTTTGATAAAAAATCTGTCGAAAAAATATATTCTTTTAAAACAAAATAGGCAAACTCGGCACTAATTTGAGGAAAAACTGTAGAAAATATAAAAGGTCTGGCGAAATTAGTTAAATAATCAATTAAAATCTTATCTCCTACACAAAAAGCGCCGTATGAACCAATCGCCTTGCCAAAAGTACCCATTATCAAATCAACCCTGTCAGTCAATTTTTCTTGCGCGCAAAAACCTAATCCGGCGCCATAAACACCAAAAGAATGTGCCTCATCTATGATTAAAATTGCATTATACTTTTCCTTCAGCTCAACAAGTTTTTTTATATCGCAAAAATCACCATCCATTGAAAAAAGTGCTTCAGAAGATATAATTACGTTATTATATTTTTCTCTATATCTTATTAATTTTGCTTCCAAATCTTCATAATTGACATGCTTAAAAGGTATTAAATCTGAACCGCCAAGACGAATGCCGTCGATTATACTTGCATGATTTAATTTATCGCAAAAGACAGCATCACCTTTTTTTGCAAGTGAACTGTATATTCCTACATTTGCGTGATATCCGCTATTAAAAAGCAGTGCGGATTGCTTTAAAAATTTTTCGCACAATAATTTTTCAAGTTTAACATAAGAATTTGTATTTGCACACAAAAGTCGCGCGGAAGGAACACTTAATGATAAATCATAAGTCTTTAAAAACTCTTTTCTTGCCTCGATATTTGTACTAATTCCCAGATAATCATTAGATGAAAGATTGAGCAATTTTTTATTATCTTGTAAAACATATTTTGAAGAAATTTCAAGAGGTTTTAAATTTCTAAAATTAAGCGCCCGTTTTTGTTCTTCAAGACAATTTTGATAGTATTCATAAGACTTTTTCATTTTTAAACCAAGGCTTATTTAATTTATTAATTATGTTATATTTTTTGCAATACTCAATTAAATCTTGTTTAATTTCAGGCAAAAGAATAAATATAGCAATAAGGTTTGGCGCAGCCATAGCAAGCATTGTAGAGTCGGTAAAATCTATAACACTTTGCAAATTCATTGATGAACCGATAATTATAAATATACAAAACATTATTTGGTAAGCTTTTGTTCTTTTAAAACCTTCACCAAACATATAACTCCAAGCCTTTTGACCGTAATATGCCCAACTTATAATAGTTGAAATTGCAAAAAGAATAATTACTACGGCAAGCACATAGGGGAAAAAAGAAAAAGTCCCCTCAAATGCTGCAGATGTTAGCTGTACCCCTGTTATTCCTTCCTGATAGTTTAAATATTCACCTGTAATAATTATTACAAAAGCCGTAATCGAGCAAATCACAACAGTATCCAAAAAAGGTTCCATCAAAGAAACAAAACCCTGCGATACAGGCTCATTTGTCTTTACCGCAGCGTATGCAATTGGCGCAGAACCCGAACCTGCTTCATTGGATTGAACGGAACGGCGAAAACCGATAATTATTGTACCTATAATTCCGCCAACCACAGAGTGCGGGACAAAAGCTTCTTTAAAAATAGTTAAAATTGCTTGTGGTATTTGTTGAAAATTCATAAGTATAATTGCGATTGCAGCAAGTAAATAAATTCCGCACATTACCGGAACAACCTTGGATGTAACATTTGCTATTGATTTAATGCCCCCAACAATTATTAAACCTACTATCAGAGCAACAATTAAACCAAAAACCCAACTGTGTGTAGCAAAAAAGCTGGCTTCACCTCCTGTTATATTTATGACCTGTTGTGTTGCCTGATTAATTTGCAACATATTACCCCCGCCAAGAGCACCGGGCACGCACATGAGCGCGAAAATCAAAGCCAATGGCTGCCCGAGCCACCTCAGACCTTTTCTTGTAAGCCCATGGGCAATATAAAACATAGGTCCGCCCGAAACAGAACCGTCAGCATTAAATCTTCTGTATTTAACAGCAAGGGTACACTCTAAAAATTTTGATGCCATGCCGCAAATTGCGCCAAACACCATCCAAAACATTGCGCCAGGACCGCCTATTGAAATGGCAATTGCAACTCCGGCAATATTTCCCAGCCCTACTGTTCCTGAAAGTGCGGTAGCAAAAGCACCCATAGAACTTACTTCTCCGTCGCGGTCGTTATCATGTTCCTTGTGATACTTGCCAAAAAGCTGTTTCAAAGAATGCTTGAAACCCCAAATGCCTATAAATCTAAGATAAAAAGTAAAGAATATACTTGATAATATCAAAAACAATATTATCAAAGGCACACTTGTATCTGCAATTTTAACAGAAACAAAAATTATATTTGAAAATGCATCTGAAAAAGGGGCGAAATATTTATCGATGCATTCGCTCACGCCCATGGCATAAGATTTTTGGGGAATAAAAAACATTGTTGTTAATAACAAAAATAATCGACTATACATTCAAACTACTCTCTACCTTGTAAAAAGACCTTGTCTATAATTACACAAAATCAGTTTAATGACAAATCATCAAACCGATTTTGTTACATAAATTTAAACCTTTAATTATCTTTGATTATCAACAGGTATTAAAATAACTTGTCCTATCTGCAAAGAAGACGGGTCAGTAATATTATTGAGTTTTTGTATTGCATCGATTTTATTTACATCATACTTGCCATAAAATCTGTACACAATTTTATCGAGTGTATCACCGCTTTTGATTTCATACTTTTCTTCGCTCTGTGTTTGAACAGAAGCTACAGTTTGTTGATTATCAGCACCTATTACAGCAACATTGGCTTTTGGTGCTTGCTGAACAATAATTTCTTCGGTTTTTTGTGAACCTATAAAATTTGAAAATCCGGCTATAAGAGAAATCAAACCCATAAAAAGTGCACCGCAAATAAAACCAATTAGCAGGTAAACACCCGGGGCTTTTTGTTTTGTAATTCTTGTGTCGTTATTTGTTTTGCCTACACTTCTCCAAAGCACATCTAATTCCGGATTTTTAACCGTCGGCTTTGAATAACGCAAATACTCATTTCTATCCAAGTCAAATGTTCTTGAACTTTCTAGTGCAGTCATATTTTCTCTTGATAATCCTGCTCTGTGTAAGGTTGAACTTTTCATATAACCTCTTATTCTTTTACACTAAGTATGTTATTGGAAAAGTAACCAAGAAGTCAAGATTGTAACAAATACAACATTAAGAAATGTTTACAATATTATTCAAGAGTTTTAAGATATTTTTTTGCACCTTCAAACATTAAATCAATGAGTTGTTTATTTTTTTCCAAATTTAAACCACCGTCTTTTAAAAACTCAAGCATTCTTCTTTGCCATAACTCATAAAGTTCATCATTATCAAGATTTAGCGCATTTGCTATACCTTTAAGTTCACAAAAATCAATTTGTATCGGTTTTGCACCTCTTAAAATATCAACAAGATTAAGACGTTTTTTTCTTTCAAACATTTTTAAAAATTCAACGGTAGAGAGATTATTATGAACTATGGCATCTTTTAAAAATTCAAGATTTTCATTATAAGGCGGAGGGTCTTGAGGTATTTGATATTCAATAAATTCCTCCGGTCTTATATCCATAACTGTTGCAATTCTCTCAAGAGTTGTTCCTCTCGATGAAAACGGGATAGTTTCATCTATTAAATTGTACACATAAGAAAGGGTGACTCCTATCATTTGAGCAAAATCTTTCTTGTGCAGATTATTTTTTTCCAAAAATTTTGCTACTTTTTGAGAACTTTTTTCATTTACTATAGGTTTATTTTTCATTGACATAATTCAACTCCGTCTAATATGATATTTTACAGATAACCCTAAAACTCTTTTTTTTAATTAGCAAAAAGAGTACACAAAAGGGTAAATATAAAGAAAGGTAAAAAATGAAGGCTGTAATAGGCTTAGGTAATCCTGAGGTTAAATATCTTAAAACTCGTCATAATGCAGGTTTTATGGTTGTAGACAAATTGCTTGAGAGAAATAATGTAACGCTGAGCGAAAAATTTCAATCTTTTTTTGGAAAAAAAGATGACATCCTCTATCTTTTACCAAAAACATACATGAATTTATCAGGCAGAGCAGTTGTTGAATTAATTAATTTCTACAAGCTGACAACAAGGGATTTTATTGTAATTTGTGATGATTTTACACTTGAACTTGGGACATTACGATTTCGAAAAAATGGCTCGGATGGCGGTCATAACGGGCTAAAATCTATCATAAATCTGCTTGGTTCATCTGATTTTGACAGATTAAAAATAGGCATAGGTCCACTGATGGAAAATATGTCAGTCGAAAGCTTTGTTCTGGGAAATTTTAGTCAAAATGAAACAGAAAAACTCAACGAAATAATATCAATTGCAGCAGATGCAATCGAAGAATATTTAAAAACGGATATTACAAACGTGCAAAATAAATACAATAAAAAACATTTCTGATTTTGTCTTTTTCCGATAAAAAAGTATAATCAATATATGAAAAAGATTATTTTAAATTTACTTACATTGTTAATTTTTACATTGTTCATCTGTCCATGTGCTTTTTGTGATGATGAAAATATACTCATTAATCCTAACGGCACATACAATCGACCAAAAAAAGAAAACATAATAACCAAAATAACAAATCTATTCAAAAAAGAAAAAAAAGCTGCCACAGAAACACAAAACAAAGGTTACTACGGTACATTGCCGGATGTTACAGGTGATTTTGATTACAAAAGAGAAACAACTCAAACTCAACCCAAAAAACAATATAGCGAAAAAGACCTTAAAGACGGGCTTTTACTTGATGCACCACTAAATGACCCTCTGTTTTTGGATGTAATTATAAAAAAAGATAAAACCTCAGATTATGTTAATGATGTAATGAAAATAAAAGAAACATTGGAGAAACTAAGAGAATGCATAAATAATAACGCCTCAATTCAATTTTTTAATGCAAATGTCAATGTTTTAGACTTGCAAACCACAAACCTTGAAAAAAAATATCAATACACTGCCTATGCTCAAAGTAACAGCTATTATGCCATAAGACATGTTAACTACAGTGCAAAAATTTTGGGTAACTTAAAATTTGATGCAAATTTTTATTCTCGTTACATGCCTGTTGCAGACAGCGTTTATGCACCCAAAAACATTGAGGCGCAATCATCTGCACTTTTAGATGAAATAGAAAAAACAATATTCGAGATTGGCAATGCCCAATAAGGCGATGAAAAAAATATTTTAAGAATTATTCTCGAATTATGAAAAAAATAATTCTATGCCTTGTTATATTATTTTCAATACAAAGCGCTTACTGCGAAATTACAATTGATAATTTGCCGGAAATTAAATACAGAAATCCGGATGGGACAGAATTTGTACCAAACAGTGCAGACTATCCCAGAATAAGCGAAATGGAAAAACTTGCTTTTAATAGAACCTTTGAAGATGAGCCTATTGAAATAAGATTAAACAGGCTTGAAAGCAAGCTTTACAAAAAAGATTATTCAAATGAATCTCTTGCGCAACGTGTCGAGGCTATTGAAAACACCCTTGATGAAAAAAGTATAAGCAAAAAAGAAAAAAATACACTTGCAACTCTTGAAAAGAAAATATTTAATAAGACATTTCAAAATGAAAACACGCAAAGCCGCATTCAAAGACTTGAAAAATCAATTTTAGGTGCAAATCAAAGCGGAAATTTAACATCAAGAATTGAAACTCTAAAGGTTGCAAGCACAAGCCTTGAAAACCAATCAAGACAACTGGCTCAAATGCCTTATCAAAATTTTCAAAATGACCCGTATCAACCGCAAAACGACTTTAAAAACGCGATAAAAAATGCGTTTAATGCATTTTCCCAAGGCAGTATGACCGGATTTTCTCCAAGTGTCAATTCATTCCCGACTTATCAACCCTACAGTGCAAATAACATGTACAACGGCTCTTATATGCCATACCCAATCCAAGGACAAAATAACACATATTATAGAGATATATTCAAGGACAACAGTGGCGATGAGATGTATTACACCGACGGACAATATTACAAAGATTTAAAATCGACACAAGGCGGCATGGGTGTTACAATAATTAATTAATTTGTTTAAAATTTTAATTATAATTAAAATGGTTTTAGGAAAATGAATCTTAAAACCATTTTAATTGTTTTAATTTCATTATTTTATGTTTTTGGTATTTTTGCACAGTTTTACGATTGTGCAACATTTTTTGCTGCAATGGGAACATTTTGCATAATTATTCTTGTATTTTTAAATATAATTAAACCAAAATATTCAATCTTTATATTTCTCGCATTTTGTTTAGGGTTTTACAATGCGGATTGCAAAGTTAAAGACTACGATTTGCTTTATGGTGAACGCTTAAATAATGTAGTCGCAAAAGGTATGGTATGCTCTATTTTGCAAACTTCAAAAGAAGGGAGTCGTGCAAAGTTTTATTTTGATGTTGAAAATATTTTTTTCAAAGAACAAAACTACAAATTACAAAATACAAGAACGCTTGTTGTTATAAATGACTTTGAAAAAAAGTTTAATAAAATTCAAATTGGTGACACTATAAGCATAATAGGTAACATAAGACCTCCAAAAAGTGCCACAAATCCTTCTCAATTTGATTATGCCAAGTATTTAAAATATAAAGATACTTTTTCAATTTTATATTCCGAAGGTGAAAGTTTTAAAATAATCAAGAAAGCTGACAATTTCAATAACATAAAAGAATTTTATTTGTTTCTGCTACAAAAAACCGATACCCTAAGACAAGAAATTACGCAAAAGCATGCAAAATATATTAAAAGCCCGCAACTTGAAATTTTGGGTGGTATTGTCTTTGGAAATGAAGCAATTAATCCGCCCGATGAAATAAAACAGAGTTTTATAAACTCGGGACTTTTGCATCTGCTTGCGGCAAGTGGTTTAAATGTTGCCCTAATATTTGGTATATGGTGGTTTTTGGCACAAAACATTATAAAACTTCCTTATGTAATTTCAATATGGAGTGGGGCATTTTTTGTAATTCTATACACCTTTACAACAGGTTTTCCTCCGCCTGTTTTAAGGGCAGCAGTCATGCTTTTATTTATACTGTTGGGCAAATTAATTGATAGAGAATCAAAACCTGTGGCACTTATTTTCTTTGTCGGTTTTGTGATGCTTTTGTTTGAACCAAAAATGCTTTTTGACGTAGGTTTTCAGCTCTCATTTATTGTAACAATAGGGCTTATAGTCACGATTGAACCATTATGTGAAAAATTAAATACAAAAAACAAAGAATATATTGCCAAAATTAAACATTACCCTAAATTTATCAAAGTAATTCTTATGAGCTTTTCTCCAAAGTTTCTTTTAGCCGTCTTACTGGTACCGCTCTGCGCACAATTATATGTCGCGCCTTTGCAAATGTATCATTTCAACACTTTTACACCTTGGAGTTTGTTTGCAAACCTCTGTGTAACACCTTTTATAGGCATAGTAAGTTTTTTAGGATTTCTAAGTTCGGTTTTTGCAACAATACCTTTCCTTGGCGATAAAATTATAGCAATTTTTGACTTTGCAATTAACCCTTTTCTGGTCTTACTTGTAAAAATTTCACAATTCTTCTCAATGTTAAAATACTCTATTATCACAATGGCATCGCCAAGCGCATACCAGATTATTTTATTTTGGATAATACTTATACTTTTTGTGCAAAATATAAAAGAAAATTTCAAAAATAAAAAAATTGTATTAATTTTCTGTGCATTTGTTGTAATTTTTCTTGCAACATTTATAAATATCCCATCAAAAGCGTTTGAAATGATAATTTTTGACGTAGGAAATGCGGACAGCGCCCTGCTTAAAACTCCTCAGGGAAAATATATTATGATAGACACTGCAATGGCACCGTTTAGGGGTGTATCAAATGCAAAGACAATAATGGAAGAATATTTCAAGGATAAAAATATAAGAGAGCTTGAAATACTTATTATTACACACTTTGATGCAGACCACTGTGGTGGGGCTAAAGATATTTTAAATGATTTTAAAGTTAAAAAAGTTTATGTACAAAATACAAGCCCGCACGAAACAAAAGGAATTGAAATTATAAAACTTTTAAAAGACAAGCAAATTAAATATGCAGCTGCCAAAAATAATGAAATTATATATGAAGAAAACGATTTTAAAATAAAAACATTCTGTGCAAATATAAAAGGCAAGACAGACAGAATTGATAATGAAAATTCTATAGTAACTCTTGTGCATACAAATAATGCAAGCGCGCTTTTTATGGGAGATGCAGGAATTATGGGTTATAAAAAGTATAAAAACAATATTGGTAAAGTTGATATTTTCAAAATAGGACACCATGGCGCTAAAGATGTTGTGAATAAAGAAATGCTAAACAAGTTAAATCCTCGCTACACAATAATTTCAACCGGATACAATATTTACGGACACCCCTCACCCGATACACTTGAATTTTTAAAAGCAGGCAAATCAAAAATATACACCACAAAGGACTTTGGTGCAATTAAAATTTCAAATTGCCAAAACGGTATTTGTAAAATTGAAAATTATAAAAGTAAAATTAGAGATTTTGTGCCACTTGATTAATCAAATCTTCATCTGCCTCAAAATTAGAGTAAACATTTTGGACATCATCATGTTCTTCTAATTTCTCAAGCAAAAGCATAACTTTTCTTACTATTGCAGAATCTGTTATCTCGCAAGAATTTGAAGGTACGCGCGTTAGCTCGGAACTCTTTAACTTATATCCCAATTTTTCCAATCCCTCTACAGTGCTTTGAAAACCTTCCACTGTAGTTGTAATTTTATACTCGCCGTCTTCTTGCGCAACATCTTTTGGGTCAAACTCCATGCAATCTTCAAAAAGCTCATCAAAAGTAAACATTTTAACTTCTTCTTTTGATTTTTTATCAGGTGTTTTTGGAGTTTCTATAATAATTTCGCCAACGGGTTCGAAAATCCAACCAACACAACCTGTTTCACCCAAATTACCGCCAAATTTTGTAAAGTAGCTTCTGATATCACCTGCGGTTCTGTTTCTGTTATCTGTTGCAGCTTCAATAAATACCGCAACACCGCCCGCGCCGTAACCTTCATAAGTTATTTCTTCGTAATTTTCGTTACTGCTGCCGCCTGCGCCTTTTTCAATTGCACGCTTAATTGTATCATTTGGAAGTCCACCCGCCTTAGCTTTTTCAACAGCAGTTCTTAGCCTGAAATTTCCATTTATATCACCGCCACCAATTTTAGCAGCGATAATAATTTCTCTTGAAAATTTTGCAAAACTCACACCTTTAGCCGCATCTGTTTTTGCCTTTTTATGTTTAATATTTGCCCACTTAGAATGTCCTGACATACTATTTCCTTATTTATATTATTTGCTATATAATTAAAACACATGGGAAACGAACTTTCAAGAATAGATTACATAAGAGAACTTATAAACGATTGCAGATATGACGATGCTTTCGAAGCTTTAGAAATTGCACAGGAAAAAGAACCTGACAACTGGGAACTATTCTATGAATATGCCCGATTGCAGTTTGAGCTTGGTGACTATTCAAGTGCTGTTGCAAATTATGAAGAACTTATAAAACATCATCAAAGTGCCATTATATATTATAATCTGGGTGAAGCTTACGAATGCAATGGGCAATTAGATAAAGCGATAGGTTCTTATTTAAAAGCAATTACGATAAATGAAAAATTTCCATTTGCATATAAAAAACTAGGCATGCTTTTTATGGCACAAAATGACACAGAAAGTGCAATTGAATATTTTGAAGATTATTTAAAACTTGATATAGCTCAAGATGAAAAAGAGAGTGTACAAAAAGTTTTAAAAAGGATTAAAAAATGAATATAGAGATTTATACCGTTGATTACTGCCCATTTTGCAAAAAGGCAATTGCTTTTTTGGACGAACACAAAGTTAATTACAAGCGCATCAGAATAGATAACGATGAAGATGCTTGGAGAGAAAAACTTGGCAAAATGTATAACATAAATGGTGATGTTACGGTCCCTCAAATTATAATTGACGGGAAAAGAATTGGTGGCTACACTGATTTAATGGCAGCCTACGAAAATGGTGAAATAAAATTTTAATTTGTAAATCTTTGTAACAAAAACTAAAGAACATAAGTTTTTTACCGATATTTTAAGCATAGGATAAGGATGTTTATTTTATGCTTAAAAAAGTACAAAAACCGCTAAGCAATTCTTTAGAGTGTGTTGAACTTATGTTAAAAGGTGCAAAAAAACGTCGCAGACTCGCTGCTGCCGCAATAAATTCCTTAAACTCGCAACTCGGCTTCACTCCAAATATTATGTTAATTAAATAATTAATTCGGAAATGGGTTGTTTTCATTCATATTAAATTTACTGGCCACATTTTGCTCAAAATAGAAAACTATTTTTTCCTTAAGAGTTTTTGGCTTGCGTTTAATTTGCTCGGGTTCGTTAATTATAACCAAAACTTCGTTTTTTGCAGCCATTTTTAAATTGTTTCTCGCAATTGATTCAACTTTTTCCATGGAATTGAAATTCTCAACTTCTTTTTTCAGAGTCTTATTCCTTTTCTGTGCAGCAGACAATAGTTCACGAGATTTCACAATTTTTCCATGGTAAATAACAATTTTTGAAATATTCAACAATGCACTGTAACTGATTTGAAAAACGCACAACATCAGTACTATTGTTAAAAAAGAATGATAAAATCTCACTCTTGTTGTTTTTTTCTTCTGGTTATTTCTGACTTTTTGCTTTAAGTTATCCTTACTTAAAGTTTTTACATTTTCCATCTGCATAGAGTGATTTTAACGCGGTTAGAAAAATTTTTCCATATTATGTTACAAAAAAGAAAAATTACACACGTAATCCCCTACAGCAAGACCTAAATCATTATATATTTTATTTGGCGCAGGATTATTTTTTATCCAGCCAAGTTCAAAAAGCGCGTTTAGGGCAACTATTCTTCTTTGCAAATTATTATTTTGCGACATTTTCACGATTAAAATCATGTCTTGTTCTACGTTATAAACCAGCAAAAAACCCCCTGCGCCAACTTTTGCAATTAATTTTCCTTTTGCAAGTTCGCATATTTCGCTGTCAAGTCTGTCATAACCACCGATAATATAGGGATTATTGAGCATAGCATTTGAAATCAAAGGATATTTTTTAAAAAGATTAAAAAACATTTGTGCAATTTCATTTATTTTCAAGGCAAAAACCGGAGTGCCACAACCATCTGAAGAAATTTGTATATCAGTTGCGCCGCTTAAATCCAAATGTCTTTTATAAATTAATTTTTGCAAAGGATGTGAAACAGAAGTATAGTCAGATAAATTCCAATTATTAACTTTTGATATTGCCAGCATAAGAGCATGTTTTGCACTGCAATTATGATAAATAGGCTTTTTTACACCGTCAAAATCTCTGGTATCAAGAGGGGTTGCAGAAGGACACAATAAGTAATTCTCATTCAAACCGAATTTATCCAAAATAGAACGGATTAACTCAACATGTACTTTTGTTCCGCTATGAGAAGCACATGTTATCGCAATTTCTTTTTGCGAAAGTTTATACTTATTAACAATGTCAAAATCATCCATAATACTTGCTTGGACAGGTTTTGACAAAGAGCGCAAATAAAACTGTGCAGAGTTATCATCTCCGATTTTTTTTAACAATTTAAAATTTTCATAAAGAAAAATAAAACCGAAATACTCCTCATCAATAATATCGCCTCTTTTTGAATGCAGGAGTTTTGAAGGAAATATACTAATCATATTATTCTTTAATATTTAAAAGCTTTCTCAATCTTGCTTTTAAAATACGATTTTCATGTTCAAGTCTTTTTAGTTCTTTTTGCATATTTTGGTAAACTTGCGAAACTGTAGCTTGATTATCCATTTTTAATGAAGCAAGACCAAGTCCCATAATAAAGCGTTTTTTAGACTCCTCTTTAAACAAGAGAATGATTTTAACATCTTTTTCGGTAATATAACCAAGTTCAATCATAACATCAGCTATACGCATGTTATTTCCCGACTCGACCTTGCGCTTTTGTTCGCGAATAGCGTTTTCAAGCTGAATTACATCTATTTTGCCGAGCCTTTTTAACAACTCACCTGTTCTTATTTTATTTGCAAGAAATTGTATTATTACATAATTACTTTCACAAGCAGGTATTTCAATATACTCTTTCTCCGCTGCACGCACAAATATTGCAGCAGTTTCAGACAATGTCCAAAAATTTCTTAAAGTTATTTCAAATATATCAAAGTTATCTTTGCAATTTTCAAGAAAAATATAAAACTGTTCACTAAAATTATTTGCTCTTTCTTCAAGTTCACGTTTACCCTTGAAGGTTATTTTAGGAGTTACAAATTGAAGCGGTTCTTTTGGACTTAAAAGTTCCAAAAAATCATCAAGTTCTTCAGATAATTTTTGTTCCGTTTTAAGATAAACAACCTGCCTTACCCACAGAGGTAAAGCATAAATATTATTTAAAAAAAGTTCAGAATTCTTTTGAAGCTCCACAAATATATCTCACTATTTACCGTATTACAATTATAGTTTACAATAAAAATAAATAAAATGCACCATTTAATTTATTGAAAAAACATGAGATAATATAAAATATATCTTAAAAACAAAGGTACAAAATGGGACTGGACGGAATATCTGTTAATCAATTGAGGATTACTCCCGAAAATACATCAAAAGAAAATGCCATCAATGCAGACCTGCAAGCCAAAAGGAATATTGGCGACAGAAGTGTTAATTCGTTGGACAAAAAAAGCGCAATTGATACGGATGACAAAGAAAACACATCTTTTTTCGGAGGCGAAAGTTCATCTGCAGAAGAAGAAAATCAAGAAGAAGAAACTGAAACAACCGAATTTGAAAAAATAGACCTTACAAACAGGGACTTATACGAAATAAGACAAGATGAAGACACAAACTCTCTTGTGATATATAATAAGCAAGAAGGAATAATAGTACAACAAATATCACCTGGCGAACTTTCAACACTTGTAGATAATCTTAAAAATCCCGGCGGGGTACTTGTAAGCAAAAGGATATAAACATATATGAATCAATATGTTAAACAATACCAAAAAACAACAGTGGAAACTGCATCTAATGAGAAAATATTAATAATGCTTTATGATGGTGCAATTCAATTTCTAAACAAAGCCAAAATTGCACTTGCGGAAAAAAACTGGGAACAATCGCATAACAATCTTATGGGTGCACAAAGAATTATTGATGAATTTATAAATACTATTGATAAAGAACCAAACCCTGAATTAGCACAAAACCTTATAAGCCTTTATGAGTACTTTATTGCAAGATTGGTGCAAGCTAATATGAAACATGAAATCGCACCTATCGATGAAGTTTTAAAATTTTTAAAAGAATTAAAATCAACTTGGGAAGAAGCTATTTCCATAGCTCAAAAAGAAAGAGCTCAAATTTGTGCCAAAGTTAACACAACCGAAGATGAATACGAAAACTATGACGATGACGAAGATGACGATGACGATGACGAATAAAAATTTTAACCACCTTATGCTTTTATATGAAAAAGCTTACAAAATGTGCGTAAACGTTAAAGATATTATTGAAAACGGAAAAATTGAAGAACTTGACGATGTTTTAAGAAATAAAGGGGAACTCTTAAAAAACATTGTAAGGTTTGAAAAAACAGTGAAAACAAACGAGGAAGAAGAACGCAAAAGGCTCGAATTCAGAAAAAAAATTGAAGAATTTGAAAAAACAAATATAGAACTACTGAAACAAAGGCGAGAAAATCTCAAACAAGAACTCCAAAAAGTTTCAAAAGGTAAAAAAATAACAAAAGCGTACATGGCGCAAATACCTGAAACATACTCATCAATAGATATTAAAGAATAATGACCAACCAAACACAAATAAAAGAAAAGAAATTCTCTGCCGCCCTTTCGATATTTTCAAATTTGATTTTGATACTAATAAAAGTTGCGGCAGGGTTACTTTCAGGCAGTATAAGCGTATTATCTGAAGCACTACACTCTTTTGCCGACCTAAGTGCCTCTTGTCTTGCGTATTTTTCTGTTTCAAAATCATCAAAACCGGCAGATGAAGATCATCCATTTGGGCATGGAAAATATGAGGATTTGGCAGGTTTTATAGAGGCAATTTTAATCATTATTACGGCACTTTACATACTATTTGTTGCTTGCGAAAAAATAATTGTAAAAGGTGGAAATTATGAAATACACACAACAATAGGCATTTCAATAATGCTCTTATCTGTTATTGTCAACTGGGCTGTTAGCACTTATCTTCATAAAGTCGCAATAAAAACAGATTCAATTGCACTAAAAACCGATGCGGAACATCTCAGGGCTGATATATATTCATCACTTGGTATCATTGCCGGTCTTTTTGCGGTAAAAATTACAGGACTCAGTATTTTAGACCCGATTATTGCAATTTTTGTTGCAACAATAATTTTTAGAACCGGAGTTAAACTTACCAAACAAAGCTCAAATAACCTTCTTGACGGCTCATTGCCAAAAGAAGATAAGAGCATAATTGACCAAGTTATAAAAAATTTTGAAGCATACGGAGTTGTCGGCACAAAACAAATAAGAACATCAAAGTCAGGCTCTAAAAGGCTTATACAAATGACCATACATTTACCTTCAGGAATGACTCTTATAGAAGCTCATAACATTTGTGACAAAATAGAAACAAATATAAGAGAAAAGCTAAAAAACTGTGATATAATAATACATGCAGAACCTTATTGCATCTGTTCTAAAAAGTAACAAAAGGTTACATTTACAATTTTTATACGATTATAATTTTGCCATCGTGGAATATACTAAAATATATAAAAGGATTTATTAAAAGTTTTTATTGATAAGGAATCAAAATATGAGTATACAATTTAGCGGGTTAGGATCCGGTCTTGATTTTGCATCTTGGATTGAACAACTTGTTGCAGCAAAGAAAACAAGTACAATCACTCCGCTTGAAACAAAAAAAACCGAATTACAAAACCAAAGCAGTGCTCTAAGCACTATAAAAACATCATTTTCAAGCTTACAAAGCGCACTTAAAAATTTTACAAGCGTTATAACAGGTACTGATAACGACATTTGGGGTAACACAAACATTACTTCAAGTGCCGAAAAATACGTAAGCGCAACAAGCACAAGCGGTCTTGCAACAGGAGATATAAAAATTTCCGTTGAACAATTAGCTACAAATACTGTTGCGCAAAGCACGCTTAACCCGGGCAAAACAATTTCTGAAGATACCTTATACTCTCAAGTGGGTAATAATCAATCAAAAGGCGGGACTTTTTCTTTCTATGTTGACAATAAAAGATATGAAATTGACATAGACAGAACAAAAGATACAATGGGCGATATTATCAACAAAATAAATGATGTTTCAGAAGGCAAAGTAGAAGCAAAAATTGATGCTGACGGAAAATTTGAAATTTCTTCAACAGGCGGTGAAAAAATTTCCGTAGGAAGTTTTTCAGATACTTCCAATTTTACGAGTATAATGAAATTAACTGATTCGACGGGTACAAGCGTTAAAAGCGCCTATGTGCAAACATCCTTTCTGACAAACAAAGCTATGTCCAGCGAAGAAAGCGGACTGTCGCAAACCGTTACATCCGGTACAATTAAAGTTAACGGTGTTGAGTTTGAAATAAACGAAAACACATCGCTTCAAGATTTAATCAATAAAATAAATACAACGGAAGATGCAAAGGTAAGCGCAAAATACGATACACTTACCAATAAACTTGTATTCACATCAAAAGAAACCGGAGAATTCAACATAAGCCTTGAGGCTGAAGGTACAAATTTCTTTGATGTTTTCGGCTTAACCAAAGATGGTGCATTGGCAGACGGCTCGCAAACTTTGGGACAAAATGCCATTTTAACGGTAAACGGCAACAAAATAGTTTCCTCGTCTAATACTGTCACAAGCGAATCTACAGGTATAAACGGTTTGACAATAAATGCCCTTAAAGTAACTGACGGTAGTGGCGAAGATGAAGTAAAAGAAGTTACCCTAAGTGCAAAAAGTGATTTGACTGAAGTAAAAAGCGCACTTAAAGAATTTGTAGATGCTTACAATAAAATAACAAATCAAATTGACGAAGCTACCGCTCAAGACGGTTACCTCAAAATGGACATTAACATGAGGAGTATTCAAAACGAATTAAGAAATATTGTTGGCTCAATAGTAAGTGATAACGGTACTTTTGGAATGTTAGCTCAAATAGGTATATCAACAGGCGATGCGGGCCTTGATGTTTCAAACAGTGCAACTACTCTTGTTTTTGACGAAGAAGCATTTGATAAAGCTTGGGCTAAAGATTCTAATTCGGTTAAAAATCTCGTATCAGGCGGTTATAGCGGCGATAAAACCGGAATTTTTGATCAAATGTTGTCCAAAGTAGAAAATGTTCTTGATCCTACAAATGGTATGTTTGCCGTAAAAAGCGAATCGGTTTCAAGACTTATTTCTACACAAGAAGACAGAATTACAAGAGCTTACGAAAGTTTGGATTCTTACGAAGCACAACTTACAAAACAATTTCAGTATATGGATGAGATGATTTCAAAATTGCAACAACAATATTCTTCATTTATAAGTTAACAACCTCATCCCATAAAAGCACTAAAGGCACTCTCTTTAAGAGTGCCTTTTGAATTATGTCTTTCCTGCCAGCTGACCGCAAGCAGCATCAATATCAGCACCGCGTTCCAATCTTATTGTAACTTTTTTACCTTGAGATTCAAGCAAATATTTAAAAATCATAACATCTTTTTTATTCGGCTTTTTATACTTATCGTTGCCTATTGGGTTGTATGGAATAAGATTTATATTGCACTTTAAATCTTTTATATACTCGCAAAGTTTCTGCGCCATTTCTTTTGTATCTGTAAGCGAACCTATCAAAACATATTCAAGAGTAACCCTCTTGCCGGTTTTATCACAATAATAAATAAGTACTTTCTTGAGCTCATCTAAATTATACTTGCATTCAACCGGCATAATTTGCTTTCTTACGTTGCTATCGGCACAATGCAAAGATATTGCCAGTGTCGGAACAAATTCAAGCTCACATAAACTGCGTATTTTTGGAACAATACCACAAGTGGAAAGCGTCACCCTTCTTATTCCGATATTTAAATGTTTATTAATACGCTCTATTGCTTCGCAAACATTTTCATAGTTGTTTAAAGGTTCGCCTTGCCCCATAAAAACAACATTTGTAATTTTTAAGCCTGTGTCTTGTTGAATAATAAGAATCTGACTTAAAATTTCATAAGCCTCCAAATTTCTAATAAAGCCTCTTTTAGCAGTTGCACAAAAATCACAACCCATATAACAGCCTACTTGCGAACTTACGCATGCGCTCAAATTAGCACGATTATCAAAACGCATAAGAACCGTCTCGGCACAATTACCATCATGAAACTCAATTAAATATTTAATTGTGCCGTCTTTTGAAACCTGCTTTTTTTTAATCTTACTGTCTAAAATTACACAACTGTTTTTTAACTTATCTCTGAAATTTTTATTTATATCACTCATAGCATCAAAATCACTCACTGATTTTGAATATATCCAAGAAAAAAGCTGTTTGGCACGAAACTTTTTTTCACCAAGTGACTCAACAAAATCTTCAAGCTCATCAAAAGAATATTTTACGAGAGTATTCATAACAAAATTTTACCATAATCATTCAAATAACGTGTGTATTTTAAATAAAAGAAGGTTATAATTTAGTAATGATAATTGTGTCCAGTGAAGAAATCATTTCACAAAAAGTTCTCCCTTATGATTTATATGATGAAAAAGGGACGAAAATACTTGAGGCCGGTGAAATTTTAACTCCCGGTAAAATTCTTCTGGTCAGAAATCATGAAGTTTTATACAGAAAAGAAGACAAAAAAGCCGAAGAAAAAGAACAAAAACAAAAAAGTATAAAAAAATATGCTTATGAAAATTACGCCGTTAATCAGGAAGACATTAAAAAATATGGCCCCCTAAATAAAAAATCAAAAATTGACTTTCAAGCACAGGTTGAATTGAAATCAAATTACATAAATGCAATGAGTGTGTTTAATCAAAGTGATGTAATTCGCGCAAAATCAATGATACTTGAAATCAGAGATAAAATTATTAAGGATTCTCAACTGATAAGAAAAAATGTGCGTTTTTTCTCCGAGCTTAAGCTTTTGGGAGAACATAAAAATATACATCCGCTTAACACTGCCATTTTAAGTGTATTTTTGGCAAATAAACTGGAATATAATGAAGCACAAATAATGGAGATTGCTCTAGGCGCGCTTTTGCATGATATAGGAAAAATTCAACTCACAGGAGAGGTCAGTGATATCACAAAAATGACAAAAGATGAAGAAATGGCATATAAAAAACATCCTCTCACAGGGCACAGGCTTATAAAAACAGAGCTTAAATTAAGCGAAAATATCGCAAGAGTTGCTCTGCAGCATCACGAAAGAATGGACGGAACAGGCTGGCCTTATGGCATTTCATCCACAATGATAAGCGAATACGCTCAAATCATAGCAGTATGCAACCATTTTGACAATATGACATCATCTGCCACAAATTTGGAAATATCAAATTTTAGAGAAGCATTAAGAGCACTACTTAAAGCAGGAAGCAGAGCTTTTTCCCCAAAACCATTATATGGTTTTGTGCACATGCTAAGCTATGGCGACACAACATCATTTGAGGAGTTAAAATTTTGAAGGTTATTGTTGCGGGCGGCGGTTTAGCAGGCTCGGAGGCGGCATTATATCTTGCAAATAACGGCATAGAGGTTGAACTTTATGAAATGCGTCCAAAAAAAACAACAGGCGCGCATAGTGGGGATGATTTTGCAGAATTTGTTTGTTCAAATAGTTTGGGCGCAACCGGCACAACAAGTGCATCAGGCTTATTAAAAGAAGAAGCCCTTTTACTAGGCTCTATCTTAATGCAAGAAGCATTTAAAAACCGCGTTCCGTCCGGAAATTCTTTATCGATAGACAGAAAAGGATTTAGCTCAAGAATAACCGAACTTATAAATAACCACCCTAATATCACGGTAATAAGAGAAGAAATAACATCACTTCCTGATACTCCCGCCATAATTGCGACAGGACCGCTTACATCCGATGCACTTTGTAATGAAATTAAAAAAATGACAGGAGAAGAAAATTTTCATTTTTTTGATGCAATTGCCCCGATTGTAAAAAAAAATTCAATAGATTTTGATAAAGCTTTTTATGCAAGTCGTTGGAACAAAGGTAATGCCGATTTTATAAATTGTCCGATGCAAAAAGAAGAATATGAAAATTTTTACAAAATTTTGACAACTGCAGAAAAAATACCTCTAAAAAGTTTCGAAGCAAAATATTTTGAAGGCTGCATGCCTATCGAAGTTCTTGCCTCAAGAGGTAAAGACACACTAAGATTTGGACCAATGAAACCTGTCGGACTTTTTGACAATAGAACAAAAAAAGAAGAACATAAAAACTATCAATTTTATGCTGTCGTACAACTAAGACAAGATGATAAAGAAGCAGATTTATATAATCTTGTAGGATTTCAAACAAACTTAAAATGGGGCGAACAAAAAAGATTATTAAATTCTATCCCCGGTTTAGAAAACGCACAAATAGTACGTTATGGAGTCATGCATGCAAATACATTTATAAATAGCCCAAAAATTCTAAATAAAACCTTGCAAACAAAAAAAATGCCTAATTTATTTTTTGCAGGGCAAATAACAGGAGTCGAAGGATATAATGAAAGTATAACAACAGGGCTTTTTGCAGGGATAAATATGCTAAAGCAACTAAAG
The DNA here is from genome assembly GCA_949298805.1 of uncultured bacterium. Classification (GTDB taxonomy): domain Bacteria; phylum Cyanobacteriota; class Vampirovibrionia; order Gastranaerophilales; family Gastranaerophilaceae; genus Galligastranaerophilus. The sequence goes on from CASFXY010000007.1 coordinate 45,870, forward strand.
GGCGAAAAACTTATTGAACTGAGTCCAAAATGTATGTTGGGGGCTCTTTTAGAATACATTACCTACAAAGAACATAAATCTTTTCAGCCTATTAATGCGAACTGGGGTATAATTAAAAAGATAGAATTTGATAAAAAAATCAAAAAGAACAAAGAGGAAAAAAGTGCGATACTGTCAAATATAGCACTTGAATACATAAAGGAGATAAAAGATGGATATTTCTGCTAAACATCAGGACATGACAACAGTGCTTACCAATGTTATTGTCCTTGGTATTTTTGAAGACGATAAAATACTAAACCCTGTCCAAACAAAGACAGATAAAGCATTAAAAGGGATAATAAGCAACGGACTAATCAAAACAGAGGGATTTAAGGGCAAATATTCAGACACGGTTATTGTTCCCACACAACTTAAAATTCCTGCAGATAAAATTATGCTTGTAGGGCTTGGAAAGAAAAAAGAATTTGATTGTTCAAAACTAAGAGAGCTAAGCGCAAAAATCATAAAACAACTTGATAAAACATTAAATATAAAAAATGTTTCAATAGAACCCTTGGGACTAAAATGCGGCAATTTCAATATACAAGAATGCGCAAATGCAATAACCGAAGGCATATTAATTTCAACATACGACTATGACAAATACAAAACAAAGAAAAATCAACAGCAAATTAAAAAAGTAAGAATTGTACTTGAAGATGCAAAAGAAGAAAAAGCGGCAAAAACAGGAGTTAACAACGGAAAAATACTATGCTCGGCAATGGACTTTACAAAAGATTTAATTAACGAACCTGCACAAAATGCAACACCTGAAGCCATTGCACAAATTGCAAAAAATTTAAGCTTAGACCTTGGATTGACTTTTGACGTATACAGTAAAAAACAACTTGCGCAAATGAACTTTAATGCATTTCTTGCAGTAGGACAAGGAAGCGAACAAGAGCCAAAATTTATACATCTGACATACAAACCTACTAAAAAAGCTAAGAAAAAAATTATACTCATAGGCAAAGGCATAACTTTTGATTCCGGTGGTCTTGATATTAAACCGGCAAATTCTATGCTTACAATGAAAACCGATATGTCAGGCTGTGCAACGGTTTTAGGGGTCATTCAAGCAATAGCGGCACTTAAACCCGATATTGAAGTACATGCCCTAAGTGCACTTTGCGAAAATATGCCAAGTGGCAAATCATATAAACAAGGTGATGTCCTGACAGCCAAAAACGGAAAAACGATTGAAGTAGATAATACTGATGCTGAAGGAAGGTTGACATTGGCTGATGTTTTAACTTATGCAGATGAATTGAATGCCGATGAAGTTATTGACATTGCAACGCTAACAGGTGCCTGCATTGTTGCTCTTGGTCAGAATATTACTGGTATTATGGGTAATAATCAGGAAATGATTAAAAAAATAATTAACATTGGCAAAAAATCGGGTGAAAATCTTTGGGAATTGCCAATATTTGACGACATGCAAGAAATGCTTAAAAGCGACATAGCTGATATGAGAAATACAGGCTCAAGATACGCAGGCGCAAGTGTTGCAGGAAGATTTCTGCAAAACTTTACAAAAAGTAAAAATTGGGCTCACATCGATATAGCGGGAACAGCCTTTATTGATAAGCCATACAAAGAACTAAACAAAGGTGCAACCGGAGTAATGGTAAGAACACTTACAAATTACATTATGTCTTTATAAAATTTAAGCGGGGGTTCCCCCGCTTTTTTAATTTTGATTTTGCGTAACAACAAGCTGATTAAACGGGATTTCAATTCCGAGCTCGTCAAATTTTTCTTTAATCCTGAGGTTAAATATTCTTTTAACATCCCATTGATGGCGCGGCAGAGTCTTAAATCTTGCAAGAATGGTAATTGAGCTGTCATTAAACTTATCCAATCCCAAAACCTCAATTTCGCCAAGAATTTTATCTCTGTACTCATCCTCACAGCGCAGTTCTTTCCCTATTTGTTTAACAACTTCCATAACATGTGCAATATTTTCTTTATACGCAACAGAAATTTCAACAAGAGAATATGAATATCCCCTGGTATAATTTGTTACCATATCAACCATGCCGTTTCTGATAAAATGAGCTGCGCCGTCTATGCTTCTTAGGATTATTATCGAAAGAGTAATTTTTTCTACGGTACCTGTAACATTTTGAATTTCCACAACATCGCCCACTCGGATTTGTCCTTCAAATAAGATAGTAAGACCCGAGAGTAAATCTTCAACAAATCGTTTTGAACCAAAGCCGACAGCAACACCCAGAACTCCGGCAGCAGTGATAATAGGACGAACATCTACCCCAAGATGATTTAAAATATTAATAGCAACAAATATAAAAATTATGAAATTTATTGCATGAATTGAAATTATACATAATGTATCAAAATTTTTAGCGCTTTCTATATCTTTTGCGCGTTTTTTTATCCTTTCAAAAAGATGTGTCATGAAAGTTTTTACAAACTTGAGCGCAAAAATAAAAAATACCAAAGTAAAAAGAATATTTAGTATTGTAGACCATTTTAACCCTTTTAAAAACTCTAATATATCCAAATTTATCTCCTTATTAATTTATTAAATTATATCAAAAATAAATCTTTAGATACCCTTAAAATTCAACCAAAAGGTTAATCTATTTTTTTGCAAATAAACATAAACTAATAATAAGGGATAGGAATTATGGGTATTAAAGTAACCTGCAGTGAAGAAAAATTCGAAAAATTCTTGCAAAGTGCCGACAATAGAGAATGTGAGCATTTTAAACTTGCAAGAAAATTTATGAATCAAAAAAACTATCGTCAGGCAATAAAAGAATATTTAATGTCTATGATTTTTACAAAACCAGATACAGCATTATACAAAGAGATTTCAAAAGCATACAAGCAAATTAAATGTTATGATAAAGCTATAAATCACCTTGTAAAAGCAAAAACTCTAAGTCGTTTTGATTCTGAAATATACTATGAATTAGGGTTAAATCATTTGCTAAATGCCAATTCGCAAGAGGCAAGAAAAAACTTTATACGCACAATAAAACTTAATCCTTCAAATATTAATGCGCAAATTCAATTGGCAATATCCCATGAGCTCTTGGGCGAAGAAGATATGGCATTAAGCATTTATCAAAAAATAATCGAAGAAAACCCGCGATATATTCCGGCATATAATCATAAAGCAGGATTATATATTACGCTTGAAATGTATAATGAAGCTTCGTATTTATTTTATCAAATATTAAATATAAATCCTGCATATTATAGGGCAAACTTGGGCCTTGGAATTTGTTTTGATAAAATGAATAAATTTTCTCGCGCTATAAGATATTATAAAAAATATATTGCAAGAAAACCCCATTCGGATACTACCAAGTCACTTGTTGGAAGAATTTGCGAAATTTATGCTTTAAAGAGAAATAAAAAAGTTGATTTAAAAATTATAAAGTAATTTTACTTTTTATTTCCCAAAAAATACTGATAAGTTTCACGTTCGAACGGTTGCAAGCTGTTTAAAATACTATATGCCGGAATTGGCATATCGGGGTCGTTGTATTTTGGCTGCAAAGTATTGTTATCTTTTAAATATTTTCTTTTGATAATAAAATCGTTAATCTTGGGCAAGCCAAAACCTAAGAAGCCCGTAACTATTGCCAAAGAAACAGTTTGGAAAATTGCATTTGTTTTATTTGCAAATTTTAAAAGCGGATTTTTGCTTGCATCATTCAAAACACCAAGCAACTCATTAACATCACTTGCGGCAGGCGGATTTTTCTTTAGATGCTCTACTAACTGTGCAAATTTAACATCTTTATTGTCAATAATCTCGCCAAAGACTTTTTTTGCCGCATTATAAAATATTGAACCGTCGCCTTTATTGCTGCCCGCATCAATATGCAAAAGCTTATAAATATTACCTTTGTTTGTTTCTGTATCGTTCAAAAATCTCATTAATTGGTCTAAATCTGCAAAATTCGACATTTGCGCATTAGTTTCAGCTTTAGAGAGAACCTTGACACCACCTTCGGGATTAAAAATCTTTATAAATTTCTTAAAAAGACTGTCATCTTTTTTTAGAATATCACTTGTCAATACAATACCGCTTTTCTTTGATGCATTAAGCCCCATAGCAGCACCCATGCCTTCCATTGCAAACAATATTGTTAAAATGGTTGTAATATCACGACGGAGTATATTTGAAGTTTCATCCCATTGAACGGGACCACCGTTTTTCTTTGAACTTGCTATATCCCTTTTTGTAGACTGAATTAATCTGGGTACTAATGTAAAGCAAGTAATAAGAGTATAGAATATCGGTCTTGCGACATTTACCCAATTACTTTCCAGAGATTGGGCATTTTTAGAGAGCCAGCTTTTTTGTCCCGGTCCTACTTTTTCACCAATGTCACTCATAAGTTTAGAAATACCGCCACCTGTAAAACTTACTTCTTTTGATTTCCCGCTTCTTAACTCATTTGCCTTTTGTCTTACAGGGTCAGTTTCGGGATTTGTTTTATTAACGGTATAAATTTTAGGAATAAACCACATAGCAAGTGCGGTAAATACACCCATCATAATGTTTGTGGCAAACCTTGAACCCATCCTTTTTTTTGTAAAGTTTTTAATAAAACTTGCAAAGTTGTCAGATGTCTTAGTAAATGATTCAAACAAATCATCCGAATATTTTACCATTCTGCCAATAAGGTCGTCGATTTTTACTTCAAACTTTGATGCGTTTTTTGCATCGACAATATATTTCTCATCAGTAATTGAAGCTTTTAGAAAATCAAGATAACCGCTTGTATTAGCCTTTTTATCCGACACAAACTGCTTTACTATACCTGCTAAAAGTTCTTCTTGAGAATCCGGCATTGGAACATTTTTAATATTATTTAAAAAACCTTTTTTCTTGGCGGATTCCATTTTTAGAATTTGTGAAACATATTGTTCTATATCAATACCTTTTTTTGCAATATCTTCAACATTCTCTATACCGTCAAAATTAGAAAACACTTTTTTAAGAACACCTGTATAAAAACTTTTCTTAAAAGCTTCCTTGCTTGATGTTTCAATATTTGACTTTTCTATAATTTCTGAAAAATCCTTTATTGTTTGGACAGGAACAGCATTAGATTTTCCGCCAAATTTAGTTGAACCATACAAAACTAAACCCGGAACAACAAACATGCTGGGGCCTGTTAAAAATTCACGCAAACCGTTTTCTAAAACTGCACCCCAGTTATTTTTTCCTGTTAAATCTTTACCGACATCTTTTGCTGCCCAAGTCCTCGGTATATTTGTACCTAGCATATCCTGAACGGTAAAGCTTGCAGCAAGTCCGCCTCTATCAACAGCTTCCCAAAACTTTATAAGCCCGTCGCTTACACCGGTAAAATTTGTATTATTATGATTGTTGTTACTGTTTTGGCCATTTTGTGCCGCGAATTTAATTCCGTTAACTTTCAATTTAACCTCATCTTGCTACACATTCAGATGCTTTTGAAAAAAAGAAACATAAATAAAATTGCTATTTTTGTTTTTTATGTGTAGATATTTTTACAAAAGCTTTTTGTGATGGTGTTGACTCTTAAAAACTAGAGCGGGTGTAATTGTAACACTTACTTGCCTAATATGCAAGAAATGTTAACTTATGTTAAAAAAACAAAATAACTGCCCGCTCGGGCGGTTCACAGATTTCTATTAAAGAATATTTTATGTATATAACAAAATATTTTAGTCAAAAAAGGGATGAATATGAGTATTACAAAACTATGTGGGATGTACATTTTTTATTGTTACGTTTTATTTTTCATACTTACAAATATAATATTAAGATAACCTTGAGAGTTTTTTTGCAGTTTCGACATCTTCTTCTATTTGCTTAATTAGCGCTTCTTGGCTTGGAAATTTTATTTCCTCTCTTATTTTCATTACAAATAAAACTCTGATTATTTTACCATATATTTGAGAATCAAAATTTAAGATATGTGCCTCTACAACTTCTTCCTCGTTCTCATCAAAAGTCGGTCTTTTGCCCCAATTAATAATTGCAGGATAAGTTTTATCGACAATTGCATATCCGAAATAAACCCCATGAGGTAAATTTACAATGTTATTTGGCCAAAAAATATTTGCTGTAGGAAAGCCTAATTTTCTAGCTATTGCATCACCTTTAACAACATTATTTTTGAGAGAAAACGAGTGACCCAAAAGCAAATTAGCATTTCTTATATGCCCGTTTGTAATCATTTCTCTAATATTGGAACTGCTTATCAAACAAGTTTGAATTTTTTGCGGGGGTAATTCTATATATTTGTATTTAAAATGAGAAGAATACTTAGATAATAACTTTGTATCACCTTCTTTGCCCCTGCCAAACCTATGATTAAAACCTGTAACAATACAGCATGGCTGAAAATTTTTAACAAGCACGTCTTGTAAATATTTAAGTGCTTCATATTGCATATATTGCTCAAAATCAAGTACGTAAGCATAATCAACACCAAGCGCTTCAATGCGTTCCAGTCTTTCTTCATTAGATGAGATATTATGGATTTTTTCTTTATTAAAGTAATTTGACGGATTTGTTTCAAATGTAATAACAGCAGATTTTTTTGAATTTTCTCTTGCAAAATCAACTGCACACGAAATTAATTTTTGATGCGCAAGATGTACTCCGTCAAAATACCCTAAGGCAATAGATAAATCCGGATTGTGATTTATTGTTTTAAAGATTTTCATGTTTTTTATCCTGATGATAAGTTTTATGCTTATGTTGGTGTTTTTTTGGCTTAGGTCCGAAGTTTTGGTCTTTTTGCTGCAATCTTCTTACCGAATATACATCAGGGATTGATTGAATACTTGTTATAACCTTCTTTAAGGTTTCTATATTATCCAACTCAATACCCAAATCTATTATGCCAAATTTTTTGTTTTTTGAATAGCTGTTAGCATAAGAAATGTTCGTATCCGCAATTTTTAAAAGCACATCTTTCAACAAACCGACCCTGTCTTGAGTTTCTATTCTTATATGAGCAATATAAGTTCCCTTAGAAACTTTATCCGCCCATTTAATATCCATCATTCGTTCAGGTTCTACATCATAAAGACATTTACAATCAAGTCTGTGCACGCTTACACCTTTAGAGCGAGTAATCACACCTACAATGGGTTCACCAGGTATTGGAGTACAACACTTTGCCAAACTCCAGAGCATATCTTCAAGTCCGACAATATCATATTTTTTTGTATCTTTTTTGCGTTTTTGGCTGTCTTGTTGTGATTTTTCGGGAATATTTTTTATATCTTGTATTTCGGGAGTCGGTTTTTTCAGTTTATTGGCAACTTTGTGCAAAGTTGTTTCACCATAACCGATTGCAGCAAATAAATCATCCTGACTTTTATAATTCATTTCACGCGCAGCACGCTCTATTTCTCCCGATTTTAACAGTTCGTCAAATACAGGTTTTGTAATATAAATTTCAAGATTAGCTCTGCCAATTTCAATATTTTCTTCCCTATTATATTTTTTAAACCAGAGACGTATTTTTGAAACTGCGCTTTTCGTTACAACAAAATTAAGCCAATCAATTTTGGGCATAAATTGCTTTGATGTTAAAATCTCTACAATATCGCCGTTTTTAAGCTTAGTGTCCAATTGTGCAATTCTGCCGTTAATTAATGCACCAACAGTTCTGTGCCCTACTTCAGTATGGATACGATATGCAAAATCAACCGGAGTGGAATTTGCGGGCAAATCAATTACATCACCTGCAGGCGTAAAAGCAAAGACCTGATCAGAAAATAAATCTAATTTTACGCTTTCTACAAAATCTTTTGCATCAGATGAATCTTTATCAATCTCCATCATTTTGCGCATCCAGGAAAACTGTAAATCATACTTATTATCTGACTTCACTGACCCTGATTCTTTGTATCTCCAATGTGCCGCAACACCATACTCGGCAACCTCATGCATTTCTTTTGTTCTGATTTGAATTTCAACAGGTTTATTTTTAGAACCTATTACCGATGTATGCAAAGAGCGATACAAGTTACCTTTTGGCATTGCTATGTAATCTTTAAATCTGCCAGGAATAGGTTTAAAACGAGAGTGAATTAAGCCCAAAACCTCATAGCAGGTTTTTTCATCATCAACAATAACTCTAATCGCACTTACATCATAGAGTTGATCAAATGTAACATTCAATCTTTCCATTTTTTTGTAAATACTGTAATAATGCTTTGCTCTGCCGTTAATTTTTGCCTTAATCCCGTTTTCTTTAAGAGATGCTTTAATATCTTCAATTAAAGCGGATATTGTTGCATCGCGCTCATTTTTTGTTTGCGCTACAAGCTTCGCTATTTCATAGTATTTTTCCGGATTAATATATCTTAATGACAAATCTTCAAGTTCTGCTTTAATTTTACCAATACCCAAACGATTGGCAAGCGGCGCAAAAATATCCAATGTTTCTTGTGCAATTCTTTTTTGTTTATTTGCAGCCATATAACCCAAAGTTCGCATATTGTGAAGCCTGTCGGCAAGCTTAAGAAAAATTATCCTCACGTCTTGCGCCATTGCAATAAACATACGTCTAAAGTTCTCGGCTTGGCGTTCTTCCTTGGATTTAAACTGATATTTTCCCAGCTTTGTAACACCCTGAACAAGCTTTAAAACATCGGCGCCAAAACTTTGCTCTATTTCTTCAGGTTGCGTAATTGTATCTTCCAAAATATCATGTAAAAATGCAGCAATAATACTATCCTTATCAGCCTTTAGCTCGGTCAATATTTTTGCAACTTCAACAGGGTGGACAATGTAGGGTTCTTCAGAAATTCTGTATTGTCCTTCGTGCAATTTTCGAGCAAATTCAAAAGCACGCTCAATATCTGCAATTTCGTCACTTGAGCGATTTTGCTTCCTTAAAAGCTCTTTTAACTCTTCAAAAATAACAAGGTAGGACATAAAAAATTTCTGGTATATAATTATAATAGGAATTTTACAACTTTGTATATTATTTTTCTATATGTTAAATGATGTAAATAAAAATATAATACCAAAATCATTGGAAGAATTTTTAAATCTAATAAAAAATTCAAGCTGCGCGTTTAAACTTCAAATAAAAGTAAGCGCCAATTCAAAGAAAAATTCGATTGAATTTCATGATAATTACATTAAGCTTAAAATATCAAAACCTGCAGTAGACGGGCAAGCAAATAAAGAGATAATAAAATATTTAAGCGATATTTTAAATCTGCCTAAAAATAATATTCAAATTCTAAACGGAGAAAAATCATCTCTTAAAATGTTACTTTTTACCCCAAAAACTTTACAATAGTAACATATACACTTCTTTTTTAAAAAATTTTATGTTATAATTCTTAACAAAAAAGGCAATTATTAATCTGTGTATGATTTATAAGAAACAAGTGAAGAATTTTTCGGAAGGTTGACGTGAATTATTATAAAAATCCCCATAATACAGGTCAAACGGGCGAAGACAATAAATCAGAAGATACAAAAATAAATATATTATTTTCCAACCCCATTAATACACAAAAAAATGCACCTCAAAGTAACAGAACAAGTGCAAACAGGCTGTATGGCGGCTATTCGTCCAATTTGAACACCAAAAATTTAAATATAAATTACAAACAAACACTTAAAATTATAAATGAAGCTTTTGCGCAAAAATCGGACTTGGGGCAACTGTTTTATATACTGCATAATATTCTGTGTACTAATATGCAGGTAAACTTTAGCGCAATAGGTCTACTGAATGCACAATCAAATTGTATTAACGTAAAATTAATAGATAAAATAGGCTCAATTTATAATACAAAAATAATGCTCAATGACGAGACAAACCCTTTGATTAAATGTTATTTAACAAAAACAATTCAAGGGTGTCAGGATAATAAATTTTTAAAGGCAAACTACTTAAATAATTCTCCATGTATTATTATGCCATTAATTTCTTTTGGCGAATGTTTGGGAGTGTTTATAGTAGGCGACAATCATCTCAATACCTGTACGGAATTATACCAATTTTTATCCAGTTATATGGCAATTTTTATACAAAACAGAAATCTTGCAGAACTTGTAGATAAAAATACAGACATTGATTCTTTAACAGGGCTTGCAAATCACAAATGTTTTCAAGAGGAACTTATAAGACAAATTGAAAGTTGCAACAAGGCAAATTCACCTCTTTCGGTTTGTATTTTTGATATTTTAAACATCTCGCAAATAAACAGAGAATTTGGACATGCAAAAGGCGACGAAATAATAAAATCCGTTGCCAAGAAAATTAAACAAAATATCAGGAATACTGACTTTGCAGGTCGCTATGGCGGGGATGAAGTAGGCATTATAATGCCGAATACATCAACAGATGAAGCTAAATATATAGCTGAATACTTATCTTATGCGCTTTCATGCGTGCTTATTGACGATGTTGGACCGGTTAAATTAAGCTGTGGCATTGCAACGTACCCGCAAACATCAAAAAACCATGAAAAACTTGTCTTGCTTGCCGAACAAGCAATGTATATTTCAAAAAGCAAATGCTATGAAAGCGGAAGCTGCGTAATAGTAACATCTGAAGATTACAACTTCTGGGATGATGAAGCGTTGAAATGCTTTGCTGAAGTTTTAACAAAAAAACACGCGCAAATCGGTGTCGATTTTGAAGAAGAATTAATTCATAAATTTCATAATGAGCAAATTTTATCCAGCAAACACATGCTGGATGTAGTAACTTCCCTTGCAGGAACAATTGATGCCAAAGACCCATACACAAAAGGTCACTCCAGTCTTGTTTCCAGATACTCCGAAGCTCTGGCAAGAGCAATTCAACTGCCGGAAGCAGAAGTTGAAAGAATAAAACTGGGTGCGCTTTTGCATGACATAGGAAAAATAGGTATTCCTGAAAATGTACTCAGAAAACCTGCAATGCTTGACGACGATGAATGGGAAATTATGAAACAACACCCTGTAATAGGTGCGGAAAAAGTACTTGCGCCAAATGAATCCCTGCGAGACCTTATTCCTATGGTAAAATACCACCATGAACATTGGGACGGTACCGGTTATCCCTGCGGTTTAAAAGGTGAAGAAATACCACTTAACGCAAGAATAGTGTCAATTGCGGATGCTTACCATGCATTGGTATCCGACAGACCATACAGAAAAGGTTTAAGTGTTGAAAAGGCTTGTGAAATTTTAAAACTTGGGGCAGGCGTTCAATGGGATAAAGAGCTTGTAAGACAGTTTATTATAATTGCACCAAGCCTTTCCACAACTGTTTAAAGCAAAATTTTTGCAACATAAGTTCGCCCTTGATACTTTATAAAATGGATTTTTTTGGCTTTTGATAAAATCCATTCATTTAAAAATGGGGTAAGTTCTAAATTACGATAATCATAAGAATGGCAAAAAATATAGGTTTTTCCTTTTTCAAGCGCATTTAATTTTTCAAAATATTCCTCTTTTGAATATTTTTCAGGGGAAATAATTACGTATTTTAAAGTTTGAAATTTTAAAACTCTTGAATAATACTCATATTCTCCAACTGAAGCCTTATTCAGCACAATAACATCGCCATTTTTATAATTATTTACAATTAAATTTAGCGCACCCCTTGCATCCTCACGAGAGTGAAAGAAAGATGTGACGTAGTCGACTCCGCCAAAAATAAGGCTTCTGATATAATTAAAGTTGTAATTAAAAAACCCAAAAATAAAAAATGAAACTATTAACAAAAAAAATGTAATTGATTTCTTCGAATTTTTAAAATTAAAATCCAAAGAAAAAGAAATAAAAATTATTAAAATAGGGGCACTCCATAGGGCAAGACGTTCCTTGATAGGATAAATATTGAACAATGCAAAAACAATTGCAAATAACAAAGACAATAAAGCAATTTTAAAAACAGAATCGTAAGCCGAACGATTTTTATTGGTTATTGCACGGATTAAACCTGTAAAAATAAGTATTGCAATAAACAGAATTGCAACATTTGGTGCAAAGAAATATTTTAAATTTTTTACAAAAAGCAGCAAGGTTGCAACATCAAATTTAACAAAGCCGTCATGCCAATAATTTGCAAGAAAATCGGCAGAATTGCCGCCTTGAGGAAATAAAAATAAAAAATAACTCAAAATACCAAAGGTAAAAAGCATTAATATTAAAAACAAAAATTGTTTATCAGGACGCATTTTTAACCTTAAAAGCTCATAAAATAAGTATGCAGCCAGAATAAAAACATAAGTATAGCTGAATAAAAAAGGTATAAACAAGGCGAAAGAATAAAATATAGCTTTTTTATAAGTCATATTTGAAGCTGAAAATTTTGAAAAGAAAATTAAAGACAAAATTACAACAAGCACCTCAAGACTATATTGTTTAAATTCTTGCGAGTAGTATATGAGAGGCAAATTTAACCCAAAAAGAATATTGGCAAGAACAATGCTGATTTTTTTTGAAAAAATAAGCCTTGTCAAAAAATAAAAAGCGAAAACCGAGGCAAGTGAAAATAAAAAAGGCAAAAGCCTTAAGGCAAGCTCACTTTCACCAAAAACAAATGTAGAAATTTTGTTTATAAACATAAATAAGCAAGGCGCACTTTGGTTGTTATCAAGAGGCAAAAATATTTCAAAAAAGTTGCGATTAAGAACATTAAGTGCCAATAAGCACTCATCATGCCAAAGAGGTCGATTTTGAAAATATAAAAAACATCTTATTGCACATGAAAAAAGTAAAACCGCATATAAAAAAACTTTATAAAAAATATTTTTAAATACTGTAATATTCAAGTTTTGCACCCATATCGAGCTTTCTTGCATCTTTTTTAAATATCTGTGATTTATAAATACCTAAATTGGCAAGAAAATACTCCAGACTGACACCCAATACGCCAAAACCGTATTTAAGCGAACGCTTAAAATTTATTGAGCTGGCATCAGGAAAATATTTTGTAGGACAAGATATTTCACCGATTTTAAACCCGTAATAAAAAACAAGAGAGAGCATTTGATTATCAAATATAAAATCATCGTCACACTCGCCCAATGGCAAATTTTTTAATACGTCAGAGCTAAATGCCCTAAAGCCGCTATGATACTCTGAAAGATTTTTTCCGTTAAATAAATTCTGAAAAAAAGTAAGAAATCTGTTAGAAACATATTTATACAATGGCATGCCGCCTTTTAATGCCGAGCCTGTAAGTATACGGGAAGCAATTACTGCATCATATTCGCCAAAAGCAATCATTGATGCCATTGCAGGAATTAATTTTGGCGTATATTGATAATCAGGGTGTAGCATAACCACAATATCCGCATTTTCCTTAAGAGCGGCTATATAACATGATTTCTGATTAGCACCGTAACCAAGATTATTTTTATGAACAATTGTTGTAATGCCAAGTTTTTTTGCTATTTCTTTCGTATTGTCAATAGAATTATCATCAACAAGTATAACAGAGTCCACAATACCCTTATATATCTCCGAAAATGTTTTTTCAAGAGTCTTTTCGGCATTATAAGCCGGCATAATTACAACAACTTTTTTATCGTTAATCATATTTTTATTTTAGTTGTAAAGCAAATTAGTTGCAAATGATGTAATAAAAAAATATAATAACAGTATGGATTTAGACAATGAAAACTCTATAGATTATATTAAGAAGTCTTTTGAACTCAAAAATTCTAAGCTTTACAAAGAAGCAATAGAAATGCTTTATAAAGCGTTGGAGTGTGAAGAAGGCAGGCAAAATGCCGAAATTATTTCACAAATAGGAGACTTATACGCACTTTTAAAAAATTACGAGCGTGCTATTGAAGAATATGAAAAAGTGCTTGATATAGACAAAAATCATGCGCATTCTTTGGATAAAATGTCAAAAATATATTTTCTTGTTGAAAAATATGATAAGGCACTTGAAATTTCTGAAAGACTACTCAAAACAACTCACAATGAGGATTATTTCACAAGTCATTTGCAAATCTTATTCAAATTAAAATATTTCGACAAAATGAAAAATCTTTACGACTCTTTTGATGAAAATCTTAAAAATAATGCGCAAATTTTGTACATAATGTCAAAAACAGGTCTTTTCCCTCAAAAAGAATTTTTAAAAAAAGCTGTTGAAAGAGATAATAATCTTTCTGCCGCCTGCTTTGAACTTGCACTAAAATATTACGAAGAAGAAGATTACAACAATTCAAAACCTTTATTTAAACATGTTATTGAACTTGAAAAAAACTCTCTTGCATATTTTTACTTGGGACTTATAGAACACTATGAAGGACATTTTTTTGAGGCAATAGACAATTATCTCGAGTGTATAAAATTGGATAAAACAAATGATAAATGCTGTTTTGAATTGGCAAAGGCATATATTGACGTCAACTGGCTGGAAGAAGCTCAAATAGCAATTAAAAGTTCTATAGGCATTTTAAAATTAAAAGACGAATTTTCACCAAAATTAGATGAACACCATTTTTTACTGGCCTGGATTTTATCCAAACAAGATGACAAAAAAGGCGCAATTTTGTATCTGGATTTAATAAATAAAGATTCAAAAATGTACCCTAACGCTCAAATATTAAAAAACACTCTCAACCTAAATGCTGATAATTACATAAAAGCAAAAGAAATACTTGAGAATTACTACAAAAATAATCCTGATGATGCTAAAAATCCAATCCTAATTGAATCTTTAGGGAAAATATATAAACAGTTAAAATTATACAAAGATGCCCAAAAACTATATGAAGCAGCATTGGAAACCTTCCCCGGTTCGGTTTTTTACTCTGTAGAACTGATTGATATCCTAATTGATGACAAAAATTATGACAAAGCACTGGAATATGCCAAAAAACTTGAGCATAGTGCGCCGAAATGTCCAAGTACATATAATTCTTTTGCCAGAATTTATTACAGGCTCAAAAATTACGATGCCGCTATTGAAAACCTTAAAATTTTAAACGAAATGGATATAAATAATGCCGAAGGTTTTTATTTCTTGGGTCTTATTCAAAATGACACATGTCAACCTGAAGCAGCGCTTGAAAATTTTAAAATAGCATTAACTCTTAACCCCATGCCTGCAAAATATTACGCACAGACTGCGCGAGCCTATGAAACCATGGGTGATTTAGAAAATGCTATGCTATATATTAAAGAAGCAATTGAAATAGCACCCGAAGAAATAAACTACAAAAGTCAGGCTAAAAATCTTGCACAAAAAATGAACGATAAAGAAAAGGCGGATTTTTACAATTCACAAATTATTCGTATGGAACAAGTATTGAAACAAAGAGATTAGTATTCTTTTATAACCATTTCACAATTTTTGCAATCAAATTCAAGCTTCAATCTTTTCCCTTTTTCATCTGTCAAATATAGTTTTTTATTTTTTATTCCTGATTTTAAACACATATTTAAAGTTCTTCTCAAGCAATGCTTTGTGCGCATCAATTCTGCATTTTTAATATTTTTTGTTTCGTAAGAAGGTTGGGCACATTGTACATTACACTGAGCATAAAACTCTTTTGCTTTTTGATTATGAACATTAAGCCTGTAATCATTATATTTAAGCGGAAATTTTGCAGGAATAATTCTTTTTGCTTTTCTTGCCAAACGCTCTTGTTCATAAAACTTTAAACGAAATTCCATAAGTTTATCAAGCAATTCGCGCCTTATAGCATTTATTTGTGAAACTTTCAAAAAAGGTATTTTTGAATTTACAAAAGTTATGTCCTGAACATAAAAATCACTATTGCCGGTTTTATTTAATTGGTCTTGAAAAACAGACTTCATTTTTTCAACATTTTGCGCTTCTTCAAAACCATTTAACGGCACAAAATATTTAATGTTATCCTCATCTAAAACTTCAATCTTGCAATTATAAACAAAAAATTTAACACCAATTCGCCTTTTTGTCTTTGAATTTGCAAGATTTTTGTTAAATTCAAAGTCAAAATTTCTGAAAATTTCCATACCAGATTTTATTTTAGGCATAGAATTCGGATATATTTGAGCAACATCATTCTTGTAGATAACTTTATTTACAAGAAATCCGCTCAAATCATCATTATAAAAGTAACTCATACCGTCTTGAGGGTTTATTTTTACAGTAGCTCTAACTTTAATGAAATCTTTTTCTACTCCAATGACAATACCCGCTTTTTCGCCCTTTTGCTTGGGTGTTTCAAAATTATAAATGTTTTCCGTACCCGAACACAAAAAATATGTGGAGTACTCACGATTAAATGTTTTATTGATATCCGGTTTAAAATCATAAAAAACCTTGCCTGATGAAATTCTGTTATATTTTTCAAGCAAAATATTATAAAAAGCACTCACGTTTTTAACATAATTTTCGTCTTTTAAGCGTCCCTCTATTTTAAAAGAAATAACTCCCGCATTTACTAATTCATCCAGATATGGCGCAGCACAAAAATCCTTTAAAGATAGTAAATGTTTATTTTTTACATATACATTTCCGCAATCATCAAAAAGCGTGTATCTCTTACGACAAGGTTGGGCGCACTCGCCCCTGTTTGCACTCCTGTTGCCAAATGCATAACTCAAATAACACTGCCCGCTATAACTCACACAAAGTGCACCATGTATAAAGGTTTCAATTTCAATATCCGTATTTTTACAAATTTCTCTAATTTTTTCAAGCGACATCTCGCGCGCAAGAATGACTCTGTCCAAACCCAGTTTTTCAAAAAACTTAACTTTTTCAATATCGCGAATATCACACTGTGTACTTGCACTAATTAAAAATGGCGGTAAATCCATTTTAAATATTGCAAAATCCTGAACAATTATTCCGTCAACTCCTATATCATATAATTTATGTAATAAATCTTGAACATCATCAAGTTCGTCATCTTTTAAAATAGTATTTAAAGTTACATAAACTCTTGCAAAAAATTTATGTGCATATTTAACAACATCTTCAATATCTTCTAGGGTATTTGCCGCATTTTTTCTTGCGCCAAAAGACGGGGCACCGATATAAACTGCATCCGCGCCAAAATTAATCGCAGATATTGCACAATTTTTGTCTTTAGCAGGTGATAAAAGTTCAATATCGCGCGCCATATTTATTGCCAATCTTTGCAAACATCAACCCAGCAGCGTGCTTTTGAAAACTTCTCAAGCTGACTCATTGTAAGTTCAATTGCACTATTTGAACTTCCACAAGCAGGATATACCGTTTCAAATCTTTTTAATGAAACATCAAGATAAACTTCTACATCTTCTTTTATCCCAAAAGGGCATACACCGCCTGCTTTATGACCTATATAATACTCAATATCATCAAAAGGTATCATTTTTGCTTTTGCGGCAAAAAAAGTTTTATATTTCTTATTGTCAATTCTTGCATCTCCCGCCGCAACAATAAGAACAGGTTTGGATTCAACAAAGAAAGAAAGTGTCTTTGCTATTCTTTTGCCTTCACATCCCAATGCTTGAGCTGCAAGTTCAACAGTTGCGCTGGAAGTTGAAAATTCTAAAATTTTATCATCTGCATCAAATTCTTTTAAATATTCCCTAACTGCTTCAATAGACATTTTTCCTCCAAGATAACCGGATTATACTACAAAATTAAAATTATTTATGTAAATATAAATACTATGACGGATAAAAATACACCATTTGGACAAACGCAAAGGCTTTTCTTTGCAAAAATAACTTTTGATGATTTTGGCGAAATTTCAAAAATGCTTAATCAAAGTAATGTCAGAAAATTTTGGGGGAAAAAATTTACAAATAATGATATAAAAAAATGGATTGAAAACTGCATAAACTCATATACAAACAAGGGGGAAGGTTTTTATATTATTCGACATAGACAAACAGGAGATACAATAGGACAAATTTCTCTTTCACAAGATACAATAAACAGCAAAATATACTACGAAATAGGTTATATCTTAAATGAAAAATATACAGGGCAAGGATTTGCAACGGAAGCAGCAAAATATATGGTTAAATATGCTTTTAAAGTTTTGAATTTAGACACTGTTATTTTTGAAATACAACCAAAAAACACAAAATCCGTTAACGTTGCAAAAAGACTGGGGGCAAAAGAACAAGGAAGTTTCATTAAAAAAGTTAACGGGAAGAAAATTGAACACATTATATTTGAAATTAAAAACAACCAAAAAACAACACAAAACGCAAGCAAAAATAAATGCCGATGAGGGGACTTGAACCCCTGACCTGTCGATTACGAATCGACTGCTCTACCAACTGAGCCACATCGGCAAATTCAGAATAAAAGAGCCCCTTTAAAAGAGCTCTTTTATGGCGCGCCTGAAGGGATTCGAACCCCTGACCTTTTGGTTCGTAGCCAAACACTCTATCCAGCTGAGCTACAGGCGCACAGAATTCAAAGTAATATTAAGCTGAGCTACAGGCGCACAGAATTCAAAGTAATATTATCACAAAAAAAATTAAAATAAAATACTTTTTTTAATATGCGCACATAGCCGGAATCTTTAAGGAATTTTTTTAGTATTTTTAGTAAGTGCAATAAATTCTTTTGCATAATTTACGGGTACTGCAAAACCAATGCCAATATTTGAACGATTATTGTCAGGATTATAAATCGATTGGTTAATACCTATTACTTCACCGTCAAGATTTAAAAGCGGTCCGCCGGAACACCCCGGATTTATTGCGGCATCTGTCTGTAATTTCTTTCTTTCGTAGTCAATTCGAGAGATAATACCTGTTGTAAGAGTTCCTCTAAAACCAAACGGATTACCTATTGCCAAGACCCTTTGACCGACTTTGACGGTCTCGGAATCTCCAAGCCTTATTACGGGTAATTTTTCCTTTGGCGTAATTTTTATAAGTGCCAAATCATTTTTATCCTTCAGTACGGCAAAAACTGTTGCCTTATAGGTTTTTCCACTCTGGGTAGTAACCTCTATATTTTTTGACTTATTAATTACATGAGAGCTTGTAAGAATAATTCCTGACGGATCAATAACACAGCCTGTGCCGGAAGATATGCCTTGGTCAAGATCAGCATCAATTGCAACAATTGAAGGGGTAATTTTTTCATAAACATTTATACTTGCACTTTCATCACTGGAACGAGCAGAATTTAAAGCAAAAGAAGGTACATTAAAATTACTTAACAAAAGTAAACAAAAAAGCAATAAAAGTGAAAAAAATGTTTTTTTAAACATGTATACACCACTCCGTTATCGTATAGGGGATAATAGAGAATATAAAATAGGAAGCGTATTTTTGCATTGCCCAAAGTGCTATGTTTATGATACAATTCTATTGAATTTTAGGAAAGGAAGAAACATGAGAAGTATTGAAGTTTTCAAAAGGCATTTAAGAGAAAAAAGGGCAATTAAAATCATCTCAGGTATTGATAATTATGATCTTGAAAATGTTAAAAAGGTTGTAAGTGCAGCACAAATGGGTCTTGCTAGTGCTGTTGACGTAGCATGTGACAAACAAGTTTTTGAAACTGCTGCAAAAAATACAACTCTACCAATTTTTGTTTCATCAATTCATCCGTTTAAGTTGGCTCAAGCTGTTGAATGGGGTGCTGATGCAATTGAAATAGGAAATTTTGATGCATTATATAAAAACGGCCAAACGTTCAGTGCGGATGAAGTATATGAAATTACCCTTGAAACAATGAGCCTTTTAGAAGGTAAGAACGTATTTATTTGTGTTACAATTCCGGGAAATATTGATATTAAAGAACAAATTGAACTTGCTAAAAAACTTGAATTACTCGGTGTTGACCTTATCCAAACGGAAGGTATGAAACCTCAAGGTGTCAAAACAGTTGGTGCTAAAGCACTTTTAGAAACTGCTCAAGCTACAATCGGCAATACTCTTGAATTATCACGTCACGTTTCAACACCGGTAATGAGTGCATCCGGTATCAGCGCACAAACAACTCCGCTTGCTTTTGCTGCAGGTGCATCTGCTGTAGGTGTAGGTTCAGCAGTAAATAAATTGGATACCCAAATTGAAATGGTCGCAACAATCAGAAATATTGTAGCATCAGTTTCGCAAAGAAACTCTATTAATCGTGAATTTGCAAGAAACACCAAAGAAGCGCAAACAATTAAATAGGCGGTAGTTAATTAACATAAAATAAAAAAGTCGCTCAAAAGGCGACTTTTTTATTAATCTTCGTTTTTCGACATATTATTAATAATATTTTTTATATCACTGCTTAAATAATTAGCGCAACTATTCCAAATAAGAGTTTGTAAAAAAGTTTCATCTGGGGAAATTGCTCTACATTCACCTTTTAGGACATCTACCGTGCCATCAGGAATAGAACAGAAATTACCGCAAGTTTGACAAATTTTAAGCAAATACCCTTTTAATTTTAATTTATTTGCAATATCCTCCATGGCATCATACATTCTGATATGAGAATCTGATGTTATATTTTTTTTACCATATTCAAACACAACTTTTCTCATGCCATCTTCAGAAACCAAAAGAAGCTTGCAAAGCGCATCCTTTCTGCCATCATTAACAATAGCGTTAACTGTAGCAGAATTTACATTCTCCTCTTCGTGGATTTTATTTTCAATCCACATAAGCGAGATTTTTTTTGTGAAAATTTTTGCTCTTTGCCAAAAGATACAAGCAGGATACAAAGTAATATAAAATCTTTCCTTTAAATTAAATCTTGCCGCAAAAGTACCCAGTATAAAATTTAAAACAAGTAAAAGACCTAAATGCAGGGTAAATCTAAGTTCAAGAGATGTAAAATATCTGAAAGCGCAAAATAAAAGCACAAAATATAGCACCATTACACACAGGGTATCAGGTTTTAATATATAAAAAACAAATTCCTTGAAATTCCATGGTTTTGAAAAAGATTTGGGTAAATAATACTTAAACATTGCTAATCTCTGCATAAGAGAAGGGGTGGAGGCATCATAATTATCAACATCCACGGTAGTTTTTATAAATGGAGAAAAAGTAGGGCGAATAGAGTTTGAGGCCAGAAAAAGTGAAAATTTAAGTTCATCATTTTTTGTTTCAAAACAGACTCTGCCCGTCTTTTCTAGCACATCCGAACTTATAACACAATTTTGACCGTCAAGTATAACGGGCATTTCAAACATTGTCCTTACAATATTTTGAACTTTATTTTGATACTTTAAATAAGCTCGCAAAACTTGACATTTTACTTGTTTGAAAAAGTCACTTTTTTGACAAGTAACACCCAAATTACCACTAAGAACACAAGATGAATACACACTTTTATTAACACACGACAAATAATTTTCATCAATCATTCTGTCGGCACCCAAGTAAACAAAAGCGCTGAACCTGTTTTCGGCAACAATTTTTTCGCAAAACAGAGAAACAGCCTTGTCTTTTGAAAAATACTCAGGGTTTTCAATTATATGCATTTGTGCGCCATACACAGTTTCAGGAATAGAAATATTTTCTTTATCCTTTTTAAAAATTACATGAACATCATAATTTTCTTTCGGATAAGTTTGATTATTCAGCATCTTTAAAAGGTCGTAAAGCTTTTTATTTGTTGAATCAGCCCAAATAATAACACATAAATTATTTAAAGAACCTCCCGATTCTAAGAGCATTTTTGTATCATCAACAAATTCACGCACTTTAAATGCGTTAATATTAAGCGTAAGAGTGTAAATCGAATAAATTATTATATAAACAAATAAGAAAAATACTAAAAGGTTAATAATCAACATTGCTATATTTTATATAAAAATATTATAAAAATCTAGCTTTTTTTACAATATTTTGCGATAATTAACAAGTACATAATTTATTTTGGAGGAACAAATGAGCCAAGAGTATTACTACATGGACGGCAAGTATGTACCATCAAATGAAGCAATGATTCCTGTCAGAACCCACGCTTTTTTATATGGCACATCAGTATTTGAAGGTATCAGGGGGTACTACAATGAACAAGAAGACCAAATTTATGCCTTCCGTATGAAAGAGCATTTTGAAAGACTTTTAAACAGTTGCAAAATTATGCACATGGACCCCAAACACACTATTGATGAATATATGCAAATTACAAAAGAATTGCTTAAAAGAAATAACTATCATGAAGATTGTTATATAAGACCCGAGGTATATAAAAGTGCACAAAAAATTGGTCCGACTCTTATTGATAATACGGATTCTGTTTTAATATTTACAATTAAACTCGGTAATTATTTTGGTGGTGAAAAAATGTTGAAAGTTTGCGTTTCAAATTGGAACAGACTTGAAGATAATACTATTCCGCCACGCGCAAAAGTTTCAGGCGCTTATGCAAATACAGCCCTTATGATAACCGATGCAAAACTTGCAGGATTTGACGAATGCATTTCACTTTCAGCTTCCGGTCATGTTGCGGAAGGTTCAGCTATGAACTTCTTTATTGTGGAAGGCGATACACTTGTTACAACACAAACAACAAGCAACATTTTAGTTGGTGTTACCAGAAATACAATTATTGAAATCGCACAAAAAGAACTCGGGCTTAAAGTTTGCGAAAGAGAAATTGACAGAACAGAACTTTATACTGCAGATGAAGCATTCTTCTGCGGAACAGGTGCACAAGTTGCACCAATCGGTTCTATTGACAACAGAACAATCGGAAACGGTCAAACAGGAAAAATAACAGCCCAAATTTCAAATTTATACTATGATATAGTAAGAGGCAAATCGGACAAATACAAAAAATGGTGTACACCTATATATGAATAATCTTGGTATAAATTTCCTCGGGCAATGTGTCCAAAATTTTATAAACGCTATGAAATACACTTTTGAGGGTAATGTTACCCTTAAAAGTGTTATTTCGCAAGCAGCAAGAATCGGTTTTGATTCTTTGGGTATATCGTTAATGATTGTCTTTATTGCAGCCTCAGTCATCGCGTTACAAGTTTCAAACCAATTCTTAATGTCAGGTGCTGACAGCTATATAGGCGGATTTTTAGCAATAGCCCTCATAAGAGAAATAGCACCCGGTTTTGCCGCACTCGCGATTGGCGCAAGAGCAGGAACGGCAATTACAGCGCAAATTGCAAATATGAAAGTAACGTCACAAGTTGATGCAATGAAAGTTTTAAAGGTTAATCCTATAGGGTATTATTTCGCACCAAGAATTATAGCAGGGGCTTTCAGTGTTATGTTTGTGGTTTTACTTGCGGAATTTATAGGAATTTTTGGAGGAATGGTAGTTTCTTATTTTTCGGTAGGTCTGCACCCTAATCGTTATTTTAATTCAGTATGGCTTATGTTAAATACAAAAGATATATATGTAAGTGTTTTTAAGGGGTTTCTTTTTGGCGCAATAATTTCAACCGTATGCGCAACGGTCGGCTACAACACAACCGGAGGTGCAAAAAACGTAGGTGAATCTACCACAAAATCAGCAATTTTATGCACATTATATTTGCTATTTGCAGATTTACTTATAGGCTTTCTTTTTTACGCAAGCAATCATTAATTTGATGTATTTTTTTTCGGTTTGACTAAATCTTTTCCATATTTTAGACGATGAAGCACAACTTGCGATGGAGTATTCTTTTAATATCAAACTTGGTATAAAAGAGGAAATTTGTTTTGAGGAGGTTTAAATTCAGGCTGCAAAGTGTCCTGAATATCAAGGAAAAAAAGCTTGAGGATGAAAGATTAAGGCTTGCTCGTATAATATCTGAACTTGAAGCACAAAAAGACGTACTGCTTGAGTTGAACGAAAAAAAAGAAAAACTTGAAAAAGACCTTAATGCAGAACTTGAAAATTCAATACTTGATATTCAAAATGTATTAT
The DNA here is from genome assembly GCA_949298805.1 of uncultured bacterium. Lineage (GTDB taxonomy): Bacteria > Cyanobacteriota > Vampirovibrionia > Gastranaerophilales > Gastranaerophilaceae > Galligastranaerophilus. The sequence continues at coordinate 69,722 of CASFXY010000007.1, forward strand.
CAGCCAAAAACTACATAAGCAGGCTCGAAGGAGATATTAAAACGCAGTTTGAAATAATCAAAAAAACTCAAATGGAATTACAAGAGCAGCAAATCCAAGTAAATAATGCATATAAAGAAGTAAAGGTGCTTGAAAAATTAAAAGAGAAACAATACGCAAATTTTCTTTTTGAATATGAACAAAATCAAATAAAAGAAATTGACGATATTACATCTTCAAGACAAAAGAAAGTGATATAAATGCAAAATTTCGCAACAATGTTAAATACTCAAAATACAGTTTCTATGGATGATTTAATAGGAACAAGTCAAAATTACGATACAAAAAATATAACAGAAAAAGGGAAAGACTTTTTTAATATACTTAATCGTAATGATAATAAAATACAAAATATTAACGATGAAAAAAATGTCAAAAATGACAAACAAAATAAAAAAACTCAAACTAATAAAATCGATGACAGCAATCAAAGTGATAAAGTAAATTTTGACAAAGAACAGGGCAAAAATAAAGCAAATACACAAGAGAAAAACGAAATTCAATCAAATGAAGAAATAGACAAAAAAAATAACGACAGTCAAGAAAATAGGGAATCTGTTAAAAATACAGATAAAACTCTCGATGATATAAAAGCGGAACCAATTGTAAAAGAAGCACAAGAAACATCTCAAGCTAACAATATGCAAGTCCTTAGCGCGAATGAAGTTATTCAGGAAACAGTGAATAAAATTAATAACCTTATAGAAACATCTCTGAACGGACAACTAAATCTTGAAGATGTAGAACAGCTAAAAAATGCGCTTGAAGAAATAAAAACAAAAATTAACAACAATGAACTGGCAGTAAGCGAAGACACAAAACAAATGCTAAATGATGTCTTAAACAGATTGCTTACGCAGAATCCAAAAGATATGGAAGTTGCTCAACTGCAAAAAGATTTAAAACAGCTTGCACAAGATATACAAGTAAGTGCTTTTAAATTAAATTCGCAAATAAAAATGGAAGAAGAAAATGCTAATCCAACAAAGGCACTTGAAATTAACGTTGATGAAACAAATACAACAATAACAAAAGAAACAAGCAAAAAAGAAGTAAACGAAGAAAAAATAACACAAAAAACAAAAGATTCCCAAACCACTGTAAATGCATCAAAAGACACAAAAGAAGTACAAAATACTCAAAATAACCAAACCGACATCGAACAAGAAATTCTGGATGAAATGGATGTGAAAATAGAAGAAGTGTCTGACAGTTCAGAAAATACTAACTTGCAAAATCAAAGCTATACAACAGCGCAGGATGAAGTTATAAAACTACAAATCCAAAATTCCGATAATGACACAAACACACCGTTAACATTTGCATTTGATAAAACGATAAAAAACGTAAGCTCAATAAATAAGCCTATACAGCTTGAAGGAGTTACAAAAGAATTAAATGCAAATGACATATTAAATCAAATAGGTTCAAAATTTGAACAGCTAAAAGACGGCTCCTCAACAAAAATTACAATGACCTTAAGACCAAATGACTTGGGCAGGGTAACAATTGAACTTTTATCAAATGCAAACGGAATATCAACAAATATAATTGCTCAAAACTCTCAAGTAAAAGAGTTGCTTGATAAAAACATAGATATATTAAAACAACAACTTGCACAACAAGGAATAAATGTGCAGAATATACAAATTAAAACAGTAGAACAAAACTCGCAAGCAGGCTTAAATAACGGTTACAACGAAAGAGAACAGAGCCAACAGGAAAACCAAAGTCAAAACAATAAAGAAAATAACCAAAATAAACAACAAGAAAAAAGAGAAAGCTTTAAATTTAACAAATCAAACATAATAGAAAATATAGATTTTGAAAATAATTCGCAAAACACAACAACAAGCATTAACACGCTTAGAGGGAAAATAAGTTACAACCTGTAAAAAACAAGGAGACACAATGTCATCAAGCATAATTAACGAAATAAATAATATGCAAAACTGGACGGCTCAGCAAGAAGCACTCAAAGCAAAAACCGAAGGCACAAGTAATGAGCTGGATCAGGATATGTTCTTAAAATTAATGCTAGAACAATTGAAATATCAAGACCCTTTAAATCCAATGAGTAACCAAGACTTTTTAGCCCAACAAGCACAATTTACTCAACTTGAACAATTGACACAACTTAATGAAACAATAGCAGCCAACAACGGACTAACTCAGGGTATGGACTTGATAGGCAAAGAAGTCACTCTTATGGATCCTGATGACACTACAAAAACAATAACCGGAGTTGTTGAAGAAGCAGTATTTTATCAAAACGGTTGCGCAGTGAAAGTAAACGGTAAAGAATATCCTGCCGGTCTTATATTAAGCGCAAAAGAACCAAGTACAACCACTCCGCCAACAGGCAGCACTGACAATACAACAGGCGATAATACAACAGAAGATAATACAGATACTGACAACACCATTGCCCAAAATGCAAAAGCAGTTTTCAGTAATGTGGCAACAGTATCTAAAACCGCAGCAGCATTTTCGTATCTGGGCAATTTATTTAGTGAATTAATAAACAAAGAATAATCAAGGGAGGAGAAGAAATTAAATGTCACAAGCAATGAACACAGCAATGTCGGGCATTAACGCAAATCAACTGCATATCAACGTAGTAGCCGACAACATTGCAAACTTAAACACTACGGCATTTAAAGAGTCACAAATGACTTTTAAAGATGTATGGTATCAAACAAGAACAACAGGTAGTGCACCAACGGGAAACCTTGGTGGTACAAACCCTTTTCAAATAGGTGTAGGTACAACCGTTGCAGGTATTTCAAGGAACTGGGCTGCAAACAATATAAATACAACAGGTAGAGACACTGATATGGCGTTACAAGGTAACGGGTTTTTTACAGTAATGGATGCCGAAGGAAGTATATTTTTGACACGCGACGGCAGCTTTGACCTTGATGCTAACGGAAATCTTGTGACATCAATGGGTTATAAAGTACTGGGCACAAACTCTGACTACTCAATGAGCGCAACAGAAGTTCCAATATATATACCGCAAACAATACGAGCAGGGGCTTACGCACAACCTCAAGGGATTCTGGCAAATAAAGATGTATCCCAACTCAATGGTACAGATGGCGCAATTACTCCTGGAACATTTACGATTACACCCACAGTCGGCGGAGTAGAGCAAGCGCCAATTGAAGTAACTATAACCGGTACAGGTACTGTCCAAAATATGATAAATGAAATTAATGCAAGTCTTGCGGGGCAAAACATAACGTGCGAACTTGTTGACGGTGCATTATCATTTAAAACACAAGGTAATGTTGAAAAAATCAGATTTACTTCAGGCACATCAAACTTTGTTGATCAAACCGATATTGCCTTACAAGCTGACGGAACCGGAGAATATACCTCAAAAACAATTGATTACAAAGTAGACATCAACCCCGGCGATGGCAGCAAGGATGCTATGATATTCAAGAGCATGTCAGTAGGCAGCAACGGTATAATAACCGCAACTTATGATAACGGAGATTCAATTACAGTATGGGAAGACCCTGACGACGGCTCAAGACTATTTAAATACACTACTGCATCAGGTGTTCAAATTTTAGGACCAAATGATGTAACAGCACATCCTGCAGTACTTGTACCAGAAAACTTGCAAATACAATGTGCAACTGTAAGAAACTACGAAGGTCTTGTTGGTGAAGGCAACAACCTGTACAGCACCGGACCTGATACGGGCGATGTTATATATTCTTGCGGCAACGATAACGGAATTGGCGCAGTTGTAACAGGCGGGCTTGAAGCATCAAACGTAGACTTATCTCGTCAATTCTCAAATATGATTATGGCACAAAGGGGTATCGAGGCCAATTCACGGGTGTTTGATACCGCAAACAGCATATTGCAAACTCTTGTCTACTTAGGCAGAGGTTAAAAAAACTCACATTCCAACTTTTTAAATTAGTCCGAATTAAAATAATTCGGACTTTTATTTTATTAAAACATCAATCTCAGAAAAATCGCTTAAATAAGGCAAATGCTCACGCGAAATTAATTCACCGGGCAAGAGCACTGAAATACCCGGAGGACAAAGGGCAATTACTTCGGCGCAAATTCTTCCGATAGCATCTTCTTTTTTAACCCTTTCTTTTCTGGAAAAATATGCCTCACGAGGACTCATTACAACTTCCGGCGCAGTAAGCGGCATAAATTTAATTCCCTCCAAATAAGCAAGGTCAGGATAGTTTGAGGATGCAATTTTTTCCAACGCACTCAATAAAATATCAAATTCGTCTTGAGTATTGCCAATATTAGAAAGTATTAAAATACCTTCATCGGAAGCACTTTCTATTTCTATTGAAAAATCAAGTTCCAAAATACTTTCAAGCCGCTTACCGCTTAACCCATCCACCTTCAAGAAAATTTTTGTAACATCAAATGCCACTGCACTCATAGAATTGAGAACTTGAACACCTTTAATTTTTGAGGCACGTTCTCTGAAATATAAAGCATTATTGATAGCATTTTCAATTGCAGCCTTTCCATTTTTAGAAGAAAGAAATGCTCTTGCTGCATCCAAGCTTGTCAAAAGCAATAAAGAAGGGCTTGTAGTGTGCAAAAGCTTAAGCGCATGTTCCACCTTATGAACATCAAATCTTGAATTTTTTGATATATGAAGCATGGAACTTTGTGTCATTGAACCGCCAGTCTTATGTAAAGAATGAACTACTGCATCAGCACCACACTCAAGTGCAGATTTAGGTAACACATCAGAGAAATTCCACAAACAGCCGTGTGCTTCATCAACAATCAAAGGTACATCAAATTCATGGCAAACTCTTGAAATTGCTTCGACATCTGATACAACACCTTCATAAGTAGGATTAGTAATCCAAACAAGAGAGATATCAGAATTTTTTTCAAGTCTGTCCCTCAACTCAACAGGGCTAAGAGCACCGTATATTGCCCAATCATCAAGCTTCCTTGGCATAATCCACTGGGGATTTGCACCCGAAATAATCATGCCCGAAAGTACCGAACGATGACAATTTCTGCCTATTGCAATTTTATCATTCGGACATGTAAGCGCAAAGGCTAGTGCCAAATTAGCAATTGTCGAACCTCCGGTCAGGAAAAAAGTTCTTTTTGAATTGAATGTTTTAGCAGCCAACTTTTGAGCTTCATCGATAGCACCTGAAGAAGGGAAAAGGGTACCCAGATTATCAAATTCATCCGTAGTATCAAGATTAAGTGCATCAATGCCAATCAAAGAAGAAAAAGAATTTAAAACTCCACACCCTCTGTTATGACCGGGGATATGAAATCCCGTACAAGGATTTTCCTTGTACTCTTTCATAGCATTAACAAGAGGTGCATATATTTCATCTTGTTCAAAATATACACCTTCTTTAAAGCTTATTGTATTTTTTAAGTTATAATTTTTCATTTTCATAATTATTATACACATAAAAAAACAAAATATATTACAAATTTGCGCAAAATTTTTTTTCTACATGTTTTGTATGAAAAAACGCATGTGAATTGTACCTTGCTATTAAAAATGGTATAATCACAAAAAACGAGGTGTAAGGAAGATAAATTATGGTTGATAATCGTTCGGCCGGTTTTTTCGGAATAGGCGGCAGCTTTAATTTTAAATCCGGCGATATATCAGGAACCGCTGCCAAAACATCAGACGAAAAAAACGGACAAGGCGGGGAATACTTTGCTCAAGAACAAAATCCTGAAGAAGATGAAAACTTTAAACAAGAACCTTATGTAGACCGTTCGGCGGTACTTAGGGCATCGTTGGATTCGCTTGCAACCCTAAATGCAGCAAGTATAGAAAAAAATAAAATAAAACCCAAAAATAATTTAAAGAAAAAGAATAAAAAAGAGTTAACATTAACTGAAGATAATTCACAAAAAGAATAACCGCTCAAATAAAGCGGTTATTCTTTTATTTATTTAAAGAAACACGCTTATACAAAAGGGTCATAAATGAAGTAGTAAGCGGCAAAAAGAATATAAGCAAAAAACTAGAAATAAAATCCGCCACACCCGACATTAATGAACTCTGGACAAAAATACCGACAAAATTCTTCATTAAAGTCGCAATAAACAATTGAAAGACAATTGAAATAAGCCAAATTATTACGGATAATCCAAGCACCAAAAAAAATACCGGCATTTTTGTCATAGAAAGGGATTTTTTCATAACATCCAGCGGTTTTACATCAGGCTCTAATGTAAAAATCGGAACAAGAAGTGAAATCTTTAACGAAAAAACAGTAAGGATTATTGTCAATATAATCATGGAAATAACAGCTATAAAATTTGATATAAAAGTTTTAATCATAAAGCAATACACAATGATTAAAATTCCGACAGCAAAAATTAAAAACATATATAGGGCAGGCCACAATAATGCCTTAACATACTCACCCTGCCTGTTTTTCATATTATTTTTATATATTTGCGCATAAAAACTTTTACCATCGTCAAAATCATTAGCGCCATAAGTAAAATAGCAATTTAAAAGAAGATATTTCCAAAAACCGCTGCAATAAAGTATTAAACCAAAAACAAGACATACGAAAATAGGTAAAAGATAAACCGAAAGTTCTTCACCTTTTAACTTTTGCACAAAAACCAAATACAAAGTCGGCAATAAAGATAAAACAATCCCCAGTATTTGCAAAATAACGGGAGGTAACATTAAATTAAACAATGCTCTGAAATTTTTAAAGAAAAAAACAAAAGATCTTCCCACTATGTTAAAAAAAGAATATTTGCTATCCATCAATTTCCTCCACACTTTTATGTTAATATAATAACGGATTAAAAAATAATAAAGCAAATTTTTTAATGAATATTAAAGATAGAATAAAATCAATTAAATCGACCCAATATTTTAAAAGTGCAAATTTGCATATTCATTCAACATGCTCTGATGGTTCATGTGATTTTGAGGAACTTGTACGGCAAGGAAAAGACTTAAATCTTGAACACATGGCAATAGCAGACCATAACACCGTAAAAGGCTGGCAAAACATTAACTGCAAAGATTATAGTTTCCTTATCCCTGCTGTAGAATTTGATTGTTTTTACAAAGGAACATTGCTTCATATTTTAGGCTACGGAATTGACCCCTTTAATCAAGAAATATTAAATATCTGTGCTAAATCCAAAAAAGAAACACAATATGATATTATAAGACTCTTTAAATCACGTCACCCTAAAATAACAATAGATGCGATTCACAGTGCGGGGGGAATTGCAGTTCTTGCTCACCCTTGTTGCTGCTGGGTCATAAATCTTGATAAATTTGTAAAGAATTTAAAAAATCTGGGTCTTGACGGTATTGAAGTATACTACCCCTACAATCGTCACAGAAGCATTATAAAATTTCACTCAAGAAAACACATAAAAGATTTAGCTCAAAAATACGACCTTGTTATGACAGGCGGAACAGATGAGCACGGCACACTTATTAAACGATAGTAGAGTTTATTTCTTTTTGCAAATAACTATACTTTTTATAAAATTCTTCAGGATTTTCTTTTGCAGCTTTTATGGTATCTGAAAGTCCTATAAAAATTTCTGCAAGCTTAGGGTCAAATTGAGTACCCGAACATCTTTTTATCTCGTCCATTGCAACCTGATGTTCCAATGCTTTTCTGTATGAACGAGTAGAAGTCATTGCATCATAAGTATCTGCAAGTGCTATAATTCTTGCCGAAAGAGGTATATCCTCACCCTTTAGGTGCCCGGGGTATCCTGTACCGTCCCATTTTTCATGATGAGATTTTAACCAATTACTTATTCCTGCAAGTTTTTTTATGCTCGAGATAAGTTTTTCCGAATTTTCAGGATGTGATTTCATAATGGCAAATTCTTCATCTGTCAATTTGCCCGGTTTACACAATATGCTTTGCGGAATTGCTATTTTGCCAATATCATGCAATAAACCGGCAAGCTCTATTTCTTCGAGCATTTTATCATCCAAATTAAGTTCTTTTGCAAGAATAAGAGAATACAAAGTAACTCGCAGGGAATGACCATGGGTGTATGGGTCTTTAGCATCCAGCGCGGAAGAAATTGATTTGATTGTTTTATAAAACAATTCTCTTAAATCTGTTAAAATAGAGGATTTTGAACTTGCAAGGTCAAATTTATCCAGCCCGTTTTCAATAACCTGCTGCAACTCTTGCGGGTCAAAAGGTTTAAGCATGTATTGAAAAAGGTTACATTTGTTAACCGCATCCATTAAAATTTCAATATCGGAAAAACCGGTTAAAAGAATTTTTATAATATCCGGAGAAATTTTATTTGCTTTTTCGAGAAACTCTGTACCTTCCATAACGGGCATTTTGTGGTCCGAAACAATAAGTGAAATTCTATCAATGTTATTTTCAAGAACTTCAAGAGCTTCTTTGCCGTTTGTGGCAGTAAGAATATTATATTTTCCATGCAATGTTCTTTTTAAAAGCTGTAAATTATTTACTTCATCATCAACAATAAGCACGGTATGAGCAGTCTTTGAAATATTTGTCTGCAAAATATCGTCAATATTATTTAAAAAAAGGTTATTTTGTACATCCAAAGACATGATAAACCCTCTTAAATATACAAAAGGTTTATCGGCAATAGAAGAAAATACTTTAATTAATACTTAGAAAATATTAATTTTTATTATCTACTCACCCAATTTTTTTACATTTGCAGCTTCGTTTATAAAACCGTCAATGCCTTTTGTGGCAATATTTGTGAGTAATTTTACACCAAAAATCGAAACTAAAAATAATATTAAATTAGATTTATTTATTTTTAGCAAATTCAATGCTTCAGCGGTATTTAATTTTTTTAATTCCGAGAATATATCTTTTATTCCCTTTCCTTCAACATTAAAAAACTTTTTATATGATAAAGCAGCAAAAACAACAGAAGCTATTGTGCCGCTCTTTTTCTCAAGTTTTCCCTGTTTTCCGTCTGCCTTTCTGTTTGGCAAAACTGACATTAAACTAAAAACACCCATAGTTGCAAATGCAGTTGGTAAGGATTTTTTTAAGTTACTTCTTGCTATAGAATCATCAAATGCATTTTTTACGGTATCGTAAGACTTTTTTGCAACTTTTCTTGCGCTGCCGACAATACTTGAACTTACACTTTTAACTGCATCTATATTCATAAAAGACCCCTTTACACGTAAATAATAAAACATGTAAAAGTTTTTTTGTGTCGACAACAGGTTATATATAAGGTTAATTGTTACAATATTTAACAAAAAACCGCATAATGCGGTTTTTTAGTTTTGCATATATGTAAACTGTTCTTCCGTTCTTTTATCTAAAGTTTCCTGCAAGCTTTCAATATCAGCATTAATGGCTTGAATTTTCGGTTCACGTGCTGTAATTTTTTGCTCAATTTGTCTTTCTTTTGTTTGGTTTTCCATTAAAACCCTTTGAAGCATATTTTCAAATTTTGCCGCGATTTGACTCATTTTCTGTAATGCTTGCGTATATTGTTCTGTTGAAACATTTTCAGAGGAATCAAGTTCCATTTGAACAAGCGCTTCTTCCTGAGCTTGTTGCTGCATAATTTTTGTTTGTTCATTTGATGACTGCATTTGTTGAGTTTGAAGAGCTTGGCTATCTTCCATAGCATCGGATTGCCATATACTCCTCAGGTCAATATAATTTAATATAGTCATCAATATATTAAGCATCTCTTTTTCCTTTATCTAAAACTTATATATATAAAAAATACTTTATATATAAAATTGCCAAAAAATATATACTTTAATTAACAAAACTTAATATATAAAATATTTCAGGTAAAAATTTTTTTATGATAAATTTAGATTATGCTTTTAGTAATTGATATAGGTAATACAAACACAAACTTGGGAGTGTTTAATAACAATGGCGAGCTTGAAAAAAGTTGGAATATTGCCTCCGATATTAAACGCTTTGAGGATGAATACGGCATTTTAATTTTAACTCTTTTACAAAATTCAAATATTGCGCCACATATAGACAGTGCAATAATATCAAGCGTTGTGGCACCGTTATGTGAAACATACAAAAAAGCCCTTGAAAAATATTTAAACATAACACCTTTTATTCTTTCACACAAAGCAAAACTCCCCGTAAAAATAGATTTAAAACAACCAAAAGAGGCAGGGGCAGACAGATTGGCAAACGCAAGTGCTGCAGCAATTTTATATAAACTGCCTGCAATAGTTATAGACTTAGGAACTGCCACAAGCTTTGATATAGTTGATGAAAACAAAAATTTTATAGGGGGTATAATAGCGCCGGGGCTTAAAATACAAGCGAAATCATTAAGTCAATTTACATCAAAATTACCTAAGCTAAAAATAGAAGCCCCCAAAGAAGCCATTGGCAAAGACACGATAAGTGCAATGTTATCAGGAATTGTAAAAGGACACGCCGCAATGATAGACGGCATGATTAAAGCTTGTGAAAGTGAATTGGGTAGCAAGGCTACAATTATTGCAACAGGAGGTCATTCAAATATTCTTTTTAATAACATGGAAAGGGGTTTTGATTATATTAACCCTTCACTCACACTTGAAGGACTTAAATATTTATACGAATTAAACTGCGGGGAAAATAATAATGACACAAAAGATAACTTTAAAAATACAAAAATTGCCACACTGCTTTAAACTTCCTCAATACCAAACTGATGGTGCCGCAGCAATGGACTTATACGCTGCAAACGAAATTCCGATTTTGTTAAAACCCCTTGAAAGGGCACTTGTTCCGACAGGTATTAAAATAGAACTGCCTAAAAATCATGAAGCACAAATAAGACCAAGAAGCGGACTTGCAATTAAAAGCGGAATAAGCCTGTCAAATTGTGTCGGTACAATTGACGAAGATTACAGGGGAGAAGTCTGCGTAGGCTTAATAAACCTCTCAAATGAAAATTTTACAATAAACAGGGGGGATAGAATTGCCCAAATGCTTGTAGCACCTGTTGTAAAAGCCGAATTGGAAGTGGTAAAAGAATTATCGGAAACAAAAAGACAAGAGGGCGGTTTTGGCTCAACGGGGATTAAATAGCTTGCCAAGCATATAAAGTGAACCGCAAATAATTTTTAAATTTTGACATTTTTTTAAAATTTCAAAAGGGTTATTTGTTTTTTGTATTCGATTTTTTATATTTAACGGCAACTGATTATACTTTAATGCGTTTGGATAATCAAATTCATAAAAATAAAGGTCATCATCAGGACAAAGCAATTCTTTGAGCATTTCCTCATAGTCTTTATTATTAAGACAGCCAAAGATAAAAGTTTTCTTTTCGTTTGAAAAATATTTATTTAAAAATTCTCGCAATGTTTTAATCCCTGAAGGATTATGTGCCCCATCCAATAAAAGTTTTTTTTCTTTATCGTATTCAAGACGAAATCTCCACTTAACATTTTTCAAAGCAAGCTCTAAAGTCTGTTGATTAACGTTGAAGGGAAGATGCTTTAAAACTTCAAGCACAAGTGCAAGATTTTTTGCCTGATAATCGCCCAAAAGTGCAAAATAATACTTCTTACCATTAATTGTAACATTGTCAAAACCATCTTTTTCAAGGTTATCTGCAACAAATACCGAGGATTTTAATTTACTTGCACAGCTTTTTATTATATCAATACCTAAATTATCTTTTCCGACAACAACAGGGGAATTCTCTTTTATTATACCTGCTTTTTGGTATGCAATTTCAGCTATGCTGTTACCCAGTCGAGCCGTATGGTCAAAATCAATAGTCGTAATGACAGAACACAAAGGTTTTTCAATAACATTTGTAGAATCATATCTGCCGCCAAGTCCTGTTTCAAGAATAACATATTTAACATTTTTTTCTTTAAAATATAAAAAAGCCGCAACAGTCAAAATTTCAAATTCAGTAAGCTCGGATTGGCTGTCAGAAGCTATTTTTATATATTTATTCAAATCAGCTTGAGAGATATTCTCGCCGTTAATTTTTATCCGTTCACAGTATGAAAAAAGATGAGGGCTTGTATAAAGACCTATTTTAATATTTGACTTAATAAAGTGAGTACATAAAATCTCATTTAAAACAGCACAAACAGAGCCCTTTCCATTTGTGCCGGCAATATGAATGAAATTAAGGTATTTTTGAGGGTTGCCTAGCTTCTCTAATGCATCCAATGTACGGTCTAGACCCAGATTAATATGAAATTTATTCTTTGAGGTTAAAATACTTTCAGCACTTTGCATTGTTTTCCTCGTGTGCTTGTTTTATTAGCTTTACAATTTCACTTGCGGCATTATATTTTGCATTTTCCTTAGCCCGCTTTGCGTAGTTTGATAATTTTTGTTTGTCTGAAATTAAAGCCTCTAAAGCCAACAATAAGGTTGAAGGATTGCAATCGTTATCATCCAAATAAACAGATGCACCAAGTTCGCACATTTTTTTTGCATTTATTCTCTGGTGATCAGCCGCAGCGTATGGGTATGGAACCAATAAGGAAGGTAAGCCTGCAGCACATAGCTCGGATAATGAAAGCGAACCTGCACGCGATATTGCAACATCAGAGGCCATAAGGGGAATTGCCATATTCTCAAAATAAGGTCGCAGAATAAGATTTTGCGGAATTTGCACAAGCTCATTTTTTACATCGTCATAGTTTTTCTTTCCGGTTTGCCAAATAATTTCAATATTTGAACAATTTTTATACTTTTCAACAATAGCTAATGCTGACTCGTTAATTTTTTTGGCACCTGATGAACCGCCCATAATTAGAATTACAAAATTATTTTTTAAATTGAGAATTTTTCTTGCATCTTCTTTTGAGAGTTTCTTAAAATCATCCCTTATCGGATTGCCCAAGCAATGATAATTTTTACATTTTGTATAGTCTTTTGCACTTTCAAAAGCAAGAGAAACAGCCTTTGCGCCTGAAGAAAAAATCCTTGAAACAATTCCTGGACGAGCATCGCAATCATGCAATACGTAAGGAATTTTCAGAACTTTTGCAACGAATAAAATTGGGGCACAAACATAACCGCCCGTAGCAAAAACAACGTCTGGCTTATACTTTATGGTGTAATAAAAAGCGACAAATATTGCACTAAAAAGTTTTAAAAAAAACAAAAGCAACTTCAAAGATATTTTTCTTGGCATGCCTGAAACATTATAAGATAAAAAGTTTAAATCTTTAGACTTTGCAATCTGAAATTCAAGATTATTTTTATTACCAATGTAATAAATATCTTTTTTACTTACACCTGTTCTCACAAGTTCTTCAATTACGGCAATTGCAGGATATATATGCCCGCCCGTGCCTCCACCTGTAATAAAATATTTAATATGGCGCATAAGGTTTAATCCTCTGGACTCTTTTTTTAGATATATTTAACAATACACCAAACATACAAAGAGAAACAAATAAAGACGAGCCTCCATAGCTTATAAAAGGCAATGGTATGCCGGTAGCCGGCAAAAACGAACTTGCAACAGATATATTCATCAAGGCTTGGAAACATATAGAAAAAGTTATCCCGACGGCAAGCAATTTGCCAAACATATCCGGACAACGCTTAGCTGCAATAAAACCGCGATATGCAAACATTGCAAAAAGACATATTATAAAAAAACACCCCAAAAATCCAAATTCCTCTGCGATAACCGCAAAAATAAAATCCGTATGCCCCTCAGGTAGCCAAGAAAGTTTCTGCTTGGAATTACCAAAACCCACACCAAAAAACCCGCCTCCGGCAAAAGCTACAAGAGATTGAATTATATTATAACCTGCATTATGAGGGTCTTTTTGAGGATCAAGCCAAACAATTATTCTTTGTTTCTGATAGCCCAAAATTGAAAACATAAAAATGGGAACCGCACAGGTAAAAGCCATGATAATTGTTTTTATTCTGCCGCCTGCTACAAAATACAGGACAATGCTTGTCATACAAAGCAAAATGACCATAGACAAATTTGGTTGCTTGAGAATTAAAAACAGCATAGCTGCAAATAGTACGTAAAACGGGATTTTTCTTTCATCAAAAATATTTATATTTGAAGAAAAAAGGGAAGCAAAAGCAAGAACAACCGCAGGTTTTGCAAGCTCAGACGGCTGAAACTGCAACGGACCAAAGGCAAGCCATCTTTTTGCCTCGTTAACCATTAAACCTAATGGCGAAAACTGCACCAATAAAAGCAATATAAGTACAAAAACACAAGCGGGCATTGCCCAAACTTTAAGATTTTTATAATCGTACTTTGAAAAAAACGATGCCATGCCAACACCGGCAAAAAGCCAAGCCAACTGTTTTACGGTAAAAATCAGCGGATTATCTCCATTTGCAATAGCACGTGGTGAACCTGCGGAAAAAATAGCCATTATCCCTATCACTACGAGGAAAATAACAACCGTAACAAGCGTACTGTCGGGTTGAGAAATTATATAATTATTACCGGATTCTCTATCGTGATACGAGTTGCTTCTTTGATAAGACATAGCGTCTAAAAGCCTCCCCTCTTTCCTCGTAATTTTTAAACATGTCAAAACTTGCACATGCGGGGGATAATAGCACTGCATCCGGCTTATCAAGACTTGCCAAGTCTATAGCTTCTTCAAGCGAGTGAGCATGAACTATATTTGTATACCCGCTGTTATACAGCTCATCCATAAATCTCTTTGTTGCTTCGCCAATGAGAACAACTTTTGAAATCCTTTCTTTTACCGATTTTATAAATTCATCAAGCGAAGTATTTTTATCTCTACCGCCCGCAATTAAGACAACTTTTTTCCCTTCAAAAGAGTTTATGGCAACAATGGATGCTTCAGGATTTGTAGCCTTAGAATCATTATAATAAGCCGTGTTATCCAATATTCTTATTAATTCACACCTGTGAGCAGGTGCTTTAAATGATTTTATTGCCTGTGAAATTACATCGATATCTATTCCTTCCAGCACTGCTGCAATCACGCAGCACATAACATTTTGGAGATTATGATTACCTACAATCGGAACATCATTTACATCAATAATTTTTTTCTCTCCGTAATAAATTGAATTATTGTCAATATAGCAATTACCTTTAACATCAGATAATTTTGATTTATCTAATGCAAAAAAATGAACATTGCATTTTAACTCATCCGAAAGTTTTTTAACTCTTTTGTCATCAAAATTTAATATCGCATGAGATTTTATATCCATTCTTTTAAAAATACTTGCTTTTGCTTCAAAATAACCATCTATGCCACCATGCCAAGACAAATGGTCGGGAGTGAGATTTGTAAAAACGGCAATTTTAGGCGCAAGTTCATTTGAATAATTGAGCTGATATGAGCTTGCCTCGGCAATTAAATAATCGGGTTTGCCTGATAAATGCTCAAAAGGCGAAGTGCCGACATTACCACATGAGGGGGAATTATACACCTTTGAAAATATGTGCGACATTAAAAGTGTTGTTGTTGTTTTGCCGTTTGTTCCTGTTACAACAATCATTTTTGGCTTTTCTTTTTCTTTAATCAGCCTAAAAACGTATTCAAGGTCAGAAAAATACTCAATATTTTCTTTGTCTAATCTTTTCAATATTTCAGCATTACGCGGTATTGAAGGGCTAATTATTGCAAAAGCGGAATCATGTATAAAATTCTCGCTGTGATTTGAAAATTCAAGCCTTACTCCGAGATTTTCAAGCTCTTTTATTTTTGCAGGGTCACAATTATCTTTTTGCTTATCTTCCGTTAAATACACATCATAAATATTGCTCAAATAACGAGCAGCTGCAATACCCGTAACCGAAAAACCAACAACCAGAACTTTCTTTTTCATATTCTAATTCCCAAACATTTTCTGTGCAAAAAATCCCAAAATGGCAAATAAACCACCAAGGGCGCTAACTAAAGCAAAAACAAAAACAATTTTTTTCTCGCCCCATCCGAGAAGTTCGAAATGATGATGTATAGGGCTCATCTTAAAAACCCTTTTACCCGTTAATCTAAAACTTGTAACTTGTATCATCACCGAAAGTGTTTCGCAGATAAACAAGATTCCAATAGGAATTAACCAGAGTTCAAATTTACCCATAATTGCAATTGTAGCCAAAAGACCCCCGAGAGCAAGTGAACCTGTATCTCCCATAAATATTTTTGCAGGATTTTTATTAAAATATAAAAAGCCAAGACATGCAGCAGATGTTGCAGCGGAAATAATTGCAAGATCCGTGTAACCGTTGAGTTTGCACAAAATTGCACAAGCACCAAATGCAAATACGGAACAACTTGCGGCAAGTCCGTCCAAACCGTCCGTTAAATTAAGGGCATTAGAAGAACCTACTATCATAAACACCGCAAACAAAGGGTAGAACCAACCTAAATCAATTGAAAAATTAAGAAAGCTTAACTCAGTTTTGCCCGAAAAAATTAAATAAAATGCAGGTAGCATAGAAACCGCAATCTGCAATAGTAACTTGCCTCTTGCGGATAAACCCAAATTCTGATGGGCTTTAATTTTCTTTATATCGTCCTCAAAACCAGTAAAAGTATAAAAAATAAGAGTCATAAGCACAATCAAAGCACCTGTAGTTGTTTCCTGTGCCATAAAAAGAGTTATCAAAGATGCAGCAAGAATTGATATTACAAGAAAAACGCCACCCGTCGTAGGAGTTTTGTTTTTTTGAGCATGCAACTGTGCAACTTCTTCCCTTATATATTGACCATACATTTTCTTTTTCATAAAAGCAAGATAAGGTACCCCTAACAAAAGAGCCAATACAAGAGCTATTAAAGCCGAAACGCTCATCATTATCATAATCTGCCCACCATTTCAATTATTTCTTCAAACTTCATTGCGCGTGATGCCTTTAAAAGTATAGTAGAACCTTTTTCAATATTATCTATAATATATTTTGCACATTCAAAATTTGTTTCAAATTCAACCCCCTCAAGAGTTGAATTTCTTAAGATATATTTTGCAAGATTTCCTACTGTTAAAAGTCTTACATTGCTATAAGAGCACAAAAATTCACCTATCTCTTTATGATAAGCAATTTCATCCTTGCCAAGTTCTCCCATGTTTCCTAAAACAAGCACTAATGGGGGTTTATAGACCGATAAAAAAGTTTTTAAAACAGCTTTCATTGACTCAGGGTTTGCGTTATAACTGTCGTTAATAAAAGTCAACCCCTTTATTTCACTTACTTCCCAACGTTTTTCAATAGGTTTATAATTTAGCAAACCCTTTTGTATATTCTGTGTTGATATATTTAATTTTTTAGCGGCTTCAACGACCAAAAGTGCATTTTCTATATTGTAATCACCCTCAACATTTAGCTCATATTCAGCACCACCGTACGTAAATTTCGAATGCGAAATATTAATTTTCACATTTGAAACATCGCTGTATTTTGTATAAATTTTCTCGCCTGAAAAATTCAGATTATCTTTAATTTTAGATGAATCAGGACCTATAAACACACCGTCACTTTTAAGCCCTGCAGCTATTTCACATTTTGCAAGAGCAATGTTTTTTAAGTTACCCAATCTCTCAACATGGGCAGAGCCTATATTTGTAATTATTCCTATGTCCGGCAAACAATACTCTGATAAAAGTTGAATTTCACCCAAATTTCTCATGCCCATCTCTACAACGACAACTTCGCAATCATCGGGCATTGTAAACATGGTCTGGCAGAGCCCTATTTCGTTGTTATGATTCAAATAAGTTTTATGTGTTTTGTACACTGTCGACAAAACACTATACAGCATCTCTTTGGTTGTTGTTTTCCCAGAAGAACCGGTTATGGCAATAACTTTAGGATTTATTTTGTATCTTATATAATTTGCTAATTTCAAATAAGCAACAAGGGAATTCTCAACATAAAGGACAAAATCGGCATTTTTATTTACTTTAAATTTATCTTGAGTAAAATAACCTTTTGCACCACACTCCAGTGCTTTATCTATGAAATTATGCCCATCGTAATTCTCTCCACGCAACGGAAGATAAATATTGCCTTTTTCAAGTTTTCTTGTATCCGTAGAAATTTCAAAAATGCCGGAAATATCCTTTTGATAAAGAATTTTTGCACCGGTACATTTTATAATCTCATCCAAGTTAAATTTCAAAGTAATCTCCAAAACAACAAATTTTGAAATAATTGTAAATCAAACAGAATATGATGTAAAATATTTTTATGAAAAAAATAGCACTTATACCTATTGATAATCGTCCCATCTGTTACACTTTGGTGCAGGATATCTTGGCGCAAGATAAAAATATAAGTTTATTCATGCCTGAGAGAAGTTTGCTTGGCTCGCTGACAAATCAAGCAAACATAAATGGTATCTATGATTTTATAAATAATCTGGAAGAAATTGATATATTGGTAATATCTCTTGACACTATTGCCTACGGCGGACTTGTAAGTTCAAGAAGATGCCCTGAAACTTTTGAAGAAATAAAACAGAGGCTTTTAAAATTCAAAAAAGTAATTCAAAAAAAGGCAAAAAAAGTTCTTGCTTTCTCAAGCATTATGCGAATTTCCAATAATAATATTAACGAAGAAGAAAAAGAATATTGGTCGCAATGGGGCAAAAGGATTTTTGAATTTTCTTATTACCAGCATAAATCAAGAAAAGAAAAAAGTTACAATTGCGTATACAATCAAATTCCGGAAGAAATTTTAAATGATTATCTGGACACCAGAAAAAGAAATTTTGATATAAACAAGCTATACCTTGATTGGGTAGAGGACAAAACACTTGATACACTTGTATTTTCAAAAGACGATACCGGTCAATACGGTTTAAATGTTGAAGAAGCGGAATTTTTAGATAAACAAATAAAACATAGGAATTTAAATGCTTTTATAAAGACAGGCGCGGATGAAATACCGTTAACTTTAATTGCAAGAGCAATAAACAGCGGCATAACAATAAAAACACAATACACTTGGGAAAATTCAACAAATGAGATTTCAAAATATGAGGATATTAGTGTAAAAGACTGCATTGAAGGACAGTTGATGCTTGCAGACTGTAAAATTGCCCAAAATGCGGACTTAACATTTATTATTAACAACTTTGAAGCACAACAAGGGGATTATGTACTTGGAGAATGCATAAATGTCCTCACAAAACAAATAGATTTTCCCGAGAAAAAATTCTTTATAGCCGATATTTCAAATGCAAACGGGGCAGATTGCGGTCTTATAAAACAATTGATTTCAAAAAAAATAAACAAAAACTTTATTGGTTTTTGCGCATATAATACAAGTGCAAACTCCGCAGGATGCGCCATTTTAAGTGCAATAGTCAATTATAATGCACAAAAAAATAATTCATACAGCGAAAATGCTTTTAAAAAACTTTTATTTATAAGACTTATGGACGATTGGGCTTATCAGGCAAATATAAGAAAATTCGTACACGATAGTGCGCCATATTTTAAGCAAGCACTAAAAGAAAAAAGTGAAGATTTGAAAAATTTTGAAAAAATAATCGCAAATTATCTTGATTTTAAGTATAATAACGTCAGCTATTCCCTACCATGGAACAGGAGTTTTGAGGCAGAAATAAATGTTGAAAATTTATAACATAATTTATGAAACGATAGGTTTATTGATAATAAATATCCTCGGTATTTTTTCAAAAAAAATTAGTGCAGGCAAAAAAGAAAAATTTGGCAACTACGGGTTTAAATTTCTAAACAGGACAATATGGATTCATGCGGTATCCGTAGGCGAAGTTATGTTGGCACAAACTCTTATAAATAAATTAAATTTTAAAAATGATATTGTTTTAACAACATCAACACCGCAAGGGCAAGAATTGGCAAAAAATAAATTATCGGACA
Organism: uncultured bacterium; assembly: GCA_949298805.1. Taxonomy (GTDB): domain Bacteria; phylum Cyanobacteriota; class Vampirovibrionia; order Gastranaerophilales; family Gastranaerophilaceae; genus Galligastranaerophilus. The sequence continues at coordinate 89,599 of CASFXY010000007.1, forward strand.
CATGCAAAGTAATTACATACTTTCCTTACGATACAAAAAAAGCAATTGAAAATGCAATTAAAGCGATTAATCCCGAAATGGTAATAATTATGGAAACAGAAATTTGGCCGATGTTTTCTAAAAAAATGAAAGAGCTTGCAATCCCTTTATTTATTGTTAATGGCAGAATTTCGGAAAAAACTTTTAAAAGCTATAAAATACTCTCCTTTTTCTTTAGAAAAGTTCTCTCAAATTACAGCGCAATTCTTACCCAAACACATGAAGATGCAAAAAAATTTGTAGAAATAGGTGCACCGGAAAATAAAGTTATTACTTTGGGCAATATAAAATTTGACATAGAAAAACCTGATGAATATTTGAGGCACAAATATACCTTATTATTTAAAACTTTTGGCAGAAAAGTTGCAATATTCGGTTCAACTCACACAGAAGAAAATGAGCCTTTAATAAACACTTATTTGTCACTAAAGGAAAAAAACAACAACTTAAAACTCATTATTGCGCCAAGGCACCTTGAAAAAATTCCTGCCATAGAAAAAATTCTTAAATCAAAAAAAATTAAATACGGAAAAAGAAGCGAAAATATCACCTTTGACAATAATGATGTAATAATCCTTGATACAACAGGAGAATTAAGTAAAATCTACAGTGCATGCGATATTTGCGTAATTTGCGGAAGCTTTGATAAAACAGGTGGTCACAATCCCCTTGAAGCAATAATATGGGATAAGCCGGTAATATCAGGACCAAACATTAAAAATTTCCGCAAAGTGTATGAAACTCTTTGTAATTTGAATTGCGCATTTATTGTAAAAAACTTTGAAGAATTAGAACAAAAAATATGTGAATTTCTTGATGACGAAGAATATATGGAAAGAGTAAAACAAAATTGTCGCCGAGCACTTGAGAAAAATCGCGGTGCAACAGATTTTACAGTACAATATTTAGAAAAATTCAACAAGGAGTACTATGAAAACAATCAAATTTGAAAAATGGCAAGGACTTGGTAATGATTTTGTAATTTTAAAGGAACAAAAAGCTACATCCGAACTTGCAAAAAATATGTGCGACAGAAATTTTGGAGTAGGCGCGGACGGCTTATTTTCCCCAATAAAAACGGATGATACCGATATAGGTTGGGATTTTTATAATTCTGATGGTTCCGTTGCGCAAATGTGTGGCAACGGGATACGTTGTTTTGCAAAATTTGCACGCGAAAATAATTTTGTAAATAAAGATGAATTTTCAGTCAAAACACTTGCCGGAGTTATTGTACCCAAAATCCTGCCTGACGGCAAAGTAAGAGTTAATATGGGTAAACCGATACTTGAAGCAAAAAGAATACCGGTTAATACATCCTTGGCACAAGACTTTAAAGTTGAAGGTTTTAATGCAATTGCCGTTAGTATGGGCAATCCGCACTGTGTAATTTTTACACAGGATGACACTTGTAAACTTGCGAGAGAATTCGGACCAAAAATAGAATCACATGAGCTTTTCCCGCAAAAAACCAATGTCGAATTTGTGCAAATCAAAAATAAATCAAGGGTAAGACTTGATGTATATGAAAGAGGTTGCGGCATAACTCTTGCCTGCGGAACAGGTGCATGTGCGACTGTTGTGGCAGGAGTATTAAAAGGTTTTTTGGATAATAATGTTACCGTTGAACTTCCCGGAGGAGAATTAAGTATAGAATACAATGGAGAAAATGTTTATATGACAGGCTCTGCAACAAAAGTTTTCGAGGGCGAGTATTACTGTTAAATATAAATATTTAGATTTGTTAAGTTTTTTGTTGTTTCAAAAAAATGTTTGTGCTAGCATTTTGTAACAAACAAAGTACAATAAGGAGAAATCATGAAAAAATACGAACTGCTTGCAACAATTAAACCAAATTTAGATAATGACGAAGCAGATAAAGTTATTGCCAAAATCGAAGAAACAGTAAGTGCTTTAGGTGGAAGCATTTCAGATACAGATAAAATGGGCAGAAAAAAGCTTGCATACGATGTAAAAGGTTTTAGGGACGGCTTTATGGCTGTATTAAAAATAAATCTGGAACCTGAAAAAGTTTCTGAATTCAAAAGACAGCTTAAACTTAACGAAAATATAATAAGAACAATGTTTATGGAACAAGCAGCAGTGAAAGCGTAATAATATGACTTTAGCAAAAATCTTTGTAACAGGAAAAGTTGTAAAAAATCCGGAAAAAAGATTTACACAAAATGACTTGGCCATCACAAGTTTTACAATCGATGTAAATCCTCAAGATGAAAGTCTTGTAAGAGTTTTTGCAATGGGTAATTCCGCAGATATCATTGAACAGACCGTAAAAATGGGCGATAGTGTGCTTGTAGAAGGAAGACTGCAAACAAATACTTATAAAACTCCTAACGGAAAAGATAAAAAGATTTTTGAAATTAATGCATCAACTGTTGAAAAAATTTCAGGCACAAACACAAGTGCACAAATTTCTCCCGCGCAAAAAGAAAATCTTGTACAATTTGCAACGGAAGAAATTTCACAAGATTTAATTGACGAAGATGAAATACCGTTCTAAGAAAAATAAAGAAAAGGAAATAAAAATGGCAAAAGAAACATTAAAAGACAGTAAAAAGAGAAAAAATTGCAGCTTCTGTGCCGATAAAATAGAAGCGCTTGATTACAAAGACACTTCAAAATTAAAAAGATTTTTATCGGAAGCAGGTAAAATCCTGCCAAGAAGAATAACAGGAAATTGCGCATATCACCAAAGAATGCTCGCTAAGGCAGTTAAGCGTTCAAGAGAAGCAGCACTTATTGGATATGTATTTGAAAACTAATTTTAAACCGCCTTATATAAGGCGGTTTTTTTATCTTAATTTTATATCCTTTCTGTAAATTTTCCCGCTAAATTTTATTTTTCCCGCAACATTATAAATATCTACAAGTGCATTTTCGCCGGTTTTTACAAGACTCAAAACTCTGCCGCCATCAGTATAAAATTTATTCTCTATTTTTTTTACACCCGCGAAAAATACTTTAACCTTGCATTTTTGTGCAAACTCAAGATTTAAAATCTCAAAACCTTTTCTTGGCGAAACAGGATAACCACTTGAAGCCAGAACAACACAATAGGAAGGTTTTTCGCTAAAAGAAATTTTTACTTCATTTAATTTCCCCTGTGTCATTTTTAAAAATACATCCAAAATATCACCACAAAAGCTATCAAGCACAGACTGAACTTCAGGGTCACCAAAACGCATATTATATTCAAGGACATAAACCCCATCATCACACATTATAAGTCCCGAATAGATAACACCGCAAAAGTCCGCTTTACTCTTTTTTAAAGCATTTTCGAGTTTTGATAAATAATTATCAATTTCGTTAGCTTCAAAATCAGATAACCTGCAAGGAAATGCAGAGCCCATGCCTCCCGTATTTTCACCATTGTCACCGTCAGACAGCTTTTTAAAATCACAAGCAGGCGGGAAACTTAATAAAGTTTTGCCATCCCAAAGAGAAAACACTGACAGTTCGCGCCCAGCAAGCCTTTGTTCCAATATTATCCTTTCTGATGCCTTGCCAAATTTGCCTGCTAAAAATTCAAAAGCTGCAATTTTTGCTTCATCAAATGTTTCAGGCAAATAAACACCCTTGCCGGCAGCGAGCCCGTCAGCCTTAATAACAGGCGGATTGGAAAAACTCGCAAGTGCATTATTAATAGCTGAAGGACTATCCAATGTAATATATTTTGCTGTTTTGATTTCAAACTTGTGCATAAATTCTTTAGCAAAGCTTTTTGAACTCTCAAGCTGTGCCCAGTATTTATTTGCACCGATTGTTTTTATATCAAATTGCATAAATATATCGCAAATACCCTGTGCAAGGGGTTCTTCCGGACCGACTATTAAAAGAGTAATTCCAATATCACGGGACTTTTCTGCCAATTGGTGATAATTTATAAACTCAATTATGTTGCGCTGAGCAAATATGCCTGTCTGTGCAAAATATATATCTTCTTTTTTAATAAGTGACGATTTTAAAACAGCCTCATACAAGGCATGCTCACGAGCGCCCGAACCGAAAAGCAATACCTTCATAAAAGCCCCTCTATCACTTTGGGATATAAGCAATGCTCTATTTGATGAATTTTATTTTCTAAATCTTGCAAAGTCATATCAGGTTCAATCTTACACTTTTGTTGCGCGATTATTTCACCCGAGTCAACTTCTTCGCTTACATAATGTACGCTAACTCCGGTCTCTTTTACGCCTGACATAAATGCCCTTTTTATAGCATCCGCACCTTTAAATTGTGGCAAAAGCGACGGATGGATATTAATAAAAGTACCAAAATTCAATATCCCCCGGGGGAGTATTCTCATGTATCCCGCCAAAACATATAAATCAAATTTTTTATCCGCTAAAAAATTGTAAGTTTGCGCAAATCTGACAAGGTGGGATTTTATATTCAGATTTTTTGCTCTTTTTAAAACTCCTGCTTCATCAATATTGCACAATAACTCTATCTTTAAATCTTTATTTAGAAAATATTTAACAATGGCCTCAAAATTCGAACCGTTGCCCGAGGCGAAAATAAGAATTTTTTTCATACAACCTCCCCAAAGACAAAAGGCTGCCATTCTTTAGCAATATCTAAAACCTGCTTTAAATTAGATTTTGAAACAACCAATGCAAAGCCTACATTCATGTTAAAAGTTTTAAATGCCTCATTAGCACCGATTATTTCTATAATCTTTTCAAAAATTTCATTTTTCGGAATTTTTTTAAAATCAAGATTCAATTCCAGACCATCGGGCAATGCGCGCTTTAAATTTGAAACAATCCCGCCGCCTGTTATATTTGCACATGAATTAATCAGCTTTTTTTCATTTAATTTCATTACAATGTCATGATAAATTTTAACGGGCGCAAGCAAACTGTCAAAAAAATTGTCGTCTATAACACCATCAGAGTGTAGTTTTCTCAATAAAGAAAACCCGTTTGAATGTACACCGTTTGACTGCAAACCTATAATAACATCTCCCTTTTTAACGTTAAATTTATTAATCATGTTTTCTTTTTTTACTGCGCCGACAAGAAAACCCGCAACATCAAAATTATTTTTTAATATCAAATCGCCAAGTTCCGATGTTTCACCACCAAGCAGCACGCAATTATACTTGTTTAATATATTATTCATCTCAAACACAAAATCTCGCAAATATTGAGTATTTATTTGATTAAGTGCAATATAATCAAGAAAAAATAAAGGTTTTGCCCCGCAACAAATTAAATCATTTAAATTCATTGCGACAAGATCGTTTGCAATTGTTTTAAAATCTTTTTTAGCAATTAAAGGTATAATTTTTGTACCTATACCATCCGTACAGGAAACAAAACAATAATCATTAAACATTGGATGCTCGAATATTCCTGCAAAATCACCTATCTGAGGCTTTTTTACAATATTTTTAATAATCTTTATCAGCTCGTCTGCTTTTTTTATATCAACGCCCGAATTAAGGTAAGAATACTTCATTTTTATCCTCCTTAAAACATTTTTTGCACCATACGTTACCCTCAAAAACTTTCGATAACATTTCCGGTGGCAAAAATTTTACACTGTCTGCGCCTATCAGGCTTGCGATTTGGCCGTCAGTTTTACCAAAAGAAATAAGCTCGGTTTTTGTCGGAATATCAACTCCCCAAAGACAAGTGTTGATTATTTTTGGAGAAACAGAGCGCATGTGCACTTCTTTTGCACCACATTTTCTCAGCATTTTTATAATTTCACTCGAGGTAGTTCCTCTCACTAAAGAATCATCTATCAGAACAATTTTTTTGCCATTAATAACAGATTTTATAGGAATAAATTTTTGTTTGACGTTAAAGCTTCTTTTATCTTGATTGGGTTGTATAAAAGACCTTTCCATCCAGTTATTTCTAATTAAACCCAGATGAAACGGAATTTTTGAGGCTTGAGAATAGCCTATTGCGCATCCAAGTCCACTATCCATAACAGGAATTGCAACATCTGCTGTAAAATTATTATCAACTGAATTAAAAAGAATTTCGCCCAGCCTAACCCTTGTTTCATAGACATTTTTGTAAAATACATTTGATGCCGATGATGAAAAATAAATTTGTTCAAAAACGCATTGGCGAATTTCTTTTGGTGTTGCAAAAGATTTAATTTGATAACCCTCGCCTGTAATTTCAATACCTTCTGCAGGCTTAATTTCAATTATTTCATCCGCATTTAAACCATAAAATGCAACATCCTCGGATGCTACAAAATAACCCTCTTTGCATTTTGCAAACATCAACGGACGATATCCGAAGTTATCTCTAAATGCCAATATTCTGTTTGGCAAATACAATAAAATACAATATGCACCAAGTGAAAAATTTTTCTTCAAACATTTTGCAACTTCATCAAAAGTCCAAAGTGATGGCTTTTTTTTCAAAGAAAAAATTAAAGTTTTCAACATAACTTCAGAATCTGAAGAACTTAAAAAAACCTCACCTAATCGCTCGAATCTTTCTCTGATTTTTTTTGCCTGAGAAACATTTCCGTTATGCGCAAGCGAAACATCTTCTCCCATATATGTTATTTTAAGCGGCTGAATGTTTTCTTTTCTGTCATCCCCGAAAGTTGAATATCTTACATGTCCTATACCAAAATTACCCTCCAATTCCTTTATTAAAAAATTTTCAAGGGCACTATTAACAAGGCCGCAATCTTTTACAACTTTTTGAAAATTATTTCCGCAAGAAATTCCCGCTGCCTCTTGCCCCCTGTGTTGCAATTTTAAAAGAGCGCATTTGATATATGGGGCAATATTTTTCTGCGGGGAGTATCCGCCAAAAATACCGCATTCTTCATTAATTTTATCATTTTTAAAATTCATCAAGCACATTTTCAATCGAATTTAAATATTTATCTTTTAATTCATTTAAATCAAACTCATAGCCGTCAAATTTTATTTTATCACCAACACATTTGCCAAGATATGTAAAAGGAATATTATTTCCTATTAAATAATTTTCCGTTTTGTGAAAATTGTTTGTTGAAAAAATATACCTGCCTTCAATCTCGCCAAAAAGAAGTTTTAATTTTTGTGCATCATTATAATTTTTATTATCCAAAAGAGTACCGCAAAAGCCAATATCAGAATTAAAAAGAACGCACAAAAGAGAACCTAAAAGCCCACCTTTAGAAACATCGATTGCGCCAGACAGCAAATCCTTTTTTCTTAGTTCAAAAATTGCATTTTTTAAAGCAATTTCAAGTTCATAATTCGAAGTATCGAGCTTGCCCCCCAAAAAATCAAAAAGGATTTTCTGATAAAGTGAACCTCCAATATTGCTGTTCAAGTTAATTTTCCGACCTATTAAAAAAACATCTTCATTTTTACAAAAAACTGCCTCTATCAATTCGTTTTCACTTTTGCAATATCCAAGCATACCAACAGTAACTGTCGGATATATCTTAGTGCTTTTTGTTTCGTTATAAAAAGAAACATTGCCCGAAACAACAGGAATGCCAAATGCGTTTGAGATGTCCGCCAAAGCCGAAGTTACCCTAACAAAATCACTTTGCGTGTCATTGTTCTCAGGATTTGCAAAGTTAAGACAATTTGTAAGACCCAAAGGCTCAAAACCTGATGAAACAAGATTTCTGTAACTTTCAAGAAAAGTGCTTTTTGTGCCAAGATAAGAATCTAACTCACAAAGACGAGGTTTTGAATCCATACAAATACCTATAAAATAATCATTTTCAAACAGCTTTAATGCAGCTGCGCCTGATTGTTGAGGCGGCATAAAAGTTCTACCGCCCACAGCATAGTCCCATTGCTGAAAAAACCATTTCTTTGAAGCAAATTCGGGATTTGAAACAAGCTTGTTGACGGCTGAAGATAAATCTGTCTGCAAAAAGCATTCTCTTTCATTTTTATTGTTGCAATTTTTTGGACAAAGTTCATAAACATAAGGTTCGCAAATAACTTGAACAGGTGTGTTTGAAAGTATTTTACCGTCTTTTTTGATTATATATTCGTCACCCTTGTAAGTTTTTCCTATTTTTGATATTTCAAGTTCGTATCTTTTGGCAATATTAAAAACTTCATCAAATACTTCTTCCTGCAGGGCAAATACCATTCTTTCCTGAGTTTCACTCAATAAAATTTGCGCCGCACTTAAGTCATTTTTTGATAAATGCAATTTATCCAAATCAAGCTCAATAGAACATTTTCCTTTGTACGCCATTTCGGAAGTAGAACTTAAAAGCCCTGCCGCGCCACAATCTTGACAGCCCACAACTCCATCGAGCTTTAATATTTCAAGAGTTGCCTCAATCAATTTCTTTTTAACAAAAGGGTCGCCTATTTGAACATGGATTTTGTCATCACTTTTATTATCCGCCAATTCTTTTGAAGCAAAAGCTGCACCTCCCACTCCGTCCGGTCCCGTTGGTGAACCCAAAAGAGCAATGATACAATTTTTTTTTGCTGCAGAAAGCTTAACTTTTTCAACAGGCACAATACCAACTGCCATAACATTTACGATAGGCAAATCATAATATTTATCGTCAAAAATAACTTCCCCGCCAACATTTGCTATACCGCAAGAATTGCCATAGTCACTTATTCCTCTGGCTACACCCTCTATTAAATGCTTTTGCGAAAATGAAAATTTTAAAGAATTCAAAAGTGCTATAGGTCTTGCATTAAGTGCCAAGATATCTCTTATAATTCCCCCAATACCTGTTGCAGCCCCCTGATAAGGTTCAACCGCACAAGGATGATTGTGAGATTCTGTTTTAAAAAAAATGCCCCATTCGCCAATTTTAACACCGCCTGAATTTTCGTAAGGGAAAAGCGCGCCTTTTGTATTGAATTTTTTTAGTTCGTTTTTTGAATGCAAATAACCGCAATGCTCACTCCACATCGCAGAGAATATATGCTTTTCAAGCTCATTCATTTTTCTTTTTAAACGTTTTTCAATTTGATTTACAATAAATTTATCCACGCTTAATCTCATCCTTTATAATTTCAAAAAACTCCCTGCCGTCAAATCCGAAATTTTTTGCAAATACGGCCCGCTCGGGATGAGGCATAAGTCCCATTACGCGACGTTTTGCATCATAAAGTCCTGCAACATCATGCATAGAACCGTTAGGATTATCCAGATATTTTAAAAATACAAACTCGTTAATATCATCAAAACACACATATTTTCCTTCCCTATGGGCAATAGGCAAAATAATCTTTCTTTTCTTTCCTTTATAACAAAGCTCTAATGAAGTATTTTTACAAATAAATCTGGAAGAATCATTTTCAACAAGCGCACCTTTTAAGATGTGCGCCTCGCATAAAATCTGAAATCCGTTACATATACCTACGGTAACTCCTCTTTTGCTTTCAATGTAATTTTTTAGCGCATCTACAACAGGAGTAAATTTTGCCAATCTGCCCGAGCGAATATAATCACCGTATGAAAAGCCCCCGCTCAAAAAAACAGCATCATAGTCATCAAGGTTTTTGGTATCAAAATTTACATAATTAACATCAAAACCGCAATATTCAAGAGCACGTTTTGTTTCAGTTTCGCAATTAGTACCAAGAAAAACTACAACCGCAGCTTTCATTATATAGCCTCAATCGAATTTATTTCGTATTTTTCAACAACCGGATTTGATAAAATTTCTCTGCAAATAAAATCTGTTTTGTCATGCGCATCTGACAAATTTTGTGCGCTTAGTGAAAATGTATAAAATCTTCCGGTTGAAAAAGCAGGGTTATCCTCTATATTAAGATTTTTAAGCATTTTATCCAGCACAAGAGCACGATTATCCTTTACTTCATCTTTTAAAGTCACAATTACTTTTGCAAAAAATCTTTCCATATAAGTTAAAATTAACACAAAAACAACTGTGCGGCTTTAAAAATTTATAATATGATATTTAAGGGGTACAAATAATGGAAAATGAAATTTTATATTCAACAAAATTTTTACAACTGAAAGCATATTCGCGCGCAAATGGTGCAAAATGGGTTTATGCGCACAGAGGAAATGCAAAAGACGTGGTTGTAATTACACCTGTAATCAAAAAAGATGACAAAGAATATATTTTATTTTTAATTACAAAAAGACCCCCTATTTTTAGTGAACAAAAAGCGCAATATTGTCTTGAGATGCCTGCAGGGCTTGTTGGCGACATAAATGAAAATGAAGATATTATGAGTGCAATTAAACGTGAATTAAAAGAGGAAAGCGGCTATGAAGCACAGGAAATAAAAATTGTTTCAAGAAAAATTTCAAGCTCTGCGGGCTTAACTTCCGAAACATCGACAATTGCACTGGCATACATTGACGGCACTAAAGATTATCAAAGCCCGACAGATGATGATGGCGGAGTTATTATAGAAAGAAAACTTGTTGAAAAAGATAAAGTTTTAGATTTTATAAGAAATTTTGAGTCCCAAGGTAATGCAATTGGCGCACAAACATTATGCGGATTGTTTTTTGCCCTTTTTGATAATTAATTTATATTTGTGCAATAATTTAATAAAGAAACAACAAGGATAGCATTTATGAATTTAAACTCAATAAAAACGGATAGAGCTTTTGATTATGGATATTTATTAAAAAGAATATGGCCATATATTAAACCCGTAATGTTTAGAATAATTATAGGTTTTTCTCTTGCAATACCTCTGGGACTATTGGACGGCGCAACAGCTTTTGCTCTAAAGCCATACATAGACGTTGTAATTAACGGAAACACTTATGCATACAAAGGTTTTGTACTTACCAGAGATATGCTGGCAACAATAATCCCATGGGCAATTATACTATTTGCAATAATACAGGGCTTACTTAAATATATAAATTCATACCTTACGGATTGGATAAGCATTAAAATATCAAATTCTGTTAAAGAGGATTTATTTAAAAAACTTGTTTATCTTGATTCAAAATTCTATGATGATAACACCTCGGGTCTTGTAATTTCAAGGTTTTTATCCGATCCGGATGCAGCATCAAAAAGTATTGTAGAGTCTACAAAAACATTAATAACGGCTTTTACAAGCTCTCTTGGGTTAATTGGTGTACTTTTGTATAATTCATGGAAACTGGCTTTTGTTGGAGTTGTAGTGCTTGTGTGTGCCTTTATTCCCGTTTCTCTTATAAGAAAAAGGGTAAAAAATGTTTCTAACGCATCAATGGTAGTTGGCAGCGGCATGACAACAAATGTTAATGAAACATATCATGGTAATAAAATTATTAGCGGTTATTGTCTGCAGGAAGATATTTATTTAAAATTTAAAACTCAAATAAGGGAACTTTTTAATCTTTCAATGTCTTTAACAAAAAGATCCGGATGGCTTTCTCCGATTATGTATTTTATTGCAAGTATTGGTGTAGCTGTGGTTATGGTAGTAGGCAACCACCTTATTATTTCTGGCGAAATGTCAACAGGTTCTCTTGCAAGCTTTATCACATCTTTACTATTACTATATAAGCCAATCAAAACCCTTGGAGGGACCCTAACAGGTATGCAAACAATTTTTGTATGCATGAATAGAGTATTTGAACTTTTTGATATACAACCCGAAATTAAAAACAAAGAAAATGCAAAAGAATTAAAAAGCGTTGAAAACAATATAACTTTTGAAAATGTATGTTTTGAATATGAGGAAAATAAACCCGTATTGAACAATATATCATTTGAAGTTAAAAAAGGAGAAATACTTGCACTTGTAGGAAATTCTGGAGGGGGAAAATCCACAATAGTAAATCTTATACCAAGATTTTATGATATAAAATCAGGAAGCATAAAAATTGATGGTGAAGATATAAAAAATTTCACCTTAAATTCACTCAGAAATCATATAAGCGAAGTTTTTCAAGACAATTTTTTATTCTCGGGAACAATACGCGAAAATATAATTATGGGCAAGAAAGATGCAACTGATGAAGAAATAAAACAAGTCATTCAAGCTGCTCACTTAGATGATTTTATTGTCACTCTTGAAAAAGGAATAGATACCCCGATAGGTGAAAGGGGTACAACTTTATCCGGCGGACAAAGACAAAGGGTTGCAATTGCACGCGCAATGATTAAAAATGCACCTATACTAATTTTGGATGAGGCAACCTCTGCCTTGGATAATAAATCCGAAGCAATTGTACAAAAGGCTCTTGAAAACTTAATTAAAGGCAGAACTGTTTTTGTAATTGCACACAGGTTATCTACAATTAAAAATGCCGATAAAATTGCCGTTATCAACGAGGGCAGGCTTGTTGAAATCGGCAATCACCATGAGTTAATGCAAATAAATAACGGGCAATATAAAAATCTTTACGAAATGCAATTTGCAAAAGAAGATGTAGCAATGGCCGAATAAAAAAACTTGACAGAAGTTTTTGAGCAAGTATTATAAGAAATGCAGAGATTATTCGGGCGTTTAGCTCACTTGGCGAAGCCAATGTGCGAATGCACAATATGTACCAACTGAGCTAACAAAATAAATTGAAAATTGAATATGTCTTTCGGG
>CASFXY010000008.1 GCA_949298805.1 uncultured bacterium
TGTATCAGGTACTGGAGTTGTATCAGGTTCTGTATCCGGAATTGGTGTTGTATCAGGTTCAGTATCAGGTACTGGGGTTGTATCAGGTTCTGTATCCGGTTCCGTATCAGGTACTGGTATTGTATCAGGTTCAGTATCCGGAATTGGTGTTGTATCAGGTTCTGTATCCGGAATTGGTGTTGTATCCGGTTCCGTATCCGGAATTGGTGTTGTATCAGGTTCTGTATCCGGAATTGGTGTTGTATCAGGTTCTGTATCCGGAATTGGTGTTGTATCAGGTTCTGTATCAGGTACTGGAGTTGTATCAGGTTCAGTATCAGGTACTGGGGTTGTATCAGGTTCTGTATCCGGAATTGGTGTTGTATCAGGTTCTGTATCAGGTACTGGAGTTGTATCCGGTTCTGTATCGGGTACTGGGGTTGTATCAGGTTCAGTATCCGGAATTTCAGGCGTATAACTTGGTCTTGAAGGTGACTCATTATATACGGCTGTCTTTTTGGGCGAAGTTATGTTGTATGCGGCATCACCAAGTTTTAAATTACTTACTACAGGTTCGCCGTCATCATTTAACAAGTTAAGCTGCAATGCTTCTTGTACTGTTAAATCTTTGCCTTCTACTTCTTTGCCGTTTACTTCAAATGTAGAATTTTTGAAGAAATCATTATTAGATATTATATTTTGTACTGCAGCAGCTATTAAGGCTTGTGTTTCCGGATCGTCCGGATCTTCATTATACCTGTCCAAAAGTGTCTTTCCGTTTTGCTCGGCTTCATCACTCGGATCTGCATAAAATGCCATTAAATCCAGTACGCTGTCATATTTATAGTTGCCTTCTTCATCAACCTCTGTCATATCAACTTCATCTAAAGTAGAGTGCAAATATGAAAATTCAGTATCAGTACCATTTGCAAAGGCTAATTTTGCGGTTTCTTCGTCGCAGCCTACTGCTATTCTTTGTATTTCGCTTGGTTGCAAGTTTAATTCTGTAACTTCTGAAATATTATTTAGTGCATCTATTGCATCTTGTCCGCTTAGTCCCTCAACGATTGATGCATTTGCCGCATTATCTTTTAATCCGTCCATAATTACGGCATAAGCATCCGAGTCTTTTTGTACTGATTTCTTTGCTGATATAATCTCGCCTGTTTCGCTGTCTCTTATTATTATTACACCGTCGCCGTAATCTTCTTGAATTTTTGAATCATCTAATTCGGTAGTTGTTTTTGGCTCGCCAAGCTTGTCAATATCTTCGCCACTTAAGTCAGTTTTATAGTTATCAAGTACAGCATCTTCTACTGATTTGTAAATGGTTTTGCCGTCGACAGTATCGCCGTTTTCGCCGTCAAAGTCCGGATCTATTACTACATTGGATATGTCTGCAGTATACAATTCGCTGTCGACATACCTTGCTGAAGTTAAATCTTTGTCTGCCTCAAAGTCTTCATAGCGACTTTTAACTAATTTTAATTCATTGTTTGCATCTTCTTCGTCGCTGTAAATGTTTGTATTTAATAACACATCACTTGGAATGTCGGCTACATCTTCATAATTATTTCCCGTGCTGCTGTTAATACGCTCAAGTATAAAATCAGAATTTGCTTTTGCCTGATCCAGCGCAATTGCATATTTTAACTGTTCGTCAGCATCTTCATCAAAGTGTTCGCTAATTACTCCAGACAGTGTTGATATACCGTCTTCACCTGTTGAGAGTTCGGCGGTTTTAGAATTTGGCTCATATACCATCTCTTGTGTTCCATGGGGAGTTGCAATAACTGTTCCCACATGGACATGTTCCGGATTATCGGAATTATTGCTCTCCGCTGCATTTTTAATTTTAACGCTATCTTCCGTTATTGCGCTGCTTAATGTCGGAATTTTAATTTTGTCACCAGCGTAAATTACTGAATACATTCTTTCTGTTCTGTTTATATATCCGTTTCTCAGACTAACTCTTTTGCCGTCTGTAACATATTGGTCAGAAACGCTATTTACCGCAGTACCGTAAATTTCAGGGTTTGCATCCATAACCAAATCTAGGAGTTGATTTTGTTCCTCATTGCTCATATCACTCCAGTTTTCATAAGTATTTTGAAGAATTGCATACAGTGAATTGTTCTTAGTTGTGTCAACTTCGACATACATGCCATATTCCGTTTCTTCGACATTATCGGAATTTATGACTATTTTGTCGCCGATACCATCATTGTTCAAATCTTCACCGAACAAACTAAGCTGTTTGTTCTCTTTTTCTGTTGTTGTGTCATTCTGTGGATTATCCTTTTTAATAATCCTTTCTGTTTTGCTTACGCCATCTAATAATCCCATTTGGCATCTCCTTTATATTACCTTATTTTTGCACACCAAAATTTGTATACAAATTCGTCTGTCGACACTATTTGTATAAAAATTTAGAGTGGACAATAAAAAATTTACATTATTTAATAATTAAATTTTTAAAAATATCTTTTCCTACAGCTTCGCCCATTGACATGCAACTGCTCTGTACTCTGAGTGCTGCTTGTGACTTAAAGTCACAGCCCAAGATTTTGCCTACAATATAAAGATTTTTATAATTCTTAGACATTAACGATTCAATTGGCAGTGTATAATCTTGTACGTGCATAAGCACAGATTTATCCTTTTGATTTGAATGTATGTCGACTGGATAATTAGAATGCAATGCTGGATTATTAAAACTTTTTTTTGAAATAATATCTTTAATTGTGTAATCGTATTTACATTTTACTCTGCTGGTTTCTCTTTGTCCTATTTTTGATGCAATATTTGATATATATGATTTTTTAAACCCAGGAATGTAACAAACAAGAAAATTGTGCAATCTGTATATGGCTTCTCTTGCTTCAATTAAGGCATTTGAATAGTCATAAGGGTCATTAGGATTATAATCGCGCAATCTTGGGCAATTTAATGCAACTGTTGAGTGCATGCCTGCAACAGTGAACAATTGAAAATAAGCTAAATCTTCTTCTTGCAAAACTTTATCAGCTACTGCGCGTGTAAAATAAGGTAATAATGCCCAGTTTTTAGATTTGTCCCATGTGAATGCAGTGCTAAGATGAATTATACCATCGACACGATTGGTAGTGGTAACATTTTTATCGTTGTCTATGCTTTCTAAAAAATCTGCAAATAAATCTAAATTTACACCTGATACTAAAAACCTGATACTTGCTGGTTGCCGTTTATTATTATCATTCCAAAATTCGCATTTTAAAAGTTTAGCAAGTGATGCATCGCCGGTTGCATCAACATAATAATTCGATACGATTGGTAGTGATAATGTATTTGTGTTAACATACGCACTCTTGATAATATTTTCGTCAGTTATTACATCGCTTATTTTGCTTTCTAAAAGTATGTCGCAGTGAACATTTTTTAGCATTCTTTCGAATATGATTTTTAGCATTATCGGATTAAACCATCCCTCATTATTATCTGAATAAGTAAATTGTGAATTATATTTTTTTGCATAGTCTACAAGAGTGCGGTAAAAGTCAGTATTTAAGTTTTTTGTTTCAGTTTTCATAACAGGTATCACAAGTCCGCCCGTAACATCTCCGCCAAGGAAACTTTCTTTTTCAACCAGTAATGTTTTTAAATTCGAGCTTGAGCACGTATACGCGCAAGAAATCCCTGCGATACCCCCACCTGAAACAACAACATCATATTTAGTTACTTTTGAGTTCAAAATGTACCCCGTAAATTCTTATTTAAAACATATCATATTATAACATATTTATGTGATTATAAGAAATTCGATTTTGTAGGGCATTAAAGCCAATATGCATGCTAAACGATAGGTAGCTATAATATATATTATGTAAGAACATACTTTTAATGCAGACGACGATATTTTTTTTGCGCAAATTATTTTAGGTGCATTCAATATGGCATTCAGTTTTATTCTTTTTAAAATTTATATACGAATTAAAACAATCGAGTTTAACAAAACAATGATGATGTTTAAAAGGTATTTTGCCAATATAATCACTAAAAAATATTAAGGAGTGAGTATGCAAATGCAAGATACAAATAATAAAAAAATAAGAGTTGCACTAATTGAGGACCATAAATTGATGCGTGTCGGTTTAAAGTCACTTTTTGAAAAATTTGACGACATTGTAGTGATTACTGAAGCCGAAAGCGGAAAAGAAGGTGTTGAAAAAGTAAAAGCACACAATCCTGATGTTGTAATAGTTGATATCGGCCTAGGTGATATTTCGGGCATCGAGGTCGTCAAAAGAGTTATCACATATAATTCGGCAATTAAAGTTATGATTTTAACTTCTCACTTAAGCTCTGAAAGTGTCATAGAATCTTTTAAAGCCGGTGTTTATGCCTATGTATTGAAGGATATAAATTCTGACATGCTTGCTATGGTCTTAAGAAGTGTTAACGATGGTGCAATTTGGATTGACCCCAAAGCTGTACCTTTAATAAGAGAGAGTGGCAGCACAATTGTGCCTGCTAAAATAAAAAATCGAGCTGATTTTAAAGCAACACATGCTAATTTGACCGAGAGAGAGTACGAAGTACTCAAGCTTGTTGTTGATGGAAAATCAAATTACGAAATAGCACAGATATTAAAAATAAGCGAGCACACCTCTAAGGCACATGTTTGCAATATTATTCAAAAACTGGTTGTTGATGACAGAACACAAGCAGCAGTAAAAGCTCTTAAGGAAGGCTTAGTGTAACATTATCAATATCAATCGATACGAGTGATATTGATAAAATAAACGCAAGCATTATTGCTTGCGAAAATAAGCACAAAAATAAAAACTTTTTTAAAAACCTTCCTTGTATATAAAATAAACGACACTATTTCACAAAACTTTAACTTTTCATAAATTAATTAACATTTATTTACATAATAAATAAAGCCTCGCTACTGCAAGGCTTTATTTTATATATATAAAATACTATTTAATAGAATACATTTTATCTGATAAAATTGCGGCTCTTGAAATATGTTGTTCCGGTGTAATATATTGTTTTATCAAGTCAAGAAATTTTAAGCCATTTTTCTTTGGTACTTTTGTATTTCCAATATTTGTATCAAAAACATCAAGCAAGGCTTCTACAAACAGCTTTCCACCATTTGACAGCGGCAGTGCTCCCGTATTTGACACATTTGTCCCAAGGCTTTTTGCGGCTTGTGCGCTATCTTCTTTTAATAATCTTGAAATTGTACGCCTTCCGGTAATTGGTAAAATTTGTTTTTTTATAAATTGTGCGTTTTTGTCTTCAAAACAAGTGCAGCCGTATTTAAAAAAGTCTGATATAGCGGGCCATTCTTGACCTTCAGTTAGCATTTTTTTTAAGACATTTCTCTTTGTATAAGGAGTTTGCTTTGCAAAAGCCTTAAATTTGTCGCCAATATGCGTTTGAGCCATTTTTCTACCTTTTTGTGTAAGTTTTGCCATTCCAAAGGACGGATGTGCTTGAGTATTAATTGAGTTTACTTTCATATTATGCCTTTCTTGTTGTTTTGGTAAGTATATAATACTGCTGAAGATTATTTTTTACCTGTTTATTTCATTTATTTACAATACTTAATATTTTTAATTAGATAATGTTTGATTTAACAGTTGTTCTTTGTTATTTTATAGGTATATGGAGGTTTTATGAAGAAAATAATATTTTTTTTAGTAATTTGTTGCATTTTTTTAGTATCAAATGCTGCCCATGCTTATGATTTAACAAAGCGGCATGATATTTTTACTCCCGCCTTTCAACTTATATGGCAGGACTTTAAAGAGCTTATTTCTACTAAAAAAATCAACTTTAAAGGCATTGATCCTTCTGTTGCTTGGGTGTTAAACAGCAACCGTTTTACCACTGATGATATATCACTAGATTCTTATTACAAAATTGCGCAACCCATCTCCTTGAGTCTTAAAGCAAAAATTCAGAGAGAAATATTTGAAAAGTTTGGCGAAACAAGTCAAATTTTAGATAATATCGATTGGAATACTAAGGGCAATAACGACATTTTGCTATACGCGTTGTTTAAAAAAGACGTTAAATTCCCAAAAGAATTTTATATATTAAGCAGTAAACAATTTAACAATTCAAAAGATGAATATAAGTTTTTTGGGTTTAATAAAGAAAATGCCAAAGAGTTTACCTCTCAGGTTAAGCCGCTTTTTTATGCCTATGATTGGGATTATGCAATTTCAATTGACACACAATCAGGTGATAGAATTGTTTTATACAGAACAGACTCAAAGCAAAATGTGTATGATTTATACTCTCAAATAGACAAAAAGGCTGTAAATAATATTAAGTTGAGCGATAATGACGAGTTGATTATACCCTTTATATCAATCGACAAGCAAATTGAGTATAAAGAACTTCAAAACAGAAAAATTAATAATACAAAATTTATTATCGCAAAAACGATTGACGACATTAAATTTAATCTGGACAATAAAGGTGCAAAGCTAAGGAATGAATCAGCATTAGAAGCTGTTGAAATGTCTTTAAGATTTCCGGACAAGGTTCGCATTTTTGATTTTTCAAAGCCTTTTGTATTATATATGATTGAAAAGGACAAGTCGTTGCCGTATTTTGCGCTCAGGATTAATAACACCGACTTTCTTGTTAAGTAAATAATTATTAAGGATGGGGCAACATAGTTTATGTTTGCCCCTTAAATATATATGAGAATATCACCTCTGTACATAAGTGCTTATAAATACAGCCGCACAACAATATCTGATACTATTGCGCAAGGCCCTTATAATTCAAATTTTCAAAATAGGAATACTGTTCCATATCTGAATTTACCCACTAATATAAATTTTGGGTATGAATTTGCGCTAAAAAAACCCAAAGGCATCCCCTGCGCTTATTGTGGTAAGCCTATGCTCTCTAAAGATGATTTACAGCAAATTCCTACATTAAAGGGACAAGATTTAATAGATAAGATTGACAGTTTTGTTAGTCAAAATCCTAGTGTCTTAAGCAAGCAATCAAATGCAGCATTAATGCTTTTTAAGGCAACAGTTTTATCCAATAGCGATAAAAACGGTCGTGAAATTTTGCCTATTGCCTATACTAGAGCAAGAACAAGAATGCTTATTAAGCAGTCGGCAGTTTACTCTAAAGTTCTGGAATGTGCCGAGAAATTAGACTGCAAAGAACTTAAGGATTATATAAATAAAATTAAAGAACAAGATAATATAATCAATCCTGACATTCCATTTAATGAACTTGCTGATTTTTTGAAAGATAAAATTCATATCGAGTTTAGAAAAGAAGTGATACTCAATGTTATGAAACTTGCAGGGAAATATTCAACAGAGTCTAATATTGATATCTGGACAGATGTTATGAAAACGATTTCTAGCCTTCCTTCTTCAAAAAGCGACCCTGATGCATATCTTGTAAAATATATTTCAAAAGCATTAAGGAAAGATCCAAAACTTGAAAATGATTATATTTCAATTAAAAATGATGAGGCACTGCTCTTTTATTCAACAATACTTTTCCCTTATTTATCAAGTGCTGAACATGTTAAGCCGTTTTCTGATAACGGTGAGTCCGATCAATCAAATTATCTTGCTACACATATCTGGTGCAATAGTAAAAGACAAGCAACAAAATTTTCCGATTTCGTTCTTGCAAATCCGGATGTGTTGGATAATATCATTAATTATTTAAAATACATTAATCTTAATAAATATAGCAGAATTAATCTTAATGCTTATCTTAGGGATATTAGAAAAAAACTTGTGTCAGAACTTTCGGAGGTTGCAGATATACCACTAGTTGCTGATTTTATAAAACGACTGTACACATTTAATTATTTGTCTGCGGACGTAAAATATACACCCGATGATCCGGCTCAGAAGACGAAAACTGCTAATATGATTGAAAATTGTCTGTCAAATTCAAACTCTGACAATTATAATGATGCGCTTAATAAATTATATGCCGATTGTGTTACGACTTACATTAATAATTATCAGAGAAGAATTACTAATTTAATTAATCATTATGATTCAAAAAAACATAAGACAATTCTTGAGTTTTTTTATAAAATGCTTAATAGCCCCTTTATAACAACATTATTTGCGCAAGAAGATAAAATGCTTAATTATACAATTAGCAACAGCTTTCTAAAAAATTACAGAATAAATATCACTAATTCGCTTTATGAAATTTTAAGCGAAGAACCCGATTCGTACAGCGACGAACAAATAGTTTCGTTTGCACGAAGGTTAACATTTAAAAAAACACCTGAATTGTTCTGTATTAAAATTCTTTTGAATTCAAAACAATCTGACGGTACATACGATATTGAAAAAATAAGAGCGCTTATTAAAGCAGGCAAGGTTGAATAAATTAGTTGAAATATTTATTGAGATGAAAACGCAGTCTATCCAGTTCTCTTTCAGTGTGGAAATTTCTCATCACATCATAAGCGCAAAATGTCTCCATTTTTTTCATTCCGCAAAATTGATGCATTTTGTGCTGACTTATATATATGTCATCTATGTTGCGCAAATCGAAAAACCCGTCTGTTTCAGTAAAATCACTTTCTTTTGATACGGATGTAAGTGAAAACATATACCTTTTATTTGAAAATAGTCCACTTGAGCCATATTTAGAGTTGCTTGTAAAGAAAATATCTTTCTTAAATATTTCATCAAAATATTTTTTTAATATCCAGGGTACACCAAACCAGTTTATCGGATTTTGATATATTATTACATCTGCCCATTTATATTTCTCAATTTCCTTATCTACTTCATATCCAAGCTCAACAATTGTTGTTTTTACTTCGTTATTTTTGGATAGTGAATTTACAATTTCTTCAAAAAGAAGTCTGTTAAGTCTGCCTGTAGAGTACCAGTAGTATTTGTGCCCGTTTATAACCAATATATTCATAGTTACATATTAATGTTGCTGTGAAATACTTACATCGTCCTTAGTGGCAATAAACATTTAATTATATATTTACTTCAATCGAGTATAAATCTGCGCTTCCAACGCTTTTATAAAGACTAATTATTGAGACATTATATAATCCGGTCTTGACTCTATTATATCGGAAGGAATTTCGCAAGGAAAATCAGGATTTGGCACAATTGTAGCAGATGTGTTAGGGATAGACTTAATGTTGTCTTCTCCTGTTCAATTACATCATCAATTGATGTCTTTCCGGACTCAAATTTTATTTGCGATAACCTTAATATTTCATTTTAAGAGTTAATTATTTCATTTTGCAAGTCAATCAACTTATCGCATTTAACAATATTATAGTAGGCTGCAGCAAAATTGCTGCAGGTGTTTATACCAGAATATATTCAAGACAATGTTTTAAAAACAGTGGATTTGATATTACACCTGAACAATTTGTAATAATCGAAGTACTAATGCATCATGACGGATTGTACCAAAGGCAATTGAGCGAAATTACATTGAAAGACAGACCAAATATTACAAGAATTATAAATATCCTCGTTAAAAACGGGTATGTAGAAAGACGTAGTGATAAAAATAAAAGGAAGGTTTTTAAAATCTTCTTAACAAAAAAGCTAAAGATTTATTTCCTAAATTCGAGGAGATTACAAAAAATTACAGAAAGCTTATGACACAAGGCATTTGTGAAGATGAATTGCGGGTTTGTCTTAATGTCCTAAATAAAGTGCTTGCAAATTTATTAGATAAAGTAGATATGTCTTTGTAAGAATGGAGAATAATATGGCTGAATATTCATATAATTTCTATAGCACCTAGAGCATCAGATCCTGTGGTTAAACTTCATATTAAAGATAACCAAGAAGTAAAAAAAGGTGATATTTTGCTGGAAATTGACCCTAACGATTACATTGTAGCCCTTGAGCAAAAGGAAGCAAAATTATTGGAGGCAAAAGCCCAATTAAATGCCTCACATAATGATATTCAAGAAAATACAAGTTTATCAAACAAAACAGGCAAGGATATTTCAAGTGTAAAAACAAGGCTGGATTTTGCAAAAAGGACCTATGGGCGTGACTTAATGTTGAGCAAAGATGGAATTGTATCAAAGGAAGAACTCGATTCATCTAAAACGGCTTATAATTCTTTAAATGCCAATTATTTAGCTGAGCAAGAAAAGAAAAAAGCCGCAGACATAGCTATTCAATCATCAATCGCAAAAAGGCAAGAAATTGAAGCACTCATAAAACGCTTAGAAAGTGAAATTGACGAGGCTAAATTGAATTTATCTTATACCAAAATATACGCACCTCAAGACGGAAAAATCTCGGCAAGAACGGTTGAAGAAGGCAACTATGTTCAAGTCGCGCAACCTCTTATGTCAATTGTGTCTGATGAGGTCTGGATTGTTGCAAATTATAAAGAAACTCAACTCGGGCAAGTTAGAGAAGGGCAAGATGTCACAATTAAAATTGATACATATCCAAAAAAACGCTTTAAAGGAAAAGTAGACAGCTTGCAGCGTGCTACTGGTGCAAAATCAAGTTTATTTCCTCCTGAAAATGCTGTAGGAAGTTATGTAAAAATTGTACAGAGAATTCCAGTAAAAATTATTTTCTGCGAAGATATCTCAGGATACAATATTGCGCCCGGGATGTCTGTTGTCCCAAAAATTAAGATAAGATAATATGTGTCAAAATTAAAAAAGAAAAAAATAAACCCTTATTTGGTTGCACTTAGCGTTATATTGCCTACCTTTTTTGCAGTTTTAGGTACATCTGCAACAAATGTTGCTATGAAACATATTGCAGGTTTCTTAGGTGCTACTCAATACGAAACTAACACTGTTATCACTACCTATCTAATCGTTATTGCCATGGTTTTACCGTTATCCTCCCACCGCTCTTGGGCCCGACATTTGGTGGCTGGATTACTGATAATACTTGCTGGCAGTGGATATTTTTAATAAATATACCTGTTGGCTTTATTTCTCTTGTTTTGGTTTATTTGTTTATTTACGACCCGCCCGAGATATTTCAAAAAAGAATCAGGAGTTTTGATATTTTTGGTTTGTTGTCAATAATTCTTGGTTTAGGATGCATGCAGTATGTCCTTGACAAAGGTCAACAATTTAATTTGTTCGATAGTACATTAATCTGTGTTCTTGCTGCAGTAAGTTTTTTCTGTCTGGTATTTTTTATATGTTAGGAATGGGACAGAAAAAATGCAATTGCTGATATTTCGGTCTTTGAGGATGTTAACTTTACTGTAGGTTCAATACTGGGTGCTTTTATTCAAGTTGTACTGTACTCAACTTTGATGTTATTGCCGGCATTTTTGCAGACTTTGCTTGGATATTCACCAACTGCAAGCGGACTTTCAATATTACCCAGATCTTTTAGCGTTGCGATAATGCTTCTGATAGTCGGGAAAATTGCTGACAAGGTTGATAATAGAATTCTTACGGTAATCGGACTTATTATTATAGGTACGGGTACTTTTTTGTTTACGAATATTAACTTGACTTCCTCAATTCAAAATGTAATGATACCAAATTTAGTGCTTGGTAGCGGAATTGCATTTACTTTTATATCTGTAAGTTAATTTCATTTGCTACATTACCAGGAAATAAAATCCATGATGGTGCAGGACTGGGTGCGCTAACTCGTTCGGTCGCAGGTGCTTTTGCTACCTCACTAACAGCGACCTGTGTTGAAAGACACTCACAAATGCATCAATTTATGTTGGTACAAAATTTAACACCACATTCTTTGATTTTTAATGAAAAGTTGACATTGTTAAAAAATGTATTTATGGTACGCTTACCCGAAATTTTGGCACTTAAAAGAGCTAATGCACAAATATATCAGGAACTTGTTATGCAGTCGCGCTTATTTGCATATTTTGATACCTTTTCAATACTTGCCCTGATATCCTTTATGATTATACCCATGTGTCTGCTATTTAGAATAAACAAAAAAGGTAGAGGATACCTTAATAAGCAAATTTTATGGTTTTTTCGCTCACTTAGACATTATCAACGCATGAACAGAATTAAAAGAATTACTCGTTAAGCTGTTTCTTTACATCTTCTCTAATGCCGGATAATGGTCCGTTATAGGGGTGTCTGAGGTTATCTATATATTTTTGTATATATGTTATGGGAAACTTGGGTAGCCAGCTGAGTTGAAATAAAATATTAACAGTTTCTGCACCTTGGGAATACATAAGTTCGTCAATTGTTTCTTCGTACGCAGGCGAAATTGAGGTAAAAATTTTAAGCAAATAATCTGCAGCAGTAAGAGCGCCATAGCCTGAAATTAAGCCGGTGTCGGTTATCATTTTTGTTATTTTTAATTCGTTACCGTCAACACTTATTTTTTGCGTATTTTCCGGTAGTGCAATTTCTCCTTGAGCTGCGCGTTCTATTTCATACCATTCGCCTTGATATTTTATTCTCAAGACATCAGGGCTGGGCATATATATATCATCATATTCATTTTCAAGAATTTCTTTACCTTCAGAGTTGATAATACCGTATTTATAGTTTTTACATGTAAGAAACATTTGCCCAAAAAGTGGGTCAATTCTGGAATATTGCGGTAAAATGATAATTTCGCCTTTTTCGTTATACAAGCCATAATCTTTACTATTGCCAAATTTTGCATATTTGCCTAATATTCTGTCTACATGTCTGTATTTCGGTTCAACAAGATAATTGCCATTTGTGTCTATCAGGCCGAATTTATTACCTTTTTGTATTATCCACGAAGAATTGCCAACTCTGATTAATTTTTTATATTGAGCTTCAACAACAATATTTCCAGCTTTATCTTTTAAACCAAATTTGTTATCTTCGCTGTATACATTCACATCATTTACACTCAAACTTCCTTGTAATGTTTGTGCAAAGGCGAAGCTAGATAAAAGTAAAAGACTTATTAACACACAACAAAATGTTTTTTTCATATTTTAATGATAGCATAAAAATATCCATGCTATAATTTTGTCATATTGTGAGAATTAATTTATGTCTGAAATTATTAAAAAATATAGAGCTCTGTTTTTTGTAGTTTTAATCGCAGGTTTTTTGGCAGCAGTATATTTTATATATCTTGTATTAATACCTGCTTTAGTTTCAAATACCCATTTTATAAATTTTGTCAAGAAGTCTGCGAAAAATTCTCTTGGTGCTGATATAGAACTTGTTAAGCCTGTCCTTAAGACTTCATTTAAACCTCAAGTCGAAATTCATCTGGAGAAATTTTTAATTGTCAAGGATAACACTATAATTCTAGATATTAAAAATACGGACACAAAAATTTCATTTTCTAAACTGTTAAAAAAGAGGATTATTATTCATAAACTTGGTGCGGATTATATATTTGCAGATGTAAATAAACTTACCTCGCTTTTCATTTCTGATGATAAAACCGAGCAAAAACCTTCTGATATTTTCATAGATTTATTTAATGCTCTGTTGTATGTTAAAAAATGCGTTATTGTTTATGATTTCTCAGATACAAATAAAGTAATTTTTACAGGAAATAATCTTGAAATCACGTCAACACGCAATCCCAAATTTGTCCATTTTGATGTTAACTTAAATATAATTAACAACGGTAAGTCCATGGCATTAAATATCCATGATGATAATAAGGTCTACACAAAGGACAGAAAGTTGATAATCGACAATTGTCCGCTTTACATTGATAAGTCCAAGATATTACTTAATCTGGAATTGGGTGAAAAACAGCGATATGCATCCGCAAAGTCTGAAAAATTCAATGCCAATACTCTTGTTAGCCTGTTGAAGAATAACTTTATTCTCCCAAACGGAGAAGAAATGCTCTCTTATTTCAAAGATATAAGCGGTAATTTTGACTTTAATATAGAGTATACAAACAAAGGACTCAATGGCTTTGTAAAACTTAACAGTTCAAAAGTCACATTACTGCCTCTGGCTGATTTAAAATTAACTTTGAATTCAGGCTATATCGATATTAAACCCGATGCTATTACCATTAGTGATATTAAAGGTTTTTACTGTAATGACAAAAGAAATTCTGTTGAAATTAAAGGCAGCATTAAAGATTATTTAAAATCTTTTGAAACTGATATAATTATCAAGGCCCTTGCAGGCAAAGAATTTTCTAGAAATCATTTAAGTAAAATTGTAGGTTATCCGTTTGAAATTACCGGTGTTGCAAATGCAATCATATATTACAAATCAAAGTATAATGATATGAATATTTGGTCTGCATTCATGCTTAAAAAGGGCAATGACTTGCTTGTCGACGGTGCTTCACTAAGCCCTGTTAACTACGATAGAGTTGCAACAGCCGAAATAGATTTTGATGAAGAAAACATAAATATTAAAAAAATAAATTATTACATAGCCTCTACAATTGACAGAAACAGCAAAATTAAACCATTGTTGACCATTTGGGGCAAGTTGGATTCAAAGACATGTGCAATTAAAAATATCGGATTTATAATTCCTAAACCCCTGCCAAGTGAATTTCTAAATGTTCTTATTGGGCAAAAGGTATTTAGAAAAGGTAAAATATCAGGACAACTTGAATACATTGCAGGCAAAAAAACTCCTTACATAAAGGCTGATATGAGCATGGATAAGGTTGCCATTCCTGCACAAAGAATGTTTATAAGAAGCGCAAAATTTAATGCTAACGGTAATAATATTACTTTAAATACGGAAGGTAAATATAAACGTTCAGAATATAAGCTAAACGGCACAATGCTCAATGAAATTAAATTACCAATTATTATAAAGGATATCAACTTAACCGTAGATAATTTAGATATTGAACGCTTTATAAGTTCGTTAAATCAACAAAATAAACTTGATAATACAAGTACCCAAAGCGTTGAGCAACTAATGGTAGCAGATGATAATAATCTTGATGAAAATAAAAATGTTGATAGCGCCCCTGTATTTGATACCGGACTTTTAATTGTAGAAAATTGTATTTTTCAACTTACAAAAGCTAAATATAAAGATATCAAAGTTGACAACCTAAAAGCTTTATTGACCCTTGATAAAGAAGGCATGTTAAAAATTAATTCAAACAGATTCAATATAGCTGATGGAATTTCTTCATGCAAAATTGCTTGCGACTTAAAAAAACATAAGTACGACCTTTTCCTTGGCGTAAAGGACATAAATTCTGATATTATGGCAGGTTCCATGTTGGGCTTAAATCGTGAAATTTCAGGCAAAGCGAGCGGAATTATCCATATTCAAACAGATGATACGCTGGCTCTTAACGGACTTATGAAATTTGTAATTAAGGACGGTACTATTGGTAAAATTGGATTAATTGAATATGTTCTGAAATTCGCCGCCCTTTTTAGAAACCCTCTTGCCATGATTAGCCCTTCAACATTTTTTGACATTTTGAATATTCCTGAAGGAAATTTCGATAAAATTGAGGGTGATTTAGAACTTAAAAATAATGTTATTGAAAAGATTGTTATAAAATCTATGTCATCTCAATTAAGCTCGCTTATAGTAGGCAGATTTGACCTTATATCGAGAGATGCAACTCTTAGAATTTATACTAAATTTTCAAACCAAAACAAAGGCTTTGGCGGTTTTTTGCGTAATTTTTCGCTTAACAGTTTAGCAAATAAAGTTCCTTTAAATTCAAGAAATGACAGCAGTTATTATGCAGCCGAGCTCAAATTTTTACCGCCAATTGATGCAGATGAAAAAGATTGTCAGGTATTTTTGACCAAAGTTGACGGTGATATTGAAAGAAATAATTTTATTTCTTCATTGAAAAAAATAAAGTAGATATATATTTCTCATCATAGTTTGTTTTTTTGTCATCAGAAATTAATTTCAGCATATTGTCAATTTTTTCATAATTTAATTCTTTAATTTCTGACAGGTATTTTGCATAGTTGGGATGACACCCGTTTTTAGCAGATAGAAAATAGGGTATTGAATAGCCCCAGTGCACTTTGTTGTAAATAGGCAAAATATACTCCTGTGCCATATTTAATATTGGGAAAATAATATATTTTTTTCCGTTGTATTTATTTAAGTATTCCGTAAATAATTCTGTCGCTAGATTTCCTGCGCCGCGGCCAATTCCCATAATAGTAGTGTCAATTATTAATTCTCTGTCTGAATTATTATTTACAAGCGCGCATGCATTTGAAAAAGAAAGTTGCATATTATTGTGAAAATGAAAACATAACGTTATATTTTTGTTTAGCAGTGTGTCACACAATTTGTATAGCTGTAATGTTTGGTCCGTGTTTAGTGAACCTATAGAATCAACTATTGTAAATCCGCAAGGAACAATATCATTAATTTTTGAAATTAGATGAGAGAATTCATTTTCAGTATATCTATTGCAAAATGTAGGATTTATAAAAACATTATAACCTTTATCAATTAACGATATAGCGTATGACAAGGCTGAGTCAAGTTGTTGTTTTTTAAAAATTAGTCTAATATTTTTTACCTTAGAATATTCTGCCGGTGGTATATTTGAGCAGGGGAAATTTTCCGGTTTTATCATTATGAACAATTTATTAGTATCAATATTGTTGTCAATTACATAATTAAGTTGCCCAATATCATTGAAAACCGACTTTTCTTCGTATATGGGATATTCAGAGAGAAACCCTATTTCTATGTAATCAATTCCTGCATTAACAAGGTTTGTAATAATGGATTTTGAAGTATTATAATCAAAATCCCAGTTATTTATATATCCGCCATCCCTTAGGGTGCAATCTAAAATCTTAATATTACGCATAATATAAATCCGGAGAGTGAGGGATTCGAACCCTCGGCAGGTAATTAGCCTGCACGGACTTTCGAGATCCGCACCATCAACCGCTCGGACAACTCTCCGCCTTTAATTTTACATAGAAAATCAAACTTTTGCAATAAAAAAATCAGTGCAACAATGGTTGCACTGATTTAAAGATATAGCATTTACACTAAGTCGCGATAAGAATTTTTAAACATGTCTTGATAAGTGGTGTGAAGAAGTTCATGAGCCTTATGTGAATTAGGCTTTTCGAGAAATTCCTCATAAAGTTTAATAATATCAGGGTTTTGGTGCGATTTTCTTAATGGAAGTTCTTTGTCTTCTTTATACAAACCATCAGCACGCAATTCTTTGATTTTTAAATTGTCGCAACTCCTTGGTTGACCGCCACCATTTATACAACCCCCTGGGCAAGCCATTACCTCAAGTAAGTGAAAATCAGCTTTACCATTTTTGAGTTCCTGAATGGATTTTTCTGCTTCTCTAAGTGTTGAAACAACCCTGACTTTTACTTTTGTACCCTTGATATCAATTTCGGCTTCTTTTGTCCTGTGAGATTTGTCAACACCACGCAGTGGCTTGAAATCAATGTTTTCAAGAGTTTCATGTGTTACAAATTCATAGGCAGTTCTCACTGCAGCCTCAGCAACACCGCCCGAAGCACCAAAAATCGTGCCGGCACCGGTATATTGACCAAATGGCGAATCATTATTTTCAGGTTTTATAGTTGCAAGATCAATTCCTGCTGATTTTAACATACGTGCTATTTCTTGCGTAGTAAGTACAATATCTGTCTGTGCGCGACCATTATCAAAAAGCTGACCGCGAACAGCTTCTGCTTTTTTTGCAGTGCAAGGCATTATTGATATTACATGCAAATTTTCCTCTGTGAAACCATCAAAGTATTTTGGTACAAGCTCTTTAATAACAGGGGAAAGCATTCCCTGAGGGGACTTGCAAGTTGATAAATGTTTAAGCATATCCGGATGCTGTGTTTCTAAGTACCTCACCCATGCAGGACAACAAGAAGTAAATAAGGGCAGATTTTCCCCTTTGGTTAAGCGCCCAATAAACTCGGTTGCTTCCTCCATGATGGTAAGGTCAGCAGAAAAATTAGTATCAAAGACAAGATTAAAGCCCAGTTGACGCAGCGCAGCATTTAATTTGCCTATTACATTTTCACCGGGGTTAAGTCCAAATTCTTCACCAAGCGCAACTCTAACTGACGGTGCCATTTGTACCGCGGTTTTAGCATTGCTATCATTAATTAAATCCCAAACGCGCTCTATATCAGATTTTATAGTAAGTGCACCTGTTGGGCAGACAGCTTGACATTGTCCGCAAAAAACACAGTCAACAGAGCCCAAAGCTTTTCCTGCCATTGGCTGTACAACAGTTTTGGAACCCCTGTTTGCAAATCCCAGAACACTGTGCCCTTGAAATTCAGAGCAAGCACGAACACATGCGCCGCAAAGTATACATTTATTTGGATCGCGTACAATAGATGGATTAGAATCATCGATTGGCAAGTATTCCTGAGGTTTTTTTCTTGCAAATCTAATATCCTTTATTCCATATTCCTGCGCATACTGTTGTAGTTCGCATTTGCCCGACTTGTCACAAGTTGTGCATTCGCGGTCATGGTTTGCCAAAAGTAACTCAAGTACAATTTTTCTTATTCTTCTTGTTTTTTCAGTATTTGTATGAATTTTTAACCCAGGTTCGGGCGGCATTGTGCAGGAAGATTGGATACCGCGCCCTTCAATTTCAACGACACACATTCTACAAGCACCATATTGTGTTAAATCAGGTCGGTAACAAAATGTCGGCACATTAAAACCATTATTCCTAATAACTTCCAATAAATTTTGTTCGTTTGTATATTCGCATTCTTTTCCGTTGATAAATAGTGTATTTGTCATTTTCTACCTCTCTTATGCCTGTGAAATTGCCTTAAACGGACATGCGCTTATACAAGCGCCACATTTTATACATTTTTCCTGATTAATTTTATGCGGATTTTTAACCGTACCCTCTATGGCACCAACAGGACAATTACGTGCGCATTTTGTACACCCTTTGCAAAGTTCTTCATTAATTTTTATGACTTTAAGTGCAGTACAAACACCTGCAGGACACCTTTTGTCTTTAATGTGTGCAATGTATTCATCTCTAAAGTATTTTAAAGTCGAAAGAACAGGGTTTGGTGCAGTTTTTCCAAGTCCGCATAATGAACCCTCTTTAACCGCCAATGCAAGTTCTTCCAGTGTATCTAAATCCTTCATTTCCCCTTGACCGCGCACTATTTTCTCTAAAATTTTTAACATGTTTTTTGTGCCTTCACGACAGGGAACACATTTGCCACAGCTTTCATTTTGGGTAAAATGCATAAAGAAGCGTGCAACCTCAACTATGCAAGTATCTTCATTCATTACAACAAGTCCGCCAGAGCCAACCATTGCACCTGCTTTTATAAGATTATCGTAATCCATTGGCAAATCAAGGTGTTCTTCAGTTAAACAGCCGCCTGATGGACCTCCTATTTGGACAGCCTTGAATTTCTTACCGTTTCTTATACCGCCACCGATATCAAAAACAATTTCTCTTAATGTGGTACCCATAGGCACTTCAATAAGACCTGTGTTATTGACTTCGCCGGTTAATGCAAATGTCTTTGTACCTTTTGATGTTTCGGTGCCGAATGAAGAAAACCATTGCGCGCCTGTGTCAATAATTGCAGGCACATTTGCAAGAGTTTCGACGTTATTAATCAATGTAGGACGTCCAAAAAGACCACAGTTTGCCGGAAATGGGGGTTTTGGTCTTGGCATGCCGCGTTCACCCTCAATGGAGGCAATAAGTGCGGTTTCTTCGCCGCAAACAAACGCGCCAGCACCTTCTTTGATGTGAATATCAAAGTTAAAACCGCTTCCCATAATATTTTTACCTAAAAATCCCTTTTCTTCCGCCTGTTTAATTGCAATTCTAAGACGTTTTATTGCCAAAGGATATTCTGCACGAACATAAATATAAGCTTCATCCGCGCCTATAGCAAAACCTGCTATTGCCATACCTTCAAGAAGTTTGTGTGGGTCACCTTCCATAACGGATCTATCCATAAAGGCACCCGGATCCCCTTCATCACCATTGCATACAACGTAAGATTTTCCACCACGGTTTGCTGCGGTAAAACGCCATTTTCTGCCGGTTGGAAAACCGCCGCCACCTCTGCCACGCAGTCCTGATTTTTCTATTTCTTCAATAACAGCCTCTGGATTATTTTGTTCTAAAACTTTTGCTAAAGCACGATAGCCGCCTACAGCAATAGCTTCATCAATGCATTCGGCATTAATTTCGCCACAATTTTTTAGCGAGGTTCTTGTTTGTTTTGCATAAAAATTGATTTCTTCGTTTTTATAAACATGATTACCAGTTTTTGGATCGGTATACAGCAATCTTTCAACTGCTTTACCGTCCTTTATGTGCGAATTAACAATTTCCTCAACATCATCCGGTTTGACTTTTACATAAGTAATGTCAAAATCAGGAATTATAACCAAAACACCCTGTTCACAAAAACCATGACAGCCCGTTGGTACGGTAGTCATTTTGTCATGTTCACTTAAAATTGATACATCTGCACCAAGCTCTCTGAATTTCTCCATAACCTCATTTGAGCCGTTTGCAATACAACCTGTGCCGTTGCACACCAATACTCTTAAGCCTTGTTTTTTTATAAGTTCAACAGCCTTTTGTCGCTCTTGTTCGATATCAATGTCTAATTTTTTTACTTCAGTTTCCATTCTCTAGCCCTCATTTTCCTCAGCAATAATGGTATCTATTATTATTTTTATTGCATCTGTCGTCATTTGCGGATAAACTTTGCCATTTATGACTACTACGGGTGCAAGACCGCATGCACCAAGACAACTTACTGTTTCTACAGAAAACAAGCCGTCATCTGAAGTATACTTGCCTTCTTGTAAATTAAATCTTTGGGTTAAATATGTATAAACCGGCATGGAACCACGCACATGGCATGCGGTACCATCGCAGCATTTAACCTCATATTTTCCTTTAGGTTCTAACGAAAATTGTGCATAAAAAGTAGCAACCCCGTATACAGTTGCGGGCGAAAGTTCATCGATTTTAGTACCAATATATGTAATAGCATCTTGTGGTAAGTATCTGAACTCATCTTGCACCTTCTGCAAAATGGCAATAAGATTTGATTTTTTTGCACCACATGAATTGATGATGTCATCAACTTTTTTAAAGTTAATAACACCTGAAGTTTGAGTGCTCATGAATTTCTCCTTTTTTACTAACAACCCTATAACAAATTATTACACGCTGAATTATTAAAATCAAATATTAAATTGCCTAAATACTAGCTTTGGACTATACTTATAATGTGCAGCAGGAATCGAATAAATGAATAAACAATTAAATATAACGGTTTGTTTAGGCAGCTCTTGTTTTGCAAGAGGAAACGAAGAACATTTAAATTTTATAGAGGATTACGTAGAAGAATATAATCTTGATGCAAAAATTGATATTGCAGGCTCAAGATGTGAAGGCAAATGTGCTCAGGGTCCTAATATTACGATTAATGATAAGTTGTATTCTAATGTTACAAAAGAAATGTTGAAAGAAATACTTGATAATTACAGGGGCAAATAATGGACAAATTATATCCGGTCTACACTCTTAACAATGAATGCCATGACTGCTATAAATGCGTAAGAGAATGCCATGTTAAAGCAATCAGCATACAGCAGGGACATGCATCGGTTTTGCCCGAAAAATGTATTGCGTGTGGAAATTGTGTTAAAACTTGTCCCAATAACGCAAAAAGAGTTAGAAACGACATTGAAAAAGTAAAAAATTTATTTCGTGCACAGCAGGAAGTATATGTTTCACTGGCACCGAGTTGGAGTGGAATTTTTGAATATTCCCCTTCTAAAATGATAGCTCTCTTGAAAAAATTAGGTTTTAAGCATATAAGCGAAACTGCACTTGGCGCGCAAGAAGTTTCAATTGAATGTGCAAAATACATGAAAGAAAGAGAAAAAGGACTTTTTATCTCAAGTGCTTGCCCTGTTGTAGTTGATTATATAAGGCTTTATAATCCAAAATTTTTGCCTTGTATTACTCCTGTTGCCTCTCCCGCATTAACCCATGCAAAAATGTTGAAAGATATATATGGCGCACATATTCATGTTGTTTTTATTGGGCCTTGTATTGCCAAAAAGAATGAATCAGACAATAATCCTGATTTAATTGATGCAGCACTTACGTTTGAAGAATTAAAATTCTGGCTGCAAGACGAATTTATTTCTGTTGATGATATTGAAGACACTGCTAATGAATCTTTTGTACCAGAATGTGCACACGAAGGGGCACTTTATCCTCTGGAAGGAGGTATGAATGAAACAATAAAACAGGGCGCAATGGCAGATGATGTGCAATTTATTAACATAAGCTCAATAGAAAACCTTGAAAAAACTCTTAAGGGGCTTGATATTAACTCAATTAACAAAAAAATATTTATTGAAGCACTCGCTTGTAACGGAGGATGTCTGGCAGGTCCATGTGCATCTACAAAAAAATCAGAATTATTAAGAGTAAGTGATACGCTATCCAAGGCAAAGACTAGGGATATAATCCCCAAAGAGCCTAAGACAGTTGTGAGTATAGAGTATAAACAAAAAACTGTTGAAAAACACAATTATGATTATGAAACGGTTAGCGAGGCACTCAAAAAAATTGGAAAATACACCGAAGAAGACGAGCTTAATTGTGGTGGTTGCGGATATAACACTTGCAGAGAATTAGCATGTGCTTTATTATCCGGCGAGGCTGAACCATCCATGTGTGTTTCTTATATGAGAAAAATTGCAATGCAAAAAGCTGCCGCAATGTTAAGATGCATGCCTTCGGCAATTGTTATGGTTGATAAAGATTTAAAAATTGTTGAGTCTAACGAAGCTTTTATGAAAATGTTTTGTTCGGATATGTATGACATTTTCTCTGAAAGACCGGAAGGACTTAATGGGGCATGCATTGACAGGATTGTAGATTTTGCCGACATTTTTAAAGAAACTTTAAAAACCGCAAAAGATATTCACAAAGAGCATTATCCTGTTAAAAACAGACTTTATGATATAAGTGCGTTTTCTATTGAAAAAAATGAACTTGCGGGCGCAATTATTACTGATGTTACACAAAGTGAACTTGGTAGAGAAAAAATTGCACAAAAAGCACATGAAGTTATTAACAAAAATATAGCAATAGTACAAGAAATTGCTTGCCTTTTGGGCGAACACATGGTTGAAACAGAGCTGTTATTAAGTACAATTGCACAAGACTATGAAACTTCGGACGGAGATAAAAAATAATGTTTATCGATGTAGATTGTGCACAGGAGAAAAAATACAATCAAAATACATACGGTGATTATTTTTTATCAAAAAGGTATCCCGACAGCGGTGATTTAATAGCGGTCTTGTCTGACGGACTTGGCAGCGGAATTAAAGCTAACATACTTGCGACGATGACTGCTACAATGCTTTTAAAATTTGTCGAAGCCGGTGCAGATATTAAAACGGCTTGTGAGGTAATTATGAATTCATTACCTGTCTGTCAAGTACGAAAAATAAGTTATTCTACATTTTCAGTTGCACATTGTAATGAGGATGGCGATGTTAGAATTGTTGAGGAAGGCAATCCTAATTTTATTTATATCAGTGATGGAAAAGTTCAGGAACCTGAGTTTACGGTGATTGACTCTGATACTTTTAAAAACCGCCACATGAGAGTATATAAAATGAAACTCAACCTTGGTGACAGGTTAATATTCTGCTCGGACGGAGTAACACAGGCAGGATTGGGCAATCCCGAACTTAAGTTAGGTCTGCGAAGAAGCGGGCTTATTAAATTCCTGTTGGAAAAAATTCGTTCCAATCCTGAGATTTCAAGTAATGAACTCTCGCGCTTTGCTGTGCGTGCCGCTTTAAATACCGAACCTGACAGAAAAGCTAAGGATGACACTTCCTGTTGTGTTATTTACTATCGCAAACCGCGACGTGCACTTATTTTTACCGGACCTCCATATCATCAGGATAAGGATAATGAATATGCAAATGAATTTTTTAAGTCGACAGCCAAAAAAGCTATTTGTGGAGGCACAACTGCTAATTTAATTTCACGTGAGCTTAAAATACCTGTAAGATGTAATAATGTAAGAAGCGTAGGCAAACTTCCTGCGGTATCTGAAATGGATGGCATCGACCTTGTAACAGAAGGTATTTTAACACTAACAAAAACTGTTGAATACCTTGAAAACGGATTTAATGACAAGGAAAAAAATGCTGCGTATGATTTAATGCAATTTTTATTAAGCAGTGATTGTATTGAATTTATGGTTGGTGCAAAATTAAATCAAGCGCACTACGATCCTAATTTACCGATTGAAATTGAAATTCGTAAGAATATTATAAAAAAGATGGCAAAAATTTTAGAAAACAAGTATATTAAAAAAGTCGTGCTGCGTTATATATAAGGAGATAAAATGAACAAAGTCACACTAAAAATATGTATGGGTACCACATGTTTTGTAATGGGGGCATCGGACTTGCAAGAGTTAACAGATATTATACCCGAAAAATATGGTGACAAAGTAGAAGTTGTCGCATCAACATGTTTGGATTTTTGTTCATCAAATACCGAATCTCAAGCACCCTATGTTATGGTAGATTATGATGTAATAAGCAAAGCTACTGTTGAAAAAGTTATTGATGCTATTGATAGAAAG
The DNA here is from genome assembly GCA_949298805.1 of uncultured bacterium. Taxonomy (GTDB): domain Bacteria; phylum Cyanobacteriota; class Vampirovibrionia; order Gastranaerophilales; family Gastranaerophilaceae; genus Galligastranaerophilus. Next base: position 24,580 of record CASFXY010000008.1, read on the forward strand.
TTGAAAAATGGACAAAAATAATCAAGCTACACATTTAAAAAAAGAAATACTTATCAAAACAATAAAGGCCTTTTTATCTGACGATTTTGGCGAAAATACTAGGCTAATCCCCTTTGAAATGCGTCCAAAGGGTTCTGAAGTTCCTTATCGCTGCTGCATTTACAAGGAAAGAGAAATTTTGAGAAACAGAATTATTGCAACTCTGGGTTTTCCTATAGAAGGCTGCGATGAGAGAATTTTGCTTTCAAATTATGCTAAATGGGCGCAAGAACGACAAAAACCTGACGAACACACTCTTACTGTTTTAGAGTCCGCATGTAAGGGTTGTGTGCCAAACAGAATTTTTGTCACAGATTTATGCCAAGGTTGTGTTGCGCGCCCTTGCATTGAGAACTGCAAATTTGGTGCAATTTCTATTGTAAATGGTAAATCGCAAATTGACAGTTCAAAATGTAAGAACTGCACAAAATGCATTCAAGTCTGCCCTTATCATGCAATTGTAAAAATTGTAGTCCCATGTGAAAATGCCTGCCCTGTCGATGCTATATCAAAAGATGAACAAGGACATGCCAGAATTGATTTTGATAAGTGTATAACTTGCGGAAAATGCGTAAGTGCATGTCCTTTTGGGGCAATACATGAGAAAAGCCAAATTATTGACATATTGACAAAAATAAAAGAACAAAAAAAGGTTGTCGCATTGATTGCACCTTCAATAGCAGGACAGCTGCCTTGTAATATTTATCAGTTAAAAACAGCTTTATTAAAGTGCGGTTTTTATGATGTTTTAGAAGTTGCACAGGGCGCTGATATTACAGCAACAAACGAAGCAAAAGAATTTGCACAAAGAATGAATGAAGGTCAAAAATTTATGACAACATCATGCTGTGCAGGATATAATAACTTAGTTGATAAGCACTTAAACGAGATTGCGCCATTCAGATCCGAAACAAAAACACCAATGTATTATATTGCTCAAATATGCAAAGAAAAATACCCTGATGCAGTTTCAGTATTTATATCACCCTGTGTTGCCAAAAAAAGCGAAGCACTAAATAATCCTAATGTTGATTATGTTATGAACTATGAAGAACTTGGCGCGCTTTTTGTTGCTCACAGAATTGAATTGTCCGAACTTGAAGAAACGCAATTTGATGTCGATTCATCACGCGAAGGCAGAAATTTTGGTATAACAGGAGGAGTTGCAAAATCAGTTGTAGCTGCTGATAAGGGGAATGCTGAAATAAATGCACACCTTGTTAATGGTATAAATAAAGAATCCATAAGGGCATTAAAAGGATTTGCAAAAAAAGGCGAGTGCGAATTTGGAAATTTAATAGAGGTAATGTGTTGCGAAGGCGGATGTGTTGGAGGTAATGATTGCCTTAATACTGTTAGAACTGCAACAAAAGCAATAACTGACTTTACAAAAGATTCTAAACCACTGGAGTAAGTTGATTTTACAATTTGCCACATATAAAATAACACGATAAAATAATTGTGTTAGGTGTACTTGAGGCAAGGATGAAGAAAAAAAATAAATATAAAATAAGAAACTTACTTACATTTCTCGAAAATAAAACAAAAACTTTTGAAAATAAAATTGCTCTTGGAACAAAAGTACCTTATGGCTGGAAAGAGTTTACATATAAAGGAATAGGTCTGCTTTCCAGAAAAATTGCCAATTGGATGATAAACGACACCAAGCTTCTAAAAGGTGATAGAGTTGCTATTTTGTGCGAATCAAAGCCTGAATTTGGTGCTTGTTTTTTTGCTTCTGCACTTTGTGGAACTATTTTTACACCTTTAGACATTAAACTCACATTACATGAACTGCGAATAATACTTAACGATTGCAGACCAAAAGTGCTTTTTACAAGTAATCAATATTTTAATGAAGCATCTATTTTAAAAAACGAGCTAACATTCATCGAACATCTTGTATTGATAGATGAATCTCCAATTCAAACAAATATTACAACAATTTACAATCTTAACAATAACTATGAAGGTAAATTCAGACGACCGCATTTGCGCTCTACTGCTATTTTAATTTATACATCCGGTACTACAGGCTCTCCAAAGGGTGTTGAAATTACCTATTTAAACATGCTAACTCAGTTAGAATCTTTGGAATGGGTACGCGATATCGTTTTTCCTGAATATGGTAAAACAGATATTGCTGTGCTGTCAATCTTGCCAATGAATCATCTTTTTGAACTTACTGTCGGCTTTACGTTGTTTATGAATTGGGGTCTTAGTATATATTACACCTCAAGCCTGCGTCCTAACGATATCCTTGATATAATGTGCGAAAAAAATATTAAATTTATGATTGTTGTGCCTGCTTTTTTAAAACTTTTAAAGTCAAGCATTGAAAATAAGCTAAATTCAGCCTCATTGTATAAAAGAACATTGTTTAAATTTGCATACAAAGTTGCAAAATTCATCCCTTTTACTTTTTTAAAGAGAATTATGTTTAGTGAAATTCATAAACGTTTTGGCGGACAATTTAAAGGCTGCATAACAGGTGGTGCACCTTTAGATATAAATGTGGGAAGATTTTTTGAAAGAATTGGAATACAAATTTATAACGGCTACGGTTTGACTGAAACAAGTCCTGTCGTTAGTGTAAATTGCCATGACAGAAAAAATTTAGCATCAGTCGGCAGACCTTTAAAATGTTTTGAAGCAAAGATAGACAAACAAACAGGAGAGTTGCTTTTAAAAGGATTAAGCGTAATGAAGGGCTATTACAACAAGCCCGAGCTGACAAATGGTGTAATAGATTCTTTCGGATGGCTGCATACCGGTGATTTAGCAAAAATTGATAAAAAAGGTTTCTTGTATATAACAGGCAGAATAAAAAATATGATAGTACTTTCCGGCGGTAAAAAAGTTTTTCCCGAAGAAGTTGAAGCTATTCTTGAAAATTCGAATAAATTTAAAGAACTTTGTGTATTTGGTTATTCAAAGACTCAAGGGGCAAAAGAAGGTTGCGAAGATGTTGCTGTAGCTATATTACCAAATGATAACATCATTGATAGTTGTGATTGCAATAAAATTATTAGAGATGAAGTAAAACTATTGTCACAAAAGCTTGCACCATACAAAAGACCAACAAACATTTTTATAGTAAAAGAACCGCTTCCAAGAACAACAACAAGAAAAGTGAAACGAAATAAATTAAAAGAACAGCTTGAAGTTACATAAATACTCCATCGCATATTGTATTACAGTAATTGCATCGTGAGAATTCATCAATATTGTATTTTGTTACGTTATACATATCTCGCTCTATTAAAAGCGAGCCGCATTTTTTGCAATAAGTCGACGAATGTCTTATGTCCCTTACATTACCAATATAGACATAATTCAAGCCGATATTTTTTGCAATATTATATGCCTTTAAAAGAGATTGTAACGAAGTTTTTGCAAGATGTGTCATTTTATATGCAGGATGAAAAGCACTAAAATGAATGGGCACATCCTTCCCTAAATTTTTTATAATCCAGCTACACATCGCCGATATTTCTTCATCACTGTCGTTTATACCCTCGATTAATAAATTTGTAATTTCCAGCCAAGCATTAGTAGAATGTTTGATAAATATTAATGTTTCTAACACTGTATCAATATTTGCCGCACAGTATTTTTTATAAAAATCTCTTGAAAAAGCTTTTAAATCGATGTTAACTGCATCCATTAGAGGGAAAAGTTCATTGCGTACTTTCTTGCTTGCATATCCTGCACTGATTGCAACTGTATGAATGGATTCTTGTTTTGCTATCAATGAAACATCAATTGCATATTCGTAAAACACAATTGGGTCATTATAGGTGAATGCTATACTGTTGCAGTTGTGCATTTTTGCAGCATCAACAATATTTTGTGGAGTCAAATACGGCAAATTAAAAGGATTGGCTTTTGTCTTAGTAATAGTATAATTTTGGCAAAACTTACAGCCCATATTACACCCGTAAGTTCCAAACGATAATATATTTGCAGACGGAAAGAAATGAAATAACGGCTTTTTTTCTATGGGGTCAATAGCAAGACTTGTGATATGTCCGTATGATAAAAAACTGATTTTATTTGATTTGTTTACACGTAAATGACAAAAGCCGCTTTGTCCTTCCCTTAGTCGGCAGTGCCTTGGGCAAACTTCACAAATTAAAACATTATCGTCAGATTTTGTATAATTCATAGAATATATTATAATTTATTTTATAATTTTTAAAAATATGCGGGGTGACAATTTGAATATTAAAAAAGCACAAGTTGCAGGTATATTTTACCCAAACAATGAAAATGAAATTCAAGAACTTATATGCCAATACAATAAGCAAATTCAAAATGATACAATTTATAAATCTCGTCTGGTTATTGCCCCGCATGCCGGATACAGGTTCAGTGGTTTTGGAACATATTTATCGTTAAAACATCTTAGTGGTAATAATATTTTTATTTTTGCACCTGCACATAAGCACTATGTTGAAGGTATTGCCCTTTGCAATTATGATTATTTTGAAACTGTAGCAGGGAAAATACCTGTTGATAAAATTACTAACAATAATTTAATCAACAATTATAAACTTGAATGCAATAATGAAGCATTTGAAGACGAACATGCAATTGAGGTTATGTTACCGTTTTTAAGTTTAATAAAAGATGACATTAAAATTATTCCCATTCTTGTAGGTAATTGTTCGCCAAATTTAATTTATGAAATTATTTCGGATTATTACCACGATGATAACAACTCGTTTATAATCTCAAGCGATTTAAGTCATTTTCTTTCAAATGAAAAAGCAGTTAAGACAGACAATCTGACTGCCAATATGATTGAAAATTGCGAATGTAGGAACTTTCAGAGAACGCAGGCATGCAATGCCAGTGCAATTTGTGGTGCTGTTTCTTTTGCAAAGTCAAATAATTTTTCATTTATCAGACTTGACATGCGAAATTCATCACAAGTTACAAATGATAAAAACAGTGTTGTAGGTTACGGCAGTTGGATTTTATATGAAGGTGAAAAAAATCATTATATAAAGCTTTATTACGCAGATTATATTAAAAATATTTGTTATAAATCCATAAAACAACAAGGTAAAATGGATATTAAATCATGCCCGTCGGTACTCAAACAATGCGGCGCATGTTTTGTAACACTTGAAAAGAATAATGCTCTAAGAGGCTGTATAGGTTCAATTGTGGCATATAGGGAACTTATATATGATTTAATTCAAAATGCATACTTAAGCGCGTATAAAGACCCAAGATTTTTGCCGATTAGGGATGATGAAATTAATGAAATTACTATAAAAATTTCACTCTTAAGCCCACCTGATGAAATATTTTTTGATAACGAAGAAGATTTGCTTAATAAAATCGTACCTTTTAAAGACGGCATAATTTTATCTGATGCAAATAAACGCGCAGTTTATTTACCGAGTGTTTGGGAACAACTCCCTGATAAAAAAATATTCATTAATTCATTAAAACAAAAAGCAGGATTCAATGCGGATTATTTTTCAAATAGCCTTAGGGCATACAAGTTTTACAGTGAATATATTTAAAAATCTCTTGCCTTGACACCATTTTTCCAATTTTCTTCAATTTTTTCAAGCGCAATACCTTTTGTCTCTGGAACAAGGAAATAAACGAAGAATAAGCATATAACACATATTATGACAAAAAGCCAAAATGTATGCGCAGCGCCAATATTTTTCAACATTACAGGAAAACTAAAAGTAATAATGAAATTAAACACAAAATTTGAAACCATGCATATACTCATTCCCACTCCACGCACTTGAAGCGGGAAAACCTCTGAAATTAGTGTCATTCCAACAGGTCCCAAACTAAATGCAAAACAAACTATATAAAATAACAGGCTTCCTACTGCAAACCATTTTACAAGCGAGCCCAATTGCGGCGCAAAGGCAAATACGCAACCCATAATTATTAAACTAAACATAACGCCTGTCAAACCGATGTATAAAAGAGGTTTTCTGCCAATTTTATCACTGTATGCTATTGCAACAAATGTCATTAAGAAATTAACAATTCCAATTAAACTTGTTGCATAAATAGCAGTTTGATTGCTGTCAAAACCTGCAAGCTGGAATATTGTAGGCGCATAATATATGATTGTATTCACACCTGTACAAATTTGAGCAAACATTATACCGATACCAACTACAAAAGGCATAATCAGCCATTTTTTAAATTGAAATTTACCGCCTTTATCAGTGTTAAAAGATTTCTTTATTTCAGATATTTCATAATCGGTATCTATTTCACCCTGAATCTTGATAAATGCATTTTTTGCTTCAAAATCGCGCCCCTTTAATACTAGCCATCTTGGTGTATCGTTTAAAAACAACATTCCAACAAATAAGACAGCAGCAGGTGCAACACCTGCAAGCAACATTAAACGCCAAGTGTATTCAAAGTGTGAAAAGAAAGAATTTACTAAATATGAAAAAAGTATTCCGGCGGTTATTGCAAGCTGAAATAATGACACAAACATGCCGCGTTTCTCTTTAGGAGAAACTTCTGATAAATACAGAGGTGCAGCAAAATTTACCGCGCCAACTGCAAAACCCGTAAACATTCTGGCCGCTATAAGTTGTGCAGGGCTTTGCGCGACGGCACAAAAAATTGAACCAATGAAAAACATTACAGCTGTTGCAATAATAATAGTCTTTCGACCAAAAATATCGGCTAATTTACCATTAGAAGCAGCACCCAACAGTGCACCAATCAAAACAGAGCTGACAAGAAAACCTTGCTGAAAGTCGCTTAAACTCCAAGTTTGATTTATATATAATAGGGCACCTGAAATAACACCGGTGTCATATCCTGAAAGCAGACCGCCCAAGGCAGCCATAAGAGCTGTAAAAAATAACCAAAAATCATTTTTCTTCATGACATAAGAATAACAGATTTATTAAAAACATGCCATAACTTAATGTTGATGATAAGATTAAATTGTAATATAGACATACGGGTAAGAAGTGAAGTATAAAATAATAATAATTCTATTATTAATATCTGCTTGTCTAGGCTCGCATGCAATTGAAGATATTAAGCAAATTACACTCGATGAAGCCATTAATATTGCAATTGAAAACAGTATTGAATTAGATACTCAAAAACTCAATGTTGAAATAGCAAAAAATAATATTAAGTCCGCAAACAGATTGCAAAACCCAAGTATTGACACATATTGGAATATGGGCTCGGCAGGAATGGGCAATCCGCATTCTGTTGGCATCTCGCAGATGATTGAGTTGTTTAAGCGTAAAAATCGCAAGAAAAGTGCAATTGCCAGTCATCAAGTAACTGAAGAATCTTCTCGTTACATAAATTTTGACTTAAAAATGGATGTAAGGGAGGCATATATTAATCTTGTAGCTGCAAAAAGCATAGCTGCATCACTTGAAGTTGAAGAAAAATTACTCAGCGACATTAATGCAATTGTTAAGCAAAGATACAAGAATGGAGATGCAACAGAAACAGACGTTATACAAGCAAACATATCATTAAACCATGTTAAAACACTGCTAAATACTGCACGTACAAACATATTAGCTTCTCGATTTCAATTTAACAGTGTTATGGATACTGACCCTATTTATGATACAAATGTTATTACTTTTGATGATGACGAAAATTTCGACATGCTTCTTACTCCTTCACCAAAGTCCGATTTGCCTTCATTTAGTGATATTCTGGCACTTGCCGAACAACACAGATATGATTTAAAAATTGCGCAAAAAGAAATTGAAGTTGCAAAAAATAACCTTAAAATTGCTACAAGTCAAAGGGTTCCTGACATTGAAATATCGGCAGGTTACTTATATCAACCAATCGGAATGTCCGGTGAAGGCAAATTTTTGAATGGTGCGTATGCGGGTGCAAGTTTAGTTAATTTACCAATTTTATATAATTATTCTCCTGAAATTAAAAATGCAAAATTAGAAATTGAAAAAGCGCAATTAAAATATGCTGCAGCTCAAAACAATGCATTTGCAAATTTAAGCAGTGCTTATGAAAAATTAATCAATGCAAGAGTTAATTTAAACTATTATACTGACAGTTTGATTGAAGATACCAAAATGATGATGAGAACATCAAAAAAGAATTATGAAGAAGGAAAAACGGATTTAACATCACTGATTGTAATTGAGCAGTCTTACAGGTCAATTATAGTAGGTTATGCATACGCACTTTCACAATATTATTCATGTTGGATTAATTTCTTGCGCGAAGTCGATGTTGAAAGCCTGCCCCAAACGGCTGCATTATAATTATTTTTTCGATACAGACCCATTATCTTTAATGTAAAATCTCCAAGGAAGTTCAGTTGCCTTTTTTATTCCAATTCTTGTTGTTTGCACAATATCTGTATCGGGTATATCATAAAATTTTTCAACCCAGACAATTGAGTTTTGCGCGCAAGTATCAATTTCATTGAAGCTTTTTGTAATACCAAGTGCTTTGCATAATTTTGCAGGACCAGAGCAAAGTCTGAAATCTGATGTAAAAAGAGGCTCTAATGCTCTAATCAAAACAGCACTGCCAATTCCTTCAGGCTCGGTAACAATATTTGCGCAATAATGCATGCCGTATGTGAAATATACATATAATGTACCCTCTGGCATAAATAAAGTTTTTGAGCGCTTAGTAATGCCGCAATACGCATGGCATGACTCCTCATCCTGACGATATGCTTCAGTCTCAACGATTATACCTCTTAATACTCTATTATCAGACAACCTTACACACAGTGCACAACCAAGCAAATTTTTTGCCACAATAATGGGATGATTAGAATAAAATTCCCTCTTTATTTTTTTACAAGCATTATTCATTTAATATTTATAGCAAAACTGTCACTTACTTTCAAATAAAACATATAAATATTGACATAAATATTTTTTTATATTATTGTTAGTTAAGCCTAACAATTGTTAGGTATAACTAACAAAGGAATAATATGAAACTTTCATCTGTAGGAAAATTCTTAGACCAACCTCTCATCTCAAACACACTTGCAAGAAAAATGCCTTTAATTTTAGGTGCTACAGCGCTGTGTTATGGGATAAAAGATACCTTATCGCAACCGACTGAAAACAGAAGAAATCAAGGAATTAGAAATGCAATAATATTGGGAAGTATAACAATTTCATCAGTCCTAGCTTCTAAATTCATAAAAATAAAAGGCGAGAAGCTTATTGAAACCTTACCCAAAAAAGATATTTTATTGGAACAAAAAAATGCAATTACTCGCTTTATAACAAAAAATGAACACATTTCAAAAAATACGATTGATATACTTGAGAAAGCTAAAACAAGAATATTGAGCCTAAAGGATACTGACAATCTATTAAACCAATTAAAAGGGAAAAGAAACTCGCAGGAACTTATTTCCACTCTTTTTGGTAAAAATCATAATATAACAAGCGGTGAAATTCTAAGCGAAATATCAAAACTTTCTATTATGGGATTTGTACCGGTTATCAGCGGCATATTCGGAGGAATTGCTGCTGATATGTTTAGTTCGCAATGCACAAAGGAGAAAACTCAAAATAAGATTAAAGAAGGTGTGTATCAATTTTTTGCAAATATATTTTTATGTAATGTCGGCGCAGGAACATTCTTATTTGCAGCAGAAAAGCTAAATCAAGCAGGTGTTATAAAAAATCTGACACCGTTAAAAAAATCAGTTGCAATCTTAGCTGGAATACTTGCAGTAGGCGTTTTGGGCGGTAGTTTTATAGCAAATATTATCGGTGATAAATTAATTAACCCTTTAATAAACAAATTCTGCGGTAAAAAAACTATGTCCGCTAGGGAAAATAATGAAAGAAAACCTGAGGCGCTCGATATTGCACTTCATACTGATGACATTGCAACAGCCGGTGTTTTATCAGGTGTAAAATGGATTTGTCCGCTTTTACCTGTTATGTATCTGGTTTCAGGCTATAGGACGGCAATAGGATATAGAAACTGTAAAAATACTCATCAGCTTGACAAACACAAAAATCAACAACATAATTAGTTAATGGATAAAAATCTAACTTCAAGTCTTGAAGATTATCTTGAGTCTGTTTATTTAATTTACAAAAAATATAACTCTGTAAAGGCTATAGATGTGTCACGTGCCCTCGGTGTAAGCAGGGCATCGACAACGGAAGCCTTAAAAAAACTGAGCGAAAAAAAACTGATAAATTATGGACGCTATGATGCGATATCTATTACAAAACAGGGTGAAAGCATTGCCAAGGAAATTATAAAAAAACATAATTCTCTATATAATTTCTTTCGCGAGGTGCTTGGTGCATCAGACACAGAGGCGCAAACAAATGCATGTGCAATAGAACATATTATTTCTCAAGATATTTTAAAACGAGTAATTGCCTTTACTGAATATTATCGCAAGAATTACGAAAACGAATTTAAAAATAACTTTTACTCATGATTTTCTTTGTGTTATCATCATAACACAAGGAAAATCATGCCAAAGCAAACAACAAAAGAAAAAAAGTTAATCCTTACATAGTTGCAATAACAATACTATTGCCCGCTTTTATGTCAATGGTCGCTTCTTCTGCAACCAATGTTTGTCAACCACATATAGCAGGTTATTTTGGCGCAACCCCCTATGAGGCAAACAGTATTATTACGGCATATATTATATCAGGTGGAATAATGCTGCCAATATTTGGGTGGTGGATGAATACATGTGGTAAAAAAAGCGTTGCATATTGGAGTGTCAGCCTGTTTTGCCTGGGCTGTATTTTGTGTTTATTGTCATAAGATTTACACATGTTAATATTATGTCGTGTTGTTGGGTGCTGCAGGCGGGGCACATTTACCGCTTGCGCAAGCAGTTTTACTTGAAACGTTTCCACCTGAAAAAAAGGGGGTTGCTATGGGATTTTTTGGATTTGCTGCCATGTTCTCTCCGCTTTTCGGACCTTTTGTAGGCGGATATTTAACCGACAATTATTCTTGGCAGTGGGTTTTTATTATGAACATTCCGATTTGCATTATAAGTCTTATTTTAATTAAATTTTTTATAAAAGATGAGAAAAAATCAGGCACACCAAAAAGAAAAATGGACTATGTAGGGCTTTTTTCAATAATTATAGCAATGGGATGTATGCAAATTGTACTGGACAAAGGAGAGCAATTCAACTGGTTTGATACTTATTGGATATACTGGCTCACACTAATATCAATTGTATCTTTTGTCTTTTTTTATGTATGGGAACTCGAAACAAAAAAACCAATTGTCGATGTAAGAGTTTTTAAAGATAGAAATTTTCTTGTAGGTACTTTTATTAGTTCATTTATTAATATTATGCTGTATGGCACTCTACTTTTAATACCAATGTTTGGGCAAAATATTTTAGGGTATTCCCCTTATTTTGCAGGTGTTTCGGTTTTTCCGAGGGCAATCTCCTGTTTTATAGGGCTTTTGTTAATGGGCAGAATTGCAGATAAAGTAGAAAACAGATTATTAACCGTAATAGGCTTGATAATAATGGCTGTTTCCGTATTTATGTTTTCAAGATTAAATAACACATCGTCAATAGAGAGTATAATTTTACCAAATATTATATTAGGAATTGGAATTGCAGTAACATTTGTACCTGTAAGCGCACTTTCATTTATAACTCTTTCCAAAACAAAACTTGCTGATGCTGCAGGTTTACACGCATTATTTAAAAATATAGTTACTGCAATTTCCACTTCCGCAGTTTCAACATTTGTTACAAGGGTTTCTCAAGTACATCAAAATTATCTGGTGGCATTTCTTTCTCCTACAAACTTAAATTTCCAGTATAAAATTGCAATTTAAAAAGTTAAATTCATGACTTATTTCTCACCATATTTGGCAGCAAAAAAAGCAAACGGCTATTTATATAAACAAATGCTTATGCAATCAAAATTATGCGCATTCTATGATGTCTTTCTCCTGCTTGCACTAATGTGTATTTTGGCAATTCCATTTATTTTACTCTTTAAGATGCCTAAAAAACGAATAATAATTACAACAATGAGGGCTTACTATCGCATTTTTAAACACAGAGGAATAATATAAAAAACACCCCTAAAATAGGGGTGTTGTAATTGATTTAAAGAAAATTACTGTTCGTCTTCAATTAATTCTTCGACTAGCTCGTCAGAATCAACTTCGTCAGGAACATCTGTAGCTTCAGGAGTTTCGAGTGTTTCATCGGCAACTTCTGTATCATCAGCCACTTCGGTTTCATCTGCAGCTTGGGCTTCTTCTTCAGCTTGTTGAGCTTCAAGCGCTTCTTGTTCTTTTGCTGCAAGCTCATCGGAGATTTTTTGACCTTCTACTTTTGCATTTGCTTCAGCAAGGTCGTTATATATTTGCAATGAATCACCAGTTATACCGAGTTGTGCAAACACGTTATCAATTTCACCACGCAATTGAGGCATAACTTCATCTTGATATTTTCTCAAGAATTCTTCAACTTGCGTCATATCGGTACCTTGTACTGCTTGTGCAGCTTCTGCAGCTGATACATCAACACCTTGAGCTTTAAGAGCTTCTAAGTCCATATTGCTGCCGTAATTTTCAACAAGCCAGCTTTCATCATCAAGTGTTTGATAACCAATTGTATCAACGCTTTCGTCATCGCTGAAACCTATGTCAAATGTGCCGAGCATTTGGTTATTTTCATTGTCTGCAAATCCAAAAGGACCTGTAACATTACTGTTTATTTCATCATGTTTTTGAGCAGAGATTTCAAGATCGCCCTTGCCTACCTGTTCGGTAAATTCTTCAATGCTCATAGCGCGTTGTGATTTAGTACCGTCAGCATCAATTTCGGTAATCATAACATTAACATCTTTATCGGCAAGCTCATCGCCTGTGATTGTGCCATCGCCATCAGCATCCATTGCAGACATTTCGTCCCATCCGTCACCGCCTGCAGCATCTGACTTAGCACCGACAAAGTCGTCCATTGAATTAATTTTGCCGTCACCATCTTCATCGTAGAAGAAGTCAATTTGAATTTGACCGGCATCGCCATCGCCATCGAGGTCAAAGCCAAGACTATCACCAAAGTTTGCGCCAATAGGGTCACAAGATTTACTTTCTTCTGCTTGTTTTGCAGCCTCTTCAGCGGCTTTTGCTGCTTCGCATTCAGCTTCTTTAGCATCTATTTGAGAACCCAATTGCTTATCAATTTCAACTTTTTGACTTAATTGACCAAGCAAGTTAGACATTAATGCCATATCATTGTTAGCTGACATTATACTTACAATTGCTTCACCGAGAGAGGGGTTGAGTGCAGCTAGTGCATTTTGAACATTGGCATTAAACTCGTCTTGGGTCATTTCGCCGTTAGAGTTTTGATATTTTGCTAATTCGTTGGCAACAATTTCTTCAGCTTTTTTCTTTTGCTCTTCTTCAATTTCTTCCATTTTAGCAAGAGCATCAGAGATTGAAGTCTCGATTTTACCCTTTAAATCTTCAATTTGTTCTTGAAGTACTTGCATCGACTGTTGATTTGCTTGACGTTGAACTTCAAGAGCATCAATTTCTTTTTGAATTTGCTCTGAAGTTTGAGTTGCTGCAGTTGCCTCAGTTTGAGTTACGCCATCAACATCTCCTACTTCATCAACAGTTGGCACATCTTGTGCAACTTCACCGGTTAGTTGAACTTGAGTTGCAGAAGCAGCAACTGTTTCATCCGGAGTAGAATTTACATTGCCATTCATAAGTGCTTCATATTCCGCATCAGAGAGATAACCTTGCAAGCTTTGTGCGCTGATAGTATAATTATCGCCGCTTGAATCTTTTAATACTAAACTGTCTGCTTTGTTAGTTCCTCCTGAAATAAAAAGCACTTCTAGAGTTTCTCCTTGTTTAAAATTTTCACCGGCAGAAGAGAGAAATCCGGTGTCGGACGCAATTTTTTTAAGTACGTCACTAAGGTTTACATTTGATCCCATAAAGCCATCCTTTACTAGTAATACTTGTGCTACCAAATGATTATCGGCAATGGAAAAAATAACTTTAGATTGCAATAAAAAAATATTAATATTTCGTTACAATTATTTGGTATGTAGCACTACCTTAGCAGACTTAAGTGTGGATTTTACGTCTATTACACGCTGGTTTGGACTACCCACCCAACATAAATTATTATCAAGGTTCTCTAACTCAAATTGACCGTCGGCAATAACATCAACGTACTTTATTTCATCAATATCTTTAATGTCCTCCCATAAAAATCCTGTATAAAGCCAGATTGATTTTTCCGGAAAGAGGGTACGTGTCTTTTTTATCAGACGACAAACTTCAGAACGATTTAGCGGGTGCATAGGATCACCACCACTGAAAGTAACACCTGAAATGTGAGGTCTTGCAAGCTTTTCAAACAACTCGGACTCGGCTGCATCATCAAAATACAACCCGCCTGAAACATCCCATGTAATTGGATTTTGGCAACCTCTACAGTGATGAGTGCAACCTGATACCCACAAAACAACTCTTAGACCGTCACCATTTAACATATCATCCGTTGTAATATCATGATAATTCATTACATACTTACCCTGTCTTGTATTTCTTCCATTTTTGCATTATTTAACCTTGTATCACCGTTTACGCGGGAATAAGATAAATAGCCGTTCATTCTATCAATTTTTGTCAAATTAGAACTTCCGCATTTAGGACAAACATCCATAGATAATTCTTTATGACCACACTCATCGCAATAAGCCAGTGAAAGATTAACACCTTCATAAAAACCCATTTCCATAGCACGCGAAACAAGTGTGTCAATAGCTTTAGTATTATATGAAACAGGATATTTTACGTATTGAATTTTACCACCGTTAAACAAATTCCAAAACTTGTTTTCAATGTCTTGTTTTTCTATAGGAGTAAGTTTTTCAGAAACATGGCAATGAAAACTGTTAGAAACATAACCTTTGTCAGAAACTTTATCAATAATTCCATATTTCTTTCTAAATTGCTCGACTTGCAGTCCGCAGAGATTTTC
Organism: uncultured bacterium; assembly: GCA_949298805.1. GTDB lineage: Bacteria > Cyanobacteriota > Vampirovibrionia > Gastranaerophilales > Gastranaerophilaceae > Galligastranaerophilus. The sequence goes on from CASFXY010000008.1 coordinate 39,645, forward strand.
TGCAGGTGTACCGTAAATGGCATAAAGGTGTCCGTCTTGTTCTTTAAATTGTAGAACTTTTTTATTAATATACTCCATCACTTCAAGCGCAAATGCACTATCCTCAACCAATGTTTTACCATTATAGAGCACTTGCAACTCGTTTAATGCGGTTATTCCAAATGATGCAGTGGCAGCCTTTAAAAGCGGTTTGATTTTATCAGACGGTTTTAAATTACCTCCGTAAAATCCGCCTTCACAAAACGCAAGAGGGTTAATCGAGGCTCTCATTTCTCCAAGATAGTCATAAGTCCTTATGTGAATTTTTCTGATAAGTTCTAAATAATAATCTAAGACTTCGTAAAAATCTTTACTCTCTAATCTTGATTTGGCAAGTATCATAGGCAAGTGCAGACTAATTGCACCCACATTAAATCTACCGACAAAAATTGGTGTATCATTTTCATCGGCAGGATTCATACCGCCTCTTTCAAACCAAGGAGATAAAAAGGCTCTGCAACCCATGGGCGAAATAACTTTTTTGTATTTTTTATAAATTGAAGCCACATAACCGTCTCCGGTTAGTGACAACCAGTCAGGATACATTGCTTTTTTACAACACTCAATTCCTGCAAGATATAAATCATGCAATTCAGCACCTTTGGTGTGCAAATTTTTATCAAACAGAAATACTAATTTCGGAAATAAAACAGGTTTTTTACAAGAATGTTTTCCTTGCCCATTTTCTCTGGTCTTAAGCATAATTAATGATGCAAGTTTTTCAAATTTGCCTTTACCTAATCCGAATGTCATTGTAATAAAAGGGTAATCTCCGCGAGAAGAAGCTACAGAGTTAAATTTATACTCCCAACCCTGAAAACCTTGTTCAAAATCTTTTTTTACATCATTTAATGCCTCTTGTGCAGCTTTTTCAAAACTCAAACCCATGCAAACATATCTGTCAAACTTTAAATCATAAGTTTTTTGTGCGTAGGGGGACAATATTTTGTCAACTTCAGGAACGGTAAAACCACCGTATTGTTGACTTGCTGCAGCCATTATAATATCACCTATTACATCAAAAGCTACATCAAGACTTTTTGGCTCATTATACCAAAGATTGCCCATTTCAAAGCCGCCCTTAAGGACATTTGAAACATCAAAAAGACAACAATTCATGGTATCTCTGCGCGCAGACATATCGTGAATATAAATATAACCGTCACGCACAGCCTGTAAATCATCAACTGTAAGAAAAAATTTTTTATATAACTCTTTGTTCAGCTGATTAAAAATTAAAGAGCGTTTTGTAGATACTAATGCAGAATCAGCATTAGAATTCTCTTTATCTCCAATGTACATTATTTTTTGGCTTTCTTGAAAAACCTTATCGAGCACGTGTACAAAATCTGTCTTGTAATTTCTGTAATTTCTGTAACTTTGGGCAACCTTAGGATTAATACTATCTAAAGCATTCTCAACAATATTATGTATTTGCGCTATGCCTACTTCAGGTTTATTAATTAAACTAACGCTGCTGTTAACATAGTTGCAAATTTCCTCAATTTGCGAATTGCTAAACTCAATAAGAACCCTTGCTGCCGACTTTCTTATGGCGCATACAACCTTATCAATATTATACTTTTCTTTTGTGCCGTCCTTTTTCACAATTAGCACGTTGGTGAGTACAGCACAGTCAACACCAATGAAATCATTTTTAAATTCCAAACTTTTTTCTCTTGCGAATTTGACAGTTTCACCAAGAGCAAGCGGTTTAAATGGAACCACCTTCTCATCACAATTGGATGCATTTTGCATAAAAAACTCCTATTAGTCTCGTAATAATCAATGTAGATTAAGCATTCCGACTTTAACGGCTGCGGACCAGTGAGGGAATTACACCCTACTTTCCTTAAAATACTTTCTTATGATAATACAAAATTTAAACATGTAAACACGTATGAAAAAAAATAATTCAAACAAAGTAATGGCAAGCAAAAATATGACTTTACATAACTTAACATTTTAAAATCTTTACAATTTGACAATAAAATTAGTTATGGCTAAAATTTTATTGACGGTTTCACCAAATTTTTACTAATTTGCCGACAGCACACATTAACAACAATAGATATAATTTAAAGGAGAAAATAATGGATTGTACTCTTAGTATGACTATGCCTTGCTGGCAAGGTTTTAATAACGGCACTTGGCAAAATACCATAGATGTCGTAGATTTTATACAAAATAATTACACACCCTATGACGGCGATGACAGCTTTCTTATGCCTGCAACGTCAAGAACATTGAACATCTGGGATAAAGTAAGAGAATTAATGAAAAAGGAACTTGAAAATAACGGACTTTTAGATGCCGATGTTTCAACACCCTCCGAAATCGATGCATATAATGCCGGCTATATCGATAAAGACAACGAGATTATTGTCGGCTTGCAAACTGATGCCCCCCTTAAACGAGCTATTATGCCATGTGGAGGACATAGAATGGTAGAAGCATCTTGCAAGGCATACGGACTTAAAGAGGACGAAAAAGTCAAAGAAATTTTCACTAAATACAGAAAAACTCATAATGAAGGAGTCTTTCAAGCATATACGCCTGAAATTCGTGCATGTAGAAAAAGCGGAATTATAACCGGATTACCCGATGCGTACGGACGCGGGCGTATTATAGGCGACTACAGGCGCGTTGCACTTTATGGAATTGACAGGTTAATAGAAGAAAAAATTTCCGAAAAGGCTACTTCGGACAATTTAAATATGACTTCTGACATAATCCGCGAAAGAGAAGAATTGTCAGAACAAATTCTTGCCTTGGAAGCCATGAAACGAATGGCGCAAACTTACGGATATGACATCTCAAAACCTGCAAATAACTTCCGTGAAGCTGTTCAATGGACCTATTTTGCTTATCTGGCTGCAATAAAAGACCAAAATGGGGCAGCAATGTCGCTGGGCAGAGTCTCAACATTTTTAGATATATATTCCGAAAGAGATATTAAAAGAGGCTTGCTAACAGAAGAACAAGCGCAAGAAATAATGGATGACTTTGTAATTAAATTAAGAATGGTCCGTTTCTTAAGAACACCGGAATACAACGAACTTTTTAGCGGCGATCCTGTATGGGTGACAGAATCAATAGGTGGCATGAGCGATGATGGCAGAACACTTGTTACAAAAAACTCCTACAGAATGCTGCACACGCTTACTAACTTGGGTCCTGCACCCGAGCCAAATATGACCGTTCTGTGGTCTGTCAATTTACCTGAGAATTTTAAAAAATTCTGTTCAAAATTGTCGATTAACACATCGTCAATTCAATACGAAAACGATGATTTAATGCGCCCCATGTTTGGGGACGATTATGGTATTGCCTGCTGCGTTTCACCTATGATTATAGGAAAAGAAATGCAATTTTTCGGCGCAAGGGCAAATCTGGCAAAAGCATTGTTATATGCAATAAATGGCGGCGTTGATGAAAAATCTTTTGCAAAAGTTGTAAGCGGGTTTGAACCAATCACATCTGAATATTTAAACTATGATGAAGTTATGGAAAAATTCGATGCAATGATGGAATGGCTGGCAACTACTTATGTTAATGCGCTGAATATTATTCATTTTATGCACGACAAATACTATTATGAAAAGGCACAGCTTGCACTTATGGAACAGAATGTCGTAAGGAAACTGGGTTGCGGAATAGCCGGTTTTTCAGTTACGGTTGACTCGCTTAGTGCCATAAAATACGCAAAAGTGAAACCCATAAGAAATGAGCAGGGAATAGCAATTGATTTTGAAATAGAAGGTGATTTTCCAAAGTTTGGCAACAATGATGACAGGGTTGATGAAATTGCAACAAAATTAGTTGAAAAATTTATGCAAAAAATTGAAAAATTGCCGACTTACAGAAATGCTATTCCTACACAATCAATTTTAACAATTACGTCAAACGTAGTCTACGGCAAAAAAACAGGCAATACACCTGATGGAAGAAAATCAAACGTACCTTTTGCACCTGGTGCAAATCCTTTACATGGGCGCGATGAATGTGGCGCACTGGCTTCACTTTGTTCTGTTGCAAAATTACCTTTCAAATATGCAAAAGACGGCATATCAAATACATTTTCAATTATTCCAAGCTCTTTGGGCAAAACAGAGCAAGACAGAATAAATAATTTAAAAGGGATGCTTGACGGGTATATGACCAACATGGGACAGCATATAAATGTAAATGTTTTAGATAGAGAAACACTAAAAGATGCAATGGAGCATCCTGATAAATACCCGCAACTTACTATCAGGGTTTCAGGCTATGCAGTAAACTTTATTAAATTAACAAGAGCGCAACAGGAGGATGTTATTTCAAGGACATTCCATGACAAATTCTGATTATAAATTAAGCGCAGGTTATCCCCCTGCGCTTTTTGATAAAAAGATAAATAATAAAATAGGTTACATTCACTCAATATTAACAGGTGGAACACTGGATGGACCAGGGATAAGGTATGTTATATTTTTTCAAATGTGCCCGTTTCGCTGTAAATATTGTCACAACCCCGACACTTGGTCTATAAATACTCTAGGTATTAAAACTGTTGATAGTATATATAAGGACATTGTAAAATATATTAATTTTTTCAAATTTAGTGGCGGCGGAGTTACTGTGTCAGGCGGTGAACCCCTTTTGCAAGCTGAATTTCTGTACGAATTATTTAAAAAATTAAGCGCTGATGATATAAATATTGCAATAGATACTTGCGGTTATATTGACTTAACACAAACCGTAAAAGAAGTTCTAAGCCTTAGCAACCTAATATTACTAGATATAAAACATCTGGATTCAAAAATTCATAATGAACTTACGGGAAAAGACAATGCCAAAGTTTTAAATTTTTTAAAATATTTAAAATCAATTAACAAAAAAGTCTGGATAAGGCAAGTCCTTGTGCCTACATATACAACTAGTGAAGAATATATAAATAATTTAATCTTGTTTTTAAATGCATACAAAAATATTATCGATAAAATTGAATTGCTGCCATACCACAAAATGGGTAAAGAAAAATGGGAAAAGCTCGGGCTAAAATATTCGCTTAACGTAGAACCGCCTGACAAAAAAATTGTTGATAAAATAAAAAAACAGTTCGAGAATAACGGTTACGAAGTGCTAGTTTCCTGACAAGCAATTAAGAACAATATCGGTATATTCATGAGCAAATTTATTCATAGCAGAGCGCATTTTAGCTTTGGCAATTTTTTCAAGTTCAAAATCGGGGCCACCTGACATATTTTGCCAATTTTTTCTCAGAATTTCTGCCAGTTCATTACTGTTATAAGGATTGAAATATATCGCTTCGGGTGGGGATTGTTCATAATGAACGTCAATTGAAGATAAAATTAAATTTTTACCGAGGCTCTTGGCTTCCTCAACTGTTGTAGACCAGCCTTCAAACAGTGATGGGTTAATAATCGAAACACAATTTCTCATTAAAAAATAAAGCGTAATATTATCAACAAGACCTAACATTTTGATATTATCGCACAGTTTATTATCATATATGTATTTTTTTAAATCTGATACATAATCAGGATTACGATAATCATATTCAAAACCAGAGCAGACAACATTAATTTCAATACCTTGATTTTTTAATATACGAACAGCTTCAAATAGCATTCTGTGATTTTTATGTTTCCAAAACTGGTTTGGCACATAAAAATATTTATCAGGCAAAGAATATTTCTTGCAAATAGTTTGTTTTAAATTGTCACACTTTGTATAAATATCAGGAGAGATATATGCAACAAAGTGCAAAACTCGTGCTTTGTGAATAAAATCAGGTGCGAATTTCTTATAGTCAGACAATGCAGAATTACTACTGAGTATTACTAAATTTGATTTATTGATTAAATCATTAAAATCACTGTTGCGTCTTGCAATTTCTTCATTACTAAACATTTGATGTAAATGCAAATGTTGAAAATCAGGTATCCAGCTAATGTGGGGCAAAAAAGTGACAGATTTGCCATGCGAAGTTATATGTATTGATTTTTTTTTACAAAAATAATCGGACTTAAATACCTTTTTGCCAAAAATTAAAGAAAAAAACTTAATTAAATAATAGCCAAATGTATTTTTATCAATGATATTGGAATAAGGGTAAAGACACTTTGCACAACTGCTTCTTTGAGAAAAAATAAAAGGCTGAATACGAGGATTATCGCACATGCTAAGGGCGCAAAAAAGATTTTTAAAATAATTTATTCCGCCAAACCAATCATTAGAATGCTGAAATAAAAATGCAACATTAATTTTTTCTGTTTTGGTACCATTTAACATAATCAGCTATTCCATCTTCCACTAAAACTTTTGGCTCAAATCCTAATGTCTTAAGCAAAGCTATATTGGCAGTAAGATTAACAGGGTCATATTTCCTTGTTACATTATCATACACCAATTCAAAATCATATCCAAATTCTCTTTTTATAATATTAAAAATATCATCCATTTTTACGGCATTACCGGTTGCGCAATTAATTGTTAATGAACTAAATTCACAGTGCAAAAGCAAATAAAAAATTTGTAATACATCTGCAATGTTTATAAAATCGCGCGTTTCATTGCCCGTACCTGAACAAATAAAATTTTTAATATTACTTAAACTACTTATTTTATTGCAGAAGTCCCATACAACCTGTTTTTTTAAACCGGCACCATACACAGAAAAAAGCCGCATTATGCAAAAATTAACACTGTATTTATTAAAATAATCTTTAATTATAGATTCACATTCCAATTTTAGTTTACCATATAGCGAAAGTGGTCGGCATTCATCAATTTCAGCAATATTGCCAATGTGCTTGGAACCGTAAACCGCAGCAGATGAAGCAAATATAATTTTAGCATCATGATTGTATTTAAGGACATAATTCAACAATTCCTTTATACTTTCAATGTCATTACTATATGCGACTTTAGGACACATTTGCGCTGCGATAACCGTAGGAGAACCCGCGAAGTGAAAGATATAATCAAATTTTGTATCAAATAAGCTTAAATTGGACTCTGTGACAGGACCTGAAATGCAATTTTTCGGGTTGGATTTATTTACATCCAACCCATATACGTTATATCCAAGCCGAGATAAATATTTATAGCAATTTGAGCCTATAAATCCTGCCACACCGGTAATTAACACATTTTTCATTGAATTAATACAACTGTCCATAAAGATATATTAATATATTGCCAATGAAATATGCAAATTATTGAATTATGCTAAATCTTGATTAAGAAAAATTTAGAATCCTTTAGTGCAAGAACTTTATGTTGCTCATCTTTTTTAAACATTAAAATGTCATTCTCATCCAACAGAAATTTTTGTGCATCAAAATGCATTTCAATTTCACCGTCAATAACATATACTGCGGCATCACTTGCAGAGGTATGCGTATCAATAATCTCGTCTTTTTTTAATACAACAACATTTAAACTGCAACCATTATTTTCAAGCAATGTTTTTCTTTGAAATTTTGCACCGTCTAATTGAACAATATCACTTGCATTTAATACATTATAAAACATAAATAATCTCCTTACTTTAATAATTATTTATGCTCAAAGCATTAAATACATCAGACAAATGTCTAAGAAATATCCTCAAGCCAAGCTTGCAATATATTTAATTCTTCTTTTTTTACTATATTTTCTACCAATAATGATTCATAAACGCTAAACATATTATCTTTTAAACTATTTGCCGGTTTTATTGAATTTATAGCAATATTGACAACACGTTGCGCCAACAAATAGCAAGGTATTTCGGACTCAAAATCTTTAAGATAATTATGCACATTTCTCTCTTGTATGGCGGTTGCCTTTGTAAAACAAAGATGAAAACCCTCATTCCACATTAAAGGTTGAGCAATCAACCCTCTTAAAATATCGGTAAAACGAAATGTAACAGTAGAAGGCAAATAAAGCAGAGGAAAAAGCTCGCGCCTTGTAAATGTATTTTGAGAATTAAAGGGGCAAATAGTGCCTTTTGATAATGCCAATGAAGGTTTATTATCAAAAACACATTTATTGTTTTTTAATAAACGATAAATTGCATCCACATCAGGCTCATTATCAACAAGCCCTTGATAAATACCAATTTTTAAATCTGAAATTTGCAGCTCATTTTCATTTATAACACTTTTTTCATCATTAATAAGCTCAAGCGGGAAACCTCTTGGCCAGATATCACTATCCGAAAAGTACTTATATATATTTACAAATCCTCTATCCTGCGCAACAAATTTTTCCGCGGAGGCAAAGTCAGGCATGTACCAATTATCTTTTGGGTAATTGTCGTCATCTGTTTCATAAATCACGTTTGCGCCATTATTGGCAGCAAAAATATAACCCAGCATTTTTCTTGAATAATGATTAAAAGGCAAAACTTTTTCTAATTTAGAACCAATTGAGCAGTCATGCTTAATTAAATCAACCTTTGCTGCGGCATTTTTAATACTCCAGTTTTCAGGTGTTTTTCTGTCTCCAGCAACAATAATATAATTATCACAATTACTCGCAAGCCTTAAAATGGCATCTGTCGGTTGAAAAATAGTAGTCAAAACAACAAAATTAGTCAATGTCCATCTCCCACATAGAATACTTAACAGGGTGTAATAAAAGATTTTTATCATCCCAATCGGCAAGTAGCTTTTTTACCGAATGATTATACTTATCCGGCAATTCATTCCTTCTGGCATCAGTTGCAGGATAATTAACGGTTGCATATTTAATATCCTTTGGCATAGAAAGTTTATCAAGGCAAATTGCCAGTGCAGTTGGTATAGCTACCTCTGCAAAAATTCTTTTTGCAGCCATTGCGCCTGAAATATAAGCAAATTTCTTAAAATATTTAGCAGGGATTGCAAAGAAGTCCGAAAAACCACATGCAAAAGGAAAAACATAATTGAGCGCCGAATTTGTTTCGACATAATTTTTTAGTAATTTAACACAATCAATAAGGGATGTTCTTAAATCATATTTATAAAAGAAACTGTTTTTACGGTTTACGGGCACAAAATCTTGCAAGTACCTCAATTTATTTTCACTTATCAAAGAAGGTGTCATGCCTAAGGACTTATACTTATCAAGCATTGTATCAACATCGGGTAAAATACCATCAAGTTCATGTTTGTCTTCATCATAAATATATGACAATAGTGTCGGGAAAAGCCAGATTTTAGAAATAAGATGTGACTCGTTCATAACAAAAATATTTCTTGCAATATATCCTGTATTTTCATCCATTTTCAGCATATCAAGCATTGTGTCTTTAGAAAAATCAGGACGCATTAAAACATCATCGCCCATAAAAACATAGTGAGAAAACTCATCATGATAAATACTCGAAAATGCTTGTGCTATATATCCCTGAAATTGATAAGAATTTTCATAAACAGGAATTATATCAACATTATTACCTCTGTAATAAGGCATGATATGATAAATCTTGTCAAATCTGTTTCCATATAACTTATTGATTTTATCAACATTTTTTACAAAAGGGTGATTATATATAACAACAAGACAAACTTTTTCCTGCATATCAGACCTCCTTTACATCCCATTTGTCTAACATTATTGGATGTGCAAGCAAGTGTTTGCTATCTGATAAAAATGAATTTAAATTATGCGAGAATTGACTCCAAAGCGCGCTTTCATCTTTAATTATATCAATTAGATTTTCTTGCAGAATATCCTTTTTCATAACAATTTTTTCACATGAGAAAACAAGACTATTGGCAAAGCCGATATTATGGTGCATTCGAGCAGAAGCAAATAATCCGCAATAATGTGCAAACTTAGGAATTGCAGCTTTTGGCAGAATAAAAAAGTTAGAGTCAGAAGCAACAAAAGGATAAATTGTAACCAACTTTTCTTTTTCAACCTTTGAGCTAAAGCCATCGGTCAAAGTTTTTATATTCATGTTCCCATATTCAAGATTTAACTTAAAAGAATGAGTGTGAATTCTACCGTGAATAAGATTTTCAACAAGATAAGAAAAATAATCCGTATATATATAAGGTGCTTTAACACCAAATTTTGAATAAATAGCTCGGGCATCTACCTTTAAAGGAATAAATTCTCTTATTTCAGCACCGTTTTTTCTGTATGTATAATTATACACACTGACAAAAGCCCAATCGGTACTGTGCATTGTATCAATCGAAACAGGGAAAATATCATCGGCAATAAATGCAGAATCATCATCAATTTTGAATTTATCTTTATAATTAAAAGAATTAATTTCCGGATTTAATATGCAATCCTGTGTCATAAAGATATAGTGCGTAAAATCATCAAAAGGTAGCCTGCACAATGCCTGAGGAATATATCCGCACATTTGATATTTATTCTCAAAAACTGCAGCAACATTTTCTCTGCCGCCATCGTAAAGTGGCATAATGTGTAAAATATAATCAAAATTATTCTTATATAAAATCTCGAATTTATCAATTAAAGAACAGTTGTAATTTTTATACAAAATTGCAAGACAAACTTTTGACATTATAACTCCAATAACAGTTAAAACGGAGAGGGGGGGATTCGAACCCCCGGTGGAGTTTCCCCCACACAAACGTTCCAGGTTTGCACCTTAAACCACTCGGACACCTCTCCATGGCTTAACATAACTATATTAACCAAAATTAAAAAAGAAGTAAATAATGCATTTAAATCAGAATTTAAACTCATACATCCTGTTTTGCAATTTTAATATTGCTTGCAGTTTATTTTTTACTCCAAGTTTTTTATATATACTTGTCAAATGCATTTTCACCGTATGCCTTGAAATACATAGCACTCTGCCAATATCTTCGTAGTCATCACATCTGGCAGCAACAGAGATAACCTCCAGTTCTCTTTCTGTAAGGTTAATTTGTTCTTCAATCGGCTTGTCGATTGGCAATTGATTCATTTGATTCATGTGCGATATTAATCTATAAATAAAATTGCTCATACTGCTGTCATAATAAGCACCACCTTGTGAAACTAAATCAATGGCTCTGATTAATTCATCTGCTTCGCAATTTTGAGAACAATAGCCTTTTACGCCTGCGACTACGGTAGAACAAAACTCGGCTTCATCAACATTCTTGGATAGTACAACCTTTTTAATAAGAGGTTGCTCGAAATGAACTTTTTTTACTGTATCATATTGAAATTCGGCACCGGAAAATGAAGAAAAAACAACAATATTTGGTTTTAGTTCATAAATTGAATCAGAACAATTGTCACAATATGACGACTCACCGACAACACAAATTTTTTTTGACGAGATAAATTGTCCGCGTAATTTTGAGCGAATAATTTTATCACTTTCGATAATAAAAACAGCACTTTTATTACGATTTTCAATCGCTTCTTGGGGAGAAGATGCGCAATACATGTAAAAACTTTCTATTATAAAAACAATTTACATTAATATAAAATTGATAAATAAAATTATTTGACACATTTGAAAAAAAATTTTAATAATGAAAAACGCAAATTCCCAAAAGCTTTGTTAGACGGGCATTTGCATTTTAAAGTTTTACAAAAATTAACAATTATCAGTCATTTTTCTTTTCGATAACAATCTGCTCATCGCGCATATCCATAATAAGCTTGTCGTTCGGCTGATAATTTCCGGTCAATATTTCTTCGGCAAGAACATCTTCAACTTTTTTCTGAATAACCCTGCGCAATGGACGCGCACCGTAGGTTTCCGAATACCCTTCTTTAGCCAGATAATCCTTTGCGGCATCCGTAACCTCGATAGAAAGCTCGCGCTCGCCCAAACGTTTGAATAAATCATTAAGCATTAAGTCAACAATCTCGCGAATTTCTTCTTTATTCAAGTGCGCAAATACAATAATATCATCTATCCTGTTAAGAAATTCGGGGCGAAAAGCTTTTTTAAGTTCTTCCATAACAGTGTCCTTAAGTTTTTCGTATTTATCTTTTTTCTCATCATTTGAAACAGAAAAACCAAGTTTAGAAGTATTTTGTATCATGTGAGCACCGACATTTGATGTCATTATTATAATTGTATTTTTAAAACTTACATGTCTGCCTTTTGAATCCGTAAGCCTACCATCATCTAATATTTGCAGCATGATATTAAAAACATCAGGGTGCGCTTTTTCAATCTCATCAAATAGCACAACCGAATAAGGTTTTTTTCTGATAATTTCGGTCATGTGTCCGCCATCATCATAACCCACATACCCCGGAGGAGAACCTATAAGCTTCGCCGTTGTATGTTTTTCCATAAATTCGGACATATCAATTCTAACCATATTATCTTCAGAACCAAAAACTGCCTCAGCTAAAGCTTTTGCAAGTTCTGTTTTACCGACACCCGTGGGTCCTGAAAAAATAAAGCTGCCAATGGGTCTGTTAGGACTTTTTAGCCCGACACGAGCACGCCTGATAGCCTTTGAGATAGAAACTACTGCCTCATGCTGACCGATAACACGCGCATGTAAGGTATCTTCCAACTTAAGAAGTCTTTGTGATTCGCCCTCGGTAATTTTAGTCACGGGAATACCAGTTATTGTCGAAATTACTTGTGCAACTTCCTCTACTCCGACAGTTGGCTTATTTTCGTCTTGTTCATTTCTCCACTTTTCTTGGATTTCACGAATTTTATCTTTTAGATTTGCCTCATCATCACGCAAATCGGAAGCTTTTTCAAATTCCTGATTGCGAATTGCTTCTTCTTTCTCTTTAATTATTTCTTTTAATTGCTTTTCCAATTCACGACCTTCAGGCGGTAGCGCAGAAACATTTAACCTGACTTTTGAGCTTGCTTCGTCAATAATGTCAATGGCTTTGTCAGGTAAAAATCTCTCTGTAATAAACTTACTGGAAAGCTCAGTTGCAGCAACGATTGCCTCATCGGAAATAATTAATTTATGATGTTCTTCATACTTAGGCTTCAAACCGCGAATAATTTCAATTGTTTCTTCAACAGAGGGCTGATCGACAATTACAGGCTGAAAACGTCTTTCCAGTGCGGAATCCTTTTCAATATGCTTTCTGTATTCATCTAAGGTTGTTGCACCAATTACTTGTATTTCACCCCTGGAAAGAGCCGGTTTTAAAATATTAGCAGCATCAATTGCACCCTCTGCGGCACCTGCACCAATAAGTGTATGCATTTCATCAATAACCAGAATAACATTACCTGCCTGACGAATTTCATCCATGATTTTTTTAAGTCTTTCTTCAAATTCTCCGCGATACTTTGTACCGGCAACAAGAAGACCCATATCAAGTTGAATTATTTTTTTATTTTCAAGTATATCAGGAACTTCACAGTCAACGATTTTTTGTGCAAGCCCCTGTGCTATAGCCGTCTTACCGACACCAGGTTCGCCTATTAAAATCGGATTGTTCTTTGTTCTTCGTGCAAGGATTTGAATAACTCTTTCAATTTCTTTTTCGCGTCCCACAACAGGATCCAGTCGGAGTTCTTGTGCAGCAAGTGTTAAATCTGTACCAAATTCATCTAAACTTGGAGTTTTAACCTTACTTTGAGAAGCACCGGGGGTAGCTGTCTGTTGTCCAGACGATGTTGTTTTTGTTTCACCAAGAAGCTTGATAACATTACTGCGACACTTATTTAAATCTACACCAAGGTTTTCCAAAACTTTTGCAGCAACACCTTCGCCTTCGCGAATCAAGCCCAAAAGCAAATGTTCCGTGCCAATGTAATTATGGCCCAACTGTCTTGCTTCATCCCATGACAACTCAAGAACTTTTTTTGCACGAGGAGTAAAGGGTATTTCTACTGCCACAAAACCGCTGCCACGTCCTATAATTTTTTCAACCTGAGCACGGGCATCTTTAATTGTAACCCCCATGGATTTCAAGGTTTTTGCGGCAATTCCCGTGCCTTCACCTATCAAGCCAAGCAACACCTGCTCAGTTCCTACAAAATTATGTCCAAGTCGTCTTGCTTCCTCTTGAGCAAGCATAATTACACGTATTGCCTTTTCGGTAAATCTTTCAAACATTACTGTGAACTTCCTAATTAATAACTAATTCTATAGTTTATATTACATCAAAAAAAATGAGTTTCAATTAAAAATTACTACTCAATCATATCAATTCTGCGTTTATGTCTGCCGCCTTCAAAGCCTGTTTTTAACCACACATCAACAATATCAAGAGCAAGGTTTTGACCTATTACACGCTCGCCCAAACATAAAATATTTGCATTGTTATGTGCACGAGAAACTCTTGCCGAGTAGGTGTTTTCTAAACAAACCGCACGTACTCCCTTTGTTTTGTTAGCAGTAATTGACATACCGATACCAGTACCGCAAACAAGAATTCCGCGCTCAAAATTACCTGCAGCAACTTGCTGAGCGACTTCTTTTGCAACTACAGGGTAATCGCTTTGTTCAAGCGAATATATTCCAAAATCTTTATATTCAATATTATGAACACTTAAGTATTCAAGAATTTTTTCTTTCAAATGAAATCCGCCATGGTCACAACCGATTGCAATTTTAAGATTTTCCATACAATAAAACTCCCATTAAACTGTTAATATAAATTATACAGTTTTTTTGGGAGTGTGTAAACAAGTTAAAATTATATGGAATGTAAAAAATAAATTATGTCAGTCAGTTAAAAAAATTAGAGAACTTGTATTTAAAAGAATTTTGTTATAATATTAAACCCGTATACGGTACATTAATGAGGATAATCTTATGACAGAAAGAAAACTTGTCGGAACAGGCGAAATGTTTAAAAAAGCCCTTGCAGGAAAATATGCAATAGGTGCTTACAATGTAAACAATATGGAAATATTACAAGGTATAGCAGAAGCTGCTGAAGAAACCCGTTCTCCAATCATCTTGCAAGTTTCAGCAGGTGCAAGAAAATATGCCAATCAAACATATTTAATTAAGCTTGTTGAAGCGGCACTTGCAACAACAACGGTTCCTATCGCACTACATTTAGACCATGGTGCTGACTTTGATATTTGCAAATCTTGCATTGATGGCGGTTTTTCTTCTGTAATGATTGATGGAAGCAGATTCCCACTTGAAGAAAATATAGCTCTCACAAAACAAGTTGTTGAATATGCGCATGCAAGGGGCGTTTCGGTTGAAGCTGAGCTTGGAAAATTAGCCGGCGTTGAAGATGATGTTAAAGTACATGCAAAAGACTCCACATACACTGATCCTGAAGAAGCAGCAAGGTTTGTCAAAGAAACAGGTTGCGATTCACTTGCAGTTGCAATTGGCACATCTCATGGTGCATACAAATTCAAAGGCGAAGCAAAGCTTGATTTTGAAAGACTTGCAGAAATAAAAAAAGCGGTTAATGATGTTGTAGGTTTTGATTATCCGCTTGTACTCCATGGTTCATCTTCAGTTCCAAAAGCATTTGTTGATAAATGCAATAAATATGGAGGAAAGTTACCCGATGCACAAGGCGTACCAGAAGATATGTTGGCTTATGCTTCAAAACACGGTGTTGCAAAAATTAATATTGACACTGACCTCAGACTTGCAATGACTTCTACAATTCGTGAGTTCTTTGTAGAACATCCCGAAAAATTTGACCCTAGGGAATATATGGGTCCAGGAAGAACTGCAGTCAAGGAAATGGTAATCCACAAAATGAAAGACGTATTAGGTACTGCCGGACACGCTGACGACTAGTAATAAAATTAATTCATACAATGAGCCTTGTTGTTACAAGGCTCATTTTTTATTGTCAAGTCCTTTTCTGACAATTTTTAAATATTTAAAAAAAAATTTACTTTATGAAATATTTGCTGATTTTTAAGGGCAATATGTGTTATAAAGAATAAGAACGGAAACATAATCACACATAAAGAGGAACAGTTTAAATGAGTGAATACTTGAGCAAAGAAGAAATTAAACAATGGAGAAGTTCTCTGGAAAAAATAACTTTAGAAGAATATGCAAAACGCTTAGGTAAGACATTAAAAGAAGAAAAGCAAACCAGAGATATAGTTGATATAGTATTAAAAAATGAAAAATTCTCTGCATCGGTTTCTGAAGTAAAAAATGAAAAACCAAAAGAACAAATTTTAAAAATTGCGAAAAAATCTGTGCAGATGCAAAACGAAACACTTAAAAATGATGATAAAACAAAAGATTTAACATCATCACTTAAAATAACTTTTAAAAAATCATTAACACAGCGCGAACAAGCAGTATTGGAACATTTTGTAAAAAATAAAAACGAAATTGTCTATGCAAAAGATTTGGCAAGTGTACTGGATTTGCCTACTGACTACGTTTACAAATATATTAAAAATTTGAGAACAAAAATAAATGAAGACATTCTTCAAAACGCAACTAAAGGCGGATATAGATTAAATGTACAATAAATGTTAAAAATTTGCCCGAAATTTAAAAAAGTCGTATAATCAGGCAATGAATAATAAATTAATAAAGTCACTAACCCTTATAAGTTCTCTTATCAATAATAACGAGGTTAACAAAAATGATTTTTATCAAAAGATACTCGAGGAGATAAGTTCTGTTATTGAGGCAAGCTACCTTGGTATTTACTTTATAAACTCGGATAAAATTGAACCAAAAGGGTTTTATTCTGAAAAAAATATAAATCCAGAAGTTAATAACGAATTTATAGAAAAAGTAATAAAAAATGAAAACAACACTTTTTTAATTAAAAATAAAAATTGTATGTTGTGCTCAAAACTCCTCATTAGAAATTCGCTTTTTGGCTTTATAATCGCAGCAAGAGCCGAAGATTTCAACGAAGAAGATAGCAAATACTTCGAAACAATTGCGAGCATAGTTGCATACCTTATTAAAGATTATGAACTGAACAATGTCTTTAAAATGCAATTAAAAGCCCTTCAAGACAGTATTGTTGAAAAAAATAATGCTTATGAGGTTATAGAAAAGCAACATAAGAAACTAATTGAGCTGGATAAAACAAAAAATTCATTTCTTGCCAATATATCACATGAATTAAGAACTCCACTAAACGCAATTATTGGTTTTTCACAAGCTCTCGGGTGTAAAATTTTCGGGGAACTTAACCAAAAACAAGAAGAATACATCAAAGATATTCAAATATCTAGCTTGCACCTTTTGGGTATGATAAACGAAATTCTGGACCTTTCCAAAATTGAGTCAAAGGCTATGAAAATTACATTGTGCGAACTGTCATCGCAAAATGTTATACAAGAAGCCATTAATATCCTGACACCTTTATTTGAGCAAAAATCAATTGAGGTCAAATTTATAAATAATTGCAAACAAAATATAATGGCAGACTATCAAAAATTACAACAAATCCTCTACAATCTTTTAAGTAATGCTATAAAATTCACACCGGAAAAAGGAAAAGTAAAAATAAAAACTTCAATACAGGATAAAGATTTTATATTGGAAGTGCAAGACAATGGTATTGGTATAGACAAAAAATATCACAATAAAATCTTTACAAAATTTGTGCACCTAAATAACATCTATACAAAGGGGCAAAGCTCAACCGGTCTTGGTCTTACAATTACCAAAGAGCTTGTAAAACTTCATAAAGGAAAAATTACGCTTGAAAGTGTACCAAATAAAGGAACTACATTTAAAGTGCAACTTAAAGGTGCGGTAGTATGAACAAGATTCTAATTGTTGAAGACAACCTCACAAATATGAAACTTTTTGCCGATATTCTTGAGGCAAAAGGATACGAAGTTACAAAAACGTTTGACGGTCTTGAAGCATACAATAAAATTAAAGATAATAAATACAATTTGATGATTTTAGACATACAATTACCGATATTAGACGGGTTCTCACTGCTTAAAAAATTAAAGGAAGAAAGTATAGTATGCCCAAAAACACTTATAGTTTCTGCGTTTGCAATGGATAAAGACAAACAGACAGCAAAAGCTCTTGGCTGCGACAATTATATTACAAAACCCATTGATATATTAAACTTTCTTTCAATGGTAGAAAAACTCACTAAATAATACGTTTGTCATATATTTTATGAGTATTAAGGTTTTTGCAAACACCGCAATTTGAGCATTTGACCTCGCAGGGAATAGTATTCTGAGCCAGTTTTGCCTTGTTATACTCATTTATAAGCCACTTTTTATCTAAGCCTGTATCAATTATATCCCAAGGCATTGCAGACATAGGGTCATAAGTTTTAGAAGCCTGAGCAACAAAATCGATATCCAGCTTTTTTGCAATAGCTTCATAAAGTTCGAAGTCAATGTTTTCTTCCCAAGAATCAAGGTATGAACCATTTTTATACAACTCATAGATAAATTTTCCTATGCACTTATCTCCACGTGTAAAAAATGCCTCAAGACGAGATATTTTCGCAGAGTGAAAATTTAGTTTAGCATTTTTAATTTCAGGTTTACATGCCAGTAAAAGCTGCTTTTTACGCTCAATTTCTTCAACTGTATTTTGAGCATGCCATGCAAAAGGTGTATGTGGCTTTGGGACAAAAACTGAAATAGAACAAGTTATCTGCGGAACCTTGAGTCCTTCATTTCTGCAGCTAATGTTAATAGCCTTTATTAAATCTGCAATTGCAAGCACATCTTCATCCGTTTCAAAAGGCAAGCCTATTATGAAATAAAATTTAATCTTATCCCATCCGCACTTAACGCAAGATAAAACAGCATTTAAAATTTGTTCTTGAGTTAAATTCTTATTGATAACATCTCGCATTCTTTGACTACCTGCCTCAGGTGCGATAGTAACTGTTGATTTCTTTTCCTGTTGCATTAATCCGGCTAATTTAACCGAAAATTTATCAGCGCGTTGGCTTGGCAAAGAAACATTAACCCCGCTACCTTTGAAGCGTTCATTCAAAATTTCAATAATAGGCTCAATATTAGTGTGGTCATTAGAAGATAATGAAAGCAGCGAATATTCATCATAGCCTGTATTTTTAACATAATCACATGCAAGCGAAATAATATCATCACTTTTTCGTTCTCTGACAGGCAAATTTGTGTGTGCACTTTGGCAAAATCTGCAAAGCCTGCCGCAACCTCGACGTATTTCTACAGTTGCCCTGTCATGTACACTTACAAAATGTGATATAGGGGATTTTGTAGGATGAGATGCCTTATCGGGAATAAAAATTCGTTTAATAGTCTTTTTTGGAAAAAATGGACAATAGACACCCTTAATTTGTGATAACTCATTTAAAACCTGCATTCTGGGTAAATTTTTAATTTTATTATATTTATCAAGTATTTCAACAATAACCTCCTCGCCATCACCTATTAAAAATAAATCGATGAAATCGCTCATTGGCGCAGGATTGTAAGCACAAGGACCGCCTGCAAAAATTATTGGGTTGGCATTAGTTCTGTCCTTGCTGAAAATTGGTACATTTGACACCTCCAGCATTTTTAAAATCGTAGTATAAGACATTTCATACTGAAGGGCAAAACCAAGAAAATCAAATAATTGCAGCGATTTCTTGGACTCAAGCGCATAAAGAGTTTTTTTAGTTTTTTTTAACAATTCCAAAAAATCTTTATCCGGCGCATAGGCTCTATCGGCCATATACAACGGGTTAGAATTAACAATGTGATACAGAATTTTATGCCCAAAATTACTTATACCAATTTCATATTTATCAGGAAAAAGGAAAGCAACCCTTGCAAGCGCATTATCAAAATTTTTATTGGCACTGAGAAATTCATTGCCAATATAGCGCGAAGGTTTTTCACAAGATGATAAAATTAAGGAATATTCATCTAAAAAGCTGCTCATGCGAGATTTTCCGGTTTTAATTTGTCAATATCAATAATGTCGCCTTCAATTTTACCATTAAAATAAGCATCAAAAAATAAGTTTAATTTAGTACCCTCTACAAAAAAGTTATACACAAATGTACAATTTTCAACCTTTCTTGCAACTGAAATATTATACCTGTTCTTTTTGGAATATTCGAATAAATGATCCATATTAAATTCAAGACCGTTTATATCCTTCTTTAGCTTAATATACTCAAAGCCAAGATAAGACTTCAGCTGGGTAATTTTTTTATTAGAATTCTTTGCGCCAATTTTTGTAACTTTACTCATACTTTAATTTAATAATAATTATCAATATAATTCAAAAAATTAATATATATTAATAAAAAAATCCGTATTAAAAAACTTATTAATACGGATTTTATATTTGCTATAGTTTAATTATTTTATTCTGTGCTTATTTTAAATAAACTATGCTGTTACTGCTTCATTTTTCTGTTCCGGTTGTTCACTGGGCTGCTGAGCATTTTCCTGTACGGGTTCTGCTGAAAGTTTAGCTAATGCTTCTTGAGCAGTTTGTTTTACCATAGGATCCGAATCATTTAAGGCAGGTTGTAGAATTTGTTCTACTTCAGATTTTTCTTCAGGTCTGGCAATGTATTGCAAGGCTTGAATTGCAGCGGCTTTTAGCTGACCGTTGTTATCGTTTTGGATTGTGTTTACAATCTCGTTATATCCGATTAAGTCTTTCAAACCAATCTTTGGTCCATTTTGAGCGCCTTGTTCTGCTTGGAATTGAGCATATTGCGCTTCGTTATCTCTGGATAATTTTTGAACCATTGCCAAAGTAAACAATGCTAAAACTCTATTTTTGTCTGCAGTGAGTCTTGGGGAAGATTTATCAAGAATTGCTTGTTCTTCTGCTGTAATTGTTTCACCTTTATCTTTTTTAGCGGAAATAGCTTTTTGTTCGTCAGTTAAGTCGGGTAATTGTGTTGTATCTGTCTTAATTATATCTACCAGTGATTGCTTAATTGGATCGGTTACTACTTGAAGGGCAATATCGGGGGTTGATTGACTAAAATTTGCAATTGAAGTTATTGCCTCTTTTTGAATATCATAGTCGGGACTTTTTAAATCAGCAATTAGAACATCGGTATTGACCTTTGGTGCAGCCTCTGCTTGCTCAACTTCAGGCATTGGAGTTTGTTGAGTTTGTTGAGCTTGTTGTGATTCAATAGCGGTCTGCGGCATAGGCTGCGGTGCAACCGGAATAGTATTTACAGCTTGAACATCATTTATTTGAGGTTGATACTGAGGAATTGCATATTGTTGGTACGGAGATTGTACGAAATTCATGGGTTGTTGCGCCCAAGCCGAAGCCTGCGGCATGCCATAAAGTTGATTAGTATATGAATAAGGGGATTGTTGTGCAGGTGCAGAACCATAACTTTTAGGTTCATAAATATTTATACTGACTGCAGAGGGAGCCTGCGGATATTGTTGCTGAAAATACTGCGGTTGTATCATTGTAATAATCTCCTTTTAATTGATATTCTTTTAACAGTTGTAATAAATCTTGTGATAAAAATTAATTGCTATATTTAATTAAAATGTAAAGTTATGTAAATAGCAATGTTAGTTTGACTATTTTCTTCTCAGGTAATCTGTCCTTTCAAAAAGATTGGTACTATTCTTAATGAAATCCCAAGCAACAGAAAGACCAAGCCCGATTACACCTGCTTTTTTCCATCCGTCTTTTTTGGCAAAAAATGCGAGTGCTGAAAAACCTAATGTAGCAGCATTATGAACAATGCCTTTGAGGGCACCGGATACATAGCCCGATACAGTATTCCAAACTTCAGAAATTTGTAACGGATAGCTAAAACTCATAATCCAATCTTTCATATTACTATGTTTCTTGCTCGGATAATTCAATTTTGAAGCACCGATATTTTGAGCAATGAAATCATCTGCATAATTGCTTTCACGTTTAATATTTGCCTCACGCACACCCAAAGTATGTATATCATACAAAGATGTGCCGCTTGCAAGTAATGCTGCCGTTTTTGATGCAATATTTAAAAGACCCATTATGCTGCCTCCTTAGTCTGATTATCGTTTGTTTGGCTATCTTTAGGCTGCTCTTGAGTATCTGTAGGTGTAAATTTCACCTTGTCTCCGGCACTCAACCTCAGTAAAATTTGCGAAGCCAGTAAAGAATCTTCGCCGTACTGTTGTTCACCATTTGCCTGAATGCCTTTTAAAAGTTCAATGGTTTGTTCATTGCCGATAGCATAACCTGCTTGCAAGGTTGTTAAACCCAAAAATCTGACAGCAGAATTAGGATCCTGAAGAATTTTGTTTAATAATGCAGTAAGAGCGGCATCATTTTTTCGGTTCGAATCTTCTTTAAATCTTTCCAGCACATCTTTTGCACCCATTAATCTGATTTTAGAATCTTGCGAATTCAAATAATTTTCGAGAGTTTTTATATAATCATCGGTTAAAGGAATTTTTTCCTTTGTAACATCTTTTTTCTCATCTGTTTTATTATCTTTCTCACTATTGTCCGATGCAACGGGTGCAGGAGGAACAGGTGTGTTGTTATCAGGAACAGAATTTAATGTATTGGTATTTACATTGTTATTATAATTCATGGGGTATTGCATTTGTGTGGGCTGATTACCATAGTAACTTGACACAGGATACTGATATACACCATTTTGATAAGGTTGGCACATGGGATTAGTCATGCCGACGGTCGGATTCATGATATTAATAGAAACTGCACCACATGAGGCAGTAGGAACTGCTTGAGGTACATATTGTTGTTGATTATACAAAGGATAACTCATAATTATACTCCACTTCCATATATAAATAAACTCAACAAGCACAAATAATGTGCTCTTTTGGAAAGAAAATATTAAGAATTATTAACTTTTTTATAATTAATTTTATGATATATTTTAGTTAACAACTTGAAGCAAGGAGAGAACATGTCGCTCGAGGATATGAAAAAAAAATACGAAATGGTTATAGGGCTTGAAGTTCATGCCCAATTAAAAACAAATACTAAAATATTTGCACCTGACGGCGCACAGTTTGGTAAAGAACCAAATACTCAAACATCCGCTATCACTCTTGGCATGCCCGGGGTTTTACCCGTATTAAACAAAGAAGCTGTAAGAATGGGTATTTTAACAGGTCTTGCACTAAATTCACAAATACCCAAAAGATGTAAATTTGACAGAAAACAGTATTTCTACCCTGACTTACCCAAAGGATATCAAATTTCACAATTTGATGAGCCTATATGCCTTGGGGGATGGGTGCAAATTTCAAATAAAAAAATCGGCATCACTCGTGCACATTTAGAAGAAGATGCGGGTAAACTTGTCCATGCTGGCGCTGCAGGACTTTATGGCTCATCATATTCACTTGTTGATTTAAACCGTGCAGGAACACCTCTGCTTGAAATTGTTTCAGAGCCGGACATGCGCTCATCCGACGAAGCAAGAGAGTATGTAGAGCAACTCAGAAATATTTTAAGATACATAGGCGTTTGCGACGGAAACCTTGAAGAAGGTTCAATGCGCGCCGATGCCAACATTTCTGTAAGACCGAGAGGGCAGAAAGAATTTGGTACAAGAGCCGAAATTAAAAACGTAAACAGCTTTAGAGCACTTGTAAGGGCAATAGAATACGAGTTTGAAAGGCAAACCGAAATTATAGAAGAAGGCGGAGAGGTTATACAAGAAACTCGTCTTTGGGATGACAACAGCGGTACAACATCCTCTATGAGAGGTAAAGAAGATGCCCATGATTACCGTTATTTTCCGGAACCCGATTTAATGCCGCTTGAGATAAGCAGAGAGTGGATTGAAGAAATTCAAAAGTCCATGCCTGAGTTGCCACTACAAAAAATTAAAAGATATATGGAATTGGGTTTAAGTGAATACGATGCAAATGTTATTGTAAATCAAATGGATATTGCACTGTTTTATGATGAAGTAATTGAAAAAGGCGCAAATCCTAAAACAGCATCTAACTTCCTTATGGGGGAAGTTGCCGCGTATTTAAAAGAAGAAAAGCTTGCAATTAATCAAACAAAATTAAGCGCGGATAATTTTGTAAAATTACTTATGCTGCTTGACAAAGGGACAATTTCAAATAATATTGCAAAGCAGCTTGTAGTTGAAATTCTAAAATCGGGAGAAGATGCACAACAACTTGTTGAGAAAAAAGGTTTAAGTGTACTTTCCGATTCAAAACTGCTTGAAGAACTTGCAAAAAAAGTTGTACAAGCTAATCCTGAACAAGTTGCTGCATATAAAGGAGGCAGAGATAAGTTGTTCGGTTTCTTTGTGGGGCAAATAATGAAGGAAACCAAGGGTCGTGCCAATCCGCAAATGTTAAATGAAATTCTAAAAAAAGAACTGGAAAAATAATCTTTTTTTGGTATTATTTTTATATGCCTGTGGCAAATTGACAATTTAATAAACTGATTTATACCTGCCGGTGTGATGACAAAACATGCGTAGCATGTTTTAAAACAATTCATACCAATTTCATCACACA
>CASFXY010000009.1 GCA_949298805.1 uncultured bacterium
CTACACTCCTGTCAATTCTTCAATAGGATCGCCAACGATTGTAACGATGGCTTTCTTACCTGATTGGGTTCTACCGAACTTTAAGCCCATTCTTTTTTGATGAGAGGGCATATATACAGTCCTTACTTTCTTAACTTTGCGATTCGGATAAGCAAGTTCAATTGCTTGTGCGATTTCAACTTTTGATGCGGTCTTAGCCACTTCAAAAGTATATACGTTATTTGCCACATTTGACATTGATTTTTCAGTAATTATGGGCTTTTTTATAATATCGTATAATTTTTCTTTGTTGGTTCTAGTATTTGCCATTATTTCGCCAACCTTTCAGTAATTTCATTGATTGCAGCCTCAGTAACAATTAAACTGTTTGCTTCGATTAAATCCTTAACATTTAAATTTGAAGGTAATAACAATTTAACGTTAGCAAGGTTTCTTGCGCTCAATTCAAGATTTTTATTTTCCTCAGCTTTTAAATCAGCAATAACTAAGATTTTGCCGGTGGCATTTAAATCTTTTAAGATTTTAGCCATTGCTTTTGTTTTTACTTCCTTTAATTCGCTAAAATCTTTTACTACTGTCATTGCTTCAATTTTTGCACTAAGAGCAGATTTTAAAGCCAATTTTCTTGCCTTTTGAGGCATATTTGTTTCATAGCTTCTTGGTTTTGGTCCAAAAATCACACCGCCACCTGCAAACAATGGTGAACGAATAGAACCGGCACGCGCCCTACCTGTACCTTTTTGTTTCCAAGGCTTTTTACCACCACCGGAAACTTCTGCTCTTGTTTTAGCACAAGCAGTTCCTCTGCGAGCATTGTTCAACTGCCTTTTAAGCGCCAAGTGCATAACGTGAATATTAGGTTCAACACCAAATACTTTGCCGTCAAGACTCAATTCGCCAAGTTGGCTTCCTGAAGTGCTTAATAATTTTACTGTTTGAGTTTTTATATTTTCAGTCATCATATACCTCTAATTCCATTTTGTTCTTGAAGGTTTAACTGTGACCAATTTACCTTCAGGACCCGGAACTGAGCCCTTAACTAATAACAGATTTTTATCGGCATCAACTTTAACAATCGTAAGTTTGGTAACAGTAACTTTTTCATTACCCATGTTACCTGCCATTTTTTTACCTTTAATTACACGGCCAGGAGTGGTACCTGCACCAATTGAACCTGGTTCTCTGTGGTTTTTAGAACCATGAGCCATAGGTCCTCTGCCAAAGTTGTGTCTTTTAACAGTACCTTGAAAACCTTTACCAATTGATTTTCCTGTAACATCAACTTTTGCCGCTTCGGATAAAACCGATAAATCTATTTTTTGACCAATGGTATAATCCTGAGGATTGTCAATCCTAAATTCTTGCAAATGTCTAAAGTTTTCAAGATTATTCTTTTTAAAATGACCAATTTGAGCTTTTGTTAAATGTTTTTCTTTAGCAGGAACTACACCTACTTGAATAGCATTGTAACCGTCTGTCTCAACAGTTTTAATCTGAGTTACAACTGCAGGATCAACTTTAATTACCGTAACGGGAATACAAAGTCCTTGCTCATTGTAAATTTGTGTCATTCCAAGTTTTTGTCCAATAACACCTAATGTCATTTTCTACCTTTCTGTTGTGAGAGCTTGCGTTCTCTCTGTTGTGAGAGCTTGCGTTCTCGGTTGTTTCACTTTTGGCTTTGTTTAAATTCAAACTCTGCCTAATTGCCAGATCACATTCAATATTCAATTTTGATTGTGCTAAAGCTTCTGACTAAAGTTTAATTTCAATGTCTACACCTGATGGTAAATCCATTCTTGTTAATTCTTCAGTCGTTTGTTGTGTAGGATCATAAATATCTATAATCCTTTTGTGTGTTCTCATTTCAAAATGTTCACGAGATTTTTTATCTACGTGAGGCGAACGAAGAACACAGTATACTCTGCGTTTTGTCGGCAGAGGTATAGGACCCGATACGCTTGCATCAGTTCGTTTTGCAGTGTCAACAATTTTTTGAGCACTTAAATCTATTAACTGATGGTCATAAGCTTTCAGGCACACTCTTATTCTTTGTCTTTTTGCTGTTGTAGTCATAATTGCCTTACTTCTTCTAGTTTCATTCAGTATTCATAAACTTATTACAAACAAAATTTCTCGTCAACACCAAATTTTTAATGTTTTAAATTTGTTACAATACTTCAAAATTAATATGCTAATATAATTATATGCTTAAATTCATTGCAATATTTTTTGGAGGGGGCTTAGGCGCTTATATGCGCTATTTAACAGGATTGCTTTGTTCAAAAACCTGTGTTCATTTTCCTTTGGGGACATTATGTGTTAATATAACAGGCAGTTTTATTATGGGCTTTGGCTTTCTTCTTTTTTTGGAAAAAGTAAATGTGCCAAATGAATTAAAACTATTTTTAACCGTAGGTTTTTGCGGCGGTTTAACAACATTTTCAACTTTCTCGCTTGATATATGGAATATGTTTTTTGAAGGCGAATTTTTAAAAGCGGCTTTGTATATATTATTAAGCATAGCTTTATCACTAGGGGCACTTTTTGCAGGAGTAACGGTTGCAAAACAATTCTAAAAAAATAAAAATAATTTTTTGCGGCATGCCTGATATGGCAACCCTTTGCCTTAACTCTATAGTCAAAAGCGGCTTTGAGGTAGCAGCGGTTATCCCGCCGCCAAACTTTAACCCTACTGCACAAAATTTTATTAATTTTGCAAAAAATTTGAATCTTGAAGTTTTTGATTACGATAAAACCCCAAACACACCCAAAATGGTTGAAAAAATTAAAGAAAAAAATGCTGACATTGGAATCATTTGTTCTTTTAACTATAAATTAAGCAAGGATTTTTTAAATACAACAAAAACAGGCTACATCAACTGCCATCCGTCACTTTTACCTATGTACCGCGGTGCAAACCCTTATTTTCATATTATAAACAATGGTGAAAAAACAAGCGGAGTGACACTGCATTTTGCAGATGAAAATTTTGACACAGGGGAAATTATAGTTCAAAAAGGCTTTCTTGTAAGTGAAAAAGAAACGATAGGGACTCTTTTTAATCGAACAAATTTTATGATAAACGACATGCTTTTAAATGTTTTAAATATTTACAATGACACAGGCAAAATAAATTCAAAACCACAACCTGAAGGTGAATATAAAAAAGCACCAAAAGTTCAAAATGATATAAAAATAGATTTAAATCAAGGTGTAGTTGCAGCAGAAAGGCTCATAAGAGCAGCAAACCCTTTTTACAATGCCTTTTTGAACTTTAGGGGTGCGCCTGTCAGAATTCTTTACACTGATTACGCTATTCAAAATCATAACATTGAACAAGGGATAATAACAAAAGTTCAAGGTGATTATCTTGAAATATCGGCAAAAGACGGATTTATATATCCAAAATGCTTGCAGTGCGGCAGCTGGGGCATTTTCGACATAGAAAATTTTATAAAAGTATTTAGGGTAAACACGGGAGAAATTTTCAACTAATGGATAAATTAAATTTTTTGACAGCAGGCATTCCAACAGTCGCAAAAGACTACTCTGAAGCTTTTTCTAAGCTCAAAGACATGAATCTTGACGGTCTTGAAATAGAGTTTGTTCATGGAGTCAGAATGAGCGAAAAGACTCAAGATACAGTCCTTAAAAATAAGCAGGATTTAATCTTAACCTCGCATGGACCCTACTACATTAATTTGAATTCAAAAGAAGAAGAAAAGAAAAGGGCGAGCATAACAAGGATTTTAGACACGGCAAGAATGGCAAACAAGCTTGGAGGCTATTCTATTGTTTACCATGCAGGTTTTTATATGGGTGAGAGTAAAGAAAAAACTTTTAAAACAATTCTTGAAGGACATAATGAAATAGTTGAGATTCTTGAAAAAGAAAATAATAATATCTGGATTAGACCTGAAACAACAGGCAAAGGGACACAATGGGGAGATATTGACGAAATCATTGAGCTTTGCAAAAACTTTAAAAATGTACTGCCCTGCGTAGATTTTGCCCATATTCATGCTCGCACAAACGGGCTTTTCAATACGTACGATGAATTTTGTTCTATTTTTGAAAAAATCGCAAAAGGGCTTGGCAATAAAGCATTAGAAAATTTTCATGCACACATGGCAGGTATTGCATATTCTCAAAAAGGTGAAAAACATCATTTAATTTTTGAAGAAAGTGATTTTAATTACAAAGATTTGCTAAAAGCCTTTAAAACTTTTAATATTAAAGGAGTGATAATATGCGAGAGCCCAAACATAGAACAAGATTGTAAACTTTTAAAGGAATATTGGCTATCTATTAATTAGACAAAAAATAATATTTGTGTTATAAATTCTCATTATTATTAAATAAGGATTTTGCAATGGTAACATTTTTCTATGTAATTCAAATAATATCAGCTCTTTTGCTTATTATGCTCGTGCTTTTACACTCCCCAAAAGGAGATGGCATAGCATCAATAGGTTCTGCAAGTCAGCTTTTTTCTTCACAAAAAAGTGCTGAAAAAGGCTTAAATAAGGTAACTTATATTGTTGGTACGATTTTTATTTTAACAACATTGCTTTTAGGTTTTGGCATAATAAGATAGATTATTACACAATAAAAAAATGAAAGGTCTAAAAGCCTTTCATTTTTTTATGCTTAAGCGCTCTAAAAATCTTACAAATCGAACAATTTTTTTCTCACTGTCTGCTGATATTGAATCAACCAAAATTGATAACATGCCTGCACGTTTTGCACAAAATATATCTGTTAAAGGCCTGTCTCCGACAAAGGCACAATTACAAGGCTTTACTCCCATATCTTTGCACACGCTTAAAAGCACTTTTACATCAGGTTTTTTTGCTTGACCTATTATCGGAAAATCAACCTGCGATTGAGCCTTTCTTATATAATCCTCATTTTTATTATTCGAAATTACCGCAATTTTAAAATGTTTTTTTAACATGTTAAGAAAATCAAGAGTCTTCTTTTCAAATACTCCGCTTTTTGAACGCATTACGGTCGAATCTAAATCAAAATATACAGCTTCAATTTCACAAGCTTTCAAATTAAAAATATTGATATCATAAATTGATTTCAAATTAATATCAGGCTTTAATCTCATTTTTTATACCCAGTGTCCTTCCCAATGCCCACTCCCACTGATTTTGCCAATCATTTTGGGCTTCCAATTCCATCCATACCTCATCATTGGTATTGGCAACATCTGTTTTTTTGCCATCTTTATCAGTAATTGATATAACCTTGGCTTTTTTATTAAAGTCAGGTGTTATAATTTCAAACTCATCACCTAAAAGCATTTTATTTTTAATTACTACTTTAAACAAATTGTCTTTTTTATCCAGAAATATACAAAGAAAATCAGAACCTGCAAGACCTTTTGAAATTTCGTAACTGTAACTTGATGAATTATTATCACCCATAAAAAAACCTTCCGTAAATCCGCGATTACCGACTTTTTTAAGTTCGTTAAAAGCTTCTTTGGGCTCAATTTTCTCATCCATTACTGCGCGATAAGCCTTTGCAACCGCACTTACATAATATAAACTTTTTGTCCTACCTTCAACCTTAAAGGAATCTACTCCTAAATTTTGCAGTTCTTTTATGTATTTTACAAGACATAAATCCTTTGGAGATAATATATGAGAACCCCTTTCATCTTGCACTATTTCATAATATTCATTGGGACGAGTTTCTTCCAATAACTTATAACTCCATCTGCAAGGTTGCGCGCATCCGCCATGATTGGCTTTTCTCTCTCCTTTAGTCATATAATCGCTCAATAGACATCTGCCTGAATAAGATACGCATTGAGAGCCATGAACAAAAATTTCAATTTCAATGTCAGGAACTGCTTTTTTAATTGCTTCAATTTGTTTAAACGACAGTTCACGCGCCAAAATTACCCTTGTCGCACCCATATCATGCCAAAATTTAACAGCCTCGGTATTTAAAATATTTGTTTGCGTTGAAATATGCAAATCAATATCCGGCAGAAATTTTCTAACTGTATTATAAACACCAAAATCACTTAAAATTATTGCATGTGGATTTGCGTTTTTTATAATATCAATACTTTTCTCTAAACTTTTAATGTCTTCATCATAAGCAAAGATATTTAATGTTAAATATGCCTTCTTATTTAATTTGCGCGCAATATCTATTGCAGATTTTAAATTTTCTCTTGTGATAAGCTCACCCTTGCGCATGGTTCTGAGGGAATAGTCTACAAGCCCTAAATAACAAGCATCTGCGCCATAAGCGTATGCATATTTCATTTTTTCTATGTTGCCTGCAGGCATTAAAAGCTCACTCATGTGATATATGATACCATAAAAAATGGGCTTTTAATTAACAAAGCCCATGAAAAATTATCTTACGCAACATTTAAGAGTAAAGCCCACTATTTTATCTGAAGGCAGGTTAAGCCATTTATATTCTCTAAACTGGCAACCGTCCACATGAGTGCAATCTTCAACAACCGCATCCTGCAATGTTATAATATCATCCAAGCATTTTCCGTCCTCACATGTATAAAGTCTGCCCGAAATTTTTTTCAGTCCGACCCATAAAACAATAGAATCCGAATCCATTTTTTTGGCAAGTTTATGTATAGCCTCAAATGTTTTACACATAACTAACTCCTTTCTTTTAATGTCATTTTGAGCAAGTTTGGCAGATTTTTTATCAGACAAAGCACTAAACATGTTAACAATTATTAATAATTTTAAAATATGATGCTTGAAAAATTTTTTTATGGTATACTAAACACCTAATCTTAAAAATAAGAGGAAAAAACATTGGAAAAAAGCTTTATGCGAGTAAGTTTAAACTCGAGTAAACCACCAATCACATTTCGAAGTAAAAATCATTCGGTTCATATACTAAGTAGCGGACCGATAAGTTCGGAGGAGTCGCAAAGTATAACGCGAAGTTTATTCCGAGAGGTAATGCCAAAGCAAAATGACAACAAAATTGCGCTCGACACATCAAAAGGTGATGTCTTTATACTTAGAGGCGAAAATGCCCACAGCGCAAAAATAAGCAAAGAATCGTGTGAGAATTTGCAGCATAGCGATGAAAAAGAACATAATTTAACACAAATATTATTGCAGCCTAAAAAAGCAAAAAGACAGGCTGCAATTTATTTTGATGCAACTTCCATGCAAGGCAAAAAGCTCTCAATTGTAAATGTGGACAAATCGGAAAAAGGTAGAGTTAAAATAAAAATTAAGGCTTTAGATGTAATGGCATAACTAACCCAAAAGCCTTTTCAGGTATTTGCCGGTATATGATTGTGTGCAGTTTGCAATCTGCTCGGGCGTTCCTTTTGCAACTATTGTACCTCCGCCTTCTCCACCTTCAGGACCAAGGTCAATAATATAATCTGCACATTTTATAATATCTAAATTGTGCTCGATTATTAACACAGTATTACCACTATCAGCAAGCTGATGAAGAATTTTAATAAGTTTATCAATATCCCACCAATGCAACCCTACAGAGGGCTCATCCATTAAATATAGCGTCCTTCCGGTCGCACGCTTATTCAATTCAAGTGCAAGCTTAACCCTTTGAGCCTCCCCGCCCGATAAAGTTGTAGCACTTTGTCCTAATTTTATATAATCAAGCCCGACATCATAAAGTGTCTGCAAACGTGTTGCAATTCTTGGAATATTTTTAAAAAACTCTAATGCTTCACCAACGGTCATATCAAGCACATCAGCTATACTCTTACCTTTATATTTAACTTCAAGCGTTTCTTGGTTATATCTTTTGCCTTTGCAAACATCACATTTTACATAAACATCAGATAAGAAGTTCATTTCAATTTTTAAAACTCCGTCACCTTTGCATTTTTCGCATCTCCCGCCCTTAACATTAAAAGAAAATCTGCCTTGTTTATATCCTCTTACTTTTGCCTCATTTGTCTGTGCAAAAAGGTCACGAATATGTGTGAAAACTTCGGTATAAGTAGCAGGATTAGAACGCGGAGTTCGTCCAATCGGACTCTGGTCAACGCAAACTATCTTATCAATGTTCTCAAACCCTTTTATATCATCTACCCCCTGAGGCTTTGGACGATTAGCACGCAATTTATGCATTGCATATTCATTTATCAAATCTTGCACAAGTGTAGATTTGCCGCTTCCTGAAACACCTGTTACCGCGACAATTTTACCCAGCGGAATATTAACATCTATATTTTTTAAATTATTTAAATGCGCATTTTTAACTTCCAAAAAATTACCATTTCCCAAGCGCCTTTCTCTCGGTACTGGTATTTTTAACTCACCACTCAGATATTTGCCTGTAATAGAATCTTTAGAGTTTTTAATTTCTTTTTGTGTGCCAAAAGCAACAATATTGCCACCTTCAACACCTGCTTTCGGACCAATATCAACAATATAATCTGCAGCCTTTATAGTATCTTCATCATGCTCAACAACAATCAAGGTATTACCAAGATTTCTCAGCTTAATAAGAGTATTAATGAGCATATCATTATCTCTTTGATGAAGTCCGATTGAAGGCTCATCTAAAACATACAGTACACCCGACAAGCCTGACCCTATTTGTGTCGCAAGTCTTATGCGCTGCGCTTCACCGCCGGATAAAGTTCCCGCATTTCGCGCGAGATTTAAGTACCCCAAGCCCACATCAATTAAAAATTTTAAACGCACCCTAATTTCATCCAAAATTTGCTTTGCAATTGTCAACTTAAAATCATCAAGATTTAAGTAAACATCTTGGATAAAACTATATGCTTTCTCTACAGATAAAAGGCAGAACTCGTATATATTTTTATTCATTATTGTTACTGCTAATGCAAAAGGATTTAGGCGTGCACCTTTACATGCTTTACAGGGAATTGAGGTCATATACTTTTGAATTTCGCCACGAATTAAATCAGAATCCGAACTTTCATATCTCTTTGTTAAAAAGGGTATAACACCTGAATAAGGCATATAATGCGTATGGTAATTTTTTGTACCAAAATCCGCATAGCGCATTTTAATCCGTTCGTCATCATTGCCATATAAAATTATACCCTTTTGAGAAGGAGTAAGACTTTTAAAAGGCAAATCAGGATTTATCCCGTAATGCTCACAGACACAATTTAAAATATCAAAATAATATTGATTACCGGTTTTTGCCCATGGATAAATGGCACCCTGATTAATGGATTTTGAGGTATCGGGCACTACAAGCTCAGGAGTGATTTCAAAATGAGCACCCAATCCGTTACAAACTTTGCAAGCACCATAAGGGTTGTTAAAACTTAGCATTCTGGGGGTTAGTTCTTCAAAACTTAAATTACACTTTGGACATGCTAATTTTTCTGAAAAAATTTGCTCGCCCTGCCCTATGATATCAAGTATCATAAGCCCGTCAGAACGCTGCAGTGCCACTTGAGTACTGTCAAAAATACGCGATTTTGCAGATTCTTTAACAATAATTCTGTCGATAACGACATCTATTGTGTGTTTTTTTGTTTTATCAAGTTCAATTTCATCTTCATCTAAATTATAAATTTCGCCATCTATTCTCAAACGAACAAAACCCTCGGATTTCAACCCTTGTATTGTTTGCACAAACTCACCTTTTTTACCCCGAATAATCGGCGCAATAATCTGAATTTTTGTACCTTCTTCTAGATGCATTATTTTAGCTACAATCTCATCAATTGTTTGCGGAACAATAAGTTCGCCACACTCTGGACAATGCGGAGTTCCAACACGTGCATATAAAAGCCTCAAATAATCATATATTTCCGTAATAGTTCCGACTGTTGAACGAGGATTATTTGTTGTTGATTTTTGATCAATTGAAATTGCCGGGGAAAGACCATCTATATGCTCTACATCAGGCTTATCCATTTGCCCCAAAAATTGACGTGCGTATGTTGAGAGGCTCTCAACATATCGCCTTTGACCTTCTGCAAAAATTGTATCAAAAGCAAGAGAGCTTTTGCCAGAGCCTGAAACACCGGTAAAAACAATAAGTTCATTTTTTGGCAATTCAAGTGAAACATCACGCAGATTATGTTCTTTTGCCCCTTTTATAACAATTTTATCGTTCATTTTTACATTATTGCACAAAAAATTATTAAGAATATTAAAATATTAGTATATACATGTTATATAATTTAGATATATGGAATTATAAAAGTAGGTTAGTTCTTCTCTTTCCACTCCTTCCTCCATATACAGATTTTATTCTCGTCGCCCCAAAAAGGCGGCTTTTTTTATACGAAGTCGGTGCGATAGTTGTCGATGTGATGAACATGGACAACTAAGCACTACGGAGCACGAAGTCGGTGCGATAGTTGTCGATGTGATGAACATGGACAACTAAGCACTACGGAGCACGAAGTCGGTGCGATAGTTGTCGATGTGATGAACATTGACAACTAATATATCTACATTAAACTCTCAAGCGCAGCAATTTTCATTGCATTTACATCCGGAATATGCCCCGTCCAAATTTCAAATGCTTTTTCAGCTTGATAAACAAGCATATCCAAGCCGCCAACATAACGTTTTTCACACGATTGAACATATTTTATAAGTCTTGTTTTTACGGGATTATAAACTATATCGTAAACAAAAGCATCATCATCTAATGTTTTTACGGTATCATATTCAATCGGAGAAACACCTTCAAGAAAGTTTTTCATACCTACAGGAGTTGTATTCACTAAGATTTTATTGCCTTTTAAAGTATCAAGCAATGTGTAAGGTTTGAGTGCAATTTTTACCTTTGGAAATTTTTGCCTTAAAACCTCAACATGCGCGTGTGAATCAATGACATTTCTTGAGTAAAAAGTAATTGCAGCCACACCCAAGCTCACAAGTCCGGCACAAATAGCCCTTGCAGCACCTCCGGTTCCTAAAACAACCGCATTTTTATCTCTGATATTAAGTTTAACATCATCGGGTATTGGTTTAACAAAACCGTAAATATCTGTATTTGAACCTTCAAGATTTTTATCTTCAGTAATTTTCACAGTATTAACCGAGCCGATTAAATCTGCATTTGTATCAAATTTTGATAAAAATAAAGTTATGGGGACTTTGTGAGGTATGGTTACGTTAAAACCGTTATAGCCTTCGACTTTTAAACGCTTAATTCTTGTTACGAGATTTTCAGGCTCTGTAGGTAAAATATCATAACTGCCCTTAAGTCCACAGGATTTAAGGGCTGCCTCATGTATTACCTTACTCAAAGAATGAGAAAGCGGATAACCAATTATTGCAAATTTATAACCTTCACTCATTGTTCATCCTCTTTCATATCACGTGAATACTTACAATCTTTATTGGAACAAGCAATTTTATTACCTTTTTTAAGGAATTTTTTAACAAGCAAACTGCCGCAATCAGGACATTTTTCACCCGTAGGCTCAGACCAAACCACAAAAGTGCAATCCGGATATTTTGAGCAACCCCAGAAAAGCTTACCATAACGCGATTTTCTTTGGATTAATTCGCCGTCACGTCCTTCTTTTTCGCAAATAGGACATTTAACTCCCGATGAAATTATAATACCTTTTCTGGCTTTGCAGTTTTCGTTCAAGCACTGATAATATTTGCCATACGGCCCTGTTTTAATAACGGTTTCACCCCCGCACTTTTCACATTTGTAATCGGTAGGTTCGTCTGCCACGGGCTCTTTTGCTTGTCCATCAAGAGGTAATGCCGTTTTGCATTCCGGATAACCCGAACAAGCAAGAAATTGTTTACCAAATCTGCTTGTTTTTACAATCATTTTGCGGCCACAATTCGGACAATTAACTTTAGATTCTATAACAACATTTTCCATGTTTTCTTTTGCATTATCTATTGTTTTTGAAAAAGGTTTCCAAAAATCTTTTAATACCTTGACCGATTCAGCCTTATCTTCGGCTATATCATCCAACTTTAACTCCATGCCTGCAGTAAATTTATAATCCATAATATCACTGAAATGTTTTACCAGCTGCGCACATACTGTCCTGCCTAAAATTGTCGGCTTTAATGCTTTTTCAAGTTTCTCAACATATCCTCTTTGCTGGATTTTTGTAATAATTGGCGCATAAGTAGACGGTCTTCCGATACCGTATTCTTCTAGTGCTTTTACAAGGCTTGCTTCTGAATACCTTGGCGGAGGTTGAGTAAAATGTTGTTCGGGATTTAGTTTTACAAGTTTTAATTCATCACCTGTTTTAAGGTCGGGAAATTTTTGAATAACTTCTTCTTCGTCATCTTGATAAACCTTTAAAAAGCCTTCGAAAACAACTTTTGAAGAACCTATTTTAAAAATATAATCATTAGCTGCTATGTCAACGGTTAAATTTTTAACTTGAGCATTTGACATTTGAGAAGCCATAAATCTGGACCATATAAGCTTATATAGCTTATATTGTTCTGCTGTTAAATATTTTTTTATACTTTCCGGAGTTTTTTCAACGTATGAAGGACGTATAGCCTCATGGGCATCCTGAACGTTTTTCTTTTTAGTTTTTGCATAATCGTTTGGGGTTGATGGATAATACTTTTCACCAAAATTATATGTAATATAATCCCTTGCAGCAGCTTGCGCATCGTCAGAAATTCTGGTCGAATCTGTTCTCATATATGTTATCAGACCAACTGCACCATCATCACCAAGTTCTACACCTTCATACAATTTTTGTGCAATTTGCATGGTCTTTGAAACACCATAGCCCAGTTTTGAACTCGCTTCTCTTTGAAGGGTCGAGGTAATAAAAGGGGCTTGCGGCTTCCTTTGAGAATCGCGAGGGGTAATTTTTGCAACTTTATATTTTGCCCCCTCAAGCTCTTTTAAAATTTTATCAATTTCTTCTTTGTTCTTTATCTCAAGCTTTTCGTCTTTGTCTTTCTCGTTAAATTTACGTGAAAGTTGAGCTTCAAATTCTATACCGTTTTTAGACAAAAGTGCACCCAATGTCCAATATTCAACCGGCACAAAAGCCTCAATTTCATCTTCTCTTTCGCAAATCATTCTGAGTGCAACTGATTGAACACGACCCGCGGAAAGCCTGTAATTTCTAAGTTTTTCCCATAATATAGGACTAATTTTAAAACCTACAAGCTTGTCTAAAATCTGTCTTGTCTGCTGCGCCTTGACTTTTAGCATGTCGATTTGTCCGTAATTTTCAACAGCTTCTTTTATTGCCTTTGGAGTAATTTCATTAAAAACAATTCTAAATACTTTATCCTCGGGCACTTTTAACACTTGGCTAACATGCCAAGCTATTGCTTCTCCTTCGCGGTCAGGGTCGGATGCAAGATAGACTTTGTCTACGGTTTTTGCAATTTTATTTAGATTATCAACAACTTTTTTCTTCTCGGGAATAATTTCAAAAGTAGCCTTGAAATCATTATCAATATCAAATCCTAACCCTTTTGAGGGTAAATCTCGAATATGCCCCATCGAGGCTTCAATTATAAAATCGTTGCCGAGAATTTTTTTAATTGTTTTTGATTTTGCGGGTGATTCCACTATTACAAGCGACTTTCCGCTTGTTTTTTTTGCTGTTTTTGCAGACATCATTCTCTCTTTTTAGTTTGAAATATAATATTTAGCATTAATTTGTTTAATTAAACCTTTTAATTCCATGCCTGTCAAGCAAACCATAAGTTCACCCGAGGGAATATTTAATTTTGAACATAATGCATCAAAATTTATAGGTTCAATTTGTATTGTATCAAAAATATTTTTTTCTATACCTTTTAGCATAACTTTTTTTTCATTTTGCTCAAAAGTCCAATTAAAACATTCATAAATATCATTTGCACAAGTAACTACTGATGCACCGTTTTTAATTAAATGATAGATACCTTCACAGTTGGGATTTGAAATAAGTCCGGGCATGCACATAAGTTCCCTGCCTTGCTCAAGCGTTAAATTTGCGCTAATCATAGCACCGCTTTTAAGTGCGGCTTCAGCCACAAGTGTGCCGTTAGACATACCTGTTACAATCCTATTTCTTTGCGGAAAATTATACGACATTGGAGGTGTAGAGGGAGAAAATTCACTTAATATCAGTCCGGCACCTTCTTTGATTTTTTTATATAAATTTTTATTTGAAGAAGGATACTCAAAATCAAGTCCGGAACCTATAACCCCTATTGTTTTAAGATTATTGTTAATTGCACACAAATGGGCTGTAGCGTCAATACCGTATGCAAGTCCTGAAACTATAACAATATCAGTATTTTTCATTTGAGAAATTATTTTCCCCAAAGATTCTTTTGCATTTTCACTTGCTTTTCTTGAACCGACAATTGCAAGAGCATGTTTGAGATTTAAATCTTTAAAACTTCCTTTATAAAATAAAACTAACGGAAAATCAGGTATCTGTTTTAAAAGCTCGGGGTAATTTTCATCTTTATAAGTTAAAATTTTATATCCTTTTTTAAGCGCATATTCATACTCATAATCAGGATTAATTTTTGCTTTTTTTGACAAAAAAGTTTTTGGAACTGCAACATCCGGATTATTTATACAAAATTCCTCCAAATCCGATTTTTTACACTCCCAAAAAGCCTGAATATCGTATTCAAAAAACTCAAACAGCCTTGCCTTAAAAAAATTAGAAACACCGCCCAGTGCAGCAGTTGCAGCATAGTACATTTCAATATCTTTGCTAAATAATTTTTGCTGCATTTTTTGCATTCTTTCTAAATTGTGCCAACTCTTTTTGAACCGCGCTATGGTTGTAAGTAAGGGTCTGAGGATTGTTTAATGCAAACTCAAGATTTTTTTCGTATAATTCAATGTTTCCGGTCTTTTGATAAGCTTTTGCCGCAAGATAATAAATATCGCCATTTGCGCCAAATTGCTTTAAAACAGCACCAATAAAGCGTAATGCTTGTTTTTCTTCATCTTTTGATATGTATATATTTGCCAAAAGTTTGCAAGCATCAATATCTTTTTTATTTTTTTCTATCGTTTTCCTTAACATAAATATTGCATTTTCCGTATCTTTTCTCTCCCAGTAGATTTGAGCAATATTATAATAAGCCCAGGAGTAATCAGGTGAAAGCTCGATAACTTTTGAATATTCTTCAAGAGCTTTTTGTACTTCGTTGATTTTTTTATATTCTTGAGCAAGATAAAAATGGGCAAAATAATCACTGTAATTATTGACTATTGCTTTTTTAAAACATTTTATTGCGTTTTCAGATTCATTTCTTTTCGCATACAACACACCAATTGAGAAAAAAGCATTTGAATCGTCGTTATTTATACATATAACTTTTTTAAAATTCAACATTGCTTCATCATCCATGCCTACCGCTTCATAAGCCAAAGCAAGGTTGTATAAAAAATCAGGGTCATCACCCTTCAACTCCACAGCTTTTTTATAAGCATTAAGAGCATATTTCGGATGTTTTAATTTTTCCCAACAAATACCGGCATTGAAATATAAATTTGCATCATTAGGAAAAACATTAATCAGATAACTTAAATGCTTCATTGCAGCCTGATCAAAACCCAAATCCAAGCACAATACGGCAAGCTCACGTCTTGCCTGAAAATTCGCAGGGTCGTTTTCAATGGTTTTTTTTAAGTTTTCAAACCTTTGAATATCATTCATTTTTGTTTTCTAATTCCGCATCCAAGTCCAGAATTGTGCTGCCATCTTCATCTGTTGTAATAACAGGTGTTTTTTCTTCTTCAATTTCGTCTGATTCTTCATCATCAACATCTTGTATAATTTTTTCAATCACCAATTGCGCCATATCAAGGGCAACCTTTTGCTTTGTTTCGGGTGAGCATTTTTCAAGCATTTGAATTGCCGTTCTTACGGTAGAATCAATATCGTACCAACGTCTTTGTCCTCTCTGAATTCTGCCGTCCTCAACCGCATTCATAATATCCTCGACATTTTCATATTTATGGTCTTGAATATTATGTTCTATGATTACCTTAATTAAATTCAGTGCAACCGCAATTTGACTCGGCTCATCCGAAGTTGAAAGCGTACGCATCGACATAGAAAGAACAGGGTCTTTGTCATACCAACGTGAAAAATGTTCGTTCATTACTTCTCCTTTATTTAACTCTGCTTATAAATTACACCATGACCTGCCTTAGGGTATTTCCAATCTATTGCGCCATAAGGACATGCTATTTTACATGCGCCGCATTCAAGACAGTTTTCATAATCTACATTGATTGTATTCTGATTTTCATCATAAGTATAGACCTTTGCCGGACAAATATATGTACAGCAACGAGATTCGCAATTTTTACATAATTGAGCATCTAATACAAGGTGCGATTCACTGTCACAATTATACTTTATTGTGGTCAGTTTGTCCTCTATTGTTTTTTTCTTAACTTCATCACTGCTCATTTCAGAACTCCAAAAATGCTTGAAATAAAAGCTGCTAGGTCCTTAAACAGCTCTCTTATACTCCTGTCTTTTATAAAATTAACTATAAAATTTCTAAACTCATCTCGCTTTGAAATACAATTTGCGCCAGAAAATATCTCAAAAAACTCTGCTGCTTTTTTAGGATAATAATTCATCAGAGAATTAGTTCTTGAGTATAAATTTTCCATTACATCTTTATAGGATTTCAAATCTTTGAGTATAAAACTTTGTTTTAATTTTTTTTCGTACAACTTTAATGTCCTTTTGGAACAATCATTAATTTTTAATGCCGCAAGAGCAGTTTCGCCTGCAAATTTTCCGCTGATAAAAGCAAAGTTTGTACCTTCAAAATGTATTGCATTGACAAAACCCGCCGCATCGCCTGCTATCATAACCCCATTTTCACATAATTTAGGGAGTTTTTTAAAACCTCCCTCAGGTATTAAATGCGCACTGTATTCAAGCATTTCGCCACCTTGCAGCAACGGCGCCACAACCGGATGCTCTTTTAATTTTTCAAGTAAATCCGAGGGATTTAAAGCGTATCTGCGTAAATCCTCAAGATTTACACCCAGACCTATGGAAACAGAATCGCTGTATGTATACATAAACCCAAGAGCAAAAGGCGTATTTTCTGATTTTAGCCCACCAAGAAAATTTCTTGCTGCACCGTTATTTGAACCTTTAGTAATGTTAAAACGTTCCTCTATGATTTCCTTTGAAAGTTTAACTGTTTCTTTTATGCTTAAAACTGTATCTTTGGCATCATAATCATATCTGAAACCATGTTGACAAGCCAACAGAGAATTAACGCCATCAGCGATTATAATAACTTTTGCCTCAATTCTTTCAAGCTCTGTTTCAATTCCGCAATAATAACCGTTTTTCTTGATTAAACGTTTAACCAGTGTCGAGGGGGCAAAATATACACCCTCCTTTTTTGCTTGACTTACAAGCCAAGAATCGAATTTTGAACGAAAAATACTTGCGCTTTTTGGTTTTAAGGGAAAATCGCAAGAAACATCTACGCTTGAATTATCACTTAATAATGACCATGTATGCTTATTTATATATCTCTCAAGAGGCGCTTGATGCCAATTATCCGGAAACACCTCTTTAAGTGCGCTTAGAAATACAGCGCCTCCAATCATATTTTTTGTGCCTGCAATTTCAGAACGCTCAACTAACAAAACTTTTGCACCGCCGCGCGCCGAAGTGACCGCGGCAGCAACTCCTGCAGGACCTGCGCCAACTACAATTACATCAAACCTTTGTGTTTGAAATTCCTCCATAACATAATTATACAAGCTTTGGAGTGAACTGACAACGATTTAATAAGTAAATCAAGAGAGTGATTTACTTTTTTATTTTTTTTTGTTTGTGCTAAATTAAGCTTATTATGAAAACAGTTGATGAAATTAGAGAA
Organism: uncultured bacterium; assembly: GCA_949298805.1. Lineage (GTDB taxonomy): Bacteria > Cyanobacteriota > Vampirovibrionia > Gastranaerophilales > Gastranaerophilaceae > Galligastranaerophilus. The sequence goes on from CASFXY010000009.1 coordinate 17,835, forward strand.
GAATTTTTAAGCTTTTTTGAAAAAAAGCACAACTCAAAAAGGGTAAAAAGCTCATCGCTTATTCCGGATAACCCTACAATATTATTGACAACCGCAGGCATGGTACAATTTATACCTTATTTTTTGGGATTAGAAAAATTCCCCTATGACCCGCCCAGAGCAACCTCTTGTCAAAAATGCGCAAGAGCAGGCGGAAAAGATTCTGACATAGAAAATGTGGGAAGAACCCCACGACACCATACTTTTTTTGAAATGTTGGGCAATTTCAGTTTTGGTGATTATTTTAAAGAAGAAGTCATTCCTTGGTCGTGGGATTTTGTAACGAATTATTTAAAACTGGATAAAAATCGCCTTTGGATAACAATATACGAAGATGATGACGAAGCCGGAGAAATATGGCAGAAAGCCGGCGTGCCTAAGGAAAGAATTATTAAAAAAGGCAAAAAAGACAACTTCTGGGGACCTGTCGGAATTTCTGGCTCATGCGGTCCTTGTAGCGAAATTCATTATGACTTGGGCGAGCATTTAAAATGTTCCGATAACTGTTCGATTGCAACTTGCGAATGCAACAGATGGGTAGAAATATGGAATTTAGTTTTTACCGAACTTTTTCAAGATGAAGAAGGAAATTTAACTCCGCTTGAGAAGAAAAATGTTGATACAGGCATGGGACTTGAACGCATTGCAATGGTCTGTCAAGGTGTAGATTCAACATTTGAAACAGACTTGTTAAAGCAAATTTTAGACAAAGTTTGTGAAATAACAGGCAAGAAGTATAAAGAAAATGACAAAAATGATATTTCGCTAAGAATCATAACTGACCATGCGCGTTGCGTAAGCTTTATGATAGCAGATGGAATTTTGCCTTCAAATGAAGGCAGAGGATATGTTTTAAGAATGATACTGCGTAGAGCTTTACGTCATGGGTATATTTTGGGTCTTGAATTACCTTTTATGCAGCCCATTATAGATAAAGTGATTGATATATACAAAAGCGCATACCCCGAATTAGAACAAAACAAAACAAAAATTCAAGACACGGTTAAAAAAGAAGAAGAAAGATTTAACCTGACACTAAAACGAGGTTGGACACATATCGAAGAATTAATCAAAAAAATTAAAGCTGAAAACAAAAATGAAATTTCAGGCGAAGAAGCTTTTAAACTCTACGATACTTACGGTTTTCCTCTTGAGTTGACAAAAGAAATAGCTGATGAAAACAAATTAAAAGTTAATGAACAAGAATTCCAAAAAAATATGCAGGAACAAAAAGACAGGGCAAGAGCATCTGTACAAAAGATAAGTCTTGTCGATGACCTTGTGTATGTCGACAACCCTGCAACAGAGTTTTTAGGTTATGAGCAAAATTCTTGCAAGGCAAATGTAATAAACATAATAGAAAACGAAGATACACTTGATATTATTCTTGATAAAACTGTATTTTATGCTCAAAGTGGCGGACAAACAGGCGATATTGGTGTTATTATAAAATCTGATTGCAACACAAAAATAGATGTACTGGAAACATTTAAGGTACAAGATGTTTTTGTTCACAGGATTAAAAAAGATGTACAAATTAAAGTGGGAGAACAAGTTTTAGCAATAATAGATTTTAAAAGACGCCAAGAAATTGAAAAACATCATTCACTTGCACATCTCTTGCAAGCTGCATTAATAAAAGAACTCGGAAGTGAAGTCCATCAGGCAGGCTCGCAAGTAGAGGAAAATCGCACAAGGTATGATTTTTCATTTAATCGTGCAATGAGCAAAAATGAAATTAAAAATGTTGAAAACACAATAAATGATTGGATAAATCAAGGTATAGAACGTAAAACCGAAATTATGCCGATAGAACAAGCCAAACTCACTGGTGCTATGGCACTTTTTGGAGAAAAGTATGGCGAAACCGTTCGAGTTGTGAGTTTTGAAACTGATAAATGTATATCAAAAGAACTCTGCGGCGGCTGCCATGTCAACAACACAAAAGATTTGCGACTTGCAAAGATAGTATCAGAGAGCGCAATTGCAGCAGGCGTAAGGCGTATTGAAATATTATGTTCAAATGCTGCTTTCAACTATTTGAATGAAAAAGCAAGTGTAATTGACGAAATTGCGCATAAAAATAAAATCCCGTACACTCAAATTGAAGACAAAATTGAAAAATTAGAAAACCAAAACCGTGAACTAAGCGCAAAAATTGGTGATTTAGAAGCAAAAATAGCACAATCAAGTTTTGCGACATTTATTTCAAAAGCTCAAGACATCGAAGGCGGAAAACTCTTTATTTCTAAAATTGAAGATTTTGCGCCAAACGCAATTAAAACAGGTATTGAAATGTTTGCAAAGAAACTTGGAGAAAGTATTATTGTACTTTGTTCAATAAAAGACGACGGAAGCGCTTTTGTAATAGCACAAGTAAGTGATACCTTTGTCAAAAAAGGCATTCAGGCAGGAAAAATTGTAGGCGAAATCACAAAAAAAATGGGCGGAGGCGGAGGCGGCAGACCTCAATTAGCACAAGGCGCAGGCAAAGATGCAAGCAGAGCAGATGAAATACTTTTAGAAATTGAAAAATCAATAAAATCAGCCTTGTAATTTATAAAGAACTTGCTTAACTTGATTTTTCGGAAATTCAAATAAAGCACATAAAGCGTTAATAATATCTTTATCACAAAGCCTTAATTCCTTTAATATTAAGGCTTTTTCGATTATTAAATTTTCGATGTCAAAATTATTCTCCGAATGAATTAAACAAACAAATTCGCCTTTTTGTTTCAAATCGTTTAAAACAATGCCAATTTGCTCAGTCTTAATTTCTTCGAATTTTTTAGTTAGCTCGCGTCCATAGCTTATAATTGCTTGTGGACGGACTTTTGCAAGAATTTTTAAAGTATCTTCTATCCTGTTGGGGCTTTCATAAAAAACAAGATTTTCTGTTTTATTTTTTAAAAATATTTCTTCAATTTGCCCTTTTGAACGCGGTAAAAAACCGATGAATTTGAAACCTTCACCATTTCTTTGAACGGATTGCAAAAGTGTAATAACAGCACTTGCACCACAAATCGGAATAACACCGTAACCTGCCTCAACTACGTTTTTTACAAGTATTTCCCCGGGATCGGAAATTAAAGGTGTTCCCGCATCAGAAACAAGCGCAATGCTTTTTCCCTCGCTTAAATAGCTCAAAAAAAGCTCAACACGTTTATTTTCACTAAATTTGTGGTAACTTATCAAACGTGTTTTAATTCCATATTTCTCGCATAGCCTTGATGTAACTCTTGTATCTTCACAAGCAATTACATCAACATTTTTTAGAATTTCAAGCGCGCGCAAGGTAATATCCGCCAAATTCCCAATTGGTGTTGCAACTGTGTAAAGTGCCGTTTCTATTTGACTTGCCAAGTTGTACCTTCTTTAGAATCTTTTAGTAATATACCGCACTTATCAAGCTCATCACGAATTAAATCAGATTTTGCCCATTCTTTATTTTCTCTTGCGGTTTTTCTTATGGAAATAATTGTTTCAACAGCATCTTTCGGCGCAACATTTTCATCAATTTCAAAAGTTTTATACAATGGCAAAATCATTTTTTTAAGGTCTTTTTCGTCAACTTCTTTTTTTGCAAGCGAAAAATCGAAACCCAAAACTTCACCAAGAGTAATTAAAGTACTTGCGAATACTTCAGCTTCTTCATTATTAGCGGCTTTTTTGATTTTATCCACCAAACCAAAAAGCACTGCAAGAGCTTTTGAGGTATTTAAGTCATCATTCATTGCTTCTTTAAAAACATTAAGCGACTCTGCATCGGTATTGTATTTTTTCTCAAAACCCAATGCGGCATTAATCAACCTTTTTACACCTGCAGCAGCAGAATTTAAAGCCTCGTCATTAAATTCAACCGGCATTCTGTAGTGATTTGTTAAAATAAAAAATCTTATTGCATTACAATCATATTTTTTCAACAAATCGTCAATTGTTAAAAAATTATTTAGCGACTTAGACATTTTTTCTTTATTAATAGTTACAAAACCATTGTGTAGCCAGAAATTAACAAATTTGCAACCATTTGCGCACTCGCTTTGTGCAAGCTCGTTTTCATGATGCGGAAAAGTTAAATCGGCGCCACCCGCATGAATATCAATACTGTCGCCCAAGAATTTTTTACTCATAGCAGAGCATTCAATATGCCAACCCGGACGCCCTACGCCCCAAGGGCTTTTATAACCGTGCTTTTCATCTTTTTTCCATAGGGCAAAATCTAACGGAGATTTTTTCTTATCACCCGCCTCGACTCGTGCACCTGCCATTAAGTCATCAAGAGGTTGTTTGGATAATTGTCCGTATTTTTGATATTTATCGACTTCAAAATATACATCACCATCAATCTCATAAGCAAATCCATTGTCTATAAGCTTTTTAACCATTGCAATCATTTCGCCGATTGTTTTTGTTGCACGTGGCTCAACATCAGGTTTCAAGCAATTTAAACCCTTCATAGAATTTGAAAAGGACTCATAAAATTCCTTTGTTATAACTTCAGGTAAAACACCCTTTGCATCAGCTTTTTTAAGAATTTTATCATCAACATCGGTTACATTTCTGCAATACGTGGTATTAAAACCTAAGAACTTAAGGTAGCGATAAAGAACATCCCAAGTGATATAACACCTTGCATGCCCAAGATGCGCTTTGTCATATACCGTCGGACCGCAAACATACATCTTTACGATATTTTCACTAAGCGGAATAAATTCCTCAAGTTTATTTGATAATGAATTATAAAATTTAAGCATACACATATTTTAATATAAACAATTTTATATTAAAATAGCAATGGATATTAAATTGGGAGTAATTATGAAAAATACGGTTGTTGTAGGAGCGCAATTTGGTGATGAGGGCAAGGCAAAAATTACCGATTTACTTGCACATCAAGCCGACTTTATTATTCGTTATCAGGGTGGTTCAAATGCAGGACACACTGTTGTCGTAAATGACAAAAAATATAAATTTCATTTAATACCATCCGGTATTTTATACCCGAATAAAACCTGTTTTATGGGCGCAGGGGTTGTAATTTGCCCTGAGGACTTTAAAAAAGAAGTGGATGAAATTATCTCTCAAGGAGTAAGTTTTGACCAAATCAGAAAAAGCTTAAGAATAAGCCCTCTGGCTCATATTACAATGCCATATCACAGAGCAATCGACGGATGGTGCGAAGCAGATTTGGGTGAAAAGAAAATAGGCACAACAAAAAAAGGTATAGGACCCACCTATACTGATAAATACAATCGTTGTGGGATAAGGGTCGAAGATTTATTTGACGAAAATTTGCTCTCGGATAAACTTGATATAATTCTGCCAATGAAAAATAAAGAGTTGCAGTATGTTTACGGACTCAAAACATATACTAAAGAAGAAATTTTAAAAATTTGCAAAGAATACAAGGAAATTTTCACACCCTATGTTTGTTTTAATTGGCAAGAAATAATAGCGGATGCCAAAAAAAATAAAACAGTGCTGTTTGAGGGTGCTCAGGGCGTTATGTTAGATATTGACTATGGTACCTATCCTTATGTAACAAGTTCAAATCCTGTGGCAGGCGGCGCTGCTGTTGGAGGTTCAATGGGACCCCTTGCAATTCAAGAGGTAATCGGCGTATTTAAAGCATATACAACACGTGTCGGCGAAGGTCCTTTTATAACAGAACTAAATGATGAAACAGGCAAAGCGATTCAACAAATTGGGATTGAATATGGTGTAACGACAGGTAGGGCAAGGCGTTGCGGCTGGTTTGATGCAGTATTTGCAAAATACAGCGTACTTGTTGGCGGCCTAAGCGCTGCAGCGATAACAAAACTTGATGTATTTGATTCTTTTGACGAAATAAAACTTTGCACTGGATATAAAAACAAAAAAACCTGTGAAATAATTAAGCAATATCCTACAAAAGTCGCAACTCATTACAACTATGAACCCGTTTATGAAAGATTTAAGGGTTGGAAAACAGATATTTCGCAAATCAAAAAATACGAAGATTTGCCGGAAGCTGCAAAAGTATACTTAAACAAACTTGAAGAAATACTTGAGATACCTATAAAGATAATAAGCGTAGGTCCTAATAGAGATCAAACAATATTTAAATAAATTCATAATTTAATAAAAGTCGTTTAATATCAGAGGTTATAACCAAATCGGGGTTTTGCGAACAAAAATCATCCAAAACGGTAACTGCAGCCCCGATTTTATTTTGCTTCAAATATATTAAGCCTATAATAATCGCGCTGTACGGATTTTCACTTTTTTTAGAAATATGGTAAGAAATTCGTGAATTCAAATTTCCGCGCGCTTCGTAAGCATTTACAAGATTCTTATAATAGGTTAAATTCAAACAGTCACCTAAAAGCGCATGCTCAAAACAATTTTGCGCCCACATGGGCAAAAGACGATTTTTATTAATTTCATAAATTTTCATGTAAGCTTGTCCGAGGTTATTGTAATATACACTTGTAGATTGAACATTAGGGTTAATGCCTATTGCAATTTTAAATTCTTTTATTGCGGCAAGATAATCCCCTTCGCGCATAAAAATTACACCCTGATTATTATGTTCTTTTGCATTTCGTGCAGCATCCACAGGAGTAAGCTCGCAATTTGCGACATTAAAAGTGTAAAATAAAGCAAAAAACAGAAAAATTATTTTAGAGTATAATTTCCATACCTTCTTTGGCAAATTCTACACCACCCTCCGGATTGGAAAATTCTTCCTCAAGCATTTCAAGAGTTGTATCATCATAATTTGGATCATAATGAAAAAATAAGACTTTCTTTGCTTTGGATAATTTCGCACTCTCAAGCGCCATTTGAAAAGTTGAGTGTCCATAACCTTGCTTTGGCGCAACAGGAGAAACATAGTCCTGATGAGTATATTGAGCATCGTGAATTAAAACATCGCACCCATGTGCAAATTCAATGAAACGTTTATCGGAACCGACATAACTTTCTTTATCCGTTGCATACACTAACACTTTATTATTATAAGAAATTTTTATACAAAGACAACCGTTTTTGGGGTGTGCTTGAGTCTTGTGAAAAGTAACTATTATATCATCATTTGTATAATCTGCAGAATTAAATTGTGTTATATCAATAATTTGAGCATTATAATCTTTTTTTATAACGACAACTTTTGAATCGTTTAAATTTTGGATATCAAAATCACATTTAACATCATCAATTCCAAGAGGAAAAACCCTGTCAAATAAAACATCTTTGAGAGTGTCTTTTAAATCTTCATTGTTAATATTCAAACCAAAAACATTTATTTTTGAATTACGAACAAAAACCGGCTTGAAAAACTGCAAACCTTGTATATGGTCTTGATGAACATGGCTCAATAATATTGTGGCTTCGATAGGTTTTCTTTCATTCGGGTTACCTGAGCTCAAAATATGCTCTCTTACAAGTTCTGTGCCTAAATCTACAATGCCTGTACCAGCATCTAAAACGATTAACTTGCCGCCCAAATCAACTTCAACACAGGATGTATTACCGCCGAATTTAAGAAAGTTAGCTCTGGGGGTAGGGTAAGAACCTCTTACACCTCTGAATTTTATTTTAAATTTGTTGTTCATCTTGCATCATTTCCTCAAGCAAATCTTGCGCGTTATCTGTTGGCAATTCTTCTGTCTTGCTGTTTTCTATTGGCAAATCAACAGCTGAATTTTCATCTTGATTCAAATCATCGCTTATTTGTTGGCTCTGCAGCTCTTGCGCTTGTTCTTCATCAACTTTATTTTTACGTTTTTTCTCTTTTTTAACTTTTTCCTTTTTTGGAGGTTTTTGAGCTTTAACATAAGATTTTCTTATTAAAAAAGAAATATCTCTGTCTTTTTGCGTACCGTAAAAAGTAGTCGCGGCAATTGTACTTAATTTAGCCCTTTCTTGAACATCTTTTAAATTTGTTTCCAAAATCTCTGTCTTAAATTCCGTTCTGTCGCGATAATTTGTAATTTTAAATTGTCTGAAAGAATTCGGATAACTTACAAGTGACGGAGTACTTACAAAAACAATGTTTTTCTCTTTAGTAATTTTTGTTGCATGGTAATGACCTGAAAAAATAAATATCGGGTTTTTATATTTTCTAACAATCTCCAGATATTTATCTGCATTCTTAATGCTGTGATCATCGCTTTTAAAAGGCTCAAGAGGAGGATGGTGCTGGAAAATAACCACAACCTTATCTTGGTTTTGACTAAGTTCATTATCTAAAAAAGCAAGCTGTTCGTCTGTTAAATAACCGTTTGATGTCACTTCATCTCTAATTACGGTATCCAAAACAACAATTCTAAAATCTGTTTTAGGGGTAAAAGCATAGTATGTATCATTAAACATGTAATTTGGATTACATTTTTTAACAAATTCTAAAACTTCATCAATTTTTAATCCCTGAGTACATTCGTCACTGCCCGAAATGCAAACTGCACTGTCGTGATTGCCAAATGCATTAAGTGATGGATAATCTAATTCTGAAAGAAGCGTAAAAAAGCTTTTATAGCTTTCTGCTGTGGCAATATCGACCATATCACCCGTAAACATAACAAAATCAATACCTGCAATAGAATTAACCGTCTTTATGGCATCTTGTAACAATTCCTTTGATGAAGAAAGCATTTTATATGATGTATCTTCTCTATCTGAAATGTGAACATCACTAATCTGAATAACATTAAGTGTCATATTTCTAAACGAAAATGCACTTGACGGCATTACGTTTAGAAATATAAAAAACAGTATTAAAACTAAATTCCTGACAGTTTGTTTAAAATTCATTTTCTATACAAGCTTTTCCAATTTTTCAATTAACTCTGCATTTTGCGCTGCAAAATCCTTGCCCCTTGCTTTAATTGCGTATATTAATGCCAGAGGTAAATTAAGTGCATCGCCAGATTTTACCTTTTCAAAATAAAATTCTTCGAAATTATCGGGAAGCCTTAGTGTCCAGTTTGGATCACCGGAGGTTCCGGGCACATTATAAACCTCATTTATACCAAAGAAATCAGTAAAAAATATCTGAAGATTTTGAGCCTTTGAAGCAAAAATTTCAACAAGTTTTGAAAATGCAAGAAACTTTTCATCTGTATACAATTTGTGACGAATCATATCTTGCCCGTCAAATTCGGCATACAAATCTTCCATTAAATTACGAACATGCGGATGCATTTTATCCGTATTAACCATTTTTGATGCCCACATTCTAATAGGCTCATTATCATGTGTTCCGACCATTGCCCAAGAATTTGGAACAATATTTTTACAACGATAAGGATGGTCTTCTTCTTCTGCCACAACAAACTGCACAAGCTTCATACCTTGCAAACCGTATTTTTCCATAACCTGTTCAACAGGATATGTAAGTGTGCCCAAGTCTTCTGCCACAATTGCATCTTTATCAAGACCGGCTTCTTTTGCCGATGCAATAACAATTTTTTCTATCATCGCACCGTAATGCTTAATTTGCTCATCGCTCAATTGTTTAATCCACTTTTCCTCATCAGGCTCATATTCTTCATCAATATCATTAATGGTTGCAATAGAATATTTCTTTAATTCATCATGCTGAGGAGAAGAATACAATCTGCCGGCACCTTCTTCGACTTTTGGAAGCGAACCCTGTTTATAAACCCATGGGTCAATAAGTCCTACGGTATGGTCAATCCTTACGCCCCCCGGATTTTCCTTAAACATTTTTAAATAAAGTTTATACAGAAGTTGACCCGCAGGACCCAAGGAACCATCTTTGTTAAAAAGCTTTTCAGGATCAACAACACTAAAGCCCCAAGCTTGTCCGTCTTTTGAAAAATAATCGGGAGGACAACCTAAAGACCAACCTTCTTTGAATAGTGCCTGATATGCCCAATTATCTCTGTCGGAAAAAGCAACCTGTCTGTCTGCAATAAGCTTTATACCCTTATTTTTAGCATATTTTAAAGTATCTTCGCCTTGTTGCGCCACAATAAACTGCTCGAGCTTATATTTTTCAATTTCGTCCTTATATTTTTTAGAAATTTCTTCAATTCTTTTTTTAGACTCTTGTTTATTGATATTTGAAAAAAGTTTTTTGTCTAATTCATTTTGCCATTGCGGCCAATAATCACTGTTGTGCTCAAGGGAAAAAGCCTCATACAATGCATCATTATCGAGCCAAAATGCGTTGTCTTTTTTAAATTTATCAAATTTTCTTTTTAAATTCCATGACCCCTTCTTTTTAAAATTATCATAAACTTCTTTCATTGCAGCATCGCATCTTTCGATTGCATAAACGTAAGATGCTCTGTTAGTGCCTTTTGACGGGTTATTCTCAACAATATTATTTAAAGTTTTTTCACTCAATAAATGTTCCCACTCACTTGTTGTAAGAGCTTGCAAATTTATAAAAAGAGGATTTTTAGAAAAAACCGTACCGCAATAAGGTGAGGGGTCTGACATTTTTGTTTTACCGGCAGGTCCCAATTGCAATGCAGTAAAAATTCCGCTCATAAAATCAAAAACTTTTCTGGCGCCTTTTGAATTATAAGTTCCAAAACCTGTATTTTCACCTTCGCAAGAAGGAAAACTTACCCCATGAAGAATAAGTGCAAGATTTTTTTTACCTAAAATTTTTAAAGCCTCGTTTATTGTTTCTCTATATTCTTGTGATAATACGGAATTTTCTTTACACAACATTTTTAACCTTTCTTCCCAAATAATAAACTTTTTAATAACTTGTCAAACCGCGCTTTTGTAAGTACTCCCTAACGGTATTCAGGGATCCTTGAACGATACGCGTTATTCTTGAACTTGATAAACCGACTTGTGCTGCAATTTGTTTAACCTGCATATTTCTGTAAAATCTATATTCAACAATTGTTCTGTCTTTTTGCGGTAGTGTTGCAATGGCCTCTCTTATTATTTTGCCAAGTTCGCTTATTTCAGCTTTTTCATCCGGAGTTGCGGATGTATCTTTTATAAAATCAAATGGTGAATCATTATCGGAAGAAGCCGCAGCAATGGAATCTATTGACAAAATTGTTTCATAAATGGCCTCACGAACTTTTGAAGGAGATACATCAAGACTTGAGTTATCATTTGAATAATTTGCATCGTCTTCATCATTTTCGTCTTTTTTGTGTTTTAATGTATACCATTTGTAACGATTTCTAAGCTCGTTTCTTATTGCCCATCTTACAGCCGTTGCAATATATGACGTATTGTATCTTTGCAATTGTTCAGGCGTTTTATTTTTAACTAAAGCTTGAATCGCAATAATGCCGATAGAAACAAGTTCCTCGCATTCCACCATGTGGGACGGTATCCGCTTATATTCTACCCTTGCTACTTTTTGAATAATATCTATATAGTCACTAAGATTTGATTGCAATGTTGTAGCCATTTTTCTAATTACATTTTTATAAGTAAATTTTACTATCTTTTAAATATAAATGCAAACACTACACTTTATCTGTAGGATTAGTTTCTTCTGATGCAGAATTCTGCACCTTTTTCTTCTTAAGGTTATATACAAAGATAAGAATTTCTGCAACCGCCTTATATAAATCAGGAGGTATCTCCCTGTCGATTTCCACAAAACGAAATATTGCTCGTGCAACAGGAGGATTTTCTATGACGGGAACTCCATGATGCTGTGCTATTTCTTTAATTTTTTTAGCAAACAACTCTGTACCTTTTGCAACAAGTTTTGGCGATTGCATGGTCTTTTGGTCGTATTTTAAAGCACAAGCAATGTGTGTCGGGTTTGTAACAACAAAATCGGCATCAGGTACGGCATCCATCATCTTTTTTTGTAAAAGTTGTTGTCGCCTTTGCCTTAATGCAGCTTTAACATGTGGGTCACCTTCGGTATTTTTATACTCATCTTTTACTTCTTTAAAAGACATCTTTTGGTCTTGTAAAAATTTCCATTTTGTAACACCGTAATCTGCCGCTGCAATAATTAAAAATGCAATGCCTGCTTTTATAACAAAATCAACAATAAGTTTTCCGAAACGAATTAAGACCGCAAATTGATTATCAATTGCCACGAGCATAATAATATCTTCAAAATGGTCCATATAAACCATATATCCGACAATACCCAATATAACAACTTTTAATATATTTTTTACAAGCTCAAACAGAGTCTTGGGACTCATTAAATTTTTAAAATATTTTGTAGGATTTAATTTGTCAAATTTCGGCGCCAAAGGAGTCATTGTAAACAAAGGCCCCACTTGAATTAAGTCCCCGACAATTCCCATAAACCAAGCAAGTATTAATATCGGTCCTATAATTAAAATCGTAGGCACAAGAGTAATAAAAAGAAGATAAGAATAACCGATTTTTTCAACATGGGCAACAGGGATTTGTTCATACATTAATGTAAACAACCCCGAAATTTGTTCCCATATAAAAGGCGAAAGAGCATATATGCCGCTAAACATAACAATTAATGCAAGCGCTGTTGAAAAATCTTTTGATTTTACAACCTGTCCTTCTTTTCTTGCTTTATTTAGCTTCTGCTGCGAAGCCTCAAACTGCTTATCTTCATCAGCCATATTTTAATTATACTCTATTTATTTTTAATAAAGAGATTTTAGTATTTTACAAGAGATGAAACTTTAATTCCCTTTGGAAGTTTTTCTCTGCCTTTTAAATCTTGCAGCTCAATTAAAAAAGAAATGCCTACAAGTTCACTTGTGCTTTGAACAAGCTTTGCAGCCGCAGCAGCTGTTCCGCCCGTTGCAAGTAAATCGTCAACTATTAACACTCTGTCACCTTTTTTAAGAGCATCTTTGTGAATTTCGATTTTATCTTTTCCATACTCAAGCGAATATTCTTGAGAAATAGTTTGCGCAGGCAATTTTCCGGGTTTTCTGATTGGAATAAAACCACAGCCTAACTTATATGCAATCGGCATGCCAAAAATAAAACCGCGAGATTCAATTCCTGCAACATAGTCGATTTTTTCATTTTCGTATTCAGCCGCCATTAAATCAACAATTTTTTGCATCGTTTTTGCATCTTTTATGGCTGTTGTAATATCCCTGAAAATTATTCCTTCTTTTGGAAAATCAGGAATATCTCTTATCATCTTTTTTATATCATCCATTTTCTTGAACTCCTTTGTGAACCGTTTTTAATTTTATCAAAAACATGTTTATAGTAAAATAATTTTATGTCTGAAATAAAAGAAGAATTAAAACAACTGCTAACACTCATAAAGCCGCGACTTGAGGCGGCAAGAAGGTGTCTTTGACCTTGACGGTCTTAAAAGCTCTCTAAAAACACTTGATGAAAAACTGCAATCGCAAAATATATGGGATAATCAAGAACTTGCCTCAAAACTTTTAAAAGAACAAAAAGATTTAAAAGCAACTTTAGAAAAATTTGAAAGCTGGAACAATATTTTTGAAGATGCTCAATTAAGCCTTGAGCTTGACGATTTAGGACTTATGGAAGAAAGTTTTGACAACATAAAAAAACTCCAGCGCGAACTTGATAAATTTGACCTTGAGCAAATGTTAAGCGGTGAATACGACAAAAATGATGCCATTTTAACGGTTAACTCGGGTGCAGGCGGAACTGATGCTCAAGACTGGGCACAAATGTTACTGAGGATGTATATGCGCTGGGCGCAAATTCACAACTATGAATGTGAACTTTTAGACAAATCAGACGGGGAAGAAGCAGGCATTAAATCTGCTACAATTAAAATTTCAGGCAAGTGGGCTTACGGTTATTCTAAAGCAGAAAAAGGTGTGCACAGACTTGTTAGAATTTCCCCCTTTAACGCTAACGGAAAAAGACAAACAAGCTTTGCCTCACTTGAAGTTACTCCGGTTATAGAGGATTTTGAAAAGAAAATAACAATTTCGCCTGATGAAATAGAAGTTGAAACAATGCGCTCGGGCGGTGCAGGCGGACAAAACGTAAACAAAGTAGAAACAGCGGTAAGAATTTATCATAAACCCACAGGAATTGTCGTAAAATGTCAGCAAGAGCGTTCACAACTGCAAAACAAAGAAACAGCTATGCAAATGTTAGCTTCAAAACTGCTTGCAATAAAACAACAAGAACACGAACAAAAACTTCAAGGGCTAAAGGGTGAGATTATGGATGTAAATTTCGGCTCACAAATTCGCTCTTATGTTTTTCATCCCTATAAACTTGTAAAAGACCACAGGACTGGTTATGAAATAGGTAATGTTGATGCTGTTATGAACGGCGAAATAGATGGGTTTATTGAGGAATATTTAAAATTTGGAGAAAAGAAAAAAAATTTATAGTAGAATATTCCTTGTAAATTGAGGAAAGAAGTATGATTAAAGCACAACGCGGAACAAAAGACATAATAGGTCAAGACACTCTTACTTGGCAAAAAATTCAACAAAATGCACAGGAAATTTTTCAAAGTGCAAACTACAGCGAAATAAGAACACCGATTTTTGAAGCAACAGAGCTTTTTAAGCGCGGTGTTGGCGACTCAACAGACATCGTTAATAAAGAGATGTACACTTTTTGTGTTGGCGGAAAAGATAAAAATGAAAACTCAATAACCTTGCGTCCGGAAAATACCGCAGGAGTAGTAAGAGCCTATATTGAACACAATATTTCGCGTCAATCTCCGCCACAAAAATTTTGGTATTTTGGACCGATGTTTCGCTATGAACGCCCGCAAGCAGGCAGGCAAAGACAATTCCACCAAATAGGTATAGAGCTTTTTGGAGTAGAAAATCCGACAGCTGATGCAGAAGCTATACTTATGGCACAAGAATTTTTAAAATCTTTAGGATTAGATGACTTGGAAGTTGAATTAAATACTCTTGGTTGCCCAAAATGTCGTGAAAGCTACAAAAATTCGATTAAAGAAGCACTAAAGCCATACTTAGATAAACTTTGTGAGGACTGCAAGGTAAGGTATGAAAAAAACCCCTTGAGAATGCTTGATTGTAAAGATGAAAACTGTCAAAAAATCTTTGAAAAGGATGAAATTAAAAAAGTAATTTTAAGTGATTATATTTGTGAAGATTGCGCTGAACATTTCAGCAAGGTTCAAGAGCTTTTAGATGCACTAAATATAAAATACACCAGAAATAAAATGCTTGTAAGAGGGCTTGATTACTATAACAGAACCGTTTTTGAAATAAAAAGCAGTTCACTTGGCTCGCAAAGTGCAGTCTGTGGCGGCGGTAGATATGACGGTCTTGTTCAAATGCTTGGTGGCACACCAACACCGGCTGTCGGTTGGGCAATGGGGGTTGAAAGACTTTTTGAACTGGTTGAAAAAGTCGAAGAAAAAAAACTTGACTATTTTGTCGTTTCAAAATACCCAAAAGAAGCAATAAAACTTTGTCAAAAATTAAGACAAAAAGGCTTTAGCTGCGACTTTGACATGCAAAATCGAAAATTTGCAAAACAACTTGAAAAAGCTGCAAAAGTTGCAAATTACGCAATAATACTTGGCGAAGAAGAAATAGAAAAAGGTTTCTATACTGTTAAAAACCTTGCAACAGGCGAACAAGAACAAAAAAACGAAATTTAGATTTTTAAAAAACTTTCCTTATAAAATAAATATGTAATAATGTTTACTAAGTTGAGTTTTTTGAGGATGAGTATTATGAAAAAATATAAAAAAACAGTATTATACGGAATTTTTGCACTGATTTTATCCTTTGCAACAACACCCTTGGCGCAAGCAATTGTTGAACCGCCAAAAGCACCAAGTGCACCTGTCAGTGAAGAATTAGCAAAAATGTACAAAAAAAGCACTCAAGATACAAATGTAATAGAAGCACTTGAACTTTTAAGAGAAACAAGCGGAGAGTATTCAAGAAAGGCCATTCTTGGCGAAAATCTTACTACAAAACCAATAAAAATAGAGTTTAAAAATCTCACTGAAATCAATCCGGCATACGCAAATTTTGATGCATTAGGGTGGAAAAAAAATAATAAATTATACATCTACATAAATAAAAAACATCAAAGCGCACCAAAAGAGGCACTTGCTGCATTATTAGCACATGAGGCAATTCATCAGGACGAATTAAATTCTCTGAATGAAGAAACTTATGCTTGGACACTTGAGGCTGCTGTTTGGACACAATTAAGCGAAGAAAGACCGGAATTACAAAAAATCTCCCACCCGCTTGTCGAAAGGGAAAATGTAATTAAAAAACTATTTGAAAAAGGCAACTACACAAGCTCTTATATAAGAAAATTTGTGGTTTCAAACAAAGGCTATCAAAACCTGCCCGAACGTTCTCCCGGGTTTGAAGAAAATTTATAATTTAAGCACTGCCCGTTAAATATTTAACGGGCTTTGTGCCATTCTTGTCTACCCAAATTTGAGCACTTACAATATCAATCTGTTCAGGCGTTATAACTTCTTTTGTATGAATTGCATAAGGAATATCTATAAAGCTTATTGCATCAAGTTTTTCAACATAATAATCTTTTGAGCCGCAATTTGTGCAAAACTTTTCTTTAGGTAAAACATCTCCGAAATAAATCTTTGCCTCCCTTTTTAAATCACATCTGGAACAACGGACAATATAGAAATATTTTTTTAAATAAGCACCACAATCAGGGCAATAGCCTTCGTTTGAACTTATTAACGCATGGGAGTGTGCGCAGGTTGACTTTTTTAAAAATAAATCAAACAAACTTCTCATAGCTTGTTTTTAAGGTTTAAAACCATAAAGTCAATTATTTTTTTATAAATTTATCTTTCGTTTGTTCAACCTTGGGAATAAAAAAATTTATAATATATTGCCAAATTTTTTTCAGAAAAGCAAATAACTTATCAAAGAAATCCAAAGTTTGTTCTTCATCTATTTCAATTGATTTTTCAAAAGTATCATCTTCTTGATTATCAATAAACCTGATTGTTTCATCACTATCTTCGCGCATAAAATAGCCAAGATTGCCGCCGCCACCGTTATTTTTCATGCTTTGCGCCTCTTGAATCGAAGGAATATTTGAAGGTCCGTTGATGTTAAATGACATAAATTAAATCTTAATTAAACTTTACAATTTAATTATAACTTATTTTTTACAATTGTAGTACATTTTTATTAAGTTTTATTAAGCGCATAAGCTAATTTAATCGCCTCCACCATACTGCATGGGTCCGCAATTCCTTTGCCTGCTATATCATAGGCAGTTCCACATGAAGGAGATGTTCTTATTACATCAAGACCTACCGTAGTATTTACAGTCTTATCAAAGGCAAGTGCTTTAACGGGACAAAGACCTTGATCATGGTAGCACGCTATAACTGCATCATAATCCTGTTTTTCGCCATTTAAGTATTTTTTTCCAACATGTGCAAAAAGCGCATCGGCACTCTTTGGCTCGCAAATATCAATTCCCCTTTTTTGTAATTTATGGACAGCAGGAATCATTATTTCAATTTCTTCTCTGCCGAGCATACCGTTTTCGCCGGCATGAGGATTGAGGGCACAAAGTGCAATTTTTGGCTTTGTTATTTTACAGTAAGTAACTAAAAAATCATTAAGTCTTAAAACCTTGTCTTCAAGCATATTTTGAGTTATTTTGACATCTTTAAGTGCAAGGTGTCTGCTCAAAAGCATAACCCTGAAATCACCTGCAATAAAAAGCATTTCCGCTTTTTTATTAAAAAGTTTTTGTAAAATTTCAGTCTGACCGGAAAAATTATATCCCGCCTCAAGCAAGGCAAATTTTGAAACAGGCGCGGTAACGATAGCACCTATTTTTCTATCTTTTGCAAGTTTTACCGCTGTTTCAATTGAACGATAACAAAACTCTCCGTTTATATCATCATTAATTTCGATTGTGTCATAATTATCATCAATTTTTTTCCCGATTATTAAAATTTCAGTGCTAATAGGTGATAAAATATCGAGAGCTTTTTTAGTAATTTCAGCACCTATACCTTTTGTATCACCTGTTGTAATTGCAATTTTATATGTTTTCATGATGTTCTAAATACTGAATAATCTCAACGAGCGTTGAAGTAGTTCCCAAATTGCCCGATTTTGTAACAACAAGCTGCGCAGTCGAATCTATACACAGAGGAATTGCAGGCAAAATAGCATCAACAACTTGTAAATATTTTGCCCCTATGGCTTCCAAACAAGCATGAGAAGTTTCTCCGCCTATTGTGATTAATATAAATTCGCGGCATTTTTTAATTTCTCGCACTAAATCAGCCAGATAACAAGTTATTTTATTCGAGAGAGCATCTTTTGTAATTCCTTCATCAATCAAAAGGCTTTTTGCCTCATCGGTCTTAATTTCTTCTGAAATATCACAAACATGGACTGTTACAATATTATCCTGCACAAGATTTTCACAAATGCGTCTTATTACATTGTCACTTATGCCGTTAATTATATCTTTTAAAGTAAGGCGTAAAAAATAAGACTTATTTGAATAATCATCCTCATTTTCTAATTTTTGCAACTGTAGCGCACTCAAAGTAGTAGCAGAACCTGACAAAATAAGTTTAGGTAATCTTGGAACTTTTTTTGTTGTTTTATTTGTCTTAATATCGCCGAGCCAAATTGGTGCCAGCGCTTGCGCAAGCCCTGCAGAACCGCATGGCAAAATATTATAAGGGGATTTTTGCATTGCCAGAACAATTTGTTCAAAATCTACCGTGGAAACACAATCTGCTACAATAATTTTTTTACCGTTTGCAATAAGTTCGTTCAATTTTTGAGCAATAGGGCCTGCACCCTTTGCAACAACATTAAGCTCTATTGAGGCAACCATGTTTTTTGCATTATCCCCCAGAGGTTTTTTTAAAATATCCGGCACATAAGATTCGTATATAGGCGCGCCCGGATCGCGCGCTGCATCTGTTCTTTCAATCGGAACACCTTTTAAAAGCTGATAACCACCAATTGTAATTCTGCCTTCCTGCACATAAGCCGGAACAACTACAGCGGCATCTTTGCCTGTCGCCTCAAGTGCTGCAAAGATTTCATAGGTAATATTGCCTCTTAAAGTAGAATCAATTTTTTTATAAAAATGCTCTACATTAAGCTTTTCTTTAAAAGTATTTGCAATGTCATATACAATTTTTGCCGCATCATTTTTATCTATATTTCTGGTTTCGGTAGAAATCGCCCAAGTTTCGACATTAACGTGATTTTGAAGTTCGTCATTATAAGCTAAAAGAATTTCGGTATTTGACCCCTTCAAAAAAAATTGCAATGCCGTATCATTAGCGCCTGTTAAATCATCGGCAATAATACCTATTGTGCTTGATAAAATCATTTCTAATTCTCGTCTTTTTTGGAACCCATAAGGCGTACATTTGTTCCGCGAATAAGGTATCTTTCAGCCATTTCCCCATCAGGCGTTTGCCATTTATTAACTGCCAGTCTGCCTTCAACACCGACAAGTCTGCCCTTTTTTACCCATTCACCTACAATTTCTGCTTGCTTGTCCCAAACCTCTACATTAAACCAGTCGGTTGTTTCTTCTTTTGTGCGAGGATTCCAACGATTAACTGCAACCGAAAAACTTGTGCGAACCTTACCGCTGTCAAAATATTTCATTTCGGGATCTTGCCCGACTCTGCCCACAATTACAACCGAATTAACCATAAATTAACCTTTCAAAATTCTTTTGAAAAAATTATAGTACGAATAAAAATTATGCGCAAATAAAGCTCGGCTTTTAATCAATTTCACCCACGACCTGATCGCGCCCGTTTTGTTTTGACTTATACAAGCACTTATCCGCATATTCAATTAACTCTTGCGGATTAACACCGTTATCTGGCATAGAGGCAACCCCTACACTAATTGTAACATTTGCCCAATTGCCATCAGCCAACTCAAATTTACGCTCACGCACCGCACTCCAAACTTTGTTTGCAACTGTTAGCGCATCAGCTTTTGCAGTGTTTGTAAGAATTACAGACATTTCTTCTCCGCCGTAACGACATGGAATATCGCTTGTTCTAATATTCTTTTTAATCGTTTGAGCAACTTGTCTTAAAACGGCATCCCCGCTTTGATGCCCGTGTTTATCATTGAACTTTTTGAAAAAATCAATGTCAATCAAAATAAGTGAAAAACAGCCGCCATAACGTGAAACATTTTGTACATTCATAATCATTTGTTCTTGAAAATACCTATGATTGTACATCTCTGTTAAACCATCCGTAACTGCAAGTTTATAAGTATGTTCATAATCTTTAGATTTAAGCAAATACTTTAAAATATAGGCAGCAATAAAAATAAGCGTTGCAGACAATACCGGCAAAACTATTCCGAGCCAAATATTAAAAAAGTCCATCGCAATAACAGTTATTGCAAGATAAGCCAATACAATTACAATAGAAGAAATTACCGAATATAAAACGGAATTAATTCTCAAAATGCAAAATCCTATCAAAAAACAAAGAATGGCGGAAATGATTAAATCTGACTTAAAACTCAAATGAGTGATAAAATTGTTATCAAGAATATTGTTCAAAAATGTAGCATGAGTTTCAACACCGGGGTACATAAACGACACAGGCGTGCTTTTTATATCAGCCAAGGCAGTAACTGTAGTGCCGATATATATTATTTTATTCTCAAATTTATCTTTCAAAAATTTTAAATTATTACTGTTAATTGCATCATCAACCTCCCACAAACTTATATGTTCAAAAGTTCCTTCTTTTCCATACCAATTTACAATAGCTCTGCCATCGGGATTGAGAGGAATTTGATGATTATTGTCCAAAATAAGTTTGTTATTTTTTACCAATATTTCATTAGGATTAATACTTAAATAGTTGAGGGCAATAAGCATTGTAAGGTTTGGATAGTAATTATTTTTATAATAAAAAAGAGGAGCAATATATCTTATAATTCCATCGTCATCTCTTGTAACATTTATAAATCCGAAATTTGAAGTTACATCCAAAAGTTCATCCATTGCATTTCTGCAATTAGTAAAACTAATCAGGGGGCTGTTTTTTATCAGATTATCGTTTTTAAGATTAATTTTCAAATCATCAGGCAATTCCGGAGGTTTTCTTATTTCGGGGGGATAGTTATCAAAATTCATTGACAAGTATACATTTTGATTGTTTTTAACAGCCTGAACAAGCTCTAAATCACCTTTTTCAAGAGCATCTAAGCGTTTGGTAAAAAGCAAATCGAAAGCTATAAACTTAGGATTAGCAACTTCAAGTCCATTAATAAGTTTTGCCCAAAAGCCTCTGGGGACAGGCCATGTACCAAATTTTTCGACAATATATTCATAACTTGGGTCATCAACCGCTATAATTATGATATCATTATTATTTTTCTTATGTGGCAAAATAATATTTTGCCTTATATCAAAAGTTTTATATTCAACACCCATAATAAATTTGCCAATGGTATAGAATTTACCCGCATAAACAATTAATGCAAAAACAAGGATAAAGCCAAGCAAATATACAATAAAATCAATTTTCTTTTTATTCATAACAAATTCCGCAATTTTCCAATTTAGTAATTATATCATATACCGGATTTTCTTCACTAAAAGGAATTTTGACACCCAAAGAATCTAAAAGTTCAAATAAAGAAGATTTATTTTTACCAAAATCTTCATTCGTACGTGAAATAAATTTAAGAAGATATTTTTCATTCAAATTCGACAACATATAAAAATTCTCTTACAGTATGGGGGAAATAAAATCAATCATTAGAATAATATTAAGTATCCTAAATTCAACTAATTATAGGATTTTTGACACTTTTACGAGCCTGCAAGTATAATTGTAAAATCTTTTGCAGCTTTGTTGAAACCTACAGGATCATAAACCGTTTGTTTTTCCTGCATTTCAGGGATAGATTTTTTTAATGATTCTATAACATCGCCTGAAACATCCAAATTATGAACAGCAATGTGGTCATGAGTCAATTTGTTTCTATTTTGCATTTTTACAATTGCGCCATTCTGCTCAAGGTGCACCTTTAAATCTCTTGCTATTGCTTCTTTGGAAGGAGTATATAATATTCCCACATTTAAAGCTTCATTTAACGGTGCAGATTTATCCCTGTACACAAGTTTATTTATAATTTCTTGAGTTTTATCCGGATCCAAAATCCAATAACTTATAATTCCTTTCGTAGAAGGTGTGCCGGGGAGGGTTGCAACTTGAATTGAAGAAATATCAATAGCTTTGACCATTGCGGCATACTGAGAAAGCTCATAAACAGACAAGTCTGTTTTAATATATTTAGGCATAACTTTTAATACTTCGGGTATTTTTACAAGAACCGAAGGTTCTTTTAATCTTGCCGTAAGAGCATTGAAAAACCATTGCTGACGTCTTATTCTACCAATATCACCCAAGGCATCTTTTCTAAACCTCAGATAACCCTCTGTTTGTACGCCGTTTAAAGTATGTTGACCTTGTGTTAAATCTATGTGTAATCCTGCAGTATTGTCATGATAATGCATGTCTTTTTCTATGTATATAGGCAAACCGCCAATTGTATCAATAAATTTAATTAAACCTTCATTACTTAAGGCGATATAGTGGTCTATTCTTACACCAAATGTTTCTTCAACCGTTTTAACAGCCAAATCAGGTCCCCCGTACGCAAAGGCATGGTTAATTTTATCCGGCTTATTTCTATCTGCAATATAGACTTTTGAATCTCTGGGGATAGAAATTACATTAACATCTTTTCCGTAAGGTGCAATACTTATCAAAAGCATAGAATCCGAACGATTTCCTTTAAAAGGATCATCTGCATTTGTTGCAACATCTACACCCATAAATAAAATATTTTGTCGTCTTGGAGAAAAAGGTAAGTTAAATTCCACTCTACCCTTGTCTGTGCCTGTTAAGCCCGCAACCAACGCAGAAAAAGCATTTTTAACATCTGTTCTGTATGCAAATGCAGCAACCGTACTAAGTACAACAAGAGTAACTAAAAAAGAACGCAAAAAACTTCCGACACTGTTTTGTCTTTTTCTTCTTCTTTGCATCTTCGGCAATGGTCTGTATTGTGTTGTTTTGGCAGGTTTTTCCAACATTTTATTCATGTCTTGTATTCTTTGCTTTTTGTCTGTAATTGTACTTTAAAAAAAATAAAAAATTAAATTTGTTGCAAACAAAACTAAATAAATGTTAACATTTTATCAGATATGTTTCCAACGGGGGAAAGGTTTATATGACAAGTTTAATAAAAAATAAAACATTAAAATCATCCGTTAGTGGGATTCTTATATTATTAATTTTCATTTTTTGTCAAAATGCATATTCTGCCGAACTCTTTAGCGACAAAGAAATACTTGATATAAAAAATGAAGCTTTTGCCCTTTACTCGACAAATAATAAAAAAGAAGCACTTGAAATGTTAGAGCGCATTCCTCAAAATCGGCGCGACGAAGATATTTTTGTTGTAATAGGCAATATATATGATGATTTAGGACAAAGAAGCATTGCAATAGAAAATTTTAATAAAGCTGTAAACATAAGCAAAAAACCTTATAAGGCTTACTATAATATAGGTTGCATACTATTAAAGAAAAAATCTTACGAACTTGCGAAAAAGAATTTTGAAATGAGCATAAAATGTAATAAGGATTTTCCTTATTCATATTACAATCTTGCCAGTTGCTATATTGCAAATGAGCAATATTCAAAAGCAAAAAAACAACTTATAAAAGCCCTTTCGCTAAAAGCAGACGAGAAGGATTTTTACATTAATCTTGCATATTGTTATAAAATGCTTGGCGATAATAAAGCTGCGCTTAAAATAGTAGATTCCTTAAACAAAATTAAGTCTTAGACTTAATTTCAAAAGTCATTTTCATAAAATCAAGTCCTTGATAATCAGGAAATTTTTTCTTTATTTTATTGTAAATCCTGAGAGCATCATCCTTTTTTCCTGTTTTATCATAAGTCAGCGCCAAATTTGAATAATATTTTGGAAATTGCGTAGGATTTAGCTTAATTGCTTTTTTAAAATATTTAATCGCGCTTTCCCAATCTTCAACAGAGTAAAATATAAGTCCCATTTGATTATTCGCCCGATGAGAGCGCTCTTGCAGTTTTAGTGCATCTTCGCAATATTTTTGGGAATTTTCCCACTGTGCAAGACTTGCATAGCAAATGGAAAGGGCATAATATGCATCATAATTTTTTTTATCCGCCTCTATAACGTCTTTAAAAAGCTCTATGGCATTATCTATTGAATTTTTTGCAAAATAAATACAGCCCATATTATATATTGTATCCAAATCTTGGGGGTAAAGTTTATGTGCAACTTTATAAAAAGCAAGCGCAGTAATATCTTCACCTAAATTTTGATAGCAAAGTGCCATATTATAAGGTATCTTGTAATTTTTAGGTTCCAGTTTTTTTGCCTGTTCAAAAAGCTCAAGTGCGCGCTTGTAATTCTTCTTTTTGTAGAAATCCAGCGCACTATTATAATATTTTGCCCAATTATTCAATAAATTTATCTTGAACATATTTTTATTGTATAATAATTTTATGGATAAACAAACACTTTTGGAATTATATTCTTTAGAGCTAGGCAAACTTCTTGCTATTGCAAAAGAAAATACCAAGAATGAAGTTGAATTTTGCTCACTTATAAGCGCAAGAACCGGTAAATGTTCAGAAGGTTGCAAATATTGCGCTCAAAGCTCATATTACATGACAAATATTCCCACCCACCCGCTTGTTGAAACATCAAAAGTTATAAAAGTTGCAAAAGAAGCAAAAGCTAACGGGGCAACACGCTTTGCAATTGTAACATCAGGCAGAGGACCTTTGGATAAAGATATGCCAAGGTTTTGCGAAATGATTAAAGAAATTAATAAATTAGGTCTTAAAAGTTGTGCATCAATAGGTCTTTTGAAAGACGGACAGGCGCAAATGCTCAAAGAAGCAGGACTTGTAAGATTTCATCACAATATAAACACTTGTCGTTCTTACCATAATTCAATCACACACACTCACACTTATGATGACAGGCTGGATACAATAAAAAAAGTAAAAGAAGCAGGAATTGAACTTTGTTGCGGTGTTATTATAGGTATGGGCGAAACTATAGAACAAAGGGTTGAAATGGCACTTGAATTATCACAAATTCAACCCGAATCAATCCCATTCAACATTTTAACCCCAATTAAAGGAACTCCTTTTGAAAACTATGGGGACAAAATCGACGAAGAAAATATCTTAAGAACAGCGGCAATATTTAAAATCGCAAATCCGAATTCTATTGTAAGGTTTGCAGGAGGCAGAAAAGCTCGCCTGACAAAAGAAAACATGGAACTTGCCGTCGAAAACTGTATAGAAGGAATTTTAATAGGCAATTATCTTACAACAATAGGCATAACACCTGAAGAAGACATTAAGACTCTTAAAAAACTGGGGAAAAATCTTTGTGTTTGATTATATTAAAGGAATTTTAATATCAAAAAATTACCCCTATGCTGTTATTGAAAACAACGGCATAGGTTACTCAATCCTTTGCAACCCAAGAACCCTAAATATCTTAGGCGATGTAAATAAAGAAATTAAAATTTACACTAAATTAATCCATAAAGAAGATTCAATGCTACTTTGCGGATTTTATCACAGAGAAGACAGAACTATTTTTGACATTTTAACATCCGTTTCAGGCATAGGAACAAAAGTTGCCCTTTGTCTTTTAGATGAATTTTCAGGCTCTGAACTCATCGGCGCAGTTATCAGCGAAGACTATAAACTAATTTCGCGAACAAAAGGTGTCGGTCCAAAAATGGCACAAAAAATAATTTTGGAACTTAAAGACAAACTAACAAGTCTAAATGTTACCTCGGAAGTTACTGCGGGCAAAATAAATACAAATAAAATTTCAAAAGACACAATTCTTGAGGTACAAACAGTATTACAATCTCTTGGCTACACTCAAAGCGAATATCAAAATGCCCTTGAAATAAGCGCAAATAAAGCCCAAAAAGACGACTCGCAAGAAATATTAAGACAAACCCTACAAATATTATCAAACGAAATATAAGGATAGAATTATGACTGAAAAAAAACTTAAGGTACTTTTTGCAAGTGCGGAAGTCGCACCTTTTTCAAAAGTTGGAGGACTGGCTGATGTTGTTGGCGAATTGCCTCCTTATCTTGAAAAAGAAAACTGTGAAGTTGCAATTTTTACTCCGCTTTACGGTTCTATAGACCAAGAAAAATGGGGCATAAAAGAACTTGAAAACTCTCAATTGCAAATTGATATGGGTCATACTCGCCATGTATTTAAACTTAAAATGTGCAAATTACCAAAATCAAAAAATATTAACGTATTTTTTATAGACAATCCAAAATATTTTTCCTGTTTTAATGTCGTGTATCCTCAATGGGTAGATGAAATGTATGAACAGCAGCGCTATGTTGCTTTTTCTCTTGCTGTTCTTGAATATGCAAAATTGCTTAATTTCCGCCCCGATATAATTCAGGCAAACGATTGGCACACGGCAATGATTCCTGTTTACATAAAACACAATTATAAATTCGACGAATTTTATAAAAATACCAAAACCGTTTTCGCGATACACAACCTTGCATATCAAGGTTCATGCGACAAATCAATTATAGATTTTGCAAACATGCGCTGGGATTGCGTATACAACGATCAATGCGTAGAGCATTACGGTCGTGTAAACTGGGTAAAAGGCGCGATATACTGCTCTGATAAAATAGTCACAGTTTCCCCGCGCTATGCTCAAGAAATTCTGGGCTCTGAATTTGGTGAAGGTATGGATTACACCCTAAGAGGTCAAACATACAAACTTTGCGGTATACTAAACGGCACAGACTACGATAAAAAGGACTTTAACCCAAAATTAAAACCCGAATTTAAAGCGCAAGTTCAAAAAATGTTCGGCTTGCCTCAAAACCCAAACAGACCTCTTATTGCAATGATTTCAAGACTCGTATATCAAAAAGGTCTTTCCCTTGTTGACTTTGCAAAATTCGACCTTATGAATCAACCTGCCGATTTTGTATTTTTAGGCACCGGCGAATACGGTTTTGAAAATATGCTCATCTGGGCTTCAAATAATTCCCCCAATATGCGCGCTTGGATTGACTTTAAACCTGAACTGTCAGAAACAATTTATAAAGGCGCAGATATGTTCTTAATGCCTTCACTGTTTGAACCATGCGGCATTTCGCAAATGATAGCAATGAAATACGGTACCGTTCCGATTGTTCGCGCAGTAGGTGGCTTAGATGACACTGTTATTTCCTACCCTAATGAGCATGCTAACGGTTTTAAATTCTTAACTTACGATGCCCGCTCAATGGTAGATGAAATTAAAAATGCAATTTGGACATATATAGACAGGCGCGACGAATTTAATAAAATAATTGAAAACGCAATAAAATCAAAATTCACTTGGCAAGACAGCGCAATAAAATACAAACTTCTATACCTTGATGCTCTTGGCAGAAAATAGCACAAAGGTCTATAGCGCAATTACTCTTTCATCGGATAACAAAAATTTTTCCTGCATATAAACTTAAAACATTATGTATGAATTTTTAAAAAACTTATCCGATAAATCAAATTGCCAAAGCATGGGCATTTGTTCGATTGACCCGACAGTAAGCGCGATAGAAGAACTTCTGCTTTCTCAGATTCGCGAAACAAGTTTTTACATTCTTAAATTACGCGACTTAGGACAAATAAATAAAAAAATAGAAGAAAACCTCATAAAAGGTCTTTCTATAATCATGCTAAACACAAGTTTTGACAAAGATGATTTTGTGAATTTTTTAAAACAACTTTGCCAAGACAAAAAAACAGTAAAACAAAGATACGTGGATACCTGCAAACAAAATCACCAATCCTGCGAATTAATAGATACCGATTTTGATTTTTGCGAAAATTCAAACCTCAACGCAATGATAAAAATCGGAGAAGAAAAATTACAAAATAAATATCGCGGAGTAAATAACGAAAAGCAGCGCCTGCTTGAACTTATAACAATTTTTGCCAAAACAAGCGCAATTGTACTGCAGCTCTTAAAAAAAGTTAAATGCGATACCTCGGATTTCGATTTTGAAGTAATAAGATTTTTTTCTCTTACAAATACTCTTACAACCCGCTGTGAAAAACTAAAAAGACGAATTCTCGAATTCTCAAAAACAGGCTTTGAAATTCAAGAACAAACAAACCAATTTTATGAAAAACGCTACGGAAAAAGAGAATCCGCAAAAGTTCTTACAACTGCACAGCAGGGAAAAGCAATTCTTGTAAGCGGGCCCGATATGTTTGAACTTGAAAAACTTCTTGAAACAATAGGCAGCAGAGAAATTAATGTATACACAAATGCTCTTATGTTTATTGCGCACACTTACCCGAAATTTAAAAAATATAAAAATTTAAAAGGACATCTGGGCACGCAAAATCCGCAAATAGATTTTTCAAATTTCCCGGGGGCAATTTTGCTTACTCAAAACTTTAGCCAGAAAATTGACAATCTTTTACGCGGCACTGTCTATTCAAATAAAATTATCGCCCCAAACCGTGTATTTAAAATAAAAAACGATGATTACGAACCTCTTATCCAATCCGCACTAAACCTTGAAGGCTATGAAAAATCTCAAAACAAAAAATACTTTGAAATTCCACACAATTTTAAAAATATAGAAAATGCACTTAACGAGCTTAAAAATTCAAGTGTTGTAATAATAGTCGGTGAAAATTCAAATGCAGACGATATTCAAGATTTCAACGGCAAAAAAGTCATAAATCTGGATTGCCCTATAGAAACCGACCTTCTAATTTTCACTCTTAAAAAATGTAAAGAACTTAACATAAAAACGGATTTATTCTTTACATCATGCTCAATAAGCGGCATAAATACTCTTTTATCAATTCTTTTTATGCAGCTTGAAAATATATACCTTGTAAACTGTTCATCATCAATTGTAAACCCTCATATTTTAGATTCACTTGAAGCTGATTTTAATGTAAAAATTATTAAATAACTCCTCTAATTTCCTTAAACATTTTACATTTTTAAAAAAGCTGTGCTATATTGTTAAATGTAGAATTGTTTATTTAGGAGATACGAAAATATGCTTCCCAAAGAGCACCTCGCGAAAATGCGTGCTAAAAGTGCACGTATCTCGCAAAAAAAATTGCTCGGCTTAACTCTTGCCGAATTGCTTGTAATTCTTTTGATATCATCCGTTATAATGGTTGTTCTGGCACCCGTAGTAAGAAAAAAAGACTCTGGCGCTGCAACTATCTCAAGCTCAACCACAAAATACGGCAGTGCTCTGTTTGACTTTACATCTTCAACCACAGGATGTACAACTTCAGGAAACGTTAAAACTTGTAATTTTAAAGTACCAAAAGGTGTTAAATTTATTAATGCCGTTATGGTTTCAGGCGGTGGTGGTGGCGGTGGTGCAACTAATCCTGAGGTCATAACAGGAAACAGCGCATCTCAAACATCATCCTCCCAAAAAACAATATCAATTATAAACGGCATGCAAAATGTTGTTGTTACCTACCTCACAGGCGGAGGTGGAGGCGGTGGAGGCGGTGCTTGGGAGGAAATATCAAGCGGACCTCAATCGCAAGCGGATTGTGACCCTTATGATGCAAAATTCTTAACTGCTTCACAAAACGGTGGTAATACAGCATGTGTTACAAAGTATAATGTAGGTGATATTCCATCAGCTACAAACGGAGGTATTGCATCAAGTGTTACAAGAGTTAGTGCAGGAACTAACTGTTCTGCAAATTCATGCTGCTGGCAAGGTCAAACATCACCATCAGGCAAATGTGATTCATCAGGAACAAGTTACAGCGGATGTAATAGAACAGTATGCACTTGGTATGCGGCAAATGCATCTTGCACAGCTCTTGCTTACAATGGAACAACGATGGTTACTGCTACCCGAGCGACGTCTTGTCTGT
The DNA here is from genome assembly GCA_949298805.1 of uncultured bacterium. GTDB lineage: Bacteria > Cyanobacteriota > Vampirovibrionia > Gastranaerophilales > Gastranaerophilaceae > Galligastranaerophilus. The sequence goes on from CASFXY010000009.1 coordinate 47,798, forward strand.
TACGCCTCGCGGAAGTGGCTACTATAGCTACTACTTGGGTAGCGGTACGTTCGACCAGATTTCTCGCGTTCCTTCCCTCGCCTTTTCGGCCCGCTGTGTGCTGGAGAAAACTTCAGATACATATAACTCAAACGGGGGCGGCGGAGGCGGCGGCGCCCCTTACTTTAAAAACTATACAATTCCCGATAACATAATTAAAAATAATATTGGCGGAAAAATTGTAATGTCCG
>CASFXY010000010.1 GCA_949298805.1 uncultured bacterium
GCATCTCTTGGCTTTTTTGCCAAATATTTTTTAATCTTTTGAATATCTTCTATCTTTTTTATAGGTTGTACTACATTCATTTTTAAACTCGTCTAATCACAGATGATGATTGCTCCTTCCTCATAAAAAGTAAATTCTAATGACACAAAATTTAAACACTATTTAAACGCTGTTTAAATAGTGTTTAAATAGCATTCAAAAACTACCACCTGCAAAAATCCATTTACCCCTACCTGCACATACACTTACAAAAAAATACAACACAACTTCATTTTGTTGTATTTTTCGCTTTTATTAAATGCTGGATAATATATTATCTAAATATTGACTTTTTAATAAAAATAGTATAATATATTAGCTATGGATAGTTTTTTCTTTAATCCTAAAACTCCTAATGATATAGCGCATGAATTGGTTGAGAAAATTAAGCAGCATAGAAAAAAGCTTAAAATTTCTCAAGCTCAACTTGCTTCTAAATCAGGTGTTAGTCTTGGTTCCATTAAAAGATTTGAATCCAAGCATGAAATTTCTCTGAATTCTTTTATAAAAATCTTAATCGCTCTTAATTTAGAGAGGGATTTGGAAAATTTATTCATGCAAAAAAATTACAACTCAATTGATGAGGTTATAAATGGATAACTATAAATATTTAAAAGTTTTTTATAATGATATTTTAGTTGGCACTCTTGCAAAAACGCAAGAAAGAGTTGTTGCTTTTGAATATGACTCAGATTGGTTAAATAATGGATTTAGTATTTCACCTTTTAGTTTGCCGCTTATCAAGAAAGTTTTTATCCCAAAATACGATCCGTTTGGAGGTTTATTCGGAGTTTTTAACGACAGTTTGCCTGATGGTTGGGGGCGATTGCTTGTTGATAGGTTATTTTTGAAAAACAAAATTAATCCTGCTGAAATTGATAATCTCAATCGTCTTGCTGTTGTCCAAGAAAGCGGGATGGGGGCTTTGACTTATAAGCCGGAACATAGATTTGAAGCAGAAAATAGTATCGCAGATTACGATATTCTTGCGCAAGAGTGTTCAAAAATATTTGAATCGCAAAATTCGGATAATTTGGATGAACTTTTTATCTTAGGCGGCTCATCAGGTGGGGCAAGACCAAAGATTTTGACATCTGTTGGCAATGAGGACTGGATTATCAAGTTTCCTTCTTCATCTGATCCTAAAAATATCGGGGAAAAAGAGTATCAATATTCCTTATGTGCAAAAGATTGCGGAATAAATATGACAGAAACAAGACTTTTCCCATCCAAAATTTGTTCAGGATATTTTGGGATAAAAAGGTTTGACCGCAAAAACGGTAAAAAAGTTCATATGGTATCCGCAAGCGGTCTGTTAGAGACAAGTCACAGACTTCCTAACCTTGATTACAATACATTGATGAAATTAACACTTGAATTAACAAGAAATTATCAGGACATTGAGCAATTATTCAAGCTAATGTGCTTTAATGTGTTTGCACACAATAGAGATGACCATTCAAAGAATTTTTCTTTTCTTTATGATGATACAAAAAAAGAATGGTATTTATCTCCTGCGTATGATTTAACTTACAGTTATTCATTTAATGGGGAACACGCAACAACAATTAATGGAGAAGGAAAAAATCCTGATTTAGATGATATTTTAGCGGTTGCAAAAAATATAGGGCTTAAGGGAAAGACTGCCAAAGATATTGCCTTAGATATTCAAGATAAATGCTTAAAGTTATTTGATTAATTTTATCTTATTGTGTTTTAAATATTATTATGATAGTTTATTTATACTCAGCTTCCCGACACCTTACGGGCTTGCTCATCAAGCCTCGCATCGCCCTACCGAAAATCCGCTTTCTTGAACTCTTTTGCACTGGATGAAAATAAGCTTTGTAATGATAGCAGACCCTGAAACAAGTTCAGGGTGACAGAATTTTAGTGCAAAAAGTGCAATTTTATTTTTGCTTACAAATTGAGATACCCCAAATTATCAATAGGATTTTGATACTAACTAAAAATTTAAAAATTACTATTTTATTTCCAAATAGCTTTAAGTGTTTATGGTAGAATTTCTTATATTTAAAGTAATATATAAAAGGCTAGGGACAACTAATCTTTTCTTGGAAACAAATATATGGGATAAAAATTGATACAATGGAATTAAACAGGGAAAATATTTTTGAAATATTTTTAAAAAATTTTCAATTTAAAATTATTGACACAATTGTTGGAAAAGCTATTGTTATGCCACCAATAGAAGCCTTTTTATTCTGTAATGTAACAGGCGCAGGATATTTGGATGACCCACATTACCCATTTACCCCCAAGGGAACCACCAAAATATTAAGAGAAGCATTTCAATATAATTTTGTAACAGGAATCTTTGATAGGCACAATCTTTATTATTCTCCCTGCGAATTAAAAGATTTAAAATCATATTTATTTAATGGTGATAAGTATGTATTGCTTTGCGAATGCAATAACGAAAAAGATTTTAATAGCGAAATAGAAAAGATTTATCGTATACTTACTGAAAACGAATTGACACCGACAGATTTTATTATTTTTAGAATAGAAGGTTGGAAAAAAGGAAAAGGGATGGAATGTTTTCTTGAATATTTAGCTTGCGAATTTTTTAAAAAACGAGGTTATATTGTTGAAAATCAAATTCCATTAATGCATTCAATAGGAACACCCGATTTTGGAGGTTATAAAAATTCCGGTAACAAAGGATTTCATCTTATTGAACTGGCATTGCTGAAAATCACGGGAAATTATTTAATTACAGATAACCTGAATATTGAAAATATTATTGTTGGCGAAGCAAAGACAGCAACCACAATAATGGCTTCTCAGCTAGAAAAATATTTAAAAACAGGATTGTTTTGTAAAGGATACGAGATACACCCAAGTAAACCTTATCCGACTAAAGACTATTTTGGAATGTTTAACATTGACGAAAATTTTATAGTTACCTTAAAAGAACCCAAAAAGGTTTATAAAAGCAGTAAAACAAGGTTTAATCATGCGAAATATATAAACTGGTTTACCAATTATTTAAAATTATATATCTTATCAAACTTTAAAAACGAAAAGTTAGCTGATTTTATCAATAAGATTGAACCTAAAGGTAAATATAACCAAGAGAAAATAATAAAAGTTGCAAATAATTTATCTATAAAAGAGATTATTTCTGCAATAAAGGAGTGTGATTAAAAATGTCTTCAGGAATGTCCAGTGATCAAATTATAAAAAATGAAATTAAAGATAAAATCAAAAGATTTGAGGGTATCACTATAAGAATATTTCCGGATAGCAGTAATGAAGATCAAAGACTGGTTGAAGAAGGCGGACTTACTTTTTCATATAATGGTGTTAATTATGGCTCTTGTGATGCCTGTTGGCTTGAGAAAAAGGAAGTTAACGGTAATATTGTTGAAATACCGCTAATAGGTCTTGAAGGAACCGATGCATTAAATAGAGGCAGTACAGGAAATGCGCAATATCAAAGATTTCACCATGCATTAGGTGCAGTAAAAAATGGTTATATTGGAATATATTATTTAAGAAAAGGTAATAGCATTATTCAGCCTGATTTATATGAAATGGCCTATAATGCAACTATACGTGAATCAAAAGATGGTGCATATTTAATTACCCAAGATTTAAATATTGTCAATGATATTCTGGAACTTATTGTAAAATATGGTCGTACTTCAGAGCAGGTTAATAAATATCTAAGAAATTATACAGAAGAAATGCATAATTTTTGGTATGAAAATAAGTTTAAACAATATAAATATAATTGGGATATATTTGCAGATAAGCGTTCGACGATATTAAAAGATAATTATATTATTAAATATACGGGAAGAATGAAGCGCAATTACACAGAAGGTTCTCAAAGAGCAGGACACATTGCTGTAGGGGAAATGTACTTATCTAAATATTTATTTTATGGCAAGAAAGTTTATTACTTGTGTCCCAGAATGAATTCAGACGAAGTCGCTTATCTTGATAAACATAAAACCAATGATAAAGAATGGCATTTATTAAGGCATGAGGATAATGTCTTTTATGTAACTCGTGATGATTTAGAAAACGTCCCTCCGGAAGTTATAGAAAAATTAGTTTCAATTTCAGATTTACCAATGAAAGGAAAAGTTTCGACAATTTTCAAAGAATGCATGAATATCATAAAAAGCGGTTTAATTAATGGGAGTATTAAATTAAAAATATAATGCGATTACAGGCATAAATCATCAAATATAAACCATGGCAGCAAAAGTTAAATGAAGATATTTCAATAACTTGCTATGTTTCTAGTGTAATGCTAGACTACAAATACAAAGGAGAATTGATGTCAGAGCAGCAATATTTTTATTATAAAGATACTTCCAGAAAAATTATGCCGCATCCGGATAAAAATAAACAAAAGAAGGCAAAAGAAATTTTAAACAACATTTATATGACAAGTATTGATAAAATTCCTAAGCTATATAAAGAAAATTGGCAAGAGGTAAAATTGTATCAGCCTGCCGGACTTGTAGAAAAAGCTCAAGCAATTATCCTTAACGCAAATGACGGGGCTTACGATTTAAGAAATAAAATAAATGATTTGACAGGAAAAGAATGGACAAAGTTTACTTGCAGTTGGTTTATTTTTAATGCATTGCATAGTGATTTACAAGAAGAACGCGCGGTTACAAAAGATACCCAAACTCATCCGGCTACATTTTCTCCTACTATGATTTCAGATTTTGTAAAATATTTTACAAAAGAGGGAGATACCGTTTTAGACCCGTTTGCCGGCATCGGAAGTACTTTGGTTGCTTGCAAACGTACCAAAAGAATTGGGTATGGCATTGAATTAAACAAAAAATACTTTGATATTATTATTAAAAGAACACCTGAATTTAAAAATAATATATTTAATGATGATTGTAGAAATATTGATAAAATAAAACTTCCGGTTATTAATTATTCAATATCATCTCCTCCATATTGGAATGTTTTAAATAGAAGTACTGACGGTTTTAAAAAAGAACGAGAAGAAAAAGGCTTGGATGTTTATTATTCTAATGCAGAATCCGATTTAGGAAATATTGATAATTATGAAGTATTCCTTAAAGAAGTCTGTTCAGTTTATTTCAAACTTTATGATATTCTTGCGGATGGATCTTACATTACCATTATCGTAAAAAATGTTAAGAAGGGCGGAAAAATGTACCCATTGGCTTGGGATATGGCAAAAATTCTCGGAGAAAAATATGTATTAAAGGATGAAAAAATATGGATTCAAGATAAAATTGGTTTATCACCATACGGATATCCGAATTCATGGGCAAGCAATATCTTGCACCATTATTGCCTTATCTTAAGGAAAGAACAATGAAGGAAATACTGGATAAAATAATAAATGGTTTATATTCTGATGAAAATTATCAGAAAGAGTACTCACAAATATACAAAATCCATAAATATTGGGCAAGAAAACCATGGTATATTGTAGAAAAATATATCAACGAATATTCAAATATAGACGATACTGTAATGGATCCTTTTTGTGGTAGCGGTTGTACCGGATTAGAAGCAGTAATCAACAATAGAAACTTTATCGGGCGCGACCTTAATCCGGCTGCAATACAAATTTCAAAGGGCACATTATTAAATAATATTGATTTTGAAAATCTTGCAAAAGATTTAGAAAAAATAACCTGCACTTGCAAAGAAAAAATTATGAATTTGTATCTTACCAAATATCTTTGTCCGGAGTGTGGTCATTATTTATACTATAAATACATTAATATAGGCCCCAAATTTAAAAATCAATACTCAGGAATGTTATATTGTGATAATTGTAAATCAAAAGGTATAAAGCATAAATTGACAAAGGAGGAAGCACAAGATTTACAAAATTATAACGCACTAAATATAGAAAAATGGGTTCCAAACAAAAGTTTTCCAAAAAAGTTTTATAAAGATAGATTTAGTTATAAAGGCATATCTTTAATAACCGATATGTACACCAAGAGAAATTTATATGCATTATCCGTATTATATGATGAAATACAAAAATTAAAGGGTAAAAATAAAGAATTATTTTTACTTGCCTTTACAAATACTGTCTTGCATGTAAGCAAACTAAAAAGTGAAAATGTAAGACCCTTGGGCGTAAATAACTATTGGGTGCCTGATGATTATATTGAAGAAAATGTATGGTTCAGATTTGAAGATAGAATTAAAAATATAATAAAAGCAAAAAAACAACAATTAAAGAGGGAACTGGAAAAAAAAGCACATGACATAAATTATGGCTCTTGGTCTATTAATAACGTGTCAGCTTTAGATAATATTGAAGAAAACAGCATTGATTATTTCTTTACAGACCCTCCTTATGGTGATGCAATTCAATATTCAGAGCTTTCATATATTTGGAATGCATGGATAAATAAATCCTACGATACAAAGGAAGAAATTATAATAAATCCAGTGCAAAATAAAGGTATACAAGAGTTTAATGAATTGTTGTCTAAATCTCTTGAAAATATATATAATGCACTAAAACCAAATAAATATTTTACTTTATGTTTCCAAAATAAAAATTCGGAAATATGGAAAGCTGTTATATTAAAATGCAGAGATTTAGGATTTAAACTAATAGATACAAGCATTTATAACACCTATGGAAGCCCTTTTAATAAAAGTTGGGCAAATTTTTCTCCAAAATCAGATATATATGTAACATTTCAGAAATCAGATATTGGGAAAAATAATTTTTACAGTAAAAAAGAAACCGTTGAAGATATTATATATAAAATTCGATTATACATGAAAGAGAAAAATATAAGTGAAAATAATAATCGTCTTTACGACTTAACAATGTCATATTTAATATGGACTCTATATTACAATAAACAAGATATTACGGTAAATAAATTTAATATAAAAAGCTTTTCTGCATTAGTGCAGAATGACATTTCTCAAAAACACTAAAAGTGTTGCTTATCAAATATTTTTTAACTTTAAACAAGGGGTAACAGCAAGAACATCTAACTCCTTGCATAAATACAAAAGGTGCTTTCTGTTCCGCCTGAAAAAAGCAAGACAATGCCTTGTTAAACCCAGACAATTTGCAATAACGGTTTGCACATTAGCAAGGACGGGCATTTTATTTTGAACAAATATTTTATTTGCAACAAATAACCTACCTTGCCAATTTATCAATTAAATTATAATACCAAGACATAAAACCTTCTTTATGGTCTTTTTGGTATTTTTCAAGTTCTTCCTTGTTCATTTTCTTAGTCGGCATTGCAGTCATCTGGCGCGAAACAATATCTGTCAAAAGCGTACTTAGCGCAACAATAAGCCCTGCGCCAATCATTGAACCTTGATATTGGCGTTTAAATAAACTGTTTAATGCGCCTGATATAGCTACCTGCGAAGACATTCTTGCAAATTTATTTAAACCTCTTTTTCTTGCGGCAATTTGTGCCTCTTGTTTGTTATCACCATTCTTGATAGCAGCATTATATTCATCATTCATGTTAAACCACATGCCTGATAGAGTACCTGTGGTTTGCGCGATTATGGCAATTTTTGAATTATCGACTTTTGAAACTGTTTTATTATTTAAAGAGGCAAGTCGCATTTTGTTCACATATTTACCAAATTCTTCATTTAGTTTTTCCGGATTAGCGCCATATTTGCTTTTATATTGTTTATATCTTAAATATAAATTTTTAATACCATAAGGATCGCTGAGCAGTTCTTTTAATTCAGAACTTTTGATAGGCTTGGTAATTTTAATATCTTCAACAAAATTAACTGACTTCATCTTTTTAATACGTTTTATTGCTTCCTGCGGGCTTAACAAATCCGTTTTTTCACCATTTTTTATTAAACCTGTCGCACTTGCCAGATTTTTAGCTATTTTATAAGGATATGAAAAAATTTCCTTAAAAATTCTAAAAGGTGCCAAAGGAAGTTTTTTTAGTTCCGAAACAGGGACTTCAATTAAACCGAATATTTTGGTTGTTTTTGGAGTTTTACCCAAAAATAAATTATCTTGCAAAGCAAATTTATTCCTTATTTTTTGTGACAATTTATTCTCGCCGCAATTAAATAGTATCTTGCTGAGTTCTTCGAGTTCTTCACTTGTTGCAATAACCTTTTGCAACGACTGATTATCAATTTTATTTATATAACCAGTAAACAAATTACTTATTTTCCTGCCTATGTCTGTGTGCAGTTTTAACGCCCTTAAAGTAAAACCTGCCACAATTGAGCCGGCACAAAACAATAGAATATTTTTAAGCGAAAGAATTGGCTTTTTGGCTTCTTTATTCATCTCGCTTTGCGTTTTGTATTCCTCATTGTTTTTTACCGATTTTTGGAACTCTTTTATTGAATACTCAGGTGCATCCATTCTGGTTAATCGCATACCTGAGCTTTTTCTTGAAATTATTCTTGAAACCAAACTTATGGCAGTTCCAAAAAGCGCAGAAGCCCAGAGATTTGAATTTACAAAACCTGAAAAACAGGAGAGCAGACCAAATTGCATTAAGCCTTCCAGAATATTTTCTTTTACTTCCTGTCCCTGTTTTAAAAGTTGAGATTTTTTTGCCTCCTCATCAGTTTTGCCTTTTAATTTTGCACTGTTGAAAAAATCATTGCCTAAAAATGCTGCTGCAGTAAAACCTGATACAAGTCTTGTAATAAAACGTTCTTTCTTGGTATCATAAGTTGCTTTATCAAAAGCCATGGATTTGTTTAGCAAATCATCAAACTTATCGCCAATATCATCGCAAACAGATTTGCAAGCACCATCACAAACACCTTTTTGGGATTTTATTTTTGAAAGCACATTTTCCGGAACTTCGCTAATAAATCTTGCCCCATCTTCATACAAGCCCTGAAGCGCCTTAAGTTGATTTTCTTTTAAAGCGTGATCTCTATATTTTTGAAGTATCTCAGAATTATAAAATCTTGAATTTGAAAACCTTGAAGCTAAATCTTCCATTAAATCAAAAGGCAATTCAAATAAATCTCTTATGCCCTCGATTGCATTCCTGAAAAATCCTGTTTTTTTAGGCAGCTCAAGCCCTTCTACCATTTCAACGGCATCCGGCGCTTTTGCTTTAACCTCTTTGGTTAAATTATCCGCAAGTGCATTAACAGAACAGTTAACAAATTTTTTTATTTTTTTAAGATGCTCAATATCGGGGGTTTTTCCCCCGAAATTTACATTTGAAAAATTTTGTTGTAATGATGATGTTTTCATTGCTATGTCTTATACAAATTAATTTGCCAAAAACATAAACGCAATGAACATTTAAAATTGCTTAAAAATTTTTAAAACTTAACATAAGGTTACAAAATATTCAAAACTTAGAAAGCAAGGTCATTCATACATCTGTTCCAGTTTTCAAGTTCTTCACGTTCTCTTTCTTCTTGACGCAATTGAAAACGTAATTCCTCCAATTCAGGAGAAGACACTACTTCTTCAATTTGTTGAGCTCTGGCAAGTACTTCTCCTAAAGAAGGTTTGCTTGTATCTTCATAATCCATAAGCGTATAAGCGGTGTCTTCAAAGTTACGCAATGTTTCTACAGGGTTTTCAAAATTTAATGTTTCATCATTTTTTAGCTTGTGAAGCAAGCGCGGCACTGTTCTTTCAAGTAAAAATTTTTCATCAAGTCTTACTTTTAACTTTTGACCTTCCGATGAAAATATAAAAAACTTTGACGAATTCAAAATCGGAAAAGTAAATTCCGAAGGTGCATTTGCTTGTATTATTTCTTCGGCACCTTTATCTTCAATAATACCGAAACTAATTTGTTTTTGCGGGTTAAAACCGTAATTTGTTAATGGGTTTACTCTCATTTTTACCTAACTTTCTTGTGATGTTATATTACCTTGGGGAAAATTATTTTATCTCTATTGCTCTCAAGTTTCAAGTAATCTTATATAATATATTTACAATATTAAACATTTCTAAAAATATAAGCAAAATAATTGATACACCTTATTTTTATCGTAGAAAATTCGTAACAAACCTCTTAATTTTACAAAAAATACAAGAGTCTTTTTTGCGAATTTCTTTAATTTCCGAAATTGAATATGTTTCAGGCTGAATTATTCTTTGATACTTAACCTTTGGAATGCCGAAAAGCATTACGTATACAGGTTTATAACCCGACGGAATTTCAAGCATTTCACAAACTTCAGGAAAAAATTTTAAACAAGCCTGAGCAAATCCGCACCAACAGGTACCAAGGCCCAAATGTTGCGCATAAAGTTCAAAATAACTAAGCGCAATAACAGGGTCGACATTTGCGCATGGTGCACTAATAGGGGAAGAAGCCACAATCATGTGAGGCGCACCTCTAAAAATTACATCTTCGCCATTTAAAAAAGCGTTTTTATATCTTGAAAACTTATTCATAACAGGGGAGAGCAACTTGTATGACATTGTTTTTAAAACCATTTCATTAACTTTATCTCTTATTATATCCATGGCCGCTTTTTTCTCGACAACCGAGAAATGAAGTGAATGATTGTTGCATCCTGTAGGCACATAATTTAGCATTTCTTTTAATTTTTTTATTGTTTCGCAAGAAACTTCTTCATTTTCATATTGTCTTACGCTTCTTCTTGACTGTATCAGCCCTAAAATATCATCATAGTTTGTCTGTTTAGAATTTTGAGGATTCTTATCAGCAAAAGAAAGTGCACCTGTCGGACAGATTGCAAGACAATGCTGACAAGAAATACATCTTTTCTCGTCACTCATTTTGGGAAAATTTTCATCATCAAAACTTATACATCCCGATACACAATCACTAATACAAAGAGAACAATGTACACATTTACTTTTATCAACAATAATAGATTTCATAATTTCCCATACACCCTATTACACAAGTATATTTTTTTGCAAAAAAAATGTCAATTACGCATGCGGAATAATAAATAAAATATGATTAAAATGCAACAAAAGCCCTGCAATTGCGCCCAGTGCAAGAAAAATCAACGGGTCTTTTTTGATTTTCAAACTAATTATAAACAAAACAAAAAGCAGCAAAAGTGCCTTTATATCAATGTTTTTAAAATAAAAATCCGACAGAGAATGGAATTTTACAACAGATTCAAAAAACAATCTAAATGCAACCGCAGCAAGCATTGCAGCAGTTGCAGGACGCAGAGCGTACATAACAGAAGTCAATATAGGACTATCTTTGAATTTTTTAAGCATTTTTGAAATAATTACAACAAAGATGAATGATGGCAACATAATTGACATTGTTGCACACAGAGAACCAAGAAAACCTGCAGTCTTAAAGCCTGCAAAAGTCGCCACATTCAAGCCCACAGGTCCGGGGGTAATACTAGAAATTGCAAGCATTTGAGACAACTCATTAAGTGAAAACCAATTGTAAATCTCGCTCATGTGATACAAAAAGGGCAATGTAGCATATCCCCCACCAAAAGAAAACAGTCCGATTTTTGCAAATTCAAAACACAAAAGAAGAAAAATCATTTTGCGCCTCCTTTTGGCATTTTACTCCGCACAATCCCAAACATAATGGCAAGAACAATTATTAATGCCGGAGAAATTCCAAAAATGCACATCAAAAATGCGCTTACAAAAAGCAAAAAAGTTATTTTATCAACAATAGAAACCGACCAGACTTCTTTTACGGTAAGAATAATAAGAATAATTATTGCTACATTAACACCCCAAAATATATCATTCATAATAATCGATTGAAGTAAAATTCCAATAAAAGAAGCAAGCGTAAGTATTGCAAGAAAAGGTGCAAATATAAGACCCAAAAGCGCACAAAATGCGCCTGTTTTGCCCCGCAACTTATAACCTGCCAACATAATTGTATTTGGTGCTATAATTCCGGGTATACATTGCCCTATTGCATAAAAGTCAATAATTTCTTCTCTTGTAAGCCAATTTCTTTTTTTACTGAATTCATTAACTAAAAGCGGAACTATTACATAACCTCCGCCCAATAGTAGTGCGCCAATTTTTACACATATCAAAAAAAGTTCGCCAAGTTTTATTTTCATTACTAAATTTTAACGCAAAAAATATTAAAAAAGGAAATCCATAAAAGCATCATGCAAAAATTCCATATCAGGCATATTTTCGCGAATTGCTTTTAAAGTACCGTTTTTGTCGACTTTATAAAATTCTTCGGCAACTAATTTTGACCCGTTTTTGGTTTGAACAGGGTTATAATTTAAACCTATCGAAGCCAAGCCATTGTTTAAAAAATAAAACCCTTTTGCAATGTTTGTAGTTTTCCCGTTAGTTTTAATATACTTAAGGAAGGATGATTTTACACCTTTAAAGTCTGCTGCTTTATTAATAAAAATTTTGATTTTATTTTTTTCTACATTCAGAAAAATATTTTTAAAAACCATAAAAGTATTATCCGAGTCTGCAATTCCATTGTTTATAAATAAAAAATTAAAAGGCAGTTTTCTTATTCCTGTTGCAGCGGCATTAACCAAACCGTCTTTAACCTTAATTACATTAAATCCGCCTAATTTTCCCTTATATTCTTTAACGTCAAAATTTTTACAATCTAAAAATTTGATTTTTCTTGCAAGTTTGCCATTCGAAGTATACTCCTCCATTACAGAAGGAAGATGGCAACCGTCTTTTACAATAAATCTTCTTACTAAAATAGAGTTTTCATAAACATCTTGGAAAGAATTTTTTGCACCCTGATTAATAAATCCGGAAATATCATCAGCTTTAATTTGAAAATCATGCAGCAATTTTTGAGCAGAATTTTGCATGTTATTTAATTTTTTCTTTACAATGCCTGATTCAAGCAATAATCTTTGGCGCTTGGTTGCAAAAAACAAAAAAATAAAACCTAAAAAACCAAGACCCGCTAAACATCTTTTAAAAATATTTTCTTCGGGGTAATAATTAGCATTACTTACTTTTTGTTTGACATTTTTCTTTTTAATATTTTCAACACCTTTGAAATTTATATATGACTGTTTAATTGCACCAATTTTCATAAATATTCCCCAAAAAATAAGAAAAATTATAGCACAAAAATTCTCTTGACAATTTATGTACAATTGTACATAATATAATCATGAAGGATTTAACAACAAAACAAAAAGAATTCTTTAATCAATTAAAACAAAACTACGGGGCAGAGGCTCTGCCCAGCCTTGTTCAATACATAAATGCATTGAAAATTTCTAACCTCCTTGAAGAACGCTCGGGCAGGCTATATATAGCAAACACTGCCCGAGGTGCATTTCTTTTTGATACAAAAGTGCGCGCAGGTTTTGCAAACGCCCTTGACGACAATGTTGAAAAATTAATTTCTTTTGATGAAGAATTAAATCTAAACAACCCGTCTGTATTCGTTTTTAAAGTTGCGGGAGATTCCATGGTTGAACTTGGAATTTACGAAGGAGATTATGTAAGTATTAGGAAAACAAGCGAAGCAAGGGACAAAGACATTGTACTTGCAAATATTGATGACATATTCACTCTTAAAACCTACAGAAAAAAGGGCTCAGAAGTTTGGCTTGAACCTGCAAATTCTTCTTATCAAAATATTTATCCGAAAAACTCACTCACTATTTTTGGTGTAGCTGTTGGAATAGCGAGGAAATTTTAATGCCCAAATATAATATAATAGCTCTTGTCGACTGTAACAACTTTTTTGCCTCATGCGAAATTCTTTTTAATCCCGAGTTAAAAGGTAAACCTGTTTGCGTACTTTCAAATAATGACGGGTGTATTGTTGCACGCTCAAATGAAGCAAAAGCATTGGGCATAAAAATGGGAATGCCTTATTTTATGGCAAAAAAACAATTTAAAAACGTGGTTTACCTCTCGGGCAACCACGCACGCTACAATGAAATTTCAAAACGCGTAATGACAAAACTTTACGATTACACTCCAAATGTCGAAGTTTATTCAATTGATGAGGCTTTTTTGGATTTAGGCGGAACAAGAAAATTACACAGGTATTCTTATGAAGAAATAATTGAAAAAATCCGTCTTGAGATAAAAAATGATATAGGAATTGATGTTTCAATAGGGCTTTCTTATTCAAAAACTCTTGCAAAACTGGCTTGTGAAAAAGCAAAAGAGTTGAACAAAAAAAATCCTGACATCGGCACATATAAAATAGGTTACAAAAAAATTAAAGATGAGCTTAAAATTACACCCATTCAAGACATTTGGGGTGTTGGCTTTAATACGGCGTCGCTTTTAAGGAAACACTACATTTCAAGTGCGTATAATTTTACGACTCAAAACGATGCTTGGATTAAAAGGGTTATGGGCAAGGTAGGGCTGGATTTAAAATATGAACTTTTAGGAGAGTGCGTAAGTCCTGTAAACCCAAATGAAGCATTACCCAAAAGCATTCAAAAAACCGCATCTTTTGCAAATTTTACATCAGACAAAGCTTATATTGTAAATGCCTTAAACTACCACTGTCACAGGGTTTGCAAAAAATTAAGACACCATGGGTTAATGTCGGGAGTTATAAGCATTATGTTAAGAACAAAAGACTTTTATGTACTAAGCAGCAAAACAACTCTTGAAACTCCAACAAATTCCGAATTTGAATTCAATTTAAAAATAAAAGAACTTTTCAATGAAATTTACAACCCAAACATAATTTATCGCTCTTGCGGAGTTACGGCTCTGAAATTAACTTGCGAAGATTCTTATCAAATGTCGCTTTTTAACTCTGAAAGAATTGAAAAAAATCAAAAATTGTCTGATGTTTGGGATAAAATTGAAGAAAAATTCGGTCGTTCAAAATTACACCTTGGAACGAATGGGCTAAATTAAATAAAATTTACAATTTAATATTGATGTTATTTTTTGTTTTGTATAAAATAAATACACCACCGATATTTAACGTTAGATATTAAAATTAAAAGGATTTAAAATGACAATTAACTTAAAAAACAAACAAGAACTGATTGAAAAATTTGGCACAAATGCTAAAGATAGCGGCAGTGTTGAAGTTCAAGTTGCAATGCTTTCTCAAAAAATTGCAGAATTAACCGAACACTTAAAAAATAATGCTAAAGACTTTCAAGCAAAACGCGGTCTTTTAATGATGGTAGGCAGAAGAAAAAGAATGCTTACATACATTAAAAAATCTGATATTGAAAAATATAGAAAATTAATTAAAGAATTAAATATCAGAGGCTAATTTAAATATTTTATACTCAAAAGGTGCGAATTTCGCGCCTTTTTTGTTTTGATATGCTATAATTTTCTTATGAGAATATTATTGATAGGAAATTCAAAAAGCACAGAGGTGCTTGCCGATTATTTTACACAAAACCCTGACAACATAGTTTTTTCTACACTAAACAATACATCGGCAGAATTTATAGATATAGCGACACAAAATACACTGGAATTAAAAGATTTCGCTCTTGCAAACGAAATGTCGCTATCAATTTTATGCGACAAAGAAAGCATTTTAAGTCCGATTGCCACAGAATTTCGTGAAGCAGGATTAAACATTTTTGCGCCTGACAATGAGCATAAGATTATAAACTCAAAAATTTGGACAAAAAAATTCATATACAAAAACAAAATTCCAACCCCAAAATTTCAATTTTTTGAAAAACCGCAAGCGGCAATTGATTGCGTTAGAAAAAATAAATTTCCGGTTGTAATAAAACCTGACACCTTTGGTGCAATAGGCACAAGGATTTGTGAAACTTTTGGTAGCGCAAAGCTTGCAATAGAAGAATTTTTCGATAATGGGTTTAAAAAAGTTCTTATGGAAGAATATGCTTGGGGCAAAGAGTTTAGTATTTATACAATTTGCGATGGTTATAATCCATTAATTTTATGTGAAATTTCAAAATACCAAAATTCATTTGCATCACTTGGTGTTGATTTTTTAAACGACAAGGAAAGGGAAACACTGAAAAATGAAATAATAATACCTTTTGTAAATACTCTAAATAAGGAAAATGGCGAATATATCGGCATTTTAGGCTTCAACTTTATTAAATCAAGTGAAAAAATAAGCTTACTTGGAATTAATCCGTTTTTTAAAGATATTGATGCACAAATTGCAATCAAAGGAGTAAAAGAGGACTGGGTAAAACTTTTTGAAAGCGCAATATCCGGAACAATGTGTTTAGATTTTAAAAAAATTAACGCAGCTCAAGACTATATTTTAACATACGAATTTTATGAAAACGGTAAAAAAGAAGACATTTGTGCTCAAGCAAAAAGCTTTAACACGGCAAGAAAAATTCTTTACGATGAAGGCGCAAATAAAAATGAAGTTGAGGAGGCACTAAAATTTTGGAAATATTAGCCATAATCCCTGCCCGCGGGGGTTCAAAAGGGATAAAAAGAAAAAATTTGCGCCCAATTTGCTCTAAACCGCTTGTCGCATACTCTATTGAAGCAGGGCTAAATTCAAAATATATAACAAAAACTGTTGTTTCAACAGAGGATGAAGAAATTGCACAAGTGTCCAAAAACTTTGGCGCGCAAGTAATTAAACGTCCTAATGAACTTGCACAAGACGAAACGAAAACAATTCCCGTTATGATTCATGCCGCAAAATATTTAGAGGATACAGAAAATTATAAGCCTGATTATGTAGTACTGTTACAACCAACTTGCCCCCTGCGTGATGCAAAATACATAGATAATGCTTTTGAATATTACTTTCAAAAAGAAAAAGAGGGGTTTGACAGTTGTTTTAGTGCATTTTCCATAGGTACAACACATGCCAAATGGAGAATTCTACATAGCGGAAAGGCTCAAGGGCTTTATGATTACCGCACGCGACCACGCAGACAAGATGAAGATGAACATTACCAAATGGTTTGCGAGAACGGCGCTTTTTATGCGCTAAAATACGATACAATGCTTGAACTGAATGATTTTATCGGCTACAATCCTGCAATTTATATAACAAAAAGAGTTATAGACATAGATACTGAGGAAGACATTTTATGCATAGAAAAACAATTGATGCAGAAAAGCTAAATTTAGGGCAAAAAGTTTGTCTAAAATTAATCTCAATTTACAGATTTTTTTCAAAATTTACACCCCCAACTTGCAGATTTTACCCGACATGTTCAAAATACACTTATGATGCCATAAAAAAATATGGGGTTTTAAAAGGCTGTTTTTTGGGGTTAAAAAGAATTTTAAAATGTCACCCGTTTCACCCCGGCGGATACGACCCGCTTCCTTAATCTAAAATTTCAACTTCGCCATTTTCAAGAGTAAAATATGCTTTTACGATTTTTAATTTATCGCTTTCAAATGCATCTTTGATAATTTTCGACTTAGTAAGCAGCCTATGTTTTGCAAAATCACAATAGTGTTTTGCAAGTTCATTAAAACAAGCTGTGCCCATTTGCATTTTTACACACTGGGCATGGCAGATAAGATTTTCAAGTTCGTCATTGTACAAAGGTGCATTCATTGCATATTTCATAACACCACAATCTTGATGCCCCAAAATAATAAGCAATTTTATTTTTAAATGGCTCACTCCGTACTCAAGTGTTTCAAGTACATTTGGTCCTATTGTGCCGCCTGCGGTTCTGGCTACAAACAATTCACCAAGCCCTGTATCAAAAATAATCTCAGGGCAAGTCCTTGAATCAGAACAACCTAAAATCATTGCATAAGGTTTTTGTCCTTCTACAAGTGTGCGTTTCATTTCATTAAAACAATGATTTTTAACGCGTGGTGTATTATTTTTAAAACATCTGTTGCCTTCAAGTAAAATCTCAAGAAGCTCATCCGCACAAAGATTTTCGCTGTCAACTTTTTTCATTATATTTTGTCAAACCCTGTGTATTTTCTAAGTACCTCGGGAATTATAATATCTCCGTCACTTGTTTGATAATTTTCAACTATAGCGGCAAAAGTCCTGCCAACAGCCAGACCTGAACCGTTTATGGTATGAACAAATTGAACTTTTCCGCTTTCTTTATCACGATAGCGGATATTTGCACGTCTTGCCTGATAATCGCCATAGTTTGAACAACTTGAAATTTCTTTATATGTGCCATAAGATGGCATCCAAACTTCTAAATCCCAACATTTGTTTGCAGAAAAACCAATATCTGCAGTACATAATGCTTCTCGCCTATATGGCAGCTCAAGCATTTGTAACATTTTTTCCGCATCTTTTGTAAGTTTATCATGCTCATCAGGACTTGTTTGCGGGGTACAAAGTTTTACCAACTCAACCTTGTTAAACTGATGAACTCTTATTAAACCTCTTGTATCTTTTCCTGCAGAACCTGCCTCACGCCTAAAACAAGGAGTATAAGCACACATATACATTGGCAACATATCTTCACTTAAAATTTCACCGGAATATATATTGGTAACAGGTACTTCTGCTGTAGGTATAAGGTACAAATCTTCATCTTCGCACTTATACATATCTTGTGCAAATTTTGGCAGTTGCCCTGTTCCTGTCATAGTGGCAGCATTTGCCATAAATGGCGGCAAAATTTCTTCATAGCCCTGTTCTTGAGTATGAATATCAAGGAAAAAATTAATAATAGCACGTTCTAATTTTGCACCTTTAGCGCGATAAAGAGTAAATCTGCTTTGAGAAAGTTTAACACCGCGTTCAAAATCTACAATATTTTTTTGTTCACATAAATCCCAGTGAGGTTTAAATTCAAAATCAAACTTTCTTGGTTCGCCCCATTTGTAAACTTCTACGTTATCATCTTCACTTGTGCCGATTGGAGTAGTGGCATCAGGGATATTTGGTATATTCAGCAAAAGATTTCTTTGTTTTTCATCAAGCATGCTTTGTTTTTCTTCAAGTTCTTTTATTTCGTCACCGATTTTTTTGACTTCCGCTTGAATTTCATCAGTATTTTGCCCTGCTTTTTTCATTTCCCCAATTTTTTGAGATTCATTTTTCCTTTTTGCACGCAGTTCATCTGTTGCAAACTGGACTTTTCTTCTTTCTTCATCAACTTCTAAAACAGCATCAATACTTAGCTCGGGATTTCTGCGCTTTAGCAGTTCATTAACCTTTTCGGGGTTTTCTCTTATTAATTTTATGTCCAGCATTTATATACCTTCTTTCTCCTTAATTTTGTCCAAATATGATTTTAATTCTTTTATTTGCCTTGGTTTAATTGGTTTATATTGTCCTTTTTTAAGTCCGATTAAATCAATTGTAGCATGCCTGATACGTTTCAAGTGTACAACATTATGTCCTATATGTTCAATCATTTTTCTGATTTGACGATTTAATCCCTGATAAAGAGTAACTTCAAGCAAAGTTTCATTTTTTGTTCGCTCGATTATTTCGCAGTCGCAATATGCAATTTTCCCTTTTTCTATTTCTATACCCTTTGCAAGTTTTTCTAAATCTTCAACTTTTAAAAAAGCATCGACTGTCACCCTGTATACTTTTGCAACCTTAACAGATGGATGAGTAAGTTCATAGACAAGGTTTCCGTCATTTGTTAAAATCAAAAGACCGGAAGAATCCTTATCCAGCCTGCCAACAGGTTTTAAGTGTTTAAGTTCATCAGGCAGAATGTCATAAATTGTTTTTCTGCCTTTTTCATCATCTGTTGTTGTTATATAGCCTGTCGGTTTATAAAAACGATAATATTCAAGTCTCATAACACGCAAGGTTTTGCCGTCAATTGTAACCTTATCTTTTGTTCTGATTTCATAGCCCAAAAGCTTCACCGTTTTATCGTTTACTTGCACACGACCCGCCTCAATAAGCTCATCAGCTTTGCGACGCGAACAATATCCGCTTGAGGCTATGTATTTATTTATTCTCATAAGTTACCTTAAAACTAAACCTGAAACAGACTTCACAAGACCTTCTCTGATTTTTGTCATTTCTTTATCAATTACTTCATCCGTCAAAGTTTTATTTTCATCTTGCAAGGTAATTCTGTATGCCATAGATTTTTTACCTTGTTCTATGTGTTCACCCTGATAAATATCAAAAACTTTTGCGCCTTTGAATATATTTTTATCAGCAATTTTTTTAATTACTTTTAAAATCAAATCATTTGTCACATCTGAATCAACCGCAAAAGCAATATCACGAGTGACAGGCAAAAATACAGGCAATTTTTTATATTTAATTGCAGTTTGTGAAACAGCATTCAAAATAGTTTCAAGGTTAAGTTCAAATACGAACAAATCCTGATTAAATTTCATACTATCTTTTAAAATAGGATGAATTTTGCCAACATAGCCTATTTCAGTAAAGTTTTTACCCATTAAGGAAATTTTTGCACTTTGCGCAGGATGCATAAATTCAAGTGCTTTGGAATCATTTTCGTCAAATTGCGAAAAAACAATTCTTTTTGAAAGGTTTAATTGTGCAAATAAATTCTCTAAAACTCCTTTTAGGGTATAAAAATCTGCAGAGCCTTTGTCCCTCCAAAGGCTGTTATTTATATTGCCAAAAATAGCACCAGCAAGCTTTCTTTGTTCTAAAACTCCGGTATTATCCTCATCAGGCAAGGATTTTACAAAATAAGTTTTACCTGCCTCATAAAATCTAAAGTTTTTTTGACCATTGTCAAAGTTATATTTTACAACATTTAAAACACTGGGCATAAGTGCTTGTCTTAAAGTTGTACAATCTTCACTTTGAGGATTTTTAACCTTGAGTGAAGTTTTTTCGTCCAATTGCTGCATATAGGTTTTATACAAAGTTTCACCTACAAGTGACGATGTTACGATTTCATCAAAACCCGAACCCAAAAAAAGTTCATTAATTTTTTTAAGGGTTGTACTTTCAAAGCTTATATTAGCCCCTTCGCTGATTTGAGGTAATGCGGGTGCAATTTTATCATAACCGTCAATTCTTGAAACCTCCTCAATTAAATCAATTTCGCGATAAACATCGTTTACCCTGTGACTTGGAACTTTAAATTTTGCTGCTGCCTCATTTTTACCCAAAAGTTTAAAACCAAGATTTTCAAGAATTTCTATGGAACGAGCTTGTGGAATATCAATGCCTAAAATTCTTTTAATTTCACTGTTTCTCAAAGTTATTTCAATATTTGGCGCATCAGAGGTTCCGATTTCTACCATACCTTCAATTTGTGCATTTGCATATTTTTGCAACAACTCTGCTGCCCTTAGCTGAGCATAGCGGACAAGTTCGCTATCAACCCCTCTTTCAAATCTTGCACTTGCTTCCGAACGATAACCTACCGAACGGGCTGACTTTCTGTTTGTATGGGATGTAAAATGAGCAGCTTCTAAGGCAATATTTTTAGTATTATTATCAATTTCCGAATTAAGCCCCCCAAAAACACCTGCGATACAAACAGGTGTATCTTTTTTTGCAATTACTACACTCTTGTTTGTAAGCTTTCTTTCTGTTTCATCAATAGTAACAATGCTTTCATCTTCTTTTGCATAACGGACACAAAGATAATTATCAAGTTTGTCGTAATCAAAAGCATGTAAAGGCGTACCATATTCCAATAAAATATAGTTTGTAATATCAACAACATTATTTATTGCACGCATTGCGCAGGCTTCAATCCTTCTTTGTATAAAAGCTGGCGAGGGTTTAATTTCAATATTCTTAAAAACCCCTATTGAATAATATTTGCAAGTTTCATCATCCTTAATTTCAACATTAAAATTATTTGTTTTTGGCAATTCTTTTAATTCCTTAGGATTAAAATTCAGTTTTCTGTTGAATAAAGCACTTATTTCACGTGCAATCCCAATAACAGACATTTGATCACCCCTATTTGCCGTAGGCGCAACATGAAAAATAATTTCTTCGCTCAAATTCATTATTTTTTCAAGCGGCTCACCCAGGGGAATTGTTTCATAAATCCTGTTTAATATAAAAATGCCGTCTTCATCCTGCATACCGTCAAGTCCCAGCTCATCGCATGAACACAACATGCCCTGTGATTCAACCCCCCTTATAACTGCAGGAGTAAGTTCAAATAATTCTCCGGTTTTTCTTGAAAAAACTTTTGAACCCACACTGGCATAAGGAATAATTTGACCTTCTTGAATATTTTGAGCACCACAAACAACTTGTTTTGTTGCAAGCCCCGTATCAACAGTCACGAGATGCAACTTGTCTGCATTTGGGTGATTATCTATTTTGAGGATTTTTGCCGTTATTATATTTGTAAATTTAGGCTTTTTGTATTCAATTTCTTCTACCTCAAGACCGCTCATCGTAAGTTTGTGAGCAATTTCTTTAGGTTCAATTCCGCTTAAATCAACAAATTCGCTTAACCACTCGTATGAAACCTGCATTTTTAATCCTCTTTTTTAACTTTTCAACAAGAATATTTTAGTACAAAAAAGTTAAAAATAAAGTAGGGTCAAAGAATTTACACAGCAAGATTAATGTTTAAACTTAAAAACACTTTTAACGACATTACCCAAAAAACGTGTAAAATTTTTGTATTTTTTTATAAAAGTATTAAAATCCGCGTATATACCATATTTATAGAAAATATCGTCAAGATTTTCATTCCATAATTTTAAATCTTCCGCTTGCTCGCCTGCAACAGCGGGAAGCTTATCAAAAAATAAATGCACATTTTTAAAATTACGATTTTTTGGCAGCTTAATTGTGCTCTTATTGTTATGGAAAGCATAAAGAGAGAGTAAATCAAATTTTAAATTCGGGTATAATTTTTGTATTTCATTTACAAAATCAAGCGATTCGTTCTCCAATAAATCCATAAAATCACAGTTTTTCAATTCATCTTTTGGCGTATCGGTTATTGAACCTTGCTCACGATAATAAATAAATAAAATTTTACCCTTTTTATTTTCAAACAATTTTAAAAAACGCTCTGTTCTTCTTAAGAAAGCAGCGTAAACCTCGCTGTCATCCATGATATCATGATGAATAAAAGCAGTATTTGGGTATTCTTTATTGATAACAACCAATATCTTGTTATCAATCCCATAATGTTTTGTCTTTATAAAATTCCCCCTGCAAGACATTTTTTTAAAACCATCTTTGATGGCATCGGTTACAACAGACAAACCGCTGTCGAGATTCCAAACCCAGTCAAATACATAAGCTTGTTTTCTAAGTCTGCATCTGTTCAAATTCATGGAAATAAAACAACCCGAACCTAAACTTATCACTTTTTTATATTTCGAAAAAAAATTCATAAATATACCTTTAATGATTTTATTTATTATTATATAACAACTTCTTTTTCGTTTTTGTAGATTACATACCCCAAAACCCCTCCGGGAGGCTTTTTCAGGTTCTTTCTTTTTGTGTATATTATGGAAGCTTTTTTGGAATTTTTCATGGGAGAGTTTTGTTTTACCAGATTTGCAGCAAATTCTATAACGCTTGCAGGAGGGTCATTTTCACCTTTTTTGACAGAGATTAAGACATGCGAAGATGGGCAATTGTATGCATGTAACCAAATATCCTCTGCAGATGAAATTTTTGAAACAAGATAATCATTTTGCTTATTATTTTTACCCAAAAATATCTCATAACCTTCAAAATAAAATTTTTCAAGCTCAATTTTTTCTGATTTTCTCGGTTTCTTTTCTTTAATTAAGCCGCATATTTCAAGTTCAGAGGCTATTTCATCAAGTTCAACATAACTGTTTGAATTTTCCAAACTAAATAAAATCTCCTCATAATAAGTTTTTTTATTTTTTGCTTGATTATACTTTTGCTTTTGATAATCATAAGCGCCTTTTGCCTTTGCATATAATTTATAATAATTTTGAGCATTTTGCGAAGGCGTAAGAGTATCATCAAGCTCAATTTCAATTCCCTCGGGAGAAAAAAATGTTTTATCACCTTGTTTAATTAAATAAATATATTGAAAAATCAAATCACCTTTTTGCTTGTAATAATAAGCTTTTGACTCATCAGGCTGATTTGAAATAATTTTTGTACATTTTATAATTTCGTTTTTCAAAAGCTTTCTTAGAGCAGTTAGCTTTTGGGTAAAAATATCTTTAAAAACAACATTTGCAAAATATTCATCCAAAGCAACATTAAAATCATCTCCTTGCCAAAGTTCCAATAATGCCTTTGTGTCTTGCAAGGAAACAGTTTTTTGCAAATTTTCAAAAAGATTTTCATCATTAAAACTGTTGTTGATTATAATTTTCAAAAGAGGTTCACAAAGCATATAATAATGAGTTGATAAGGATTTTGCATCTTTTTGAATTTGACAAAAAGCACCGTAGCTTGTTTTTAAAATGTCCGTTTTAATTTGCTTTGGCGGGTAAACATAAGGTATACCGCCATATATTTCTCGTATAGAGCTTTTTTCCGGAGAAATATTATGAGCACTGCCCAAAATATTTTTAGAGCGAAAGTCATACAAAATAATATTTGAATGTTTGCCCATAATCTCAACAGCTAAACACAAACTGACAAGCTGCCCTATTTCATCATAAACTTCAAAGTGTAATTCCAAAATTCTTTCATAATCAGGTATTGTTATTTCTTTAATTCTTGTACCCTCGATGTATTTTCTTAACTGCATACAAAACATTGGCGGGCTTTTTGGTATTTCAAGAGCGCGCATATAAAATGTCTTTTCATTTATAAAGCAAATATGAGGATACTTTGGGTTTATATTAATATAAAGCTTGCGACTTTCACCATTACTCCTTAAATTTAAAATAATTTCTTTTCTGGATGGTTGCTGAACCTTCTGAATTGAAGAATTTTTTAAAAAATCATAATTAATTTTTACAAAATTTTTTAAACTTAAAGAATCAAAACTATGCATAACAAAAATTATTGTAATATAATTAAAACAATTATGAAATGTTATTTTTTTGGAACATTTAACCCATTACATAATGCTCATCTTGAAATTGCAAAAAAAATCAAAGAGCATTTTAATTTTGATGAAGTTATTTTTATACCCGCATACGCCCCTGTGCATAAAATTCCCGACACAACACCTTCCGACAGGCTTAATATGGCACAACTCGGCGCCGGAAGAAAAAATGTTGATGATATTGAATATTTTCTGCCAATTCCAAGCTACAGTTACAACACTATCTTAGAGCTGAAAAAAAGAGATAAAACGGAAAAAATTAATTTTATAATGGGTTATGATTCTTTTATAAAAATTGAAAGCTGGAAAAATCCGCAGATTTTAAGAGAAAATGTTAATTTTATAGTAATACCTCGCCACTATGAAAATATTTCAAATATTTCATTTGAACATCTAAGGCAAAAAGGTTGGAATTTTAAAATTGCAAATATAGATTTTATGGATATTTCATCCAATATGATAAGAGATAAGGTACAAAACGGTGAAAAAATAACAAATTTTGTACCTAAAAAAGTAGAGGAATATATATATGAACATGGATTGTATAAAAGAAAAGCTCAAAGAGTGCCTAACTGAAGAAAGGTACTCTCACACTTTAGGCACCGCACACTGTGCAATAAAATTAGCCCAAAAATACGGGCTTGAAGAACAAAAAGCATTTTTGGCCGGACTTTTGCATGATTGTGCAAAATGTAAAACAAATGATGAACTTTTAAAAATTATAAAAGAAGAACTTAAAGATATTGAACAAGGGGAACTGCAAAACTATAAGACCTTACATGCACCTGTCGGCGAATATTTTGCAAAAAAAATTTACGGTATAAAAGATAAAGAAATTCTTAATGCAATTCGCTATCATACAATAGGCAGAATTAATATGAGTCTTTTTGAAAAAATTATTTTTCTGGCAGATAAAATAGAAGAAAATACAAGGGATAAAAAATACAGCAGCGAAATCTGGGAAATCCTTAACGAAAACGAAGGCGAAAAGGGAATTGACATGGCTCTTTTCAGATGTTTTAGCGAAACTATTAAAAGCCTTGTAAACAGAAAGCTTAAAATTTGCAAGACAACCATTGATGTATATAATGAACTTTTAGACAAAATAAAGAATATATAAAGAACGAGCAAAAATAAATTTTTATATTAAAATTTTATTTAGGCAATTTTTACCTTTAATTGGAGAGTACTTGAAAAATTCCAAGCTGACAACATTTATATTTGCAGCTCTTGCGGCAGGAATACTTTTTGGCTGGCTTGCACCGTCTTGGGCAGTTAAAATGCAGCCGCTTGCAGATGTTTTTTTAAAAATGGTTAAAATGATTATCGCACCGTTAATCTTTGCAACTCTTGTTGTGGGAATTGCAGGTCATGGTGATGTTAAAAATCTTGGTAAAATAGGTCTTAAAACAATTATTTATTTTGAAATTGCAACAACTTTTGCACTTATTATAGGTCTTTTGAGTGCCAATATATTACATCCGGGTGCAGGCTTTAATATAGACTTGAATTCAATATCAATGAGTGCGGTTGAAAATATGGAAAATGTAAAAATTAACCATTCATTTTCACAAATGTTGCTGGACTTAGTTCCCACAAGTATTTTTAAGGCATTAGCCGAAGGAAGCTTGTTGCAAATTGTAGTTTTTGCCATATTTTTTTCGTTAGCAATTTGTGCAGTCGGACAAAAAGCCAGACCTGTTCTGGATTTTATGCAAAGCACCTGCGATATTATGTTTAAATTTACCGAGTATGTTATGTATTTTGCACCAATGGGTGTATTTGGCGCAATTTCGGCTACAATAGGGCAAAACGGTATAGGCATACTTGTAAATTACGCTAAATTAATAGGTATAACTTATCTTTCACTTATTATATTTGCCATGACAATTTTATTTATTGTCTGCAAAATAGTGAAAATTCCGTTTAGCGGGCTGTTAAATGCAATAAAAGAACCCTCTATACTTGCGTTTTCAACAGCAAGTTCCGAAGCTGCCTTGCCAAAAGCAATGGAAGCTATGGAAAAATTTGGCGTACCAAAAAACATTGTAAGTTTTGTAATGCCTACCGGATATACATTTAACCTTGACGGAACCACCTTATATTTAACACTTACTACACTTTTTTGTGCGCAGATTGTAGGTATAAACTTAAATTTTGAACAGCAAATTTTAATTATGTTAACTCTAATGCTTACATCTAAAGGTGTTGCAGGAGTTCCGAGAGTCTCACTTGTTGTCTTAACAGGCACATTGCATACTTTTGGTTTGCCCGTTACCGGTGTTGCAATACTTTTAGGTATTGATCAAATACTCGATATGGGCAGAACGACAATAAATCTTGTCGGAAACTGCATTGCAACAACCGTTATTGCGCGTTGGGAAGACGAATTTGATTACAATAAAATGAACAACTTTATAAAATCAATAAAGAACAAAAAACAAGAAAAAAGTCTTATTCAGCAAAAAAATGTACTAACCGACAAGACTATACACTAAGAGCATATTTATTTTAAAAAAATAAATTAATATGCAATTATGAAAACAGTATTTTTTGATGTACAACCGTACGAAAAGAATTTCCTTGAAAAAGCTACAGAAAAAAATTTTGAAGCAATATTTATAAATTCCCCGCTTGATGAGAATTTTGAAATTAGTAAAAATATTACAGATGCAGAAATTTTAAGCATTTTTATAACATCAACACTAAGCGAAAATGTGCTGAAGAAATTTCCCAAGCTCAAATTTATTCTCACAAGAAGTGTAGGCTTCAGTCATATTGATATGAAATACTGTAAAGAACGTGAAATTTATGCCTTTAATACACCGCATTACGGGGATTATACGGTTGCAGAATACACCTTTGCGATTCTGTTGCATACAACAAGAAAAATAGAAAAAGCCCAAAATGATGTTAAAAGCGGCGAAATAACAATGGACAAATACACAGGCGTTGAACTTTTTAACAAAACACTTGGAGTCATTGGTGCAGGTTCCATAGGAAAAAATGTGCTCGATATAGCAAAAGGTTTCAGAATGAATACTCTTGCTTATGATATATATCAAAGCGGAGATTATAATTACTGCACACTTGATGAATTATTTAAAAACTCGGATATTATTTCAATAAATGCACCGTTGACAAAAGAGAACTATCATTTAATAAACAAAGAAACAATTTCCAAAATGAAAGATGGTGTCATAATAGTAAATGTAGCGCGCGGAGAAATTATTGACACAGAATCATTATACGATGCACTTTTAAATAAAAAAGTCGCCTACGCTGCTTTAGATGTTATAGAATGTGAAGAAATATTATGCACAGAAAATCAAAAATGCAGGGGTCTTGAAAACATCAAAGAAGCTTGTCTTGAAAAATTTTATATTAATCAAAAACTCTTAAAATTGCCAAACGTAACAATAACGCCACATACAGCCTACAATACAAAAGAAGCGATAGAAAGAATTTTATACATGACTGAAGAAAATCTTTTAAGTTGCTTAAATTTTAATCCCAAGACTGGCGCAAAAAACCTGATTTTGTTATAATTTCTTTTATGGAATTGTCAAAATATATAGAACATACTTTATTAAAACCGACAGCAACCGTTGAAAACATAACAAAATTGGTTGAAGATGCCGTAAAATATGATTTTTTTGGGGTTTGTATCAATCCTGTTTATGTTAAACATGCAAAAAATATTGCAAGCGGTACAAATTTAAAAATTGTTACCGTGGTAAACTTTCCTCTTGGTGCAAATGCTACCGATACCACACTTGTACAGGTTCATCAGGCATTATCTGACGGGGCGGATGAAATTGATACGGTAATAAATTTGGGCGCACTTAAAGAAGGTAATTATAAAAAAGTAACTGATGACATTAGGGCAACAAAAAATGTATGCCCAAATAATAACTTAAAAGTAATTCTTGAGACAGATTTGCTTACTAATGATGAAATCAAAAAAGCTTGCCTTGCCTGTATTAGCGGTGGTGCTGATTTTGTTAAAACATCAACAGGTTTTGTTAAAAACGGCTTAGGTGCAAGACCTGATTTTGTAAGATTAATGGCACAAACCGTAGAAAAAAGAGGGCTTGGAGTTAAAGCAAGCGGCGGAATTACAACAAGATTTCAAGCAAAAGAACTTATTGAAGCAGGGGCAACAAGGCTTGGTACTTCAAGCGGAGTTGCCATAGTAAATCCCCAAAAGTAAAGAAAGGTTGCAAAATGGACAAAATTACCATTCGTTCGGACAGAAACACCGATTATTCTTTTTTGTACAAAGGAGAAGAAACAATTTTAAAAGCCGGCAGTGTAATCAGTATAGCAGATGGCTTGGAACATGTTGTTTTGCCGACTGTTGCTATGAAAATTATGAACAATCTTATTGTTATTAAGGATGATGTAAAATGAACAAAGATAAAATTTTAATTACCATATCAGGATTAGATAAAGTAGGAATAGTCGCGGGAATATCAAATACTCTTGCGCAATTGAATGTTAATATTGAAGATATCAAACAAACAATTATGCAAGATCATTTTGTTATGATGATGTTATGCGACATGTCAAGTTCCAATAATTCCTTCAAAACAATAAAAGAAGAACTCATCAAATCAGGTGAAGAAATTGGTATGGAAGTATGGGTTCAAAGAAAAGAAATTTTTGATAAAATGCACACGATTTAAAAGGTAAAAATGGCTGATTTTAACGAAAAAGATATAATTGAAACAATACAGATGATTAAGGTGCATCACCTTGATATAAGAACAACAACGCTTGCACTTTCCCTTCGGGATTGTATAAGCGAAGATATAAAAATTGCAGGTGATAAAATATATAAAAAAATCACAAAATATGCAAAAAATTTAAAAAAATATGCAGATGATTTAGAAAACGAATTTTCAATTCCTATTATCAACAAAAGAATAGCAATCACACCTATATCACTTATAGGCGAAAGTGCAAAAAATCCTGATTATATTTATCTGGCAAAAATTCTTGACGAAGCTGCAAGCGAAGTTGGAGTTGATTTTATTGGCGGATATTCCGCGCTCATTGAAAAAGGATGTACAAAAGGTGACGAGATTTTTCTTGAGTCAATTCCCGAGGCTTTGGCAACAACCTCTAAACTCTGTTCAAGCGTTAATCTTGCAACTTCAAAAGCGGGAATTAACATGAAAGGTGTTCTTAAAACAGCAGATATTATAAAAAAATCCGCCCTGCTAACCGCAGATAAAGACGGTCTTGGCGCAGCAAAATTCGTATGTTTCTGTAATTCCGTATCAGATAATCCTTTTATGGCAGGTGCCTATTGCGGCATAAATGAGCCTGAATGTGCGCTCAATATTGGTGTTAGCGGGCCCGGTGTCGTGAGATGGGCTATAGAAAACATGCCAAAAGATGCGCCACTTGGCGAAGTTGCCAATACTATTAAAAAAACCGCTTTTAAAATAACAACAACAGGTGAATTAATAGGCAGAGAACTTGCCTCACGTCTTAATATTCCTTTTGGAGTAATAGATTTATCTCTTGCACCGACACCCGCGAAAGGTGATTCGGTTGCCGGAATTTTTCAGGCAATGGGGTTAGAACAAGCAGGCGCACATGGAACAACTGCAGCACTTGCAATGTTAAATGATGCCGTTAAAAAAGGCGGTATCATGGCATCTTCATACGTAGGCGGATTATCCGGTGCCTTTATACCAGTATCCGAAGATGCGGGCATGATTAATGCAGCAAGACAAGGAGTGCTTACGATAGACAAACTTGAAGCAATGACATCCGTTTGTTCGGTTGGTCTTGATATGATAGCAATACCGGGAGATACGCCTGCAACAACAATTGCCGGCATGATAGCGGATGAAATGGCAATAGGTATGATTAATAAAAAAACAACAGCTGTAAGAATTATTCCGGTACCGAATAAAAAAGAAGGCGATTGGGTAAAATTCGGCGGACTCTTGGGTGAAGCGCCAATTATGGCAATGAATAAACTTGACAGTTCAGTTTTTGTAAACAGAAGCGGAAGAATTCCTGCACCGATACACAGTTTAAACAATTAATTTAAAGCCCGCTCAAGCGGGCTTTAACTATTTAACTATAACTTTTATATTATCCTTCTGAAGATTTTCTTTTTTTGCAACCGCTTGACCGTTTAAAATTTCAATTGCTTTTGCTAACTGCGGATCGCGTTCCTTTTTGACATCTTCTTCAGTCAAGTCAACTTCATAATCAGGGTTGATACCTTTTTTATTAATATCAGTACCTGAAGGTGTTAAATATTTTTGAATTGTTATATGCATTGCAGAGCCGCCGGGAAGCCTGTTAATCTCCTGCACAAGTCCTTTGCCGAAAGATTTTTTACCTACAATTACAGCTCTTTTGTTATCCTTTAGTGCACCGCTTAAAATTTCACTTGCAGAAGCCGAACCGCCGTTAATAATAACCACAATAGGCTGATCTGTCAATGTTCGTTGGTTTGCTCTTGTAGTATCCTTATACCCTTCTCTGTCTACCGTAGAAACTATAACTTTTGAATCCAGCAACATATCCGCAATATATATTGCATTTGTAAGCAATCCGCCGGGATTAGAGCGTAAATCAATTATTAGTCCGTCTTTATTACAATTTTCAATAAGTGCCTGCTCAAATTCTGCAGTTGCGTTTCTGCTAATAAAAGAACTTAAACGAATGTAGCCGATATTATCGGGAATTTTTACAAACTCCGGCGCTTTTGTAGAAACAGATTTAATCTCTATTTTTTCTCTTGTAATTTTGTAAGTTTTTGCAGGCTCTTTTCCTCTTTTTACAAGGAGAGTAACTTGAGTTCCTTCAGGTCCTCTAATTTGTTCTGCAGCAGCATCAACGGTTATGCCTTTTGTACTTTTGCCGTTAATTTCAAGAATTTCATCTTCGGCTTTTAAACCCGCACGCTCACCCGGAGTATCTTCAATCGGGGCAATAACCAGTAATTTACCGTCGCGAACACCGATTTGAACACCTATACCCTGCAAAGAGCCCTGAATTGACTCGTTTTCCTCTTTAAAGTCTTTGGGATTCAAAAATTTAGTATAAACGTCATTTAAGCTTGAAACCATTGTATCTATAGCAACATAGGCATCTTCGTCATCCTTTATAATATTATCATAGCGATGACGCCATCTTGACCAGTCTTGTTCATTATTTGTTTGGTCAACGAATTTTGAATTAATAAGTTTCCAAGCTCTGTCATAAAGCGTTTGAGGCGTTTGTGCCAAAACAGGGTTCATAAAAGAACTTACATAAAAAAGTCCAATCATTAATATAAATATAGATGCTTTTTTTAATATATCTTTCATAATCTCTCCTCTTTAATAGATATTATAACAAACTATTTTTTAATTTCCAAAAAATTCTTTATAAATCCCGTATTAATTATGTATTTTATTTTTATACCGGATAAAGTACAATATTTAAATGAAAATTTCACAAAAAAAATCATTGCTGCTTCTTGCATTTTCGTCGATATTGATATTTTTTATTGTATATATTATCGGTATAGCAATATTTGAACCGAAATCCTATAATTTTCTTGTAAAAATGACAACACAAAGTACAAAAGCATCTGACGATATTGTACTTGTTGTAATAGACGATAAATCACTCCACCAATTAGGGCGTTGGCCTTGGAAAAGAACCCGTTACGGAGAAATATTTGATTACATTGCAAACTACACTCAAGCAAAACAAATAGGCTACGATGCAATAATAGTAGCACCAGATCTTGAAAATCCCGAATCTGATAAAGACTTTTTTAATCAGATAGGAAAAATTGACAAATTAAGCGCAGGAGTTGGCTTTGCAAACACACCTTTTAAAAATATCGATGAAAAATTTTATGAAAAATTACTATTTGAAAAAAATAATATACAAATAGATGACAAAAGAAGCAAAAAATACAAAAAAGAGAGCAATTATAAAAGCTTTAGCACATTTCAAAAAGAGTACTTAATAAAAATAAAAAATCTCGGCTCTGTAAATACAAATATGGATAACGACGGCTACATAAGAAAAGTGGACCAGATTATTAATTATAAAGGAAAATTATATCCTTCTTTGGGACTTTTGATGTACTCAAAACATACGGGAATTAAAAATTTTGTGCTTACCGATAAATATTTACTTGCAAAAAACAATGAATATTCCCTCAAAATGCCAATTACAAATAAATACGGCATAGCCTATTCAAATATTTATTTTTATAAAACAGATGACAATTTATATTCACATCAAAAAATATCGGCATCAGATGTTATAAAATCTCTGGAAGCAATAAAAAAAGGTGAAAAACCAATATTAGACAGCGATATTTTTAAAGATAAAATTGTATTTGTCGGCGCAAACGCAAATGCACAGGCACTTCAAGATATTAAAAGAACCCCAATATCTGATACATTTTCAGGAGTAGATATACAAGCAACAAATCTTGATAACATTATAAATAACGAATTTTACAGAAATACAAGTGATGTCTACAACATATTAAATGTTGCACTGGTATTTATAATAGCGTTTACACTTGTTTGCACGCTGCCTATTCCCATAGCCATAATGTCGTGCGCTTGTCTTATGTTTATGTATTTAATTTTTGCATTTTTTATGTATAGCAACAAAATTGCAATTAATCTTATATTGCCCGAAATTTTCATACTTTTTGCAATAGGTTGCGCATATCTTTACAGATATCTTGTAGAAGACAGAAAAAAAGAAAAAATTCAATCTGCAATGAGCAAATATCTTTCTCGCGATGTTATGAAAAATGTTGTCGACAATATTGACTCCGTCAAACTTGGCGGCAAAAGAGCAAATGTAACAGTGCTTTTTGCAGACATAAGAGGGTTTACCTCAATAAGCGAAAGACTTAGCGCCGAAGAAGTTACAAAAATTTTAAACGAATATTTTACGGCAATTGTACCAATTATAGAAAAGCATAACGGGATTTTAAATAAATTTATGGGAGATGCAGTTCTTGCGGTATTTGGAGAACCCATTGAAAACAACCATCATGCTCTTGATGCGGTAATTTGTGCCGACAGCATGTTAAAAAAGGTAAAACAGTTGCAAGAAAAATGGATTGATGAAGGCAAGCCTAAAATTGAAATAGGAATAGGCATTTCAACAGGCGAAGCCTTTGTTGGAAATATAGGGTCCGAAGAAAGACTTGAATACACAGTTATTGGAGATACGGTAAATACTGCATCAAGAATAGAAAATTACAACAAGGTTTACCGTACAAAATTCCTGATAAGTCAAGAAACTTTCGAACAAGTTCAAAAATATGTTGATGTAATCAAGATACGCGAAGTTTCCATTAGAGGTAAAGCAAAAAAAATTAACATTTATGAGGTTTTAAGACTTCTTAATGTATAATTGTCTTTATGAATAAGTTTACAAGCTTTGATGAAATTCATAAAAAAATTATTGCCTCGTGTAAAATAGAAATGGACCACAAATATATTGATTTTGTAGGCAAAAAAACCAATTTTTCCAAATTTATACTCTCGACTCTATACACTGTATTGAAGAAAATCAATAAAACAGAAAGACATAGGGTTGAAAAACTAATCTCTCATTTTGAACAGTACCATATAGATTCACCATCAGCAAGGGCACATTCCGTTGAGCTTTTGGCAGAAACATTTGCATATTTTAAAAAACTTATAAAACCACAAGTAAGAATAAAAAAGAAAGAAGATATACCCGAAACCAAAAAGCCTTACACCGATGACATATCAGAAATTGACGTACAATTTGTAAAAGGTGTCGGTCCAAAAACAGCACCTCTTTTTAATAAGCTTGGCATATATACCGTTAAAGACCTTCTTGAATACTATCCTAAGCGTTATGTTGATTATCAGGGAAGGGTAAAAATTGCAAATCTTAAAATAGGAGAGCAGGTCACTGTTTTTGCAACAATAAAAAAAGTGAGTGCCTATTTAACACTTAAAAAACTAACTGTTTTAAATCTTGTCATAAGCGACGGTAGCGGAGAAATTACTTTAAACTTTTTTTATAAACTAAAAAACAGAAGATTACTTGAACGCTATAAAGCACAATATCCTATAGGCTCAAGCGTTTTAATATTTGGTACCGTAAAAAAAGATTCTTATACAAATAAGATAACTATTGATAAACCCGAAGTACAAGTTATGACTTGCGATTTTTGCTATGAAGACGACGAACTTATAAGCAGTGGAAAAATTGTACCGGTATATCCTCTTACTGAAAATTTAAGCTCAAAAACACTCAGTAATGCAATAAATAGCGCCATCGAAAAGCATTGTTCAAAAATTCAGGATTTTATGCCCGAGTATATTAAAAAAAAATTTAATCTAATGGAAAAAAAGGAAGCAGTAAGAAAAATTCATTTGCCAAAAACCCGCGAAGAAGCCGACAGAGCCAGATATAGAATAGTATTTGACGAACTTTTTACCCTGCAGCTCAATCTCGCATTAATGAGAGAAGAAAACAGAAAAAACACATCAATACAGCTTAAAATCAAACGTGACGGACTTGTAAGAAAATTTATAGAAAATTTGCCGTTTGAACTAACCGATGCGCAAAAAAAAGCGGTTGAAGAAATTACAAATGACTTAAATTCCAAAGAACCAATGCAAAGGTTGTTACAAGGAGATGTCGGAAGCGGAAAAACAGTAGTAGCTTGCATTATGCTGTTATGCGCAATTGAAAACGGTTATCAAGGTGCGATTATGGCACCAACAGAAATTTTAGCAACTCAACATTATAAAAACTTCACACAATGGCTAACACCGCTAAATTTAAGTGTAGGGCTATTTTTAGGCAAACATGGAAGTAAAATAAGAAACCAAATGCTGACATCATTAAAAAACGGTCAAATGCACATAGCGGTCGGCACACATGCTTTAATTCAGGAAGGTATAGAATTTTATAATCTTGGCGCAGTTGTAATAGATGAACAGCATAGGTTCGGAGTAAAACAGCGTTCAAAACTTCTCACAAAAGGAGAGTATCCGCAAATGTTAACAATGACGGCAACGCCAATACCCAGAACTCTTGCATTAACCATGCACGGAGATTTAGATATTACAACTATTGATGAATTGCCAAAAGGAAGGCTGCCGGTTATAACTACTCTTGTAGGTGCTCAAGGACGAAAAGAAGCTTATGGACTTATAAAAGAACAGATAAAAATGGGACATCAAGCCTACATTGTTTATCCGCTAATTGATGAAAGTGAAACAATAAGCGCCAAAAATGCCACCCAAGAAGCAAAAAAACTTCAAGAGGGTGAATTTAAAGACTATAAAATAGGACTTTTACACGGAAAATTAAAAGCAGAAGAAAAAGAACAGGTAATGCTTGATTTTAAAGAAAAAAAATACGATATACTTGTATCTACAACAGTTGTAGAAGTAGGGGTAGACGTGCCTAATTCAACAGTTATGATTATAGAAAATGCGGAAAGATTTGGTCTGTCACAATTACACCAATTAAGAGGACGCGTAGGGCGTAACGATAAACAATCATACTGTATACTTGTCAGCACTTCCGGTTCAAAGCAAGTTAGAAACAGGCTAAAAATAATGACACAAACAAATAACGGCTTTATCATAGCCCAAAAAGACCTTGAATTAAGAGGTCCGGGAGAATTTTTAGGAACAAGACAAAGCGGAATTCCGGATTTTGGACTTGCGGACATCGTTAATGATATCGAAATACTTGAAAAGGCTCGCGAATGCGCGCTTGATTTTGTTAAAAATTATAATATAGAAGACTTTAGGGGTTTAAGAGAAGAAGTACTTAAACACAATCTTTTTAGAGGCTGATTACAAGCGTTACTTCCAATGGTCGAGAAATAAGTCCATGAGAAGGAGGTTTCATATACTGCAAAGTTTCTGATACGCTTTTTTTAATGATTTCATCAATAGGATCAGACCCCGAACTTTGGAGTATTTTCATACCTATAACTTCACCACTGCTGGCAATTCTTATACTTAACCTTATAACATTGTTTTTTGCAAAATCATTTGAAAGCAATAAATCGTTTTGCAAATTCAATTTAACATTTTTACCTACAAGCTGCAAAAATCTTGTATAATTTGCTTTATTGGCAATGTTTTCCGGAACCTCCCAAGATATTTTATTTATTGTTGCAACTAAAGGTTCACCTGTTGTTTGTGTTGCAAGAGAATAGTCGGTCGCATTGTTTGTACCATAAACTTCTTGGGGCAAATTATGCGAAGATGTAAATTCATTTCTTTGCTGAGCAGAATAACCGGACTCTTGCATATAGTCACTATCAATATCAGAAATGGAAGATATTTTTGAATTAGAACTTTTAAACGCAATTAAAATACAAGAAAGTAAAAATATTGACAACACAAGAAATGTAATGAGAATTTTCTTCTTACGTCTACCGACAATTGAAGCAATATGAGAAGTTTGTAACTTTTCAACATCCTCAAAAATACCGTCAATTATATTTTGATACTTATCCTTTACAAAATCATCCGCAATATTAGAAGCATTTCCCTCATTTTGACTATCAGGTTTCTTTTTTGCAGCCATTGATGTCTTTTTAAATGATGCAAGAATTTCATCATCCGTATCATTACAATTTTCAACCGAAACTTTTTGCATAACATCTGCAATATTTGGTATACCCTTTACCGTCCTGTTAAAATCAATTACATCCGCCAGCTTTTTTGCACATGCAGGACATGTCGCAAGATGTTGTATTAATAATTTTTTATTGCTTGAGGCCAGTTCTTTATCAATAAACCTTAAAAATAACGACATGCAATCAAGATGTTTTCCGAGGATTTGCTTTGGGGAAGCCGGTTTTTTAAGTTCTAGGCAAAGAGCTCTTATGCTTTTAATATAAATATCATCAACTTCAACATATTCACCTGAATAATTTATAAATGCAACATCAGATGCCTTAAAATATCCGAGAATATTTGCCTCCTTGAGCCTTTCGCCAAGGTCAACAACAACATAATAATCGGGCTGACAACCATATTCTTTATGAATTGAAGGAATTTTAATTTTATCGTCGCGAAATCTGGAAATAACATCTATTCTATAATTATTTATATATATGTCGCTTATTTTAAATTCTTCAAAAATTTCGGCAATTCTATGTAAGCTTCTTGAGGTATTTACCTTAAATCCGCAACTCTTAAAATAATCAACAACACATGTTATGCCCAGAATATCAATTAACCCCTTGCGCCTTGTCATAGGTTGTGTCATTCTGGCGCTGATTTTTCTGGCATAATTTGCCTGCTCATCATTAATTTTTAACATTGCATCATTAAATGGCGACATTAAAACTTTCCTCTCAATTAATAAAATGACACATAATCGAGATTATTTCAACAATTACAAGTAAGCTATACAAAACTTAATATTTCTTAATCTTGCTTTTAGTTTTTCTTTTGTAATAAAATTAAACTATGAGTGATTTTTTATTAGAAGTATTAGTACAGGAACTACCATATAAATTCATACCAGATGCGCAAAAACAATTAAAAAATGCGTTCGAAAAACTTTTTGAAGAATACGGTATAGAATACGGAAAACTTGATGTCCAAGCAACACCGCGACGTCTTGCGGTAATGATTTTTGATTTAACCGATAAACAGAAAGATATTGCCAAA
Source organism: uncultured bacterium (assembly GCA_949298805.1). Taxonomy (GTDB): domain Bacteria; phylum Cyanobacteriota; class Vampirovibrionia; order Gastranaerophilales; family Gastranaerophilaceae; genus Galligastranaerophilus. The sequence goes on from CASFXY010000010.1 coordinate 38,529, forward strand.
GAAGCAAAAGGACCGATTTTAAATATAGCTCTGGAAAAAAACGGTACATACACTCCTGCAGCATTGGGGTTTGCAAAGAAAAATAACGTAAGCGAAAAAGATTTATACCAAAAAGACAACTATATTTGGGCAAAAATTGAAATCAAAGGCAAAAGCACAAAAGAAATCTTGAGTGAAAATATTGAAAATATTATATTTAAACTTCAGGGTCCTCATTTTATGCGTTGGGGAAATCATGACGAAAAATTTTCGCGCCCGATAGAAAATATTGTTGCACTATACAATAATGAAATTTTACCGCTTAAAGTTCTTGATAAAATTTCTACTAACAAAACTTTAGGTCACAGATTTTCTCAAAACAAAAATGTTACAATTACTAATGCAAAAACATACATTGATGATTTAAGAAAAGCAAATGTAATTGTTAACATTGAAGAAAGAAAAAACACTATTGTTCAAAGTGCAACAAATTGCGCTGCGCAAATTAATACCGTAATTAATTTTGAAAACCTTGACGATTTACTCGAAGAAGTTACATATATTACGGAATATCCAATACCTGTACTTTGCGACTTTGACAAAAAATACCTTGAAATACCGGATATAGTATCAACAACTGTTATGTCAAAACATCAAAGGTATTTTCCTTTGTGGCAAAAAGATGGTAAATTATCCAATCATTTTATAACAATGGCAAATTTTGTCGGCAGCGATGAAGAATCAATGAATAACATTAAAGCCGGAAATCAAAGAGTTGTAAGTGCAAGACTTGAAGATGGAATATTTTTCTACAAAGAAGATACAAAAACACCTCTTGAAAATAAGATTGAAGCCCTTAAGGGCATGACTTTCCAAAAAGGTTTAGGTACACTTTTTGATAAAACCCAAAGAATAATTAAACTTAGCGAAGAAATTACATCCCAGTTAAAAATTGATAACAAGGACATTTTACGAGCAGCAAAACTTTGCAAAGCCGATTTAAGTACTCAACTTGTATTTGAATTTACGGAACTTCAAGGTTTTATCGGAGAAAATTATGCCTTAAAATCAGGGGAAAAGGAAAACATTGCACTTGCAATTAAAGAACACTATTTTCCTTTAAGTGCTTACAGTGAAACTCCTTCAAAAATTGAGGGTCAGGTTATCTCGATTGCAGATAAAATAGATACAATTTGCGCATTGTTTATCTCCACACAGGGAAAAATGAAGAAAAAACGTCCGACCGGCTCTAACGATCCCTTGGGCGCAAGACGCGCGGCAATAGGCATATTAAGAACAGTAATAACCAATGATTTAAAATTAAATTTAAAAACATTAATTGATAATTCGCTTGAAATGTTATCAAAAGAATTTAATATACCTCTTGAAAAGGAAACGCAAGGTGAAGTTTATGAGTTTATTTTAAACAGATTATACATAATGTATGAAAAAGAATTTTCTCAAAATATTTTGAAAGCAAGCGCCATATCAAATCCGCTTGAAAACCTTGACAAATTTCTATCGAGAGCAAAATTCTTAAAAGAAGAAATTCAAAAGGAAAACTTTAAGAAACTTGCAGAGGCTGCAAACAGAGTTCTTAAAATTACAAAGGATTCAAATATCACACAAATTAATGAAAAACTTTTTGTATTAAATGAAGAAAATGCTCTTTATTTGGCAATTCAAAAACAAAATGCGAGCAAAGAAAATATCAAAGAATATACGCAAAATCTTGAAGAATTAATTACACCGATAAACAACTTTTTTGATAAAGTTCTTGTTATGGATAAAGACGAAAAAATCAAAAATAACAGAATTGCTCTTTTAAATAAATTGAAAGAAAAATTTTCTAAAGTTTGCGATTTTCAATACCTGTAAATGAAAATACTTTTAATTACAGATTTATATCCTCTAAAAAACAATCACAAAGGAATACCAAAGGCGATTGAAAATTTTGCAATCGCACTTCAAGATTTAGGTCACAAGATTTATGTCCTAAGAGCAGATTTAATTATAAACACGCTTTTGCGAGGCAGAAAAACTTTTAAGCAAGGCGAGTACTGTCACAACGGAATTAAAATATATAATCAAAATTTTCTTATGCCTTTTTATTTTAATCCGAAAATCCCGAACGACTTTGATGTAATTGTTTCACACATGCCATCAGGCACACTTTGTGCAGCCGGAATTAAAAATAAATTTAAAAAGCCCCATGTTGCAATTTGCCACTCCAGCGATATAGAAGTGCTTGAAAAATATAAAATTTATTTTTCGAAAGCTCTTAACAATGCACTTAAAAATGCTGATGCAATAGGTGCGCGCTCACACTGGATTAAAAATAAACTTCCATTTAAAAATGTTTTCCTTGCACCCTCAGGAATTAAAAAAGAAGAAATTACAAAAAAAACTTTTAATGAAAAAGAATTAAAAATAATATGCGCTTCATCTCTCATTAAAAGAAAAAACATAAAATCCCTTATTTTGGCAATGAAAGAATTTGACGATATAAGCCTTGAAATATTCGGCAGCGGAAATGAAGAAAAAAAATTGAAAAAACTTGCCAAAGACATAAATGTCAAATTTATGGGGCAAAAACCAAGAGAAAATGTTCTTGAAGCATTAGAAGAAGCACGAATTTTTATTTTACCATCAAAAAAAGAAACCTTTGGCTTGAGTTATCTTGAAGCTTTGGCAAAAGGTTGTATTGTCATCTGCACTAAAAACAGCGGTATGGACGGTTTTATAAAAAATGGATTAAACGGTTTTATAACCGAAAGTAACAGCAAAAATATAGCAAACACTATAAAAAAAGTTCTCTCGCTTAACAAAGATGAATTAAATAAAATTTCTGATAATGCAAAAAAACTGGCACAACAGTTAGAATATTACGAATGCGCAAAAAATTATCTTGAAAATATAAAAAAAGTCTGTAAATAAAAAATTTTTCATCTATAATTAACTTAACAACAATAAAGAGGAAACAAAATATGCAAGCAAGACGAGCTTCAAGAGAGCTGGCACTTATATTATTCTCACAACTTGAAAAAAATATGGACAAATATCAAGATTGTGATTTTGAAAAAATAGTTCTAAAATCAGTCAGAACACTTATAAGTTCATCGCAAGAAGAACTAAATCTTGCAACAAGCGGCTTATATGAAATAGCACAAATTATAGACGAATACGAAAATAATCATCCCGATAATTTAAAACGTCCTATTGAGGCAAATAATATACCGGTTCAAATTCCTCTTACCTGCGATATGTCAGGTAGGATTAAAACAATACTTTCGGTTTGTGATAAAGCACTAAACGCTTTGGAAATAGCGGAATTAAGCACGCTTTCACAAAAAACCGATGTGCGCGATTATATAAACAAAATTGCCCTAACGTTTAAAGACAAAAAACAAGATATCGATAATATTATTAAAGAGCTTGCATTTGGTTGGGATATAGACAGACTGTTTAAAATAGATAAAGATATTTTAAGAATTTCAATAATCGAGCTTGTATTTATGAAAGATGCGCCACATAAAGTAGTAATTGACGAGGCTCTTGAACTTGCAAAAAAATATTCAACAGATGATTCACCTTCATTTATAAACGGTATCCTTGCAAAAGTGGTTGAAAGATATGTTTAATTTCTTCAAAAAAGATAATAAAAACGTAATTTCAAACAGTTTTGAAGCTCTAAAAACAGCGCTTTCAAAGACCTCAAAAGCACTTATTGAAAATGTTGTTGATATAGCATCAACAAATGAGGATATTGACGAGTTTACCCTTGAAGACATTGAAACTACGCTAATTAAAGCAGACTTGGGGGTAGATTTAAGTGTTGAAATTGTAGACAAAATTAAATCAAAAAATTTAAAATCTTCAGAGCTGAAAAATTTCTTAAAAAATGAATTTGAAAATATCCTTGCAAATGCCGGCTCTAATGAACTTGTATACAAAGAAAACCAGCTTAATATATACTTTGTGGCAGGTGTTAACGGTGCCGGAAAAACAACACTAATAGGGAAGCTTGCCAAAAAATTTAAAGATTCGGGCAAAAAAGTCTTGCTCGCAGCAGGTGATACATTCCGCGCTGCAGCAGAAGAACAACTTGACATCTGGTCTAAAAGAGCAGGGGTTGAAATAGTAAGACGTGACAAAGCAGACAGCGCAAGCGTTGTCTACGAAGCAATTGAACGCGCAAAGAAAGAAAATTTTGACATAATTATAATTGATACTGCAGGCAGATTGCAAAACAAATTTAATCTGATTGAAGAACTAAAGAAAATTAAAAATGTTATAGAAAAAAATGCGCCTGAGGCACTTTCGGAATGCATGCTGGTACTTGATGCAAACTTGGGTCAAAACGGTCTTTCTCAAGCAAAAGTTTTCAAGGAAGCCCTTAATTTAACATCAGTAGCAATAACTAAACTCGACGGCTCGGCAAAGGGCGGCATTATAATTGCTATTGCAAAAGAATTTGCTCTCCCTGCCAAACTTGTAGGGATTGGTGAAAAAGTTGAAGACCTTAAAACTTTCAATAGAAACGAATTTATTGAGGCAATTTTTTCCTAATTACCAAGGCATTCCAATCATTTGATCAATTGCTTTTTCAAAGTCAGTTCTGTCATCATCGTAAGGATTTCCTTCTTTGAAAATTGGAACACGTTCTCTTGGCAACGTATCCTCATATCTTTGCCTTATACTTTTTGGCTCGGAGAAAAATCTGTTTTTATTTTGAAGAAGATAGTCAATCATGCATGCCGAACTTGGTTGACTTGCAAGCTCTAAAGCATATTTACTCATCTCGCCATGTCTAATCTTTGCTTTATTAATTCTTGTAATACGTGGTTTAATCGTCCTTGTGGTCTTGTCGTCATATATTTTCAGGGCAAATTCTTTAACATCTTCCATAGTTTCAAGAGGCTTGTCGTACTTTTGTTGAGAATACACACTCATAGCACGACCTATATCATCTTTGATAAAGTCATACATATAATTCATTCTGCCTCTTTCATCAAGTCTTAAAATTTCGTTTGTCCTGTATTTTTCTACATCTGCCCCTGCCGGTCCTTCACTTTCTGCCCAAAGTGTCTGCAAAATGTCTACAAATTCTTCTTCATTCGGGTATTTTACAACTCCACCTTTTTGAGTAGCATACACCGATGATGCCGCGCAGCTAAGGAGAAAGAATTTATCCATACAATCATCAAAATCTTCATGAGAAGGCATTCTATGTTTATTCGCACTGGTACATGGGTTAAGATAAAGCGTTAAACAAGATATTATACCGTCTACGCCATTTGCTATAACGTCGCGTCTTAGTTCATAGTTAGGATTTGAACCAAATGCCGTAACTGATTTTACAAAAACATCGGACGAACTATTAAATTTCGGAACACTTTTTTGTTTTATTGGTGAAAAATTAGGATTAACAAAAGCATTTTTAACGGGTATGCCTGCAGCATTAAAATTAATTCTCATCTTGACATCCTTTAACTTGTGTTGGGCAATAAATAATTTTTATAAATTTTAACAAAAAATAAAATAATATACAATCGCATTTGTCAAGTTTTTTAACAAAACTTTAATTAAGATTTTAAAAGTTCCTTTGCAAAAGAAACCGAAATATTACTTACTCCACCTGAGGCAAGAGAGGCAATTGCTTTTAATTTATCCGCCTCTGTTTCCATTTTCTTAACATGAACTTTTGTAGTTTCATCCTGACTTTTTGTCACAACAAAATGAGCATCGGCTTTTGCTGCAATAATCGGCTGATGCGTTATTGCAAAGACTTGTATATTTTTTGACAGGTTTGAAATTGCTTGAGCAACTGCATTAGAGGCTTTTCCTGAAATTCCAGTATCAATTTCATCAAAAATTATTGAAGATACCATATCAACGTTTGCAAAAACGGTTTTAATTGCAAGCATAACGCGCGAAATTTCACCACCTGAAGCAACTCGTGCAAGAGGTGCCAATTGAGATGAAACATTTGTTGTTATAAAAAACTCAACATCATCAATTCCTTTTGAATCAAGTTGCTTTTCTTTTACCTGAATTTCGAACTGGGCTTTTGAAAGTTCTAATTCCCTAAGCTGATTAACAATAAGTTTCGAAAGCTCTTTTGCGCATTTTTTTCTAACACTGGAAAGTTTTTCACAAAGACTTGCAACATTATCCGAAAGTTCTTTACGTTTCTGCTCAAGTTCATCAAACGACACAAAATCACCTTCAATTTCATCAAGCTGGCGCGCAAATTTTTCTCTTGCTTCAAAAATATTTCCATACTTACGTTTTAATTTTAAAATCAACGAAAGCCTTTCATTAACTTCACTCAAACGCTGAGGATTATCCTCAAGATTTTGAGAATACTCACGCAAATAATCACTACAAAATTTTAAATTTTCACGCGCATCAATAAAAGAATTTTCTACCTCATCAAGTTTTTTATCATACTTGAGAGCACCAGAAAGTAAAGAATACATCTTGCTCAAAGCATCATTAACACCGTCATCGCCGCCCAGAGAATAATAAACACTCCAAGTTGTTTCCTTGAGAGTTTGAATATTAGACAAAATCTCAAGTTCTCTGTTTAGGTCATCTTCTTCATTTTCATATATTTGAGCAGAATCGATTTCATTAAGCTGGAATTTCAAAAAATCAATTTCTTGTTCATTTTTTGAATTATTTTCTTTTAAAGACAGGAGTTTTTTTGAAACTGCCGTTAATTCCGAATAAAACAGCGCAAAATCACTACGGTTTTTTGAAAAATCACAATCAACACTCGAGCAATAAGCATCAAGCAATTCTATATGATATTTCGGCATAACGTAAGTATAGCTTTGATTTTGAGAATGTATATCAACCAGATACTCGCGCAAATCCTTAACCGCATCAAGATTAACAAGCGCCCCGTTAATACGGCATTTTTGTGAACTTGCACCTATTTCTCTTGAAATAACCGTTTCTTCAGACAAGTCGAATTTATTCAAATTTTTTAAATCATTTTTTGAGTGCAAAAAAGTAAGCTCTATAAGCGCAGGTTTCGCTTTATCAAAAATAACATCCTTTGAAACCCTTGCCCCGAGGGCAACATCGATGGCTTTCAGGATTATACTCTTGCCGGCACCGGTTTCGCCGGTCAAAACATTGAAACCGTTCTCAAACTCTAAAAACAGTTCGTCAATTAATATAAAATTTTTAATTAATACAGATTTTATCATTATTTATTCGGCGCCATACCCCAGTGCAATTTTTCACGCAAAACGTCGTAAAAATGAGAACCATCACTGTTTAATAATAATAATTTTGCATATTTATTATTTTTTTCTACACAAATTTCATTTTTAATAATTTTTGCATCTTGCCCATCAGCCGTAATTTGGAAATCTTTTGGCGCATCTGGCGTTGTTATTTTAATATATTCATCCGAAGGTATAACTATAGGTCTTGCGTTTAATGTATGCGGGCAAATAGGAACAATCACGAAAGATTCAATATTTGGTGAAATAATTGGACCGCCCGCAGAGAGCGCATAAGCCGTAGAACCTGTAGGTGTAGATATTATAAGTCCGTCAGCAAGATATGAGCACAATTTAATACCGTTTATATATAAATTCAATGTAGATGTACGAGAAAAAGTTGCACCTCTTATTACCATATCATTCAGGGCAACCGCACCTGTAGTTGCACATCTTAGCATTATTCTATTTTCAATTCTAAAATCGCCGGACTTGATTTTATTTACTACCATATCAATTTCATTTGGCATGGCCTGTGCCAAAAAGCCAAGTCTACCCATGTTAAATCCAAAAATGGGGACATCTTGCAAGCTATATTTTCTTGCACATTTTAAAAGCGTGCCATCTCCACCGACAACTATTACAAAACTTGCGTTGTCCGGCATTTTATCAAGAGGATAAAATGCCGCATTATCAAATTTTTGCGCGATGACCTTTGCTAAATGGCAGGCACCTTCAATATCCGAATTATAAATTACGGCTGTTTTATTTAAACTTAATTCCATATTACCTATAGTTTGTAAACTGCAACGGTATATTAAAACTTTCTTCTTTTTCTTTTAAAAGCTTGATAACATCTTGTAAATCGTCTTTGCTTTTACCACTGACACGAACCTGCTCGCCTTGAATTGAAGCTTGAACTTTTAGTTTTGAATCTTTAATTGCAGCTGTAATTTTTTTTGCAAGCTCTTGCGAAAGACCTTTTTTAAGATTAAATACCTGCCTGATATTGCCACCCAAAGCAGACTCAGGAGTTTGCGGATCAAGGATTTTTATACTGAGATTTCTTTTAACCATTTTACTTTGCAAAATATCCAAAATGTTTCTGAGTTTTAAATCATCTGCAGTAGTAATTGTGATTGATTTATCAGAATCAATTACAACATCAGAGTTTGAACCCTTTAAATCAAACCGCGAATTTATTTCACGTTTTGTTTGGTCAACCGCGTTTACAAGTTCTTGTCTGTCAAATTCGGATACAACATCAAAACTGCAATCTTTTGCCATTTTACACCCCTTTTTAAAAAGGGGGAAATTAATCCCCCAAAAAATTAAACTCTTCTTTTGCGCGCAGCTTCAGATTTACGCTTTCTTTTAACCGAAGGTTTTTCATACCTTTCTCTGCGTTTGATTTCAGATAAAATTCCTGCTTTTTGAATTTTTTTCTTAAATCTTTTAAGAGCGCTTTCAATACTTTCATTCTCGCGAACTCTTACTTCAGGCATATTTTCACCTCCTTTTCGACTTAAAATCAGATTATGGCTTAAATGATAACACGCACAATAATACTCGTCAAGTGTAAATAGCAACTACAGCTGTTTTGTCACAAGAGCAAAAATATCGTTAAAGACAACATAAATCATAAGGAGGATTAAAAGCATAAAGAATACTCTTGAAATACCTTCCACGATTTTTTCATCCAATTCTCTGCCTACAAGCTTTTCTAATGCAAGAAACATTAAATGCCCACCATCGAGCGCAGGGATTGGCAAAAGATTTATAATTGCAAGATCAATACTTATAATTGCACTGAGCAAAAGACCTTTCAGCATTCCGGAATTTTCAATTATATCACCGCCTACTTTTGTAATTGCAACTATTCCATGCATATCGCTAAGCGGGATTTTTCCGCTAACAAGTTGCCATAAGCCTAAAAGCATTAGCTTTGTATTTACAACAAGATAATCCCAAGAGTGAGTAATAACATCCAGAGGAGTTTTTACCGGAACAAAAATTTCGCTGACTTCAAGTTTAACACCCAAAAGCCCATCTTTTGAGGTTTTTAAATTATTAAAGACAAGTTTTTTATTATCCCTTAAAACAGTAATACTAATCGGCTTATAGCTATCAGACAATGCGTATGCAATATCCCTTAATTCATAATTTTTATCAGCAATAAAAGAGTTCTTACCCTCAAGTGTGCGAGATAAATTTTTTTGTTCCTTTGTCAATTCAATTTCGTTGGTTTTATATTTCTCAATCCCCAATAGAACATTATCGGAAACTTTCAGTTGTGCCTCAGGTGTCATTTTCGGAAGCATAACTCTATCGCCAGTTTTTACAACATCTGAAATATTAGGATTAAGTTTTTTTAAATCATTAATTTTTTTCTGCGCAATATCTTCACTTATAAAACCGTCAAAGAATTTACTTTTTTGAACAAGAAAAATAAATTGATATGAATTAATAATGTCCGAACCGTTTACATTTAAAATTCTATCACCTTTTTTAAGTCCGGAGTCTGCAACATTTGATTTAACTTCCGGCGCAAAATCATTAACATAAACATCATATTTGCTGCTTGGCAATTTGTGGTAATATGCCGCACAGAACATTACAAGGAAAAGAGCAAAAACAACATTTGCAAATACACCTGCAGATACCACAACAGCTTTTTGCCAAGGTTTTTTATTTTTAAACCTTTTTGGCGAGTCAAGCGGCAAGTCTTTTACATCTTCATTATCCTCATCATCATCAGGAAAAGAAACATAGCCGCCCAACAGAAAAGCATGAATTGTAATTTTTGTATCGCCACACTTTGTTTCATACAAAACAGGACCAATCGGCAAGCCAATACCAAAATGCGAAACTTGAATACCAAATGCTCTTGCCGCAAGGTAATGACCTAATTCATGTACCAACACAAGTAAACTTATTAAGATGAGCATTATTATAATATTCATAGTCTACTATCTTTTCTTGGGCTTCTTTCTCACAAACCTGTAAAAACCGAAAAATGTCGGTTTATATGAATTTAAATTTTTGTTTGATTCAACAAGCAAAAGTTTTAATTTCTTATTTTGTTCTTCCATGGCAGCAAGTTTTTGTTCTAAAATTTGAGATTTTTTTTCTGCCTGAATAAGCTTCGTACTGTTTCTATCCTCGTTTGAAAGCACGGTAGAAACCTGCTTAGCAATTTTTTTAGCAATTGCCCGTGCTATCATATTCAATGTTTTTTCTGAAATATCAAATTTAAAAGCATTTTCGGATTTTGGCGGAGTAACATCAATATTCTTTTTGGCAAGCTCATTTACAATATAGCTCTGAAATTTTTCTTGCGCCTGGATTGAATCCGACAAAAGTCCGATATCATCGAAGTCATCCTCATTATCATCAGCAGAAGACATGACTTTGTTCAATTCATTGTTTATTTCGCCTAATTTAACGTCTTGGGTTGTTTCAAGATGAATTTCAGTCTGCTTGGCATTACTCTCTGTTGTACCCCAATAGTTTTCCTGCGTTTGAGAAGAAGTGCCATTTATATTATTATCAAATTTTAATGTTTCATTAACCTGAGAAACAACATCACTTGTGTGTTTATCCGAATCTGAATCAATTATTTCCAAGTCTTCTTTGTTTTCATCCGATGTCAAATCGGCAGAAACATCATCCCAACGATACCATTTAATATTTTCGAGTGACTTTTTTTTGTCATCATTTTCCGTATTGTTTTTAATGCTTTCACCCAAAGGCGTATTGTCAACAGAAGAAACATTAGCTTGAGCGGGAATTTGCGAAAGATTATCGGACCCTTTATCAAAATAGCTTTGTTGATGTGGTAAATCAGAAACAGGTTCTTGCACAGGCGGTGTAACAGGTTGCCTTTTTAAAACATTGCTCACTAATATTTCATAAGCACTTTTGTCAAAAAATTCATTACCGTCATCATCTTCAAAAATAGCTTCAATTTTATATTTTTCAATAAAAGAATTTAAGGTTAAATAGTCCACAAAAAAACCATCTTGTGCAAGCTTTTGTAATATATCGTTTTTACTGTAGACTTTCGTTTCCATTTTTAACCGTAATACTAACTCATATATTATATATTAAACCTGTATTCAAGACAACAGGATGTTTTTAAAAAAATGCCTCAATGTTGCGAGGCTATTGGTTGAGTATTATTTTATCAATAAATTTCTATACAGCTGTTTTTCTTTTGCTGTTAATTCCTGCTCTTAATCCTTGTGCAAGGTCTTTCCTTCCGCTTTGTTCATATATTTTCGTAACAGATTCGAGAAATTTTATACTTTCAACACTTGCACTTTGTTTTGGCGCATTAGAAACCGAATTATTTGCACTCTGCACCCTTGAAACAAAATCAGGCGAAGATTTTTGAGCTCTCTTTTGATACGTAACAGTCTGCACAGGTCTGTTAGGAGTAGATTTTGATACATAAGGATTTTTTTGTGCATTCTGATAAGCATTAAGCGCATAATTTTGTTTTATAGGATTTTTTTGCATTTGTGTGCGCAGTTTTTGGTTTTGATACGGATTTTGTGCAAACCTTAAAGAATTAGTCTGGGCACTCCTTGAAACAGAAGTTGTATTTTTTTGCGTTTTGTAGACAATATCAAGACCTTGTTCGTCTGAATATTCCTTGTCGTTTTTATAAGCAGAACTTAAACCTATAAGAGGTTCTTCCTGCAATTTAACTTTTGCAAAAACTTTTTTGGAAACTAATATGCAAGTTGCAAGAAGAATTATACATACAACAAGTGTCATATCAGACTTTTCGCCAAAAATTCCAAAGAAGGATGATAATAAGTGTTCAGGGTTAAAAGAATTGTCATCCCAATCAATATTCTCATCCGTAATTTCATTAAAATCGTTTGTAGGTCTATATTCTCTAATTGGTCTGTTTAAAACTATTTGATTTGAGGTGTTCGAGCCTGTAATTTGCTTTGTTTCAAATACAATTTTCGTATTTGATGTATCTGTACCGTTTACATATATTCTCACTTTGCTGTTTTCAAGCTGTTGAACAATAAGTGCATCAATACCCGACACATTATCATAAATAGTATCGATATTATCGACAGTTAACGCGTTTTTTAAATCAAAATAAATACTGTCTGATGTTTCTGCTTTTTGCTTGTACTCGACGGGCTTGTCGGCTTTTATTGTTAATTGATAAGCACCGTTTAAGTCTTTAGGCTTTGAAATTGCAACAGAAGTTATTAAACTTTCTTGCGCAACCGAAGCCAAACACAAAAACATAAAAGCACAAATGGTTAAAAATATTTTTTTAATATCGAACACACATGTCCATTGCATAATACTCAAATACTCTCCCTAATCAAATGATAAAGTTTATATTAAAACATTAACTTTTTTTCCAAAGAGTATCATCAATCCGCAGATGTAAAATACAACTCAATCTAAAGATTGATTTTATTTTAAATTCGATATTAAATTTGCCATTTCAATAGCAGCTTTTGCAGCGTCAGCACCCTTGTTGCCCGCTTTTGTTCCTGCTCTTTCAATTGCTTGTTCTATATTATCGGTTGTAAGAACCCCGAATATAACCGGTATACCTTCTGAAAGCGAAACAGAAGCAACACCTTTGGATACTTCAGCGCAAACGTAATCGTAATGAGTAGTAGAACCTTTGATAACAGCACCCAAAGTGACAATTGCGGCATATTTTTTTGTCTGAGCTGCTTTTTTTGCCATCAAGGGAATTTCAAAAGCACCCGGGACCCATACAACATCAACATTATTTTCATTAGCGCCGAGTCTGACAAAAGAATCAATTGCACCGGAAAGAAGTTTTGAACCGATAAACTCATTAAAACGCGATACGATAATACAAAATCTATCTGTTGAACTTGCGTATAAATTACCTTCAATTACATTTGGCATAAATATCCCCTTAAATCATTACAGAAGGATATTAACACAAAAATAAATTAACATAAAGAAAAAGGCTTTTGAAATCAAAAGCCTCTCGGAATACTTGTTTTAGTAATTCCTCGTGTGTGAAGTGAAGGTTAGTGTGTGTTGGTTAGAAAGTATATTTTTTACGTTTGTTATATCTTAGTTATCACTTACATATATATAAAGTATTTCAAAATTAAAAAATTGCGCGTTTATTTTTTTTATTTACAAAAATTAATATTTGAAGAAAATCTGCCCCTGCTATATGTTTTTAAAATATAAAAATATTAAGAAATATTAAAAATATTTTATTTTTAAAAGTTTATCTTAATTTTTCTTAACAAAGGGCTTGTTATTTTTTTAGTCAAGTGATATATTTAGTATATACGTTATATATCGTTAGTGCTTTTTATACGGTCATTGTTATTAGCGAAACATAATATTCGCAACTTTTGTTATATCTTATAAAATTTTGTTCGCTCGAAGTGCCACAAATGGCACAGCGTGGCTTGGAAAAATTACACTGTTAATGTCAAAAATTATGGTTAGAAAATATTTTAGGAGATGTCTTTTATGAAAAATTCGCTTAACAACAAAAATTATTTTAACTGCGCAAAAATCATTAATTTTGATGATAGCTTAGGGGATTATGTAAGAAAAATATCCAAATATCCGATTTTAAGCGCAAACGAGGAAAAAGAACTCGCACAAAAAGCAGCAGAAGGTAATTCTGAAGCAAAGAAAAAACTTGTACAATCAAATTTAAGGCTTGTTTTTAATGTAGCCAAAAAATCCATTCATACAACTACTTTGAGTTTATGCGACCTTATACAAGAAGGAAACATGGGGCTTATGGTTGCAGCAGACAAATTTAACTGGAAATTAGGATACAAATTTTCGACTTATGCAACTTGGTGGATTAAACAAGCAATGTTTAAAGCAATTTCAGAGCAATCATATTCAATGAAAATTCCTGTCTACATTCAAGAAACATTATCGAGATACAAAAAAGCAAAAACAAGCTTGGAACAAAAATACGGTTGCAATGTAAAAAGTTCGCAAGTTGCAGAAAAAATAGGATACAGTGAAGAAAAAATTGACCTGTTTTTAAATGCGTTCAATAAAGCATTGTCGCTTGAAACAGGATTTGAAGTACAAAATGATTCAAAAGGTGCACGCGAGATGAGCCTAAGTGAAATAATAGAAGATGAAAAACAAAATGTAGAAAAATATGTTTTGGATGAACAACTAAAGCGAGATATCAATTGTGCGCTCGAGTGTTTAAAAACAAGAGAGAAAGAGGTGCTTACAATGCGCTTTGGTCTGGGTGAAAGCACAAGAAAAACTCTCGAAGAAATCGGCAATATTTATGGTGTTACAAAGGAATGCATAAGACAAATTGAAAAACGTGCAATATCAAAAATGCATTCAACTAAAATTTGCAGAGATATATTAATAAGTTACGTTATTTAATTTTAGCAAGGACATAAACAGGATTATAAGTAAGCGCAACCCCGTTTTCATCCCCAAAAAGCTTAATATATCGAGCTTCAAAGGTTTTAAGGCGTTCTTTTGTCCATTTAAATTTATCATCGACCGCCGCACCTGTCGATTGAATATGCCTTAAAACCTCAATTGGGGAAGAAAAATAAACTGTTTGAATTTCTTTTTCATAAGCAATAATTTCATAACCGCACTCGGGCAAAATTCTCAAATAATCATTATAAAAAAGTCCGGTGTTTTCAATACTTTTAAACTGCAGGCAATTATCTTTGCCAAAACTGGAAAAAACAAGTACACCGCCTTTTGAAAAATTGGATTTTAGGTTAATTAAAAATTTTTCAATACCCGCTATCCACTGAAAACAAGCACTTGAAATTATTAAATCACAACCCTGCGGAAGGCTGATTTTACTTACATCGCCACGTAAAAAAGGGTATTGAAAACCGGTAAAATTGTCTGTTAAATCATTTAAAATAAGTTCATTATACAAAAAATCCTTTACTATATGCTCTGTTAAAAATCCTGTCCCACAACCGATTTCAAATATTTTATTATATTTCTTGCCAAAATATTTCCAACACAAAAAAAATAAAGTTTTTGCCATTTGTTTTTGAACAATTGCATTTTGCCTGTATGAACTTGCGGCTTTTGAAAAATCTAAAGTTTTGTTCATATTAACCTTCTAGAATTTCATCAAAATCTCTAAATTCAAAAAACGGGAAATGACCGCAGTCAAGCTCGAGCTTATTTTTATGAGCCGCCCAGAAATTTGACTGCGAAGAATAAGGAAAAATTTTATCATTTTTAGTTATAACAACTTTATCAAAATCAAAATTTTTCTTAAACCAAGTATTTTTTGAAACTATTCTTATATTTAAAAGTTCATCTGCAAGATTTTCTATTTTTCTGTTTGCACGCTTAATATTTAACGGCGAAGATGAACCAATCGCCATCTTTTTTTCAAATTTTTCAATAGTATCAGCATTTAGCGAACGCGCCATAAGCTCGAAAACTTTTTCATTTACGCCATATTGATTATCAACAGGGTAAAAAGTGCCGCATAATGCGCAACTTGATTTTATATCAGGTAATAAGTCCTGATTGTATATATAATTAAGAGCCCACACGCCATAAGAATATGCAATAACGCTTACTTCCGTATAATTTAAAAAATCAAAATACTCAATAGGGTTGTTTTCCATATCAGAATAATCATAGACAAAAAGTAAGTCGTTTTTTCCGTTATCGAATTCAATAAAACAATTTGCATCAGTATAAAACCCGCAGAAAAAAACTATAAGCGAATTTTTATTATGAGATATAAATTCAGTTTTCAAAACATGACCTCAAATATCTGCCCACAAATAAATAATACCAAAAACAGCGCTTAAGGGTATGAAAAAAATTATCATTGTATTATAATCAAGCAAAGAGGCAAGTTTATTGAAAGGTTGCAAAATATGAAAAAAAAGCTTATTGCAGCATTTGCGGCGATGTTGTTTTTTACAAATTTAACTTATGCGCAGCAGCCCACACAAGAAGAAATACAAAAATATAATTTATACTTTAACAATGGTGTTTCTTATCTTAAAAATAAAAGATATTCTTCCGCTATTGTTGAATTTAAAAAAGTTCTAAGATTTCAACCTTACGATGCAACGGTAAGACAATCCCTAAGTAGCGCGTATCTTGCCCGTGCGCAATATTATTTGGATGAAGAAAAAAATCCCAAAAAGGCAATAAGCGATTTAAAAAGCGCGCTTTTCTATTTAAAATATTGGGAAAACGAACAAAATTCTTCTCAGCTTACTTCAATGGCAAATTCGGCACAAAGCAGCCTTTTAACGCTACAAAAAAAATATGAACCGAATTACACCCCTGCACAAAAATTTCAAAATGCAAAAAACTTGAGAGCTCAGGGTGAATTACCCGCAGCAGCGTATGATTTTTTGACGATTAATAATGCACAATATGCAAAAAGTGCAAACGAACAAGCAGGAGATATATATAAATCCTTAAATAACAAAGGGGAGGCTATGAACTGTTACAGAGCAGCCATAAAAGCCGACCCTAAAGATGCAAAAATACACTTTAAATACGCGGTTATTTTGGATGAAGTCAATAATCAGGATGCAGCAGCGGAAGAATATAATCTTGCCTTAAAATATGGAGAAAAAAATCCGGAATTGCTTGATATTTTAGAAAATTTATGGCGTTCAAGAATTACAAATAACAAAAACGATGCACAAGCATATATTAATTTAGGCACTGTATTCCAAACAAAAGGTGATTTAATTTCAGCCAAAAATCAATATTTAAAGGCACTTTCACTTGCCCCTAACGATAGAACCGCGCTTTTGAACTTAGCATCGTTATACAGTGCGCAAAATATGACAACAATGGCAATTGCACAATACGACAAGCTTCTTGCCAAAAATCCGAACGACCTTGAAATAATAAGATATAAAGCTGCTACTTATACGGGACAAAAAGATTATAAAAATGCCCTTGCGCAATATAAAGCAATACTTGCAATAAAACCTGATGACAACGATGCCAAAAACTCAATAGCAGACATTGTTGCAAATAAATTCAGTCCGGAAGATAAGTATAATTATATGCTGCTTGAAGCAAATTCAAACCCAAATAATTACGATTTACAATATGCCTATGCTTATGAAATGCACAAACAAAAAAATTATGATGAAGCAATTAATTATTATAAAAGAGCTATGGCATTAAATCCTAAAAAACAAGAAAATTACATTAATATAGCTCAAATTTACACACTTAAAAATGATTATACAAATGCTCTTGCAATTTTAAACCAAGGTATTGCGCAAATTCCATACGGTGCAGAACTTTTAGCACAAAAGGATGCACTTGAAAAATCACAAGCCGGACAAGTTTATGAAAATGCCACAAAATTGTATGAAGCAGGAAATTACCAACAAGCATTGCAAAATTATTTAAAAATACAGCAACAAACTCCTGAGGTTACCCTTGCAATTGCAAATTGCTACTATGAATTAAAAAACTATCAGGCTGCAATTCAAAATTATGAAAAAATTCTCCAAAAAGACCCAAAAAATCAAGACGTATTATATGTTTGCGCTTTATCTTACAATGAATTAAAAAATCAAACAAAAGCCCTTGAACTCTTAAATAAAATTGTTGTTATAAATCCTCAAAATGCAGAAGCGAAGCAAGCTATTTATGCAATAAAAGAAGGTGAAATAGCGCAAAACCTTGAAAAAGCAATTGAACAATACGAAAAAAAGGATTTCAATACATCACTTTCACTCTTGAATAAAGTGCTTTCTCAAGATTCTAAAAATACTTATGCACTTTATTACAAGGGCTTAATTTTTGAAGAACAAAAAAACCAAAAAGATGCAAATGAACAATTTAAACTTGCAATAGCATCAGACCCTAATTTTGCTCTTGCATATTATTCTTATGCCTTAGGATTGGATAATCTTGAAAAATATCAAGAGGCAGTTAATAATTACGACAAATTTCTTGAACTTAAGTTAAAAGAAAATACGCAAGATGAATATACAAAATTTGCAAAAGAAAGAGTCGGGCAGTTAAGAGAGTTTTTGAACACTAAAAAATGAAAAATATAAAAATTATACAAGCGCCTCTTGCGGGAATATCAGATATTGTTTACAGAAAGCTTATAAGAGAAAAATCAAGCCAAACGCTGCTGACAACAGAAATGATTTCTTCCGAAGCACTTGTAAATAACCAAAAAACTTTAATTATTGAGTATGACAAACAAGAATACCCGCTTTCTTTCCAATTAAGCGGACATAAGCCTCATATAATGGCGCAAGCTGCAAAATTTTTAAATCAAAGAGCAAGTTCAATAGATATTAATTTTGGCTGTCCCGTAAATAAAGTAGTAAAAGGAACAGACGGCGCAGCCCTGATGAAAAACCCCAAACTTGCCGCAGATATTGTAAAGGCAGTAAAAGACTCTATTGACGTGCCCTTGAGTGCAAAATTTCGTTTAGGTTGGAGTTTAGATGAAATAAACTTCGTGGAATTTGCAAAAACCCTTGAAGAAGCAGGAGTTGATTTCATAACAGTGCATGCGCGTACTCGTTCACAAATGTATTCAGGCAAGGCGGATTGGGAAAAACTTGCACAATTAAAAAAGGAAATAAACATCCCATATTTTGCAAACGGCGATATAAAAAGCGTTAAAGATGCAATAAAATGCCTTGAAATTACCGCTGCAAACGGAATAAGCATAGGTAGGGGGCTTATGGGCAATCCTTTTCTTGCGGGGCATATTGAATATTATTTTAAAACCGGAGAAATTTTAAAAGAACCTGACCTTGAAGAAAAAATAGAAATCTTAAAAAGACACATTGTAGGCGAGGTAGAGCTGCGCGGAGAAAAAAACGGTATAAAATTTATGAGAAAATTTTACAATTTTTATATATCCGGCATAAGAGATGCTTCAAAGTACCGACAAGTACTGGTAAGAATAGAAGAACTAAAAGAAGTTCTAAGGATTTTAGATGAAATATTACGTCTACATTTTGCAAACTCAAGATAACACTTTATATTGCGGCATAGCACGTGATGTTCAAAAGAGGTTTAATGAACATGTAAGCGGAAAAGGTGCAAAATACACCCGTATTCACAAACCTGTTGAAATAGTTTATACAAAAGAGTTTGAAAACAGAAGTGAAGCGCAAAAAGAAGAATATCGAATAAAACGGCTGAACAAAAAAGAAAAATTAAAATTAATAGGGGATAAAAAAAAGGGAGTTTAACAAAACCCCCATTTCCCCATTAAAAATCTTTTCCAATTAGTATTGTATCATAAATAAATAATACAACAAGTTTTTGCTA
>CASFXY010000011.1:0-29736 GCA_949298805.1 uncultured bacterium
TGAGGTAAAAATGACTAAATACATTGAATTAACAACAGTCGGAGAAATGCTCAAGGAAGAATTTATTGAGCCATATAACCTTACACAAAATGCTCTTGCCAATGCTATTTTCGTCCCTCCAAACAGAATTCATCAAATAATAAAAGGACAAAGAAGAATCACAGCTGATACTGATTTACGTTTGACTACTTATTTTGGTCTTTCTCAAGGTTATTTTTTAAGGTATCAAGAAGACTATGAACTCAGAATTACAAAACGTGAAATATCCGAAGAAATAAATAAAATTAAACCAATAAAAGCTTTAGGATAATTAAACATTAAACGAGAGCCCTCTAGAATCGATTTTAAGAGGATTTGTATTTACTTTGTATAATTTTCCCCTACTCAAAATACATGCCAGTCTTATAAGGCAAGCTAGGAGCTGCTTTAGAGTAGTTTGCTTTTTAATTCGTCAAAAATAAAGTCATCTTTCCTATTCTTAATTTCTTTAGCACCTCTATAATATCTGTATTCTCTATCCATCCCATGATTGTAGAATAGAAGTTCGTAGTCAATTTTAGAATTCCGACTTAAAGTAATTGCTAGTTCTTTTAAGTTTTTACAAGAGACTTCCTTTGGTTGTGCAAATACAGTATTTAACATTATTGTCGAGTAAGTCTTTTCTAGTGTATCTTGGAAATTATCACTCTCTATTGCTTTAATCATTTGTTGAATAGTTGTATAAGGTAAATTATCTTTTCTCAATTCTATTTCAGCACGCAGAAGGTTCATTTTATATAGTAATATGACATCTTTACCGTTCACTTTATCTGTTGGTATATTTTCGTTGTTAAGAGGTTCTTTAATTATAGGAACTCTATTTGCGTTGTTATGATTAATCATTTCTGTTACTTTATCATAGAATTTGATTAAGAGTTTAGGATTACGTTTAGAATCTAATTTTCCTGTACTTTTCCCAACATAAACTGTATTACTAGAATCTGCTTCATTGGGAAATGCTTTATATCCATTTGTATATTCATGATTTAGTATTGTATCAAGATAATTTATAACACTATCTTCCGTTGTTATATCTTTTGCAAGGTGCATTTCATAAACATCAATTTTACAACCTGCAACTTCGTTTAATTCTTTAAGGAATTTCAGAAACTCATTAAGAGGTACCATTTGTAAGTTATGGTTATTTCCCGAATTGTAATCAGGTTCTCTTAATTACTTTGTTGGTGTAATAGATAAATATAGGTGATTATAATTTTTTCCGTCTCCTGAATAATAAACTTTATCGTAATAGTGCTTAACAACTGTTCTAACAGCTTCTATTTTTTCTATATCTGCACTTCTAAATCCAAAGTTAAATTTGTCAATTTTAACATTACCCAACATATTTATACCTCGTTGTAAAAGTTGTTAAGTGTAAATCCAAAAGGAAATTCTACTTTTTCAACCTTATTTAATACTTTTCTAATGATTTCACTATCTTTACTGTTCAATTGTTCAAGTATACTTCCAACAAAATCAATGTCTTTACCCAACAACTCTCTAACAATTATCACATAAGGGATACAACCGTTCTTAACCCCTTCCACGTTAAGATAATGAATAATTAGAGGTATCAACATATCATCTCTATTCATAATTTCAACATCTTTGAAAATTAGCATTGGAAGTTTGGAAGTTGTCAAATACGTTATTTTATCATCTTGAGAACATTCTCCTATTATATCAAGACACCCTTTCCTAATGAGTTTACCTATTTTAACCCTTAATTCATCTCGTACTTCTGCAAATTGCTTTGTACAGGTCAACATTCGTAAAAGAATTGAATAATTAGCATGATAGTATTCTTCATTGTCTGATAATCTTGAAAACATTGAAGCTAGCTCATCTGGTTCGTCAATTTGTGTTGCAAATACACAATCAACCATATCTTTGCTAACTATAGTTGTGTGACATTGAAGAGAATTATCTTTATTTAGTGTAAAGGCACATGAAATCGAACGATAACCAGTTTTTTGACTTGAAGGTTCTTTATTCTCTACTGGACAATTTAAAGTTGAAACAAGACAATGCTCTTTAGGATTGAAGAAATATTGAATCTGTCTTCCTTTTTGTTTAATTTTAAAGAATGGGTAATTTGATTTTAATTCACCTAGTTGCTTAAACCATGTGTAATTATCATCTGCTTTTATTGTCAGAGAGTACACCACTTTAGTCGCTATTGGTCTAATAAAGGAAAATACATGTTTAATAATGCTTCTAAAATCTGCTTCCTGATTTGTATACTTATATAGGTGCAATAGCACCAAATAAAGCAAGCTAATCAAATACGATACAGGAGTATCATCAGTTGATTTCACAGGGAAACACTGAACTATTAAATTTCCCTTCTCTGTTTTCAACTTAAGAATATCTCTTAATTTTCCACTACCTAAATCTCTTTCAAACACATTTAGGTGATAATCTACAAGATGCCTTAGGACATGATATTCTAAGCCACTATATCTGTCTTTAATAAAGTTATAAACACACACTTCTTTAAAGTCTTCTTCTGTTAAAGCCTTTATTCTTTCTACAAACTGTAAATCAAACAATACATAGTAGTTACTTCATATGAGTTCATACAACTTCTCTTTATCTTCTTTTTCGTTTAGGATACTGTTAATACCTATTGTGAAGTCTATTTCATCAACACTAAAATAAAAACTTTTGTCATGGGTGTGCCTATTGCTATATAGTAAATCAGACAATTCTGTAAATTGCCTAGTATCCTTTTGTTTTCTACTACTGTATTTCTCTGCTTTTTTATTAGTTGAGTTAATCTCTATGCTCACTATTTAACTTCCTTTTGCCCACTCTCTCTGCTCTCCTTATTAAAGGAAGTGGGTGGTTTGTGAGCAGAATTTGAACCACCCGAATTAAAATATAATAACTAATCATGCGACTTCTAATCCTAACACAAGTCGTATATTATAATACTCTTGAGTTGACTGTTTCATTACATGGATAAGACTTGAATATAAGCTAATTTTTGATACAATAGCCTTATCGAAGGGTTCCTTATTCGGGAGCTTATCGACATTTTTTCTATACATTTTTTCTATACTAAAATTAAACCAAATCGGGGGGACTTGAACAATTGGCAAGTCTGCCGTTGCAAAGCAAGTTTGCAAGCCCCCGTCGACAAATTTTTTTATGCAAAATTAAACCTAACAAGCTATTATTACCATATCTCTTTAATAAGTCTAATCAGTCCCCTGATATTTCTCTCCATAAATATCTGTTTTCTAAACGAATTTGTTTTTCTAAAATCCTGCGAAAATAATAAATCAAGACTATCATCAATTGTTCTGTTTAAAATAATGGAATTTTTAGACCAGATAAGCTCTTTTGCCATAGAAACCTCCGAAAATAAGATAGCGAAACTAAATTGCGCAGACAATTAGCCAGCCGCACAATTTAATAAACAGTATAATGATTTTAAATAACTTTTCTACTTTTTAATGCCCTGCGTCTTATTCTGGCATCCGGCATATTTAACAAAAGGCGCGACCAAAATTTTTCGCTATGATTTTTCTCAACGGTATGCACAAGCTCATGCAACAATACATAATCAATTAATTCACTTTCAAGAGTTACAAGAGAAATATTCAAATTAATATTGTTTTTGTAAGAACAACTGCCCCAACGACTTTTCATAAATTTGAGGGTAAGAGAGTTGTATTTATAGCCAAAATTTTGTGCAATTTCTTCGAGACGTTTTGGCAAATAGATTTTTGCTTTCTGTCTTAAATATTTTTTATAATCTTCTCTTGTTTTAAATTCAATACCGTCTATAGAATAATCCTTAGGCGGTCTGTTTTTTATTACTGTTTTAATTTCATCTAAATTTTTTAAGGCAAAATCCTTTGCATATTTAAAGCTAATCCTTTTGGGCATTGTAACAAGCACAATATTAGACTCGCTCAATAAAATTCTTAAACATTTTGAGAGTGGATTTTTTCTGAACTTAAATTCAATTCCATCTATTTGTTCAACTTTTTGATAAATTTGCTTGCGCATCAAAAAACTAAGCGGATTCTTCATTTGTGTCTTCTTTAAATACTTTTAAATGTCTGTTTGAACCTTCTCCAATACTTACAGAAGAAAGATTATGAGCCTCCACCAGCTCATGCTGAAGTTTTCTTATGTTTTGATTTTGTGGTTGCAACTCTACACATTCCGCACCTTCAAAAATTTTTGCAATTGCAGCTTTTGTTTCATCAAGTGCAAGTTCTGTTTCGTCTTTATAATCTCTGTGATTTTCAACATATTGAGGCTCTTGGGTTAAATTTAGAGCATCTTTTAATACTTTTTGAATCTGCGACATAGAGTTTGTCCTAACAAAAAATACAGGCAAACGGTACTCATTTGCACTCGCCAAAATCCTTGTGCCACCCTTTGCAAAGTTTTTATGTGCAATTACAAAATCAGCATCTTCAACATTTCTTACAATTTCAGCATCAATATCAAGTCTTTCTATTATTTTATCGACAATAGAACGTGAAACCGCATAAATATATATCCTTTTATGCTTTTTAACATCATCAATGTACTTTTGACGATTAAAACTAAAATTTAAAGGGCTTTGTGCTTTTTTGTCAAGCTCTTGGACTTTTTGCGCAATATTCTGAACTTTTGCCTGCACCTCATAAGACTGGTCAACCTTTCTTATCTCAGGCGTTATAGGCCAACCTCGCAAAATATAATCAACAGCTTCTGCCGTATCTTTATATACCGCAAGAGTATTTCTGTCAATTATTTCAATTACAATGTCAAATGTGGGCTGTTTTTCCCGTTCCAAAACGGTTTTTTGTGAGCCTCTGTGTTTTGCTTCATCATCACCCAATGTAACAGAGCTTACCCCGCCAACCAAATCAGACATTGTGGGGTTTTTTATTAAATTTTCAAGCGTATTACCATGGGCAGTAGCTATAAGCATAACACCGCGCTCTGCAATTGTTCTTGCTGCTTGGGCTTCAAGTTCCGTACCTATTTCATCAACAACAATGACTTCAGGTGTATGATTTTCTACAGCCTCAATCATAATATCTTTTTGAAATTCAGGCTGAGATACTTGCATTCGTCTTGCTTTACCAATTGCGGGATGAGCAACATCACCATCACCGGCTATCTCATTTGATGTATCCACAACAACAACACGTTTACCTAAATCATCCGCCATAAGGCGAGCAATTTCTCTAAGTTTTGTGGTTTTACCAACCCCTGGGCGTCCTAAAAATAAAATACTTTTATTTTGCACAACGAAATCTTTAATACAACTTATTGTGCCGGTTATAACTCGCCCTATACGGCAAGTAAGACCAATAATTTTACCTTGACGGTTTCTGATAGCGCTTATCCTGTGCAATGTACCGGGGAGTCCCGAGCGATTATCATTTGTAAATTCAGGAATTTTAGATACTATATAGTCAATTTCATCACTTGTAACATTATCCGAGCCAAGGTATATTATTTTTCCATTACCTAATCTGACTTCAGGAATTCTGCCAATATCAAGAACAATCTCAATTGCATCATCAAGCAAATCTTCTTGAATATTTCTTCTGATTTTAGAAGGTAGAATCTCAATTAACCTCATAAGGTCATTGTGAAATTGCACTTCGCTCATTAAACGCCTTTGCACTTCGCTCATTAAACGCCTTTCAAACACCGCTATTTTGGGTCAATACCCATGCATTATTATTATAACTCATTTTAAATCAAATATAAATACAAAATTTACAAAATGCTACAAAAGTAGCACTAAAATAATTTTATTGCACTCTTTAAAAGATTAACAAGATTTATGCCCGCAATTTTTCCCATTTCAACAACTTCTTTGTGGTTCGGGGCAACATCCGATAAGCCTGCAGCATAATTTGTTATCAAACTTACACCCAGAATTTCTATAGAGCAGTATTTTGCAACAATAGCTTCAGGCACTGTCGACATGCCTGTTGCATCGGCACCAATGATACTAAGCATTTTAACTTCTGCCGGAGTTTCATAACTTGGACCCGTTAATGCACAATATATGCCTTCTTTTATTTCTATTCCCATATTTTTAGCACAAGTTTTCACGATATCTCTTAACCTTTTTGAATATACTTCATTCATATCGGGGAATCTTGTGCCTAATGTTTCATCATTTTGACCAATCAATGGATTTGAGCCCATAAAATTAATATGATCATTAATTAACATAATACTTCCCGGAGTTAATTCTTTTTTTAGCGAACCTGCCGCATTTGTTAGGATAAGTTTTTTTACTCCAAGTTTTTTAAAAACTTTTATCGGCAATGTGGTCTTTGCCAAATTATGCCCTTCATAATAATGAAAACGCCCTTGCATAATAACACATTTTCTGTTTTCAACTTCGCAAAATAAAAGTTCACCCTTGTGTCCTTTAACTGTTGAAGGTGCAAATCCTGCTATTTGTGAATAAGGTAGCCTGATTCCCTCTAAACCCTCGCAAAATGTACCTAAACCCGAGCCAAGCACAATAGCTACCTCGGGTTTAAAATCCTTTATCTTACTTTTTATAAATTCAAGGGTTTCCCTCATAAAAAATTAGCCTACAAGACCACTGTCGTCTGATTCTGATGCTTTTACCATAATAGCATGTTGAACAGGTTTTTCCTTTTTTATTACAGGGTCAAAAGACATTTCAAAATCATAACCGAAGTCATCTTTTGATTTTTTCATTTGAGATTCGTCAACAAGTTTTTTTGCAAGTTCAATTAATTCATATACAAGTTGATATCTGTTGTTTGTTTTTTCGTTTAAATCCCACGCTATTTTTGTAATTTGACTCATAAAATTCTCCTTATAACATAATAATACAATGATAAGATACTCCTTGCAAGAAGAATTTTATTCTAAACCGTAATATTCAAAGTTTCTGTTATTTCTAAATCTGACTTTTTCATATAAATCAGGTGCATAAACTCTTAAAAGACCGTCTATTATACCGACTTGTTCCTGCTCTCTAAGCTCAATAGAGTCATTTCTAATTCTTTTTTGGGTATAAATTCTGCTTAAATTATTTGGCAATGAGGTACCTGCAAGTGTAATTCTTTGGGAGGCAAGTTTTAATCTGCGCATCCTTGTTTCAAGCGGAGTACACTCCCACACATGTCCCATTAGCTCGTTTTCAAGGCGGGCAATTCTATATGCATCACTTTCGTTTGTCACTTTATTTTTAAAGTGACGTTTTTCCATTATCTCAACTTCTTTTTCAATTTTTGGAGTAAAAACAACTTCAAGCGGTTTTGCATAAGCATTATTTATCATCTCTGCAGTTATTTGAACTTCAGCCTGATAAGGATTTTCCTTTCCGTTTTGAGCAGAGCATAGATATGCCAATGGCGCATTTAAAACAAAAAAAAGCCAAAGACACATAACAAAAAATGTTGTATAAAAATATTTATGACTTTCCACTTATCATTTCCTGTTTTTACAAATAAACAGGGGTATATTTTCACCCGTAAAATAACTTTAAATCTTTTTTATATTTAAAACTCCGCCCAAAAAGAGGGAGAAAAGTTTAGTATTAAATTATGTAACAATAATAATAAAAATCATAAAGTTAAGAACAAGTAAGATCGAGAAAATAAACAAGGCGAGAAGTTCGGTTGTAAAGGTATATTTTATGAAAAAAACAGGAGTGTTATTTTTTATTATCTTTGTGATTTGTTTTACTTTTAATGTAACAAATGCCGCAGGATATGATAAAATCACAAGCAATCCTAAAATTACAGCAGCGCTTAATGCGCTTGAAACAGTTAACCGCAGTGATGTAATTGCAATTTTAAGCGGCAGAAATTCAACAAATAAACCGATTAGAGTAATGTTTAGAAATCTTGCAATATACGGTTGCAGCAATTGTGAAGCATTTACGGCAAAAACACGCGGAGGCGACCTTGTTATTTATATTAATGAAGAACATAAAGATGCACCCGTAGAAACAATAGCTTGTTTAATAGCCCATGAAAGCCAACACCACACCTTTACAAATACACGCGCCGAAGAACTGAGAGCTTGGGTTAGCGAAACTACAACTTGGAACGCTTTTGTAAGGAAAAACAGAAGTGTTGCCTTACTAAATCATCCGCTTGTAAAACGCGAAAATTATATTTCAAAACTATACGTAAAGCAAAACGGTGTAGACAATATAAAGCAATTAATAGCCAAAAATCCGGTATATGCTAATTTACAAAATTAAAAACCCTTATGCGAACGGATTTTGTTACCCGCGAAGTCACGCAGGTGGGTGAGCGCCTCGATAAATCCGTTTCCTTAAAATGCTTTTGCACAAGGTATACTTCAATTATCTTTTAAAAGAGCCTGCTCTCCCTTTTTCTCTCCCTTTTTATAAAAATGTAGGAACAAAATTAACGCCCGCACAGGGTTAATATAATTTTAACACAGCTTTTTAGTAAAGTCGATAAAAAGCCCCTTTTTTATTTAAAAGGGGAGGAAAGAAATTACAGGGAGAATGGTGTGTTTGTTATATTTTAGAGGTTGTTATAATCTTCATTATCAGCTTCATCTTCAAGTGAATATGAAATAGTAATTTTTTCATTATCAAAACTGATATTTTGAACAATTTTTTTACCGGCCTCCAAATTTGATACAGGACCGACAACAACAGGAAAATATCCCGCCTCTAAATAATTTTGTTCCTGAGGATTGAGAATAATTTTTCCATTGTTAATAACATAATAAGATGCATATTGAAGCTTATTATCAGACAATATTTTTGCGTACATTTTATATTCCTTTCTGATTTAATAGTTAACCGTGAGGTCACTTAATTCCAAGTGCAAAGTTCCATTACATGAATAACCTCCAATATTGGTTACGCCGCCGTGGTCACAACTTGCTACCAGATAACCGCTGTTTGTATCTCGCAATCTAAATCCTTCAGGGAATGGATACTCGGTACCGTCAACACTCATACTTTTCTGCTTTATTACAAAAGCATGGTCAAAATTTTCTTTCAAGACTGCCGATATTTGGACATCATTAACAGTTGCATAAAACTCATTTTTTAAAGACATAATTTTAATAAATCCGTCAAACAGGTAAAAATGTGCATCCCAACCACTCCAAATTGATATATTATTTTTTTCTCTGTAGGACTTAAATGTAAAAGATATGTCGCGAGCTTTTTGCAAGCCGTAAATTGTTCTCTCAGACCACGCATATCCGTAGCGCGTACCTGCACCGTATATATAAGCATATTTTGAAGTAATATGATTTTTCTCTATAGTGGTATAGCCACTGTGTGAGTATTGAGTTTGATTATCCCATTGACCATAATTATCGGAAGTAAAAGTACTGTACAACAGCGTTTTGGGAATCAATGTATATTTAATTTCGTTGTAGATTTTGCTATTCATTTGTACTTCCTCCAACGGAATTATGAGTGCTTGCAAATCCGCACCAATTTGTACCGCCGGTTGTAGTATCAAAAAATAAACGATTAATTGTTGTGCCATCAGCAATAATATCGGGTATTCGCTCATTACACCATTTTATATTTAAAGGCAAAGACAATGTACAATCTGATGCAATAGTGAATTCAAAGAGTATATTTATAAATTTTGTGTTATTATCTAATGTCGGCAAAACTATTTGTGAATTAGCAAGAATAGCAGCCGTTATAATTTTATCTGACACAAGGTTAATATCCGCCGTAGGAATTTGACCATCTTCCGTAGGGTCAGGAGTTACAATAGAACCAAGTCTTAAAATTTCGTCCCTGCTGTTGATTGTATCAGATACACCCTGTGTTACATCTTCCAAAGTTTCGATTTTACTGTTAAGGGTTTCATTATTATCGCTTATTTGTTGTCCGACAGTTGTATTTAATTGTTCAAGCGATTGCTTTATATAATTAAAGTTAGTATTCACTTGTTCGGCAATTGCTTTTTCGCCCGCTTTAAATACATGGGGTATAATATAAGGCATTTTTACTCCTCTCATTTATCTGACACTGTTAGAATATAGTTTTTAAACATCGAAAACAATTACCAAAATTACATGAGTAATTTGAATTAGGTAATTAGCAAACTTAGCAGCTAGAGCTATTTTCGAGAATTTTCAAAAAAATAAATTTTTGTAAAATTTGAATAATAATTTTGATTTAGTATAATAAATTATATTGAATTTTAAAATTTTTCTATATGTCCACGTAGTTCAGATGGATAGAACGTCACCCTCCTAAGGTGAATGTCGGAGGTTCGAATCCTCTCGTGGACATATATTTATTAATAAAAAAACAATCCGACACTTTTGCCGGTATTTAGCAATAAATATTTATTGACAATATAATTTATAAGTTATATATTGTATTTATATAATTACTTTTAAAATTTTTGATAAACCAAAAACACATTATGGGAGTGTAGTAATACACTCTTTTTTTTATATACTAAAAAACCCGCATATAGCGGGTTTAGAGTTATAGAAAAGCATTATTACGAACTAAAAGACATAAGAGCTTTAACGGAACGGGCAGTGTCTTGGACATCTTTTTCAGAGTGAAGATTAATAGTGTCATCAAGAATTTTAATAGCCTCTGTTTTGTCTTTGAGTGCTAAAAGCTCATTAATTGCGCTCATCGCTACACGAGCCGAAAGATCATTAATGCCTTTACCTTTATTAACAATAACTGTTTCAAGAGATTTGTGAGTATTTTTTTTAATAAGAGCTTTGCTTGTCATTTCTCGAATTTCATCGATAGGACAATTTGTTCCCAATTCATCAAGCACTCTTATTGAATCCTCGTCATTGTGACGCGCAAGGGCTTCAATAATGTTTTTAATTCTGCGATTGTTCATAATTTATACCCCCAATTCTTTCCTAAACATTTGCTCAAGCTCGCTTACCGGTTGTTTTTGCAATCTTGAAACATTATATTTGAAAATATCAAATTCAACATTTGTATTGTTTAGCATATCAATTGTGTTCTTAGTAGTTTCTTTTATTTTTCTACCAAAAGAAATTGCAGCACTTTTCATTGAATTAAGCTTGTTGATAGTACCCACCCAAGCACTCGCAAGCATTTTTGTACCTGAGGTAATTCTATCTTTTAATGCCGGTTTTTGTGCAGCAGTGCTTGATTCAAATACATCGCTTTGCAACAACACACCTTTAAAAGTAATACCAAATGGATTTGTGTGTAAATTTTCATTGTTTTGCGCTTTTTTTGCTCTATTTGCTTTAAAATCATTAAAAGCCTTTGCAACACTTGCGCGTAAGGGGGAAATTTTTTGCATAACAGCCTCTCTATTCACTAACTCCTGTAGAATTGAGGTTATCACACTTTATTTTACAAAAAATCATCTTTTTATAGGAATTAAATTCTAAAACAACCTATTGCTTTTGAACTCATAGCTTCCCAAATAATTACCCAACAAGCATTTTTTTCA
Source organism: uncultured bacterium (assembly GCA_949298805.1). Taxonomy (GTDB): domain Bacteria; phylum Cyanobacteriota; class Vampirovibrionia; order Gastranaerophilales; family Gastranaerophilaceae; genus Galligastranaerophilus. Next base: position 11,478 of record CASFXY010000011.1, read on the forward strand.
TCATAATTCATTTTAATTTCATTAATTACAATATCTTTTGGCAACTCGCCTTTTCGATATTTATAAGCTTCTTTTCGGGCTTTTTTTTCCTTTTGGCGAATTAATTTAGCATATTTTTTATCGGACATATTTTCTTTTAAAGGTTCTTCTTTTTTGTAACTTTCATAAAAAATTACCGGAATTTTTGCTTTAATTGTACCGGATTGCACAAACAGTAAAAATTCATTGTTATCATCAATTCTGACCTCATAAAAACCCTTTTTAAGCCCTTTACCGTTATCATCAATAATATCGTTTTCAAGAGCCAGAACAGGGTATTTTGTGGAAGGCGGACCATAATTATAAGAAGGCTTTTGGTGCTCTTTTTCACCGCTTAGCGTACCTTTATACGGTGCCAATTGGTCAATTGCAGGCCCATAAGGATTCATTGGCATATCATAAGCAGCTATAAGCATTTATTAAAAATATTCCTTAAATATTTTCATCGAGCAATAATCGCCGCACATAGTACATGGTGCGCCATCTTTTTCGCAATTAAGTCCGTTAAATACTGATTTATCTATTGCATATTCTTTTTGCAAAGTCCAATCAAGATTTTTTCTTGCGATAGACATTTGCTTATCCATCTCAATTGCTTTTTCACATCCGCGTGCAACATCAGCCGCATGAGCCGCAATTTTTGATGCTAAAATTCCCTCTCTTACTTGTTTGGAATTAGGCAAGCCAAGATGTTCTGCAGGTGTTACATAGCATAGAAAATCCGCCCCATGCATTCCTGCTAATGTACCTCCAATTGCTGCCGTTATATGGTCATAACCCGGGGCAATATCTGTCACAAGAGGCCCAAGTACATATAAAGGTGCATAATCTGTCAATTCTTTAATTGTTTTAATCATTGAAGGAATTTTATTCATGGGGACATGACCCGGACCCTCTACCATAGCCTGAACTCCCGATTTTTTAGCACGTTTTACAAGTTCACCCAATACTATTGTTTCTGCAACCTGTGCCCTATCGCCTGCATCCGCGCCACAACCGGGACGAAGACCATCTCCCAAGGATAAAGTTACATCATAAGTTCTTGCAATATCTAAAAGTTCATCATAATAGGCATATAGCGGGTTTTCCATGCCTGTTGCCTTTATCCAGCAGGCAAGCATTGCACCACCTCGAGAAACAATACCTGTTACTCTGCCTTGACGCTCAAGTTGGTCTATTACAAATTTTGTAACACCGCAGTGAACAGTTATAAAATCAACTCCATCTCGACATTGTTTTTCAATATCGGCAAACAATTTATCTTTGGAAAGTTTTGCAATATTATGATGCTCATCAAGAGCCTCTTTTCCTGCCTGATACATTGGCACTGTTCCAATAGGCAATGTTGTTGAAGCAATAATTTTTCTTCTTACTTCATCAATATCCTTACCTGTTGATAAATCCATTAGAACATCTGCACCGGTTTGCTCAATAACACGAACCTTATCAAGCTCTTGCTCTAAAGTTGAACGTTCGTTTGATGTGCCTATATTTGCATTTATTTTTACGCTCATACCTTCTCCCACAGCAACAGGTATTGAGTTTTTTCTTTGATTATTCTTAAGAATAACAATTCTGCCGTCAGCAACTTTCTGTCTTATAAATTCTTCACTGACTTCTTCTTTTTGAGCTATAAAACTCATTTCTTCCGTTATATTGCCTGCTTGAGCTTCGATTATCTGAGTTGACATTGCATTTTCCTTTCAACTGTTATTTAAATTTTAAATTTTTTATTTCTTTAATCTGTTTTTTATTTAATTTTTTCAAACCGCCCAACACTTGTGTACCAAAATAAGTTTCCGAGTAAGCTCTTAAGGATTCCAATTTGTAGAACACTTCTTGCAGAGTATTTGCACCGCTTATTACTCCATGATTTTGCATAAGAACAGTATCACAAGTTTTAAAATAATTTGCAGTATCCACTGCAAGTTGCATGGATGAAGGCAGGTGATATTTTGCAAGAGGGATTTTATTGAAATATAAAACAAATTCAGCCATAATCGGTTCTTTTATCATTTTGCCCGAACAGGCAAATGAAGTAATATAAGGACAATGAGAATGAATTATAGCATTAATATCATCGCGTAAATCGTAAATTTGCGTATGCAGAAATTTTTCACTTGACGGTTTTTTCTTGCCGTCTAAGACATTGCCGTCAAAGTCTATTAGAATGATATCGTCTTCGTCCATATCATTTAGGCAAACACCAGAGGCTGAAATTAAAATTCCATCTTTTGTTCTTACACTTATATTTCCGCTTGTAGAAGGACTCATGCCTTTTTGGTAAAGCCTTTTTGACCAATATAAAATATCTTTTTTTGTACCGACCTCAAAATATTCCACTATTTTCTCCGATTATTTTTAATATTTTATATTGTACATAAAACATGTCTATGTTTAAATAATATCAGCGTACTAATTTTTTAGTTCGACTCTACTACAAAGGACGTGTTTTAAATAACTAAAAACATTAAATTAGCCAAGCATGCCGGTTTTTGCTACGGTGTCAAAAGGGCAGTTGAGACCACAAAAAAACTTAAATCACAAAATCCTGAAAAAAGCATTTGTGTTCTGGGTGAGTTAATTCATAATTCCCAAGTAATTAAAGAACTTGAAAATCTGGGAATTAAAACAATCCAAACATTGCCTGAACGCGGTAGGGGCATTTGTGTAATAAGAAGCCATGGCGCATCTTTAGAGGTTTTAAAAGAAATTGAAGATAAGGGATATGAAATAGTAGACCTCACTTGTCCCGATGTTAAAAAAGTGCAAAATAAAGCGATTGAGCTTGCTGATGAAGGTTATTTTGTAATTATTTTAGGCAGAGCGGAACACCCTGAAGTAATGGCAATTTCATCAAATGCAAGAGCACATGCCAAAAACCCTGATGATGTTTTTGTGGCAAAAAATTTAAACTCTATAAAAGAAATTGAAGAAAAAATAAAAAAACAAAATAAAATTGGTATAGTAGTGCAAACAACGCAAAGAATAGAATACTTAAATGAAGTTGTAGACTATCTTAGAATTTTTTGCAAAGACATAAGAATTATGAATACAATTTGTGCTTCAACATCTCTTAGGCAGAATGAAGCAAAAACTCTTGCACAAGAAAGTGATTTAATGGTTGTTGTAGGTTCGAAAAAAAGTGCAAACACGACTCACTTGGCTGAAATTTTATGCCATATAACAAAAACAATTCATATCGAAACTGATATTGAACTTGATAACTACAATGATTTAATAAAAAATGCCAAAAATATTGGTGTTACGGCAGGTGCCTCTACACCTGACTATATAATTAATAAGGTTTTAGATAAATTATCGAAAGGAGAATAAAATGAGTACATTAGAAACAATCTCGGCTGATGAGTTCGAGAAAATGCTTGAAGACAGCTACACTTACAAAAAAAAGACGGATACTTGGTTGACATTGGTGCAAAAACCGAAGCTTTTTTACCTAACCGCGAAGTATCAAATTTTGCAGACAAAGACCCTGACGAAGTCATCAAACTTTGGGACGAAAAAGAATTTTATGTTATGAAAGACGAAGAAGATGACGAAGTTGCGGTTTTATCACTTAAAAAATTGTCTTGCGCACAAGCTTGGCAAAAGCTTAATGACATTAAAACAAACAATGAAAATGTTATGGCAAAAATCGTATCTACGGTTAAAGGCGGTCTAATAGCAGAAATTGAAGGTTTAAGAGGTTTTATTCCATCTTCTCAATTAAGAACAGGCTCACCTTCGGACACTCAAATTAATCAAGAAATTGAAGTTAAAATTCTTGAAGCTGACCCTAAGAGAAATAAACTTATCCTTTCACAAAGACAAGTTTATACTCAACAAAGAGAAATGGTTGCAGATGAAGTAATATCAAAACTTGCAGTAGAACAAATTGTTGAAGGCGAAATTGTAAGAATAGCTGACTTTGGCGCATTTGTTGATATTGACGGCATTGACGGTCTTTTACCAATTTCTGAAATTTCTTGGGAAAGAATTAAACACCCGTCTGATGTTGTTTCTCTGGGTCAAAAAATCGAAGTTAAAGTTATTAAAATTGATGAAGACTTAAAGAGAATTTCATTATCATTAAAAAGAATGGGTGCAAATCCTTGGGATGAAATTGCAGACAAGTTCAAAGAAGGCGACGTAATTAAAGGCACGATTAATAAAATTACATCCTTTGGTGCATTCATTAACATCTACCCCGGAGTTGAAGCACTTTTGCCATCTTCTGAAATATCAGATGAACACGTTAATGTTAATCAGCTTTACAACCTGGGCGATGAAATTGAAGTATTAATCAAAAAATTCACACCTCAGGAACACAGAATCGGTCTGTCTGTTAAAGATATAGTAAAATAAGCTTAAAGGGGTGCAAGACCTGCACCCCTTTAAATTAGTATTGGTTTTTATGCGCAACTTTTTTTATTCATCAGTTTTAATATGTCTATATAGAAAGGTAGAGTGCGAATATGTCTATTAAATCAATTAATCCGTTTTCTAATGTTAAAATAAACTCTGCTGCAACTAACCCTCAAGAAGTACAAAATACTGCTCAAAAAAACAAGTAAAATTAACAAAAAAACAGCAGCCATTGTAGGCAGCCTTGCAGCATTGGCATTCGCGGGGACTGTTGCGGCAGTTGCAATTAAAAGACATAAAGTACCTGATGAGATAAAATCCGCTTTAAATAATTTTAAAGCAACAAATGAAGCTGCAAATTCTCTTGCCGAAAGTGTACAAAGGCAAGCTGACGAAGTAACTGAATATGCTCAAAAATTATTTGACGAAGTAACTGAACTATTTAAAAAAGGTGGTGAAATAGCGCCCGATGGCATTGTTTTAAGAAGAATTACAGGTAACGGTCCAAGAAAAGTTATGGAAGAATTTGCTGACGACACAAAAAAATTTGCAAAAGAAATATATTTCCTTGAAGATGGAAAACCAAGCTTGTATCAAGAAGGCTTTGAAAAACTTGCTGACAGGTCAGAGAAGGTTGCGAAACAATTTAAACTAACCAAAAAAGGCTGGCAAAAAATTAGCAATTAAAAATAAACTGTTTAAAAATAAACTAAAAACCCTAAAACTTGACAAATAAAAAAGTCGGTTTTAGGGTTTTAATATATCAGGAGAAAATAATGAAACTTGTTATTCAAAGGGTTAATCAAGCATCGGTCACTATCAAAGACAAGCTTTATTCATCGATAGAAAAAGGGCTTTTAGTGTTTTTTGGAGTCGAAAAGGACGACAGCGAAGATATGCTGGAATATTTTGCTCAAAAACTGCTTAAACTCAGGATTTTTGAAGATGAACAGGGTAAAATGAACAAATCTGTTTTGGATATTAATGGCGAAATCCTTGTCGTATCTCAATTTACATTGTGTGCAGACTGCAAAAAAGGCACTCGCCCCTCTTTTGACAATGCAAAAGAACCTAAAGTTGCAAAAGAATACTATGAAAAATTCGTTGAAATTTTGAAAAAATCGGGAATTAATATAAAAACAGGGGTTTTTGGTGCACACATGCAAATAAAACTTATAAACAACGGACCTGTGACCATTATTTTGTAATATCTATACAAGTATTAAAATTTAGGTTAGAATTAAAGAATGTTTGAAAAGTTTACGCAAAAAGCAATAGAAATAGTTACGCAAGCGCAGGAAGAAGCCTGTCGTTTAGGGCATTATCAAATTTGTTCCGAGCATTTGCTTTTAGCACTTTACATACAGACAAAAGGTGTACAGGCAAAAATTTTAGAATTTGAAAAAATTGACCGTTCAAAATTAATCAGTGAAATAAACTTTTCAATAGGGGCAAAAATCAATCCTTCCGGACATCATCAGGTAACTTTCAGTAAAAGTGCAAAAAATATCTTGGATGAAACACTTTCTTTGGCAAAAAAATACAAAAGTCGTTTTATAATGCCTCAGCACATTGCACTGGCATTATTTTCATCTGTAAACTCCGGTGCATATAAGATAATTAAAAGATTTGATTTAAATGAAGAAAAAATAATTTCAAACCTTACAAGACTTTTAGATAAAAATTCAAATCAAAGCTTTGAGCACCCCGAGAATATTTCTGAAAGCACAATGCCAACACTTACCAACATAAATAATTTCTTTAAAGAAAAAAATGTTGAAGAAATTTTAAATAATGCTGCCTCAAAATTATCTACTTGCGGATATGAAATTTTGGGCACAGAGCAAATTTTGCAATCAATTCTTGAAAACAATGAATACGAAGTAACGAAATTTTTAAATAACAACGGTATAAACAAAGAAGTTTTTACTCGAATGCTGGAAGGGTTTTCTTCTCGCAGTGCAGAGTTTGAACATTCGGAAAAACAAATAATATTCACTCCTAATGCCTTTAAGGCGATGCTTTTGGCTATAGATACAGCGCGCGAACTTGGAAGTGTTGAAATAAAGCCCGAGCATATAATTTTAGGCATGATAAAAACAAAAACAGGTATTGCTTACCACATTTTAAAAGATTTAATTAATGACACCGACACTTTTGAAGAAAAATTGACAAAAGATGTTACGGGCAAAACACCTGAAATGCTCTCAATTTTAAGGCTTGCAAGAGAAGAAGCACAAAATCTTAATTGTTCTAACATAGGAACAGAAATGCTGTTACTTGGTATTTTAGCTCTTGGTAGCGGTAATGGTGCAAGCGCATTACAAAAATTAGGAATTACCCTGAAAGATGCAAGATATGAAGTTGAAAAACTTGTGGGCTGCGGTTCGGATGTTTGCAAAGGTCCTTTTGAATACACACCGCGAGCCAAAAAAGCCCTTGAGTGCGCTTATGAAATTGCAAAATCGCACAATAAAACAAAAATTTCTTCAGAAAATCTTTTATACGCAATCACAAGACAAAAAGAATGCCTTGCAATGAAAGTCCTGGAGGCCCTTGGCACAGATGTTTTGGAGATTAAATACGGCATCAGAAAAGAAATAGGCGAAGATTAAAATGCTTTTAAGTTTCCAATTGATGCATCAACGGATTTAATACCGTTTTTTGCAAAATCTACTTTGTAAGTTGCACTTAATCCTTCACCTTCAACTTCCAAAATATGTCCTATTCCAAAATGCGGATGAAAAACCCTTGTGCCAACTTTAAAAGTATTAAAAGAGGGCTTTTGAATACTTCCTTGCGGACTTTTAGCCATAGCCTTGCAGCGCGCTATAATATCAGACATACTTTGCTTATTTTCTTCTTTTGGCGCAGCAGGCTTTTGTTTAACTACAAAAGCCTTATTAGCAGTACGTTCTGCACTTTGCGAAGTTGTTTTTTTAATATTTTTTAAACTTGAAGCCAAGTTATTTGATAAACCACCCGAACTTGAGGAGTTAAAAGTATTTAAAGACGAACTTTTAAACTCTTTTTTTTCTTTAATTTTATTTGTTGCACTTTTAAATGTAGAACGTCTATAATCGCCATCATCTTCTCTATAGTTATGTTTTGGCATAGAATTATCATCTTGGAGTAAATTTAAAGGTATTTCATCTACAAATCTGCTTTTTGGAAAATATTTTATATCACCCCAAATACGTCGTCTTTGTGCCCAGCTTAAATATAAATCATCTTTGGCTCGAGTAATACCAACATACATAAGGCGTCTTTCTTCTTCCAATTCGCCTGACGGTGCACCAAAAGCAATACTCCTTGAATGCGGAAACATACCTTCTTCAAGCCCTGCAAGAAAAACTACGGGAAATTCAAGCCCTTTTGCCGCATGTAATGTCATAAGCGTGACAGATTTATCATCTTCATTTAATTGGTCAATATCAGATACAAGTGCAACTTGGGATAAGAAATTCCCTAAAAGCCCTAAATCATCCTCCTCCTCGCCTATAAATTCATCAGTTTCAAATTCTCTTACCACATTTACAAATTCTTGCAAGTTTTCAACCCTTGATTGAGATTCTATGGAATTTTCATCAGTTAACTCTTTCATATAACCAGAACGCTCTAAAACTATGGACACAAATTCAGAAAGTTCGACGGAATTTTGATTTCGCGAAAATTCTTTAATCATATCTCTAAAAGTGGCAAGTCTTGTTTTTGTAGCGGCATTAAAATCCTCATTGTTTTCAATGTCATCAAGTACATCAAATATAGAACAGTCAAGCTCATCGGCAAGAACGGCAAGTTTATTTACCGTAGTATCACCAATAGAGCGCTTTGGAGTATTTATAATTCTTCTTAAGCTGGCAGAATCGTTATGATTATAAATAAGTTTTAAATAAGCAATAATGTCTTTAATTTCTTTGCGGTCATAGAATTTTAACCCACCAACAATTTTGTAGGGAATAGAATTTGACATCAAGGCTTCTTCAATTCCACGCGATTGAGCATTTGTACGATACAAAACCGCAATATCATCAAGATTTACCCCTAAATTTCTGATTTTCCCCGCAATATAGCTTGATTCTTCATAATCATCCGATGCTTCAAAAGTTTTAATTTTTGAACCCGAGCCTTTTTGAGAATATAAATTTTTCTCCATTCTTTCATTATTGTTGATTATTACAGCATTTGCAGCATCAAGAATATTTGCGGTTGAACGATAATTTTGTTCAAGTTTAATTAATTTTGTATTTTTATAATCCTTTTGGAAATTTAAAATAATTTTAAAATCAGCCCCGCGCCAAGAATAAATTGACTGATCAACATCACCTACAGCACACAAGCTGCCTATGGCATCTTTTTCGCCATCGGAAGGATAGAGCATATTTATTAAATCATATTGAGCCTTGTTCGTATCTTGAAATTCGTCAACAAGTATATGCAAAAAACGATTTGCATATTTTTCTCTGATTTCTTCAGAGTTTTTTAAAAGATTTACACTAAGCATTAACATGTCATCAAAATCAAGCGCATTATTAAGAGCTAATTGTTTTTCATACTCGTAATATACCTGCGCGATTTTATCGGATTGATAATCTCTTGCATGTGTAGAAAATTCATAAGCATCCTGCATTTTATTTTTAGCATTTGAAATTACGGCTTTTATCATCTTCGGCTCAAAACTTTTTTCATCCAAATTAAGTTTTTTTAAAGCATTTTTAATAACCGTTTTTGTGTCGGAATCATCATAAATTACATAATTATTATTCCAGCTTCTGCCATCTTTTGTTTTGTAATTTTCTAAATCTCTCCTTAAAATTCTTCCGCAAATATTATGAAAAGTCCCCACCCACATACGTTTTACAACATCTTCGCCCAGATAATCAGAAAGCCTTTGTTGCATTTCTTTTGCAGCTTTATTTGTAAATGTAACCGCTAAAATATCATAAGGATTAACTCCTGAATTTACTAAATTTGCAATACGAGAGGTCAAAACTTTTGTTTTACCGCTTCCTGCACCTGCAAGAACTAAAATTGGACCGTATTTTTCGGCAACTGCCTGATATTGCTCTTTATTAAGCCCCTCTAAATATGATTTTTCTGCAATCATTCGTAAAAAACTTCCTCTAAAAATGTTAAGGACTTCCCAAAATGGGGAAAGTCATGGTATTATTAACATTATAATATAAAAATAGGCAACAGGGAAATTAAATGAGCGAAAACGAAAAAGAAAATCAGCAGTCATCAATTATGGTACCTTTAGACGATATGGATACTGTTTCAGAAGATGATATCCACAAAGTTGATACACTTGCACAAGAGTTGGCAACAATTAGACAAAGTGCAAAAAGAATAGCTATAATCGGCAGCAGAAATTTAACAATAACACATCAACAAATTATCGAAACGCTCACAACAAGTCTTGTTATGCAAGGCAATACAATAATCACATCAGGCGGTTCATCAGGCACAAACGCAGCAGCAATTAGGGGTGCCATGAAAGCTAACCCTGATAAGTTAAAAGTTATTCTTCCCCAAACTATAGGTCAACAACCCTCAGATGTGCAGGATCAGCTGATTGGCGTTCCCAATATCATCGAACATCCGGACAGAGCAATGATGACACTTGCAGATGCTTCAAGGATATGCAACAGAGAAATAATAAGTGAATGTCAACAACTTATTTGTTTCCTTTCCCATACTTCAAATACACTTCATAAGGCAGTTGATTTCGCGGAAGATTCTCATAAAGTTGTTACCGTTTTTTATCTTGACTAATTCAAACGGTTGAAATTAATTTTTTTTTAACAAAAAAAAGCAGTTTTTTCTTATAATTATCTTAGCTAAATTTAACTTGAGGTAATTGTATGACTAATACGGCATTAAATGAAAACGAAGGAACTATTGTACAGATAATAGGACCTGTTATAGACGTTGAATTTCCGCATGGAAATTTGCCCGAAATATATGATGCACTTGATATATACTCGGAAAACGGAGAAAAAACTACCGTTGAAGTACAGCAACTTTTAGGAGAAAATACAATCCGCTCGGTTGCAATGTCTTCAACCGACGGTTTAAGACGAGGAATGAAAGTAATAAATACAAAAAACCCTATAAAAGTTCCTGTAGGTAAGGCTGTTTTAGGTAGAATAACAAATGTTTTAGGCGAACCGGTTGACAATAAAGGCGCAATTGAAGCCTCAGATTACTTGCCAATTCATAGAGAATCCCCCAAGTTAACAGAGCAAAACACCAATATTGAAATTCTGGAAACAGGTATCAAAGTAATTGACCTTTTAATGCCATATCAAAAAGGCGGTAAAATTGGTCTTTTCGGCGGTGCAGGTGTTGGTAAAACAGTCCTTATACAAGAATTAATACACAATATTGCAATGGCACATGACGGCGTATCTGTTTTTGGCGGTGTGGGCGAAAGGACACGCGAAGGCAATGATTTATATAATGAGTTTAAAGAATCCGGAGTATTGGACAAAGTAGCCCTCATATACGGACAGATGAACGAACCTCCGGGCGCACGTATGAGAGTAGGATTATCGGCACTGACATCCGCCGAATATTTCCGTGATGTTACAAAACAGGATGTATTATTGTTCATTGATAATATTTTCCGTTTTGTACAAGCAGGCTCTGAAGTTTCGGCACTTTTGGGACGTATGCCCTCTGCCGTCGGTTATCAACCAACGCTCGCTCAAGAAGTCGGCGAACTGCAAGAGCGCATAACATCAACAAAAGAAGGCTCAATCACATCTGTTCAGGCAATTTATGTTCCGGCGGACGACTTAACAGACCCTGCGCCTGCTACCACATTTACTCACCTTGATGCTTCAACGGTATTATCCCGTCAAATAGCATCGTTAGGTATTTATCCTGCGGCAGACCCTCTTGAATCAAGCTCAAGAGCTCTGGACCCAAATATTATAGGTGAAGAACACTATGAAGTAGCTAAAAAAGTTCTTGAAATATTGCAAAAATACAAAGATTTACAAGATATTATAGCAATTTTAGGTATGGATGAGTTATCCGAAGAAGATAAACTGACGGTTAACCGCGCAAGAAAAATTCAAAAATTCCTGTCACAGCCTTTCTTTGTTGCTGAACAGTTCTCAGGAACAAAAGGAAAATATGTAAAGCTTGAAGATTCCATTAAAGGCTTTAGAGAAATTATCGACGGGAAACATGATGATATACCCGAACAGGCTTTCTATATGGTAGGTACAATCGAAGATGTACTTGAAAAAGCTAAACAAATGCAAACAGCGACCGTTTAAGGTAAAAATTTATGAATGAAAATTCAAACAAAATAAAAATAAAAATTATCACGCATGAAAAAGTTGTCTTTGAAGAAAATATTGATGAATTATATGTAAAGACAACCGACGGTGCTTTAGGAATTTTACCGAACCACGTTCCTGTCGTATGCGCTCTTGAAATTGGAGTTACAAGGGTTGTAAAAGACAAACAGCATATCTACATAACCACAATGGGCGGAGTTTTACAATTTAGCGAAAATGAAGCTACAATTTTAACCGATATAGCAGAGTGCGGAGATGATATTGATCTTGCAAGAGCAAATGCGGCAAAAGAAAGAGCACAGGCAAGACTTGATGCAAAAAACGAGAAAGATGATTTATTAAGAGCACAATTTGCACTATCGAAAGCAATTGCAAGAATTAACGCTAAAAATAAGAACTTTTAGGTTTTAATCCCCGCCACACTTAATGTAAGTTCATTTTCGTTTATTTCAATAATTGCCCACCTGATAGGGTCAATGCCACATTTTTTTATTTGCGCTTCTATAAAATCATTTTTTGGCGGCATTATATCGCTTTGAAATTTTACTATAGTATCAATGATTTTCATCCCAATAAAATCCCTGCCATGCAAGCTGAAATATACGAGGCAAAAGTACCGCAAATCAAGGCTTTTATACCCAGTTGTGCCAAATCTTTTCTTCTTGAGGGGGCAAGTTCACCAATCCCGCCTATTTGTATTGCGACAGACCCAAAATTAGCAAAGCCGCACAGGGCAAAACTTGCAATTACAACAGACTTGTGAGTAAGGGCACTTTTTAGGGCTACCAAATCAGTATACGCAATAAATTCATTTAAAACCAATTTTTCTCCCATAAGAGCACCGACAGCCGAGGCATCACTAAAGGGAACACCCATTATAAACGCAAAGAATGAAAACACAAGCCCTAATATTGATTTTAAATTTAAATCGGTTAAATCTATAAAAGGTAAAGTTATATGCAAAACATTATGCAAAAATAAACCAAAAAATCCCAATGTCCAATCAATCATTGCTATAAGAGCCAAAAGTGCAATAAGCATAGCAATGACATTAAGAGAAACTCTCATACCATCAGATGCGCCATGGGCAATAGCATCGATTAAATTTACATAAGGGCTTTTGATGTCAATTTTAACTTCATTTTTTGTTTTAGACTCTTGCGTTTCGGGAAAAACAATTTTAGAAATTACAAGCGCCCCAGGTGCAGCCATTATGCTTGCCGCAAGCAAAAATTTTGCATCAACACCCATTGCAATATAAATTGCCATTACACCGCCTGCAATACAAGCCATAGAACCTGTCATAGATGCCAAAAGTTCGGACTTGGTAGCACTTGCAAGGTAAGGGCGGATAAGTATTTGGGCTTCAACTTGACCCACAAAGGCACTTGCAATATTAGACAATGCCTCAGCACCCGATACATTCATTATTTTATACATTATTTTCGCAAAAAACTGCACAACCCGCTGCATAATGCCAAAGTGATAAAGTATATTTACAATTGCAAGTACAAAAATTATTGTTATTATTAGTTTTGTTGCAAAAAGAAAATTTGCACCTTCGTAAAAAATAGTGTCAATTTTTTCCGGAGAATTATTTAAAAAGCCAAAAACAAAATCGCCGCCTGAATTTGCAAAATGCAAGATTTTCTCAATACACTTTGCAATTGTTTTTATTATATTCTGCCCCAAGGGAACGGTTAAAATAAAAACAGCAAGCAAAAATTGAAGCGCAAGACCCGATAAAACTGTTTTTAAACTTATTGCTTTTCTATTATTCGACATTAAATAGCAAATGCCTAAAATAACCAGTATCCCAATAATTCCAACAAATCTATGCACAAACACTCCTTTTTTGTTTAATTATAACTCAAAAGGAGAAAAATATGCAAAAAACGAGAGCCGACAAACTTTTTGAACCCGTCCAAAAATCTTTTATCGCAACCCCGAATATAGATGACAGGTAGTTTTATCGACTCACATTTACATAATACACTATTTCAAATAGCATTTTATCGCCCCGCAGCATTAATACGGAAGTATTATTTTTTTATTCTGTTATAAAAATAATTTAAAATATAATTAGCACACACAAGCCCGCTGATTGCAGGAACAATAGGGGTTGAAGAAGGAGTAAATTTAGCAAGTTCAATATAACTGCCGTCCTTTTTAGCTATTTTTTCAATATTTTTAACTTTGTATAAAGATTTTGGCTTTTCTTCACTCCATACGGCAGTCAAACCATGCTCAATACCTTCTTTTTTTAAATATGTAATAACATTTTTTGTAAAAGTGCATTTTGTGTTAATTTCAGAAATATCACTCACTCTTAGTTTTTGAGCATCCATTCTGTTTCCTGCACCAAAAGAAGTTATTATGTTATTTTTTTTATCGTGACAATATTTTATAAGAGAAATTTTAGACCTCAGGCTATCTATTGCATCAACCACGAAATCAAAATTTTGCGTAAAAATTTCCTCATTTTGGCTACCGTCGTAAAAATCATCAAAAATTTTTAACTTGATATCAGGATTTATATCTTTCAATCTTTTGGCAAAAATTTCCGTCTTTTTAAATCCTATTGTAGAATTAAGAGCAATAACTTGCCTGTTAATATTACTTTTTGATACTATATCAAAATCAATAAGGGTGAAATTACCAATTCCTGCACGACAAAGCGCTTCAAGCGCATAACCGCCAACACCGCCAAGACCAAAAACTGCGACTTTCAAACTTTTTAAAAAATCTTGAAAATCCTTGCCCCAATACATTTCATTTCTAGAGAAAATCTCGTCCATCAGCCTTTTACAGCCCCTTCGTTTTGACCTGAAATAAAGTATTTTTGCAAAGATACAAAAAATATCATAATAGGAATAATGGAAACCATAGACCCTGCCGCAACAAGTCTGTAATTTGCACTAAAAGCACCTTGCAAGTTATTAATGCCGACAGGCAGAGTAAACAGTGTTTCTTTTGTTAAAACAATACTGGGCCACAAAAACTCGCCCCAGCTGCCAATAAATGTAAAAATTGCAAGCACTGCAAGAGAAGGTTTTATCATTGGCAGAAGAATTTTAAAAAAGATTTGCCAAGAATTACAACCATCAACAACCGCGCTTTCTTCAAGCTCTTTTGGGATTGTTAAAAAAGCTTGTCTTAAAAGAAAAATACCAAAAGCATTAACCGCAAAAGGTGCAATCATACCTATGTAACCCGGAATAATTCCGAACGAATCAACCAAATTAAGTTTTAAAGTGATTATATACACAGGCAGCATAATAGCCTGAAACGGTACCATAATTGTTGCAAGTATTGCAAAGAACACAAGCTTTTTACCGAAAAATTCCATTCTAGCCAATGGATACGCCGCCATTGCAGATAAAATAAGATTTAAAACAACCGTAAAAAATGCCACTATAAAACTATTTAAAACATATTTTAAAATGGGAACAAGCCTTAAAACTTCGCTAAAATTTTCCAAAGTCGGTTGCTGAGGAAAAAATACAGGAGGATACTGAAAAATATTTTCACTTGCACCCTTCAGAGCAGTGGACAACAGCCACAAAAAAGGTAATAACGATAAAAAACAAACCGTTAGCAGAATTATATGTGCAAAAAAACCTTTAAAAAAATTTTTTATCACAATCCGTACTTTTTCCTTTCGAATACAAAAATATTGATTAACGAGAATGCCATAACAACTATAAGCAATATAACAGAGGCTGCGCTGGCTAAGCCTAAATCAAGATTTTCAAAAGCTTTTTCATAAATATAGTACACTATTGTTTTTGTAGAATCCAAAGGGCCACCACGTGTCATGACATATATTTCAACAAATACTTTAAGTGCCGATATTGAACTTATAGTTGATACAAGGGCAATTACAGGCATTATATGAGGAATGGTAACGCTTATATGTTTTTGCCATTCGCTTGCACCATCAACCTCGGCCGCCTCATATAATTCCTTAGGCACGCTCATTAATGCCGATAAATAAATCATCATATAGTAACCGACACCTTTAAAAATAGTGACCAATGCAACCGAAATCATTGCAAACTTAGGATCGGACAACCATCCGATTGAAGGCAAACCGAAGATATTAAAAAAATAGTTTAAAAGTCCTTCCGGCGCATAAAGCCATTTAAAAGCAATTGCAACAACGACTATCGAAACAACAACAGGCAGATAAATTATTAATTTATAAATTGTTTTAAATCTTATTTTAGAATTAAGTACAACTGCCAAAAATAACGGGAATACCACAAGAAACGGAACACATAAAACTAAAAAATAAAAAGTGTTTAAAATTGTTTTTATAAATTGCGGATTTTTTATAAGGTAAATATAATTAGCCCAATTTACCAATTGCGGATTATAAATATCTTTTGAATAATCAAAGAAACTCAGGTGTAAAGTTTGAAAAAAAGGTATAAAAAAGAATACTGCAAGGATAATAAAAGCAGGAATTAAAAAGAAATAAGGTGTTAAACGCAAAATAAAACTCATCAAATAAATAATAAATGAATGAGAAAAAAAATTCAATTTTACATGAAAAAATGTAAAAAATATGTTAAAATATAAGTGAAGGTGTTAATAATACGGCAAGATTTTTTATGCGTAGGTTTTGTATATGTGAAGGAGGCATGACGTGATACAACCAATTAAAATGAAAGCACAAAACGCAGTAAATTTTTCAGGTTTAAAAAAATCAATAAATGACCCTCTTAATGCAAGAAATGCGTATTCAAAAGTTCTTGAAGACAATAAAAAGACCCTTAAGCAAGAATCTTTAAAATTTAAAAAAGGAACACAACCCCAAAACGGTGCAAGAATTGATTTTAAAGGGTAGTTTAACAAAATTTGAAAATAAGCGCTTTAAGCGCTTTTTTTATTGTTGAAAAATTAAATGAAAAAATAATATTAAAAATAAGCCTTTTAACATTCATGGGATTTAATCTTGCACAAAAATAAGAGTAGTTGTTTTTTATAAAGAATAATGTGTCTAATCTTATCATTTTGTTCCAGTTTATAATTCTTTTTATTTGAGAAGATTTTAAATACCTGAAATTACCGGTTAAAGGATTGGATTCGCTTTGATTAGCGCTATGACGCCTGTATGCATACAATGTTTGAGAAATTAAAGCAGAGCCGCCAATTAAATGTAAAAAAGAAAAAATGAATTTGTCTGCGCCTGTTTTATAATGTTCTGTTTCTTTAAATAAAAGCAAAAATTCAAGAGCGGATTTTCTCATCATCGCAGAAGTGGAAGGTGCCCAGGCCCAAGTGCCAAAGGGAGTATTTTTAAGATTTAGAATTTTAACTTCAAATTCATCAGCGCAAATGTTAAAAATATCTGCTACTTTTTCTTTTTTTAATTTCATTTGTTTGTTTTCAAACATGGGAAAAGAAAGTGAAGCTAATGAATGTAGAGTGGAATTTTCATCAATTTCACAGACATTTGCGCTTGTAAAAGCAACATTTGTCCGCATGTGAACCTGAAGATGCGTGGCAAGATAATCTTCAAGCAAAACATCATCCGCATCAATCATACAAATAAATTCACCACGCGCAACTTTAAGCCCCAAAAGAAAAGAGGCAAGTTGCCCTTCATTTTTCTTTGTTTCAATAACTCTTATTTCGTTGCAATTAAGAAACCTAAACACGATATTTTTATTTTTAAAATTTTTTTCAATAATTTCTTTGGTTTTTTCATCAGAAAAATCGTCAACAATTATTATTTCAAAATTCTTATAAGTTTGATTTTCAATACTTTTAACGCATTGCGGCAAATATTCTCCTAAATTATGACAAGTTATAATTAAACTTATAAGTGGTTTTTTAAATTCGCTCATAAACTTATTGTAACATTTTTATTGCAGCTTAAAATAAGCTATAAAACGTATTTAAAAAAATATAACAAAATAAAAAAAATATGTTGATTATTTTTTTTGTGTTTGATAGTATAAATTTTGTCAAAAGTTTGAGCGGTTGAAAATTTAATATGGGGGTTTAGCTCAGTCCCGGTAAAGCGTCAGTCTTTACGAAACTTGTATAAGCATCTGCAAGATGCTCTACCAAGAGAGCGGTTGAAAATTTAATATGGGGGTTTAGCTCAGTTGGTAGAGCATCTGCTTTGCACGCAGAGGGTCAGGAGTTCGAGTCTCCTAACCTCCACCATTTAAAAAGAAGTCTTTGAGACTTCTTTTTTTATTGTCAAAATGCGGCTTTTGCGCTCTGCACCTGTTCAAACAAGGCAGACACCAAAAACAATCAATCGTCAAAACACAATAATAATGCGAGTTTTAGAAGTTCGAACATTTTTATATTGTTATTTTAGTTGTTTCCCTATGTCCTGTAAGACTTTTGAGCTAAAACCAATAAAATTTTTAGTATAAATTTGTTGTTCTTTTTTAGTTTTAAATTTTTCTGAGTCTTGTTTTGCAGACATTCTCATTAAACACATAATAAAACGTCCAATAAGAAAACTTTGTTCTTCTTCCGAATATTCTTTACCGTCAAATTGAACAATAAAATTTGGT
>CASFXY010000011.1:29783-73437 GCA_949298805.1 uncultured bacterium
ACACATAATAAAACGTCCAATAAGAAAACTTTGTTCTTCTTCCGAATATTCTTTACCGTCAAATTGAACAATAAAATTTGGTTTCTTTGCTGTCATAATGTTCTCCTTTTATATTGTGGTAATATTTATATGAGAAAAAGGATCAAATAAGTGTTTAATTTGCCATATTGTATATATTTAGAAACATCTGCAGTAAATTATCTTGTAGATAATTTTACGATTGAAGAATTAATTTTAATTAGAAAATTAATAAAAGAAACCCAAAATGCCGATTTTTTTATTTCTTCTGTAACCATTACTGAAATATTAGCAACTAAAGATGATTTACGAAAAGAACAATTAATTTATTGTATACAAAATATTTGCAATGATAACCTATTAAATTCTCCATCAGAATTTTTAATTAATTATATAAAAACTGGTATGCCTAAAATAGAAGAAAAATATAAATTTTATTCAAATTATGAGTTATCTAAAATTTGGAAAGATTTATGCAGAAATATTGACAAAACTTTTGTATACAATTCGTATGACTTATGTCAAAGAATTAAATTTTTACAAAAAGAGTTTACTGAAGTTGTAGAAATCTTATTCAAAGAAAATTCTTATTTGCAAAGTACAATTCAATATGCAATGGAACAACAGAACAAAGATAAAACATTATCTGAATACGAAAAAATGATAATAAAAACCTCATGGTTATTAATTTTTATTATATTGTGTTGTGGCATTGATTTACTCGAAAATTCATTAATAGAAAGTTTTTGGGCAGATTTAAAAATCGAGTCAATATTTAATAGACTTTTTTTTGCAATAAATAATTTGGCAATATTATCGGAACGAGGTCCAATAGTTATGATGTCAAGAATGTTTTATTGTCAAAAGGAGAAAAAAATTAATCGAGGCACAATAATTGATATGTTGCATAGCATTTATTTAGTATATTGCGATACTTTTTTAACTAATGACAAACATTTCTTGTTATTAAAAAATAGTGATGAACATATTAACTTTAATAAAATTCAATTAATTTCAGAAAACACATTCTTTAAACAATTAAGAAATACAATAAATACTTTTAACAAATAAAAATATTAAGCCGCTTTTCTCAAATTTATACAATCAATCATTCTTCCAAGTTCAAACATTTCAAAAGTACGGACTTTTTCAATAAATTTATTGATTATAAGTTCTAACTTTGTAACCTCTAGACCACCATTTATTTTATAAAAAGAGACCAATTAAGGTCTCTTTTTAAATGTAAAAAATATAAAATTTATACAAAATATTTATAAATATCACGAATATTCAAACCATTATTCCGCAATTCAAACACCTAATTCATCTTAATTATAAAAATCAATTAGCCTTAACAGCGAATAATTTAGCCAAATCTCATTTTAATACCTGAACACCAACAATAAATTTCATGCTAATATTATTTATGAAGAATTTAGAGAATATTGCGGATGAAAAAAATTTACATAGGTATGAGTGCTGATTTATTACACCCCGGGCACCTCAATATTATAGAGCAAGCAAGAAAACTTGGCGGAGAAATAATTGTAGGACTACTGACAGATAGCGCAATTGCAAGTTATAAAAGACTCCCCTATATGTCTTTTGAGCAAAGAAAAATTGTAATAGAAAATGTAAAAGGAGTATCGCAAGTAATAGCTCAAGAGACTTTAGATTATGTTCCAAATTTAAAAAAAATAAAACCTGACTATGTTTTACACGGCGACGATTGGAAAGAAGGAGTACAAGCAAAAACAAGGCAAAGAGTGATTGAAGCAATGAAAGAGTGGGGCGGAAAAGTTATAGACATTCCTTATACTCAGGGTATATCTTCAACACAATTAAACAATATCCTAAAAGAAATAGGTACAACTCCGCAAATAAGATGCGAAAGGCTAAGAAGACTACTTGCAAGCAAAGATATAGTAAGAATATGCGAAGCGCATAACGGATTAAGCGGGCTAATAGTAGAAAATACCTGCATTACGAAAAATAATAAAAAATTTGAATTTGACGGTATTTGGATTTCCTCTCTTACGCAATCTGCTGCAAAAGCAAAACCTGACACAGGTTACCTCGATACAACTTCAAGGCTTGAGATGATAAACGACATTTTAGATGTCACTACAAAATCAATCATTTATGACGGGGATAACGGTGGAGTGGAAGAACATTTTGTATTTACAGTAAAATCTCTTGAAAGACTTGGGATTTCGGCAATAATAATTGAAGATAAAACAGGATTGAAAAAAAATTCTCTTTTTGGTACCGAAGTTGAACAAACTCAAGAAGACAAAGATATTTTTGCAAATAAAATTAAAGCCGGTAAACAAGCGCAAGTTACAAAACATTTTATGATAATTGCAAGAATTGAAAGTCTTATATTAAAAAAAGGTATTAATGATGCCCTTATAAGAGCAAAAACCTACCTAGAAGCAGGTGCTGACGGCATTATGATACATTCTTGCTCAAATACATTTGATGAAATAAAAGAATTTGCAAAAGAATACAACAAATTTGAAAATAGAAAACCCCTTGTGGTTGTGCCATCTTCATATCCTCAAGTAAAAGAAAGTGAGCTTATTAAAAACGGTATTAATATGGTAATATATGCAAATCATCTTTTAAGGGCAGCTTATCCTGCAATGGTTAAAACCGCAGAATCAATTCTTAAAAATCAAAGATGTGAAGAAGCATCGGATGAATATTGCATGAAAATAAAAGATATAATAACCTTAATACCGGGGGCAAAATGATAAGTACAAAAATATTTTTTGATACCTTAAAAGACCAAGGGATTAATTTTTTCTGCGGAGTCCCCGATAGTCTTTTAAAGGACTTGTGTGCTTATATTTCTGATAATACAAACGCTCAAAACCATATTGTATGCGCTAACGAAGGAAACGCAATTGCACTTTGTGCGGGTCATTATCTTGCAAATTCAACTCCCGGGCTTGTATATATGCAAAATTCAGGACTCGGAAATTGCATTAACCCTCTTTTGTCCTTGGTTGATGAAGAAGTTTATAAAATTCCTCTTTTAATGCTTATAGGTTGGAGAGGAGAAGTGGGCACCAAAGACGAGCCGCAGCACATTAAACAAGGCAAGGTCAGTGATAAAATTTTGAAAGCATGTCAAATAGATTTTTCCATTTTGCCACAAGATAAAGACGAAGCGGTAAAATCGCTTATAAATGCTTGCAATTATATAAAAGAAAGCTCAAAACCATACGCTTTAATAATAAGAAAAGGAACTTTTGAACAATATACATTAAAAAATTCCAAAAAAACAAATTATAAAATCACGCGTGAATTTGCAATAAGTGAAGTTGTAAATTCAATAAGTGAAAATGCAATAATAATTTCAACTACAGGACAAATATCAAGAGAACTTTATGAAATAAGGGAAAATGCAAACAAGCCTCATAACAAAGATTTCTTGACAGTCGGTTCTATGGGGCATGCAAGCTCTATTGCTCTTGGCATTGCATTAAAAGATAAAGAAAGGGAAGTATATTGTCTTGACGGCGACGGATCAATGATAATGCATTTAGGTTCATTGCCAGTAATTTCAAAAACTCAAAGCAAAAATTTTAAACATATAGTTTTAAATAACGAAGCTCACGACTCTGTTGGCGCACAGCCTACTTGCGCAGATAAAATAAATTTTGTAAAACTTGCAAAAGCATGCGGCTATAAAAATGTTTTTTGCGTAAAAAATGAAAACGAACTAAAAAGAATACTAAAAAGTTTTCATAAGTCACATGGTCCATCTTTGCTTGAAATTAAAGTCAAGTGCGGGGCAAGAACAAATTTGGGCAGACCAAAAGAAACACCTTGTGAAAATAAAAAATCTTTTATGGAATTCTTAAATGAAAATACCGCATTTTTAAATGAAAATTCATTTAAAAATCTTTCAAAAATAATAAAAAAACATCAAGCAAAAAACATCCTTTTATTTTGTACAAAAAATTCTTTTAAAAGATTTGAAAAACTGATAAAAAATGAATTAAAAAATGTTAAATACAACATTTATAGCGACATCGAACCTAATCCAAAAGCGCAAGACGTCCAAAAAGCTTTGGAAAAAGAAAAAAGTTTTGATTTTATCGTTGCAATAGGCGGGGGAAGCGTTATAGATTTTGCAAAACTTTTCAGATTTTGCAATGACAATAAAATAACACCAGATAATGCAATTTCAAACAGCGGCAAAAATAAATTTACCCCCCTTGTTGCAGTACCAACAACAGCAGGAACAGGTGCAGAAGCTACAAAATTTTCAGTGATATATGTTAAAGGCAAAAAATATTCTTTTGAAAATCAAAATATGCTGCCTGATTATGCAATAATAGACGGACGATTTTCAAAAGACAGTCCGAGATACATAAAAGCATGTTGCGCTGCAGATGCATTATGTCAAGCCATAGAATCATATTGGTCGGTAAATTCCACCAAGGAAAGTAAATATTATGCAAAAATTGCAATGGAATTATGCAAGAGTTATTTGTGCTCTTTTGTAAATTCAAATAACAAACATTACGCTCAAAAGATGGCACAGGCAGCATTTTATTCTGGTAGAGCAATCAACATTTCAAAAACTACTGCAGCACATGCTCTCTCGTATAAAATTACAACCGATTACAATATAGCCCATGGGCATGCGGTATCATTGAGCATTAAAGAACTTATGAAAACAAATGAACAAGCACAACAAGTAATTGATTTAAGGGGTGAAACATATTTAAAAAACACAATTCGGGAAATTAAACAAATTCTTGAAATTAAAAATACAGACGATTATTTTGATAATTTATTTAAAAATATAGGTCTGGAACAAAATATTGCAAAGCTCGGAATAAAAGATGCAAATGAAATTGCACAATCAGTAAATATACAAAGGCTTAAAAACAATCCTGTTGAGCTAACTAAAAAACAAATGGCAAAATTTTTCACAAATACACTTGAGAACTAAGAGGTTAAAATGCAAGAAGAACAACTCATTAATCAAATACCGCAAAACTCTAAAATTGCGATATATGGCGCAGGCACAGTAGGAAAAGAACTGCATAAATATATTGAAAAAAATCGCAATGACATCAAAATTATTTGTTATATTGACAATACTGCCCAAGGAGATTTTGAAGGAATAAAGATTTATAACCTTAAGAGCATTAATGAAATTAAAGAAGACATTGATTTAATTCTTATGAGTGTAAGAACAAAAAACCACGAACTTGTTGAACTTTTTTCTTTTTTCAATATTCCTTATTTATTAATTTCTCAAGAAACAGAAAAATATTGTAGAATTAAAAATTATTTAGCTGATATACAAAAGGTATCAGAAATTTTTGAAAGAGGCGAAGATAAAGCATTATATAATATGGTATCTGAACTTTGGCTTGCAAAAAAACCGGATAAACTGAGAGAATACGTAATGGAAAAAAGCGGCATAAGTATATATGGACCCATAAGAAATTATCACAAGCAATATTTTGAATACATTAATTATGATGCCATTAAAACAGTAATCGATGGAGGGGTATGTAACGCAATACAATTTTTTAATTATAAAAAGTTTTTTAAAAATTTAAAAGCAATATACGGGTTTGACCCAATGTATGAAACATTTAAAAACGATGCCTACGATTATCTTATAAAAAAAGAAATTCCTGAAGCAAAAATAATATATCGCGGTTTATGGGATAAAGAAGAAGAACTTAATTTTATTGAAACACCGCACAACCGAGCAGGTTCTTATGTGCAAAATTCAAGTGCAATAAGAACATCAAAAGATACTGATATTATATTAAAAATAAAAACTACATCAATTGACATATTTAAAAAACAAAATAATCTGCCCAAAACAGATTTTATTAAAATGGATATTGAAGGTTCGGAACAAAAAGCACTGCTTGGTGCACAAAATACAATATTAAATGATCGCCCCCAGCTTGCAATTTCGATTTATCACAGCTTGGATGATTTTACAAAAATACCGATTTATTTGTCTAATTTACTTAAAGATAAAAATTATAGTTTCAGATTGGGACATTACAGCCCTAAAATTCATGAAACAGTCTTGTATGCAATTCCAGAGGAAATATTAAAAGAGGAAAAAGATGTCTAATCCATACTTAGACTTTTATAACCAAATAAATACCCAAAAACAAATTAACTCACTTGCAAAAAAATTCAAGAATAAAAGGATTATTTTCTATGGTGCAGGTATAATGAGTAAAATCCTGTTTGAAAATTTCGATTTATCAAAATTAAATATAATCGCCATTTGCGATATGAAATATGAAAAATCCCAAAATGAAACTTTCTTTTCCTATCCGACCATATCTCCTGATGAACTCAAAACAGCTGATTTCGATGTTATTTTCGTAAATCTTAAAAATTACGAAAGAGCAATAAATAATATAAAATATAATATTCTTATAAACACTAAAAATGAGGATAAAGAAGTAAAACCTTTTTTAAAGGTAACTCTATATTTTCTAATAAAGCAAATATTATTTTAAGGTAAATTATGAAAAAAAATTATAAACAGCTATACAAAGAGGCTATAAAGGAATACAACGAATTTTACAAGACCATTGAAGCTGCAAACTTAAAACCCGCATCGGGAAATTTAAGAGAATATCAGCTTAAAACATTAAATTTTTGCAAAAAAATTTTAATACAACTTGAAGAACTAAAATTATCTTATTTTCCAATCGGAGGAACATTAATAGGTGCACTAAGGCACAAAGGTTTTATTCCTTGGGATGACGATTTTGATATCGGCATGATGAGAGATGATTATGAAATTTTTTTAAATTATTGCAAACAAAATTATATAGAAATACCGGCAAAACTCATATATTTTTCATCAGACAATCGTTTTAAAATCTGGGATAAATTTCTCCATAAATACCCAAAACAATACATTTTCTCAAGAACTCCGCACCATACACAAATTATTTTCGGGACCAATATAGAAGATTGTGTAAACATAGATATTTTCCCCCACGACAGATATAGTGAAGATTATACCGGTGAACAATATAAGAATTACATAGATATTATAAATAAGAAAAAATATATACTCGATAATTATCAAAAAATTATTGATTTTTTTGATAACGAAAGAATAACAAATTCTTTTTTTGACAATAATAGCAAGAAAATATATTACGGATTGGACAATATTGATAATTATATTCTCCAATTTAAAGGGTTTTTTAATGAAGATATGATTTTTCCGCTTAAGAAAATAAAATTTGAAAATACAGAAATTTCAATACAAAATAAGGGACTTGAATACGCACAAAGGCAATATAAAAATTGTTTACAAATGCCTTATGACATAATAATTTCTCCGCATTTGGATAATAAATTTTTATCAGAAGAATTACACAAAAGCAAAATTTTTGATTTTAAATTAAAAGAAGTGCTTTTTAAACTTGCATACAAAAAAGAAACAACAAATGATTTTTGCAAAGATATTGCAATAAGTGAAATAAGAAAATTATTTAGAAAAAAACCGACAGAACAAGAAAAATACAAAACACTTTATAAAAAGCTAAATCAAAAACTTGAATTTTTAAAATCAATTAAATCTTAAATACATTAATATAACTTTATAAGTTTTTACTGCATTTGCGTAAAAACAATAGAGATTGTAGGGCATAGTACAGATTTTATTGAAGATTCTTAAGTCAAATTCTATTATTTTTAAATCATTTATGTAGTTTTTCTTTATGTAGCAAAAAAGTTTACGCATATTTTTGTACCATATTTTTTTATCCTGAGCAGTAAACTTTTCATAGTAATTAAGCGCAACTTTAATCTTTCTTGCTGCAAAATAAGCTTTAAATACTTGCCAATTATCGAAATTTCTAAGCTCTTTCTCGCATTCAAGGAAATTTTCAAATATAATATCGGCATATTTTGCCGCATTTGCAGTGGCTGAAGCCTCATGTAGTCTGTAATTATAAATATAATCGTTAAGAATGCTCATTCTGCTTGATTGAGAAAGGGCGGAGAAATGTGGCAAATGGTCTTCCCAAAACTTGTTCTTTCCATAGTGATAACCTATTTTATCAAGAAATGATTTTTTATATATTTTAAAAGGAAACGCAGGTATATAAAAAAGACAATCTTTAACATCCGTAGGACTAAAAACTTTGTCGTCAAATCCTCTTATATATTTAAGAGCATAAGGATATTGTGTTTTGCTACCGGTTTTTTGCCTGTATGTATTTACACAAAAAAATACCACATCAGAGTCATCTTTCTCCATTTTATCGTAAAGCTTCTGAAGTGCACCCTGCTCAAACCAATCATCGCTGTCCGCAAAAATGATATATTTTCCCCTTGCAAGTTCAAGTCCTTTGTTTCTGGCAATTCCTTGACCTTCATTCTCTTTTGAAATAACAACTATACGATTATCTTTTTCTTTGTAAGAATTTAAAATCTCCAAAGAATTATCTTTTGAACCATCATTTACACAGATAATCTCAAACTTTTTAAAAGATTGACAAAGTATACTGTCTAAGCATTGTTTAAGATATTTTCCCGTATTATAAACAGGAATAATAATTGAAATTAAAGGCATAAATAGATATTTGCATACAAATCTTTATTTGTAAATAATTTTCTGTTAAAATTAAGCACAAATAACTTTTGCGAGAAAATTGATGGATGATTTTTTAAACAGAATAAAATATGGTTGTAAAATTGCAATTTTTTCAACATCCATTATTGCAAAATACTTTTTTGAAATAATTTCAAAGGAACGTCCGGATATAGAAGTTATCTGTTTTATAGATTCAAACAAAACAGGTTATTTTCAAGGGGTTAAAATACTCTCGGCGCAAGATGCTGTTAAAAACAAACAAATAAAACTCTTTATAATAGCTTCAATTTCAAATGCAAAATTGCTTAAAAATATTCTTCTCTCCTATAAGAAAGTAAAAACGCTTGTTTTAAACAAGAAAGCTGCAATGGAAATTAATAATCGAATTGCCAAAGATGCAGGCATTGCTTTTTCCAAAGGTGGCATTCAAGAGCGTTATCATTGCGGTCATTACTATTCTGCTGTCCCATCGGAACAAGATATTGAAGAAGCAATAGCGCAAAAGGAATTTGATGAAAAACAGCTGAAATTCGAAGGTATTGATTTAAATTTAACTTGCCAGCTTGAAAATCTGAATTATTTTGAAAACGCATACGAAAAAATAAAAATTCCACAATACAAAATTGAAGAAAAACTCTATTATCTTGATAACATTTGGTTTCATCCATACGATGCTTATTGCCTTTTTGGAATGATATTAAAAAATAAACCATCAAGAATTATTGAAATAGGATCAGGCTATTCAACAGGACTTATGCTTGATATCAATAAAGAATTTTTTGGAGAAAAAATAAAACTTATTTGCATAGAACCTAACCCAAAAAGGCTTAAAGAAGTATTAGGCAGGGATTTCGAAAAAATTGAAATACACGAAAAAAGACTACAGGATATTGACTTATCCATATTTAAAGAATTAAAAGATAATGACATACTTTTTATTGATTCAAGCCATGTCGCAAAAATAAACAGTGATGTATTAAAAATATTTTTTGAGATTTTGCCCAATATTAATAAAAATGTAATTGTGCATTTTCATGATATATTCAACAATTTTTCATATCCTAAAGAATGGCTTATTCAAAGAAGATGTTGGAATGAAGCCTTTATGTTGAGAGCATTTTTAATGTATAACCAAAATTTTAAAATAGAATTTTACTGCGATTTTATAAAAGCATATTTAAAAGAAAATAACATACAAACAAAATTACCCATAAATAAAGGTAGCGGCAGTATCTATATCAGGAAATTATAAAAGCATTTTTAATAAATCGCTTACAATATTTTGCGCAGCATAATTATTTTGGCAAAAAAGTTCATCGTATAAATTTAGGCGTTGTTCTTTTTTAGTATCTATACCCCTTAAAACAACTTCATCAAGGATTTGTTCCAATTCTTTAATATCTTGCACATTATAATAAGTTTCAACAATTTTAGCAACAGACGGATTAAAAGGCATTGCACCATTTGATTTAAGGTGAATAAGCGGTTTTTTTGTTAAAAAATATTCCGTTTCAAACGAACCGCAATCCGTAATCATTGCTTTTGAAGATTTAAACATGTCAAGATAATTCCCGCTCTCACACAGCTTGCCGATTTTTTCCCATTCTTTCCAATATTGTTCAATTTCCTGTGTGCTCATATAATTGTTATTTTTCAGGTAACCTTTGAGGCACGGATGTGGTTTAAATACCCAATTTATTTCAGGATGTTTTTTTGCATAATCCAACATAAATTGTCCACACCATAAAAAAGTACCCCAAAAAAGAACATTTTTATTGTCAACTGACCAATGAGGGGCATATATTACATAATTTTTATTTTCAAATTCCTTTTCTCTGTTTAAATAGAAAAAATCAAGTGCAGGATGACCGACTGATTTTATATTCACACCTTTATTCGGTGCATTTTCACAATAAAAATCTTTTATCGCATCGTTTAACACATAATGATTTTGGACATACTGATGAAATCTTAAAAAATATTCCGTAGGCGAAATTGATGTTGCAATAAAATAGGGAACATAGCATGTAAGGGCAAATTTAGAACATACTACCGGTCCTTGAGAAGTTTCTACATACCAAGGATGTTGATAAAAAATTATATCAGGCTTGGGTTCCATTTGCTCAAAAGGAATAAAATTATTTCTTTTATAAGCATACAAGACTCTCATATTTTGCAATTTAAAAAAATCAAAAATCTTTTCAAGTTCATTAGGTTTTTGAAAGTTGAAATTATCTTTTGGCGCGCAATTTTTAGTCACAAAAATGTATGGAATAAAATTTTCGCTTTTTTCCAATAAATCGTATAAACTTTGACATTTCCACTTGGCTTGGTCATAAACATAGAAAGCAACAACCAATTTTCTCTTTTTTATTTCTTTTTTAAGTTTATTTGTAATTTTTTTCTTGTTATTTTTTATATAGTTTAAATTTTGGGCAATCTTTTTTTTATATCCCCATTTCCTTATTGCATATTTGTATTTTACTGGAACAAACAGCGCAATTGTCCTTGCAACTTGATAATAAGGCAAGTGCATAAATTACTTACTCCAAATTTCTTTTATTAATTGCCACAATGAAACTTTAGCAAGAGGATAAATCAATGTTTTTGTTTTATAAAAAACATTACTTTCAAAATCCTCAATTATTCCAAGATACTTAAGCGTAGCAATAAGTACAACATCAGGGTTATAATTTAAAATATTTTCCTTAGATATTATGTTATAGCCTAAAAACTTTTGCCCCTCTTGTTCTTTAGAATATTTAATATCACAAATACCTGTTATATCAAGTGCCGACAAATCATAATTTTCATTAATATATTGGAATAGCGAACCGGCACCATAAATGATAATCTTTTTATTTTTTAATTTTTTATTTAGTTTTTTCAGGTATTTATCAAAACCTATTTTCTTAAGGTATTCTTGTAAATCAGTACTCATTAACTAATTCCGAAATAAAACAATTATTCTTAATTTTAACAAAATAAATATATTATTTCAAATTATCTTTATTGAATTTCATTTTCTATTACCTTAATAACTTTTGCGGGGACTCCTGCAACAATGGTATTTTGTGCAACATCTTTTGTGACAACTGCACCAGCTGCAATAATTGCCCCGTCTTGAATTTGAACTCCGCCCAAAATCGTAGCATTTGAACCTATCCAGACATTATTTCCTATCCTGACCGGTTTTGGCAAAATTGATGCTCTTTTGTGGGGATTTTGGTTATGATTTAAGGTCGCAATTACCACATTATGCCCTATTAAAACATTATCGCCAATTACAATTCCGCCCTGATCCTGAAAGTGACAACAGGAATTTATAAAAACATTTTTTCCTATTGTTATATTTTTACCGCAATCGGTATAAAATGGCGGAAACAATCTGAAAGAATAGTCGACTTGTTTACCTGTGAGTTGAAAAAATAATTCACACACACGTTTTGGCGGATTATACTTGCAATTAAGCTCACAAGTCAATTTCATGGCTTCATCAGCCAAAAAAGACATATATCTATGAATTTCGCTACCTGCAATAACTTCACGACCTGAGTTTAAATGTTCTAAAAAAATGTTTAAATTCATAAAGCACCTACTTATATTCATTGTTTGAAACAGGCTCAAGCCAAGTTGTTTGATTATTTGGAATATTTGTTTCTATCGAAATATGGGCAAAATCACAATCAGGAGAAGCGCCATGCCAGTGAATAACATCCTTTGGAATTTTTACCACATCGCCTGCTTTTAAAATTCGAATTTCCTTGCCTTTTTCTTGATATCTGCCTTCACCTGCGGTTACAAGAAGGATTTGACCTCCTGAATGCTTATGCCAATTTGTCCTTGCACCTTTTTCAAAAGTAACGTTACCTATTGATGAATTCCACATCTCATCCTTTTGAACAAGCATATTCAAATACGTAGTACCTGTAAAATATTTTCCGTAAGGATTAATTTCACCCCGATTAAACACTTGCTGCACAATATTTTCCTCCGTTATATCTTTAAAAATATATAGGGCTTTTAAGAGTATTTTCACTGCCGTCGGTTATCAAAATTGCTAAAACCAACAATTCTCTTGTTTTATTATCCAATTTACCTATTGCAAAAATCTCGCCAAAAAGCAAATAAGATAAAAGTTGTTATCTTTTTACGACCCATATTAACACCTGTGTATTTTATAATTATTTATCATGTTTTGTTAAATAGCAAATACTTATATATTATAATTTTATATGCTTGACAGGCATATAAAATACAAATATTATAAAACTATGGAATTAAGAGTTTTAAAATATTTTTTAGCAGTCGCACAAGAAGAAAACATCTCAAAAGCAGCACAATTATTGCATATAACACAACCGACCTTATCTCGTCAATTAATTGATTTAGAACTTGAACTTAAAACAAAACTTTTGATACGCGGCAAAAGGAACAAAAAAATAACGCTAACGGACGAAGGCAAACTTTTAAAAGCGAGAGCTCAAGAAATCATTGAACTTGCAAACAAAACAAAAACAGAATTTTTATTCGATGAAAAAAATATAATAGGCGATATTTATATAGGCGGAGGCGAAACTGATGCAATGAGAATTGTTGCAAAAACAGCCAAAAAACTTGCTAAAAAATATCCTGATATAAAATACAACTTATACAGCGGCAACGGTGAAGATGTAAAAGAAAAATTAAATAAAGGGTTATTGGATTTTGGAATTTTTATAGAACCTTTTGACAAAAAAGAATTTGATTTTATAAGTTTTACACAAAAAGACCATTGGGGCATTTTAATGAGAAAGGATTCACATCTTGCAAAAAAAGATTTTATAACACCGCAAGACTTGAAAGGTATACCAATTCTTTCTTCAAGACAATTTCTTGTTAAAAATTTATTATCAGGTTGGCTCGGCTATGATTTTGAAAATCTTAATATAGTCGGCACATACAATCTTTTATTCAATGCCTCAATTATGGTTGATGAAGGTTTTGGTTATGCTCTTTGTATAGATAAACTTATTAATCTTACCGGTAAAAGCAACTTGTGTTTTAAACCGCTAAAACCGACCCTTGAAGCAGGAATTTTAATTGCTTGGAAAAAAAACGCGCCTCTTTCAAAATGCGCAAAATTATTCTTAAATACATTGCAAAATTAATAATTAATACAATGTTTTAAAAAATTTAGCGTTTCATACTTATTTTATGCAAAGAATTAAAAGAAATACTCTTTTAAATTACATCCCAAAAAATCTTGAAACCGAAAAGAAAGTAAACCCCGCAAGAATATATGATTTCAATTATCAAGAAATCAAAAAAGGGCAAATTGTTTACCTTATGGAAAGAAATATTCGTGCGCAGGACAATTTTGCACTGCAGTTTTGCGAAGAAATATCAGAAGAATTAAATTTACCATATAAAATAATATGCAGTGTAAATCCTTGTATACACAAGCCAAAAGAAGATTTTATAAATCAGCAAATTAATTGTATAAAAAATGAATTTTTAAAAATTAAACGTGATTTTTTAATTTTTAAAGGAAATAAAAACGAATTACTAAAATATTTGAAAGAAACACAAACAAGTATACTTATTTTAGATTTTAATCCTATTTTTGACAGGGCATATTTAAAAAAGGCACCATTTAAAATATATGAAATTGATTCGCACAATATTATTCCTGCAAGATTTTTATCCGACAAGCAAGAATACGGTGCATCAACAATAAGGAGAAAAATATATAAAAATATTTACTCTTTTTTGACTCATTACAAACACCAAACACCATTAGCCCAACAAGTGCAAAATTTTATAGACAATAAATTGCCTTTTTATGAAAAATTTAGAAATAATCCCATAAAAAATGTGCAATCCGGACTATCAAAATATTTAAATTTAGGTTTTATCTCTCCTCAAAGAATTGCTCTGGAAGTTATTAGAGCAGATGTTGACAATGAAAATAAAGAAGCTTTCTTTGAAGAATTAATAGTGCAAATGAGCCTTGCTGACAACTTTTGTTTATATTGCAATAATTTTAAAAGCTTAAAATGTATACCAAACTGGGCAAAAAATACAATTTTAAAACACAAAAACGATTTTAGGGAGTATATTTATTCAATAAAAGAACTTGAAGATGCAAAAACACACGACAAACTTTGGAATGCTACGCAAAAACAACTGATAAACGAGGGCACAATACACGGATATTTAAGAATGTATTGGGCAAAACAATTAATTAAGTGGACAAAAACAGCACAAAATGCACTTGAAGTTGCAATTTACTTGAATGACAAATATGCCTTTGATTCCCCCTCGCCAAACGGATATGCGGGGATTTTATGGTCAATAGGCGCTTTGCACGACAGGGCTTTTGCAGACAGATATTTAACAGGTAAAATTCGAACTATGACCTTCGCTTCTATAAGCAAAAAATTTGATATAAATTTGTACATTAAAAAATATCAATAATAAATGCCTAAAAAGCATAAAATTATATTTAATATAAGTATTTGCCATTTTTTAAAAAAGGTTAATAATAAGAATAGTATTTAAGGAGAGTTTATGAAAAAAGTTTTAATTATAGCTACAAGCCCAAGGAAAAACGGTAATTCAACCCTGCTTGCTCAAGAATTTCAAAAAGGTGCGCAAGAGGCCGGAAATATTACGGAAATTATTTATCTTTGCGAAAAAAATATAAATTTTTGCAAGGGTTGTCTAGGTTGTATAAAAACTAAAAAATGCATTATTAATGATGACATGAGAGAAATTCTTGAAAAAATTAAAACTTCGGATGTTATAGTTTTTGCAACCCCAATATATTATTATGAAATGTCAGGACAAATGAAAACATTTTTAGACAGAACAAATCCGCTTTTTGAATCTGATTACCCGTTTAGAGATATTTATCTTTTAGCGACTGCTGCAGATAGCGGAGAATACTGTGCAGATGGCGCAATTAAAGGAGTTGAAGGTTGGATTGCATGTTTTCCCAAAACAAAATTAAAAGGTGTGATAAAAGGTTTTGGTGTGACTGCGGCAGGCGACATAAAAGGTCATAATTCCCTTATTGAATCTTATAATGCCGGTAAAAATATTTAAATCATTTTTTTAAGATTTTCACTAACCTTAAAATCCGCTGCCGTTGAAATTTTTATGTCTTCTATTGTAAAATAAGGATTAATTTCAGTCATTAAAAGTCCATTATCTGTTACCTCAAATACACATTTTTCGGTAATTATCATATCTACTTCTTTACTTGCAGTTAAGGGCAAATTACATTTTTTAACAATCTTCACCTGCCCCTTTGAGGTGTGTTCCATAACTACAATAACTCTTTTTGACCCCACAACAAGGTCCATGGAACCGCCCATGCCGGGCACAAATTTGTTTGGTATCATCCAGCTTGCAAGATTGCCTTCTTCATCAACTTGAAGTGCCCCTAAAACTGTCGCATCAATATGACCCCCGCGCATAATCGTAAAAGCCATTTGAGTATCATAAAAACAACAACCTTTAATTGGTTCTACAAAAGCACCGCCGGCATTAATTATTCTTGGGTCCGGACTTTCCCCCTGATGAAGTCTGCCTGCGCCTAAAAGCCCGTTTTCAGATTGAAATATTACACCTTTTTCGTCAGGTACATAATTTGCAATTTCAGTTGGCAAACCAATTCCAAGAGTGACAACATCCCCTCTTTTAAATTCTTTTGCTGCGCGTTTTGCAATTATTTCTCTTACTTTTTCTTTTGTTAATTCGTCTTGTGCAACAGGCATTATCTTTCCTCCCGTTTTACAATATAATCGACAAAAAGTCCCGGAATAACAACCTCATTAGGGTCGAGACAATCCACAACTTCATCAGCCTGAACAATTACTGTATCAGCTGCCGTTGCCATAACTGTATTAAAATTTCTTGTTGTACCAAAAAAAGAAACATTACCGAATTTATCAACTTTTGTGCCGTAAATTAGAGCAAAATCAGCACTAAGAGGTTTTTCAAAAATAAATTTTTTGCCGTCTACTTCCAGTATTTTTTTATTTTCCTCTAAAATTGTTCCAATTCCCGTTTGTGTCAAAACACCGCCCAAACCCGCGCCTTTTGCACGAATTTTTTC
This sequence comes from uncultured bacterium, assembly GCA_949298805.1. GTDB lineage: Bacteria > Cyanobacteriota > Vampirovibrionia > Gastranaerophilales > Gastranaerophilaceae > Galligastranaerophilus. The sequence continues at coordinate 46,529 of CASFXY010000011.1, forward strand.
CACAAGAGTACCCATTGGGATTAACTCTACTTCTATTTCACCATCATGCATTTGTTTCCCTGTTTCGGGATTTGTGCCTATATGAGCAGCTATAACTCTTTTTGCAAGTTTATTTGTAATAAGCTTTCCTTTATCAATATTGGGGTAAGAGGTATCATTGCAAATTAACGTAAGATTTTTTTTACCCTGTCTTACAAGTTCGTCAATCAGCTTGTCAGGCGCACCACAACTCAAAAAACCGCCTATCATTATAGTGGCACCGTCTTTAATTAAGTCTATTGCATCCTTTATACTTGTTATTTTTTCCATAATTCTTGAAAAAAATATACCACAAATTTTTTTATAATACAATTTGTGTGCCGACAATTAACTTGTGTGAATCAGGCTTTGCATCATTTTGACAATATACATAATTAAAAATCAGCTTTAGCGCTTGTCCTTTTAAATAATAATTAATACCCGCACTATACTCTCTTTGATTATTATCATGCTTTGTTTTATCCGGATTAAATTCATCATAACGTGCAAGAAGCTCAATTTTTTTCGTCAAATGATAAGCAAGCGTAGCATAAAAACCCTCTGCACCTTTGTTTGTCGGTCCACTGCCACCGTTTGAACCGTCAGAATTTGCATATTCTGCCCTCGCCCAGAATTTTTTGTACTCATAGCTCAGAGCCGCACCTGTCATAAAATAATCAACGGAATGCCTCCTGCCTGCTACAATACCGCCTCCTGCAACAATTTTACCCCATTTGCCGTCTGTCTTGCCCAGTGGTTTGATATTAACCCAGCCGTCAAATTCAAGGCCGGGGAAAAATTCTTGAAAGAAAGTGTCTGAACTATAACCGCCAAAATCATAATCCGCAAGAGAATAATCTCCTCTAACCCTTAAGCCAAATTTTCTTACATTTGCAAGATTTCTTGAAATTTGTGAACGGGCAACAAAAGGCAAAGTATACGGAGATTGCGCGCCCTCATAACCCACACCTGGGCGAGAATTACCTATTAAAACATTGTGATGAGGTATTCTATTTGTTTCAAAATAAGCATCTTGTATTAACTGTTGGAAAAACCCATGCGCATGAGTTGGGGTCGGATCTAACATTAAACGGAAACCTTCTTTTCCGCCCCTGAATTTACCGTCGAATATAATATTTATCAGAGCCATATTAAATTTTGTATCAGTGTCGGAATTTTCATTCATTTGGGTGGTAATATTTCCTTGCAGTGCTACCCAAGTATGAAAACTTTCCAAGGGCCCCTTGTCAAATGTCATTGTTAATTGCTTTTTTAACAGTTGCGAAGGCACATCAGTACGCTCAATCTGCAATTCCCATACATCTTTTGGCGCACTTAATAAATTTGATAAAAAAGTATCTTTTTCTTTTTGAATATCTTGTTCAAATTCTTCTTTTGTTTGACCTGTTATATTTTCTATAAAGTCGCCGTCAGGATTTTGTTCAAGCGTAATTTCTTCCTCAACGGCAAAAACTTGAGGAATAAATATAAAAAGAAAAATAATACTCAATAAAATCTTTTTCATAGTCTTAAAAAGGGCACTTTAAGTGCCCTTTAAACTTTTATTTCATATCCTTACCATGGTCATCTCTTAAATATGCAGTCCAGAACAGTAAAACTACAAAGACAAAAGCACCGACCATATTACCTAAAGTAACAGGCAGTAAATTTCCCAAAAGGAATGACTTAATATTTAATGTTGCAAGTTGTTCCGCAGTAAAACCGGAAGCAGCCGCTATTGCGGGAGTTGCCTTTAAAAATAAGCCGTTTGAAATAAAGTACATATTTGCAATACTGTGTTCATAACCTGATGCAACAAATGTTGTAATTGGGAAAAATATTGCAAATATCTTTCCTATAACGTGACGAGAAGATGAAGCCATCCAAATTGCAAGACATACAAGCCAATTACATAAAATACCTCTTGTGAAAGCCTCTACAAATGTTAGATTAACTTTTGTATATGCTGTTGTTAAGCCTAAAACTCCAAGAGCCTCATGTGAATTGTGCGAACATCCCGTAAAATAAATTATTGTTGCAAGTAAAACCGAGCCTACAAAATTACCTATATAAACAATTGTCCAGTTCCTAAGCAACTTTGCAAGACTTGTTTTCTTTTCAATAACCGAAAAAGTCATCATGACATTTCCGGTAAACAACTCCGCACCGGTAAGGACAACCATCATAAGACCTGTAGCAAAAGTCATTGCACCGATTAACTTTGCAAAACCCCAGCTTACAGCCTCAGTTCCCGTCATAACATTTAGGGATACCTGCGCACCAAAGGCAATTAGAGCACCGGCAGCTATTGCAAGCACAAATGTTTTTGATTTTCTAAAGTTTGCTTTCGCAGGCATAACGTTGTCTGCAATTTCATGCGCCACATGATTTGGCGAGATACAGTCTTTTGTATCTAAATTTTGTTGCATTTCCATATTTTTCTCCTGTTAACTCATTTTTGAACATTAACAAACGCGCAAAACTTATGTTTTGCGGTTATACGGTGCATATAGTCCCTATACGGCTCTGTATAAAATAATTCTTAAGTTGTTAATGACCAAAGTCGCAAGAAAATTTTATATCGTAAAATTTTAATTTCAAGCGATTTTTTTTGAAATAAAAATTCAAACTTGACATTGTTTTTTGTTAGATTTATAACACCGATTGTTATACACACAGCCGAATTTTGGGATGGAAGTAATGAATAATTTTTTTATAGGAATTTTAATTTTTATACTAAGCGGTTTTATTGCAAGTATATTTAAGAAAAACAATAAAATAAACATATTAAGCATCTTATGTCTTGCAGGTTCGTTATTTTCTCTTACTCCTGCTTTAAATGTGCTTTTTACAAATGAAAAATTAATGACACAATGCAATTTTAATCCGATTTTTGGAACAATTACTTTTGCACTGGACCCTCTGAGCGCTTTTTTTGTTGTTGTAATTTGTACAATGTCCCTTATGGGCGTAATATATTCAAAAGGCTATTTAAAACCATATCTTGATAAAGTAAAAAATATTAATTCGCATTTAATATTTTTACCGCTGCTTATAGCATCAATGCTGCTTGTCGTAAGTTGTCAAAATGCTTTTGCTTTTTTAATCTTTTGGGAAATAATGTCTTTAAGTTCATTTTTCCTTGTTATATTTGAATCGGATAAAAAAGAAGTTTTAAAAGCCGGAATAAAATATCTTGTTTTTATGCATATTTCTGTAATTTTTATAATAATTGCTTTTGCGCTTTGTGCAATTAATTCCGGCAGTTATGACTTTGATATTTTTTCACAAATATTAAAAGAAAATCAACATTTGGCAAATTTAATATTTATCTTTGCATTCATAGGTTTTGGCACAAAAGCCGGCTTTGTACCTTTTCACAATTGGCTGCCCGATGCACACCCTGCCGCACCAAGCCATATCAGCGCGATTATGTCCGGAGTTATGATAAAAACAGGTATTTATGGAATTTTAAGAGTAATTTCATTCTATGCAATGCCTTCTAAAGCACTTGCCTTTGCCGTACTTGCAATTTCGCTTGTATCGGCACTTTACGGAGTGTTATATGCAATTACTCAACACGATTTAAAAAGACTTTTAGCATACCACTCGATTGAAAATATTGGCATAATAGGAATAGGCACAGGTATCGGCATGTTGGGTCTTGCCTATGGTCAAAATCAAATTGCACTTATCGGTTTTGCAGGTGCAATATTACATGTACTAAACCATTCGATATTTAAAGAACTGTTATTTTTAAGTGCGGGCAGCGTCTATATAAAAACACACACACGTGACATTGAAATATTGGGCGGGTTAATAAAACAAATGCCTCACACTGCAATACTTTTTTTAACAGGTTCTGTAGCAATATGCGGTTTGCCTCCGTTCAACGGTTTTATAAGTGAATTTTTAATATATTTCTCAATGTTAAAAGGTCTTGCAATTAAAGATTTCTTTGTATTGATTGCGCTTTTGTTTTCAATAGCAGGTTTGGCGCTTGTCGGTACAATGGCGGTTTTATGCTTTACAAAAGCTTTCAGTATAATATTTCTGGGAATACCAAGAAGTAAAAATGCACAAACCGTAACAACAGACAGTGAAAAATCAATGCTTTTACCCATGGGGTTTTTAGCCATACTTACACTTTTAATTGGTGTTTTTCCTCAATATATTCTTGATATTGTATTAAAGCCGGCTTCAACCGTTGCAAACATGACAATCATCCCGAGCACATCTTGCGCTGGTTTAATGCAAACAATTTCACTGTGCACTTTTGGTTTTATTGCTTTTGTAATTGTGCTATTAGCTATCAAACTTAAATTCTCGGGCAAAATTGAAATGCACGAGACTTGGGGGTGTGGCTATGACAGAGGAAACAATCGTATGCAATACAGCGCATCATCTTATGCAAGTCCCTTTTTATCTATGTTAAGACCTTTATTTAAAAAGATTTTTGATATAGAAAAACCAAGACAGCTTTTCCCAAAATCGGCACACTTTAGCTTACACATTGACGATATTGAAGAAGCTTACGTTATTAATCCGCTTGTTAAATTTGATGAATGGTTCTTGTCAAAATTTGAAACTATCCAAAGTGGAAATATTCAAAGTTACATAAAATACGGTTTGATATTTTTAGTTTTAATAATAATCGGAAGTTTGTTTATAGGATAAAATAAAATGGCAATTAAAATTTTAAACATATTGATAGTATTATTTGTTCCGTTTTTAATGCTTGGAATTATTAAAAAAACAAAAGCATTTTGGGGCGGAAGGTATGGTGCATCAATATTTCAACCACTATATGATTTTATAAAGCTAATGAAAAAGGATTTTGTAATAAGTAAAACTACAAGCGGAGTTTTTAGAATAACCCCTGTTATAGTTATTGCAAGCGTTCTTTTTGCAGCTTTATTTGTACCGCTAGCCTCATCGAGCGCAATAATTAATATAGAAGCAGGTTTTATAGTTTTTGCTTACATTTTAAGTTTTTCAAAATTCTTTTCATTAATTTCTGCTATGGACACGGGCAGCAGTTTTGAAGGTATGGGTGCATCTCGCGAAGCCTGCTTTACAACGATAGTTGAACCTGCATTTTTTATGCTTTTGGCTTCGGTTATGGCACTAAGCGGCAATTATACATTTGATTCACTTGGAAAAATCATTGAAAATGCCGGCGGTTATGGAATTTTAATTTGTATTTTTGCAGTACTTGTACTTTTTATAATGATTTTAATCGAAGGTTCAAGGGTTCCGGTTGACGATCCTGCAACACACCTTGAATTAACAATGATTCATGAAGTTATGATTTTAGACAACTCGGCTTCGGATTTAGCACTTATCAGCTGGGCAAACGGGATAAAGATGCTATTGCTATCCTCGCTTATAGCTGCAATTGTTATTCCGCAAGGACTTACTACGGGCTTATCCGCAGTAGCTTATCTTGTTTTAATGTTCTTAATTTCAGTTATAATCGGAACTATTGAATCCGCAACGGCAAGAATAAGAATGTCGCATGTTTTTGAATTTGTTTTTGTAATGAGTTCATTCGCACTTATAGTTCTTTCTCTTGTGGCTGCAAGGATGTTTGGAGGCTAAATTATGGAAAATGGTTTTATAATACTTTTTGGTCTTACAATGCTCTATCTGGCTGCTACAAGCAGAATAATTTCTCATGTCAGATTACTTGTGGCACAAGGAGTGTTGTTGTTTTTAATATGCGCATGTCACTTTGAACATCAAAGCGCACTTAATATAACATTTTTAACTATTGAAACATTAATAGTTAAAACAATTGTTATACCTTGGTTTTTATTTAAAGTGCTTAAAAAAACAAAGGCAAACAGGGATGTAAGCGCGAATATTCCACACTTTTACTGTCTTGTAACCGCAAGCATTATTCTTCTTTGCGGATTTTTACTACCAAATCATTTTTTCAATTCGGATACTATGAAAATGATTTCTCCGATTTATTTTGGAGTGTCATTAGCAACAATAATTATCAGCTTATGGTTAATTACAATTAAACATAAAATTATTTCCAACGTTATTGAATTCATCACAATGGAAAACGGAATATTTTTGCTTTCGCTCTCTGTTGCAAAAGAAATGCCCGTCCTTGTCAATATGGGTGTTTTGCTTGATGTATTTATAGCAATTTATATTCTCGGTTTATTTATTAACGAAATAAGCAAAGAATTTAAGGATTTAGAAGTTTCAAACTTATCGGATTTAAAGGATTATAATAATGATTAATACAATTTTAATATTTCCAATATTGGCCTGCATTTTAATGGCATTAATTAAAAAAAGAGCTTTTGATTGTTTAATGGTAAATTTATATGCTGTTTTACATGCAATATCTACAATTCTTTTAGCAATGGGAATAGGTAGAGATGGCAATATTCCATATTTTACCGTTGATAATACCAACCTGATATTTTTAATAATTTTATCACTTGTATTCCTGATGGTCGCAATTTATAACAACGGATACGTAAAAACCCTTGATTATTCTGACAAAAAAATAGGTCATTACTCTTTTATGACAATAATTTTTGTACTTGCAATGACAGGAACTGTTTTATCAAGCAACTTAGGAATTGCTTGGATATTTGTTGAAGCAACAACACTCTCAAGTGCTTATTTGATATATTTTAACAAAACAAAACATTCTATAGAAGCTGCCTGGAAGTATGTTTTTATATGCTCAATCGGTATTGCGCTTGCTTTTGTAGGTATAATTTTCTTAAATATAGCACAGGGCAATATTAATACACTTGACTTTGCACAATTATATAAACATGCAAATAATTTTGATACATTTTGGTTAAAAATGTCTTTTGTATTTATGCTTTTTGGTTTTGGTACAAAAATGGGTCTTGCGCCGGTTCATTTTTGGCTACCTGATGCACACTCTGAGGCGCCTTCACCAATATCGGCATTACTTTCTGCCACTTTATTAAACTCGGCATTTTTAGTAATTGTGAGAGTATTTAAAGTTTTGGATATAGCTCAATGTGACTATTGGGCAAGAATAATGCTTTTAATTTGCGGTTTTATATCCCTCTTTGTAACTGCAGTTTTTGTTTACCATATTAAAAACTACAAAAGAATGCTTGCATACTCATCAATCGAAAATATGGGCATTTTAGCAATCGGTACAGCGCTGGGCGGTGCTGCACTTTATGCGGTTATCTTACATTTAATCGGACACTCACTTGCAAAAGCATCCTTCTTTTTAACCTCAGGCAATATTTTAGAACTGTTTGGCACAAAAAGAATTAAATCCATAAGCGGTGTTATTGAAGCCGACAAGAAAACAGGCTGGTTATGGGTGTTCTCTTTCCTTGCAATTTGCGCTTTCCCGACATCTGTTTTATTTATAAGCGAATTTTTAATAGTAAAATCTATGATACAAAACGAACACTATATACTTTGCGCATTATTTGTGCTGCTTTTGACAATTATACTATGGGGTATAGCTAAAGTTACAATAAAAATGACTTTTGGCAAACTAAGTGAAGATAAGACACAAATAATAAAAGAAAATAAAAACAAGCTTAAATTTTGCATGTTTGCACCTCAATTTGTAATGCTTTTAATAGTATTTGTTTTGGGTGTATATGTTCCACCGTTTTTAAATAACATTATAAACTGCGCTATGGCAGGATTTTAGAGGATAATAATATGAATTGGATTAAAACAAAAAACAATACAAAGGTTAATCTTAATGAAATTCCTACTCTTAAAATTAATGATTTAAGAGAGGAGATTATAAGCTTAAACAAAAGACCTGTCGGCTTTTTTGGAAAAGACTGGGGATATGGCACAACAAAACTTTTTACAATTCTTGCAGATGACCAAAACGGAGATTTATATATTTCATCTGCACTTTTTGAACAAAGTGAGAAAGAATATGAGTCATTAACCCAAGTTTTACCATCTTTTCACATTTTTGAAAGAGAATTCTACGAACAGTTCGGAATAAAACCAAAAAATCATCCTTGGCTAAAACCACTCAGAAAAAATCAAAAAGATTATCAATTCTTTGAAATGGAAGGCGAAGAAGTCCACCAAGTAGCTGTCGGACCAATTCATGCGGGAGTTATTGAGCCTGGACATTTCAGATTTATGTGCAACGGAGAAACTGTCTATCATCTTGAAATTATGCTTGGCTATCAAAACAGAGGCATTGAAGATTTGATAGTAAAACATCCGACAAATCAGCTTGCAGAGTCTATATGCGGAGATAGTACAATTGCCCACAATCTTGCATATTCAAAAGTTATAGAAATATTAAAAGAAACAAAAATTACAAAAAGAGCACAGTTAATTAGAACTCTTGCACTTGAAATGGAACGTGCCGCAATTCATATAGGTGATTTAGGCGCAATAGCAGGTGATATAGCTTATCTTATGGGCGCATCAGTTTTTGGCGCGATAAGAACTCTTGTAATTAATACAATGCTCGAGTTTTCAGGAAGCCGATTTGGCAGGGGTTTAATAACTGTTGGCGGTGTTAATTTTGATATAGATGATGAAAAAATTCAACGTGCCGTAAAGACATTTTCAAAAGTTGAAAAAGATGTTGAAAGAATGGTAAAAACCATGCTTAAAAATACATCTGTTATGTCAAGACTTGAAAAAACAGGTGTTGTAAGCCAAGAAAAAGCACATGAAATAGGAGTTGTAGGCATGGCAGCGCGTGCTTGCGGTATTGTTATAGACTCCCGTTTTGATTTTCCTGACGAATGCTTTAAAAATCTTGCTTTACCAAGAAAAATATTTAAAGGCAAAGGGGATGTTAATGCAAGATTTCAACTGAGATATCAAGAAACTATGGAGTCGTTGTCAATTGCAAAAAGAATACTTGAAATGCTCAAAAACGGCTACAAGGAAGAAGTTTTTACCCAAAATGAAAACTTACTTTGCGCTAATTCAATGGCAATTTCAATAACTGAAGGCTGGAGGGGCGAAGTAGTACATATTGCTTTAACCGATGGTAATTCAAATCTTACAAGATATAAAATTAAAGACCCGTCATTTAATAACTGGTACGCTCTGGCGCTTGCTGTCAGAAACAATGGAGTGTCAGATTTCCCATTGTGCAACAAAAGCTTTAATCTTTCATACTGCGGAAACGATTTATAAGGAAGAAAAAAATGTTTGATACACTAAAATCAAGAATTTATCAAGGAAATCAATTTATAAAAGATATCAAAAACGCACAAATGCGTGAACAATTCAGGGGCTTGCCAAAACTATGCAACAGCAAGTGTAACAATTGCGAGGCTTGTTTAAACATTTGCCCGACAGGCGCGCTAAAACTTAACCCCTTATCAATTGATATGGGCAAATGCACTTTTTGCGGCGCATGTAAAAATGCTTGCAAAACGGGTGCAATTAATTTTTCAAATTTCTACAAATTATCTGCAACAAGCAGGGAAAAACTTATAATAACAGAAAATATGACTGAAGAAGAATTTTCAAAAGTTGCAATTGAAGTTAAAAAGGAAATCAAAAAAGTTTTCGGTAAGTCTTTAAAATTAAGACAAGTATCTGCTGCAGGCTGTAATGGTTGCGAAATGGAATTAAATGCCTGCTCAAACGTAAACTTTGATATGGGTAGATTCGGCATTGATTTTGTTGCCTCACCTCGCCATGCTGACGGTATTGTCATAACAGGCCCTATTTCAAAAAACATGGCTTATGCATTAAAGGATTGCTATAAATCAACACCTAACCCAAAAGTTGTTATACTCTGCGGTGCATGTGCAATTTCAGGCGGTATTTTTCAAAACAGCAGCGAACTGGACCGAAAATTTTTAGAAAAATATCCGATAGATTTGTATATTGCCGGTTGCCCTGTGCATCCTCTGACTTTTATAAACGGTATTTTAGGTTTAATAGGAAGATAACAAAAAACCCGCTTAATAAAGCGGGTTTAGTTTTTATATCGCATTTAAGGCGTTATCAATATCACTTAAAATATCCTCGACATTTTCAAGACCGACTGATAATCTCACAAGCCCGGGGCTTATACCGCATGCTATTAGCTGTTCATCACTTAATTGTCTGTGAGTTGCTGAAGCAGGGTGAAGCACACAAGTCCTGATATCTGCCACATGAACTTCGTTTGAAGCCATTTTAAGATTATCCATAAATTTAATACCGTTTTCTTTTCCACCCTTGATATTAACAGCCATAACACCGCTTTGTCCGTTTGGCAAATATTTTTGTGCCAGAGTATAGTATTTATTACCTTCTAGTCCCGGATAATTGACACTTTCTACCTTTGGATGATTTGACAGGTATTTTGCTACCCGTAAAGCATTAGCACAATATCTTTCCATACGAATTGCAAGTGTTTCCAGACCTAAATTAAGCAAAAAGCCGCTGTGTCCTGAAGGATACGCCCCAAAATCACGCATAAGCTGCATTCTGGCTTTTATAATGTATGGTGCAAAAGCATAGTCACGAGTGTAAATTGTACCATGGTAAGACTCGTCAGGCTCGCTAAATTCAGGAAATTTTCCGTTTGTATAGTCGAATTTTCCGCCATCCACAATGACTCCGCCGACTTGTAAAGCGTGACCGTCCATATATTTGGAAGTTGAATGCATTACAACATCTGCGCCAAAATCAATAGGCTTACACAAAATCGGCGTTGCAAAAGTATTATCGACAATAAGGGGCAGACCGTTATTGTGTGCAACATGTGCAAACTTTTCTATATCTAAAATCTGTAAAGAAGGATTTGTAAGAGTTTCACCAAAAATTGCTTTAGTATTCGGCTTAATTTTTGATTGAATTTCATCCTCATCGGCATCGACATCAACAAAAATACATTCAATCCCGAGTTTTTTTAAAGTGTAGGCAAAAAGGTTTACAGTACCGCCATAAATTGCACTTGCACTTACAAAACTGTCCCCTGCTCTACAAAGGTTTAAAACAGACATCAAAGATGCCATTTGCCCTGATGAGGTACACATAGCAGCAACGCCATGTTCTAAATCGGCAATTTTTTTCTCGACAACATCAACTGTCGGATTAGTAAAACGCGAATAAATATGCGCACGTGTCGGATCGTCAAAAACTGCTGCTATTTCTTGCGTTGAATTAAATCTGAAAGTTGTACTCTGGTAAATCGGCATTACCCTTGGACCGCCATTTTCGGGAGTATAACCCGAATGCAAACATTTTGTTTCATCTCTCATAATAAATACCTCAGTTTTATTTTAAAATAATACCATGTCCACATTTTTTGTGTTATTAAAATAAATACACAGGATGAAAGGGTATAAAATGAAAGTATTACTAATTAACTCAAGCGCACATAAAAACGGTTGCACTTTTCGCGCATTAAGCGAAGTTGCAAGCTCTCTTAACAAAGAAGGTATTGAAACGGAGATTATACAATTAAAAGACCCTATTAATGATTGTATTGGCTGCGCTGTATGCAAGAAAACTGGCGAATGTATAATCAAGGATGATATTATAAATGATTTTGTAAAAAAAGCAAAAGACTTTGACGGTTTTGTTTTTGGTTCTCCTGTATACTATGCTCACCCATCAGGCAGACTGCTTTCATTTATGGATAGAATATTTTATTCAGGCTCAAGCGCATTTGCTTATAAGCCGGCAGCAGCTGTTGTTTCCGCAAGACGTGGAGGAACAACAGCATCATTAGATGTCATTATGAAACATTTCATGATTAATAAAATGCCTGTTATATCATCAAGTTATTGGAATATGGTTCATGGTAATAAGCCCGAACAAGTTGAACAAGATTTGGAAGGGCTTCAAACAATGCGCACATTAGGACAAAATATGGCTTGGATTTTAAAATGTATTGAAGCAGGTAAAAATAATGGGATTAAAAAACCTGTAAGTGAAGATAAAGTTTGGACTAATTTTATAAAATAACTTAAATAAAATATAAAATTACACCCGATAGTGCGCTTATTAAGAATAACGATAAAACAAGGAGTAGAGAGTCTTTTACATCCTTGTTTTTAACTATTACTATCCACATTCCCAATCCTGCATTAGAACACAAACCGGCTATAATCGAACAAAAAGCTATAACACCTTTTGCATAAAGCATAACAAGCGCAACAGATATGGCGCAATTTGGTATTAAACCAAACAATGCAGCTATAATTGGCTGAAAAACAGAATTTTTCATCATTTGACCACCCAAAACCTCTGCAGAGCCACATTTTGCGATTGAAATGTTTACAATAAAAGTAATCAAGAATATAAACAAACTTATAATTAACGTATGTATAATCGGATGAATAAATAAATCTTTAATCACATGACCTTTAAGCCTATGGTTACAACATCCTTTTTGAGAAAATTCACCAATTTTTGAGCTTATAACATTTTTCTTAGGAAGAATAAAATCAAAAATATAACCTGCAATTACACCTATCAAAATTTTTATTGCAATAATCGGAAATACAAGTTTATATTGTTCCGGCAAAGAAAGCAAAAGCGGTATTGCCTCATCCGAAGTGGATAAATAAACCGCAAGCAAAGTCCCGCGAGTAATTATACCTTTTACATACAAAACACTTGCTATTATTGAAAAACCACATTGAGGAAACGAAGCAATAAGAGCACCGGCAAGAGGTGCAAACTTGCCTGATTTTTCAATAAAAATTAAAACTTTGTCAAAATAAAAATACTCGATAAATTCTATTACAATAAAAGTAAAGAACAAAAGCGGCATAACAAAAACTAAATCCGCTATTGTATCAAATAAACATTCCATTAAAACAATGCCCGACATAATAAAATTTTATTACGTCAAGGCATCATTTAAATCAACCGTTTTTGGGATTTTAAAAATTCTTTAACTTATCATCTATTTCTTTTTTTGATAAAGATTTCGTGCACAAATACCAATCATGGCAAGTTATATTTTGTGCCCTTTTTTCTTCATCGTTCATTTGGTAGGCCTTTTTATCGGGAGGAACAATAACATCATCCCCTTCTCGCCAATTTGCAGGGGTTGCAACTTCAAATGCTTTACTTACCTGCAATGCGGTAACTAATCTCAAAATTTCATCCAAATTTCTGCCTATTGTTTGAGGGTAATATATAACCGCATGTATATTTCCTCTGGGACATATTACAAATACAGCTCTAACCGTCTTGGTATCATTTTGAAGCATTCCGTATTTTTTTGCAATTTCACCATTTTTATCATCTATTACAGGGAAAGTGATTTCGGTACCCATTTTTTCTTTCATTGATAAAATCCAACTTTTATGAGATTCGATATTATCAACCGACAAACCGATTAGCTCGGTGTTAATTTCCTTAAATTTATCGTAATATCTTGCAAATGCCATAAACTCTGTTGTACAAACAGGTGTGAAATCAGCGGGATGAGAAAATAAAACAACCCATTTTCCTTCGTAATCACAAGGAAAATTTACTGTCCCGTTTGTTGTTTGGGCATTGAAAAAAGGTGCTCTATCGCCAATTATAGGTATTTTATTCATATTTTTAACCGCATTAATTCCAAGGGCTGCAGCACCTATAGTACCTGCTGCGAATAATATTTTTTTAAGCATTTTTACCTCTTTCTTTTTAAAAAATTTTATAAATCTTATTTATAAAAATGTCATTAGCCCGCCTGTGCATAATATTAATTTTTGTAAAACATATATAAATATACAGAGAATTTATAACAAAAAAAATTTATCAAGAAATTTGTATAAAAAACGAGGGATGTATGAGAATAGAAAAAATTACAAACATATACAACAAAACTTTTTCAAATGAGTCCAACAAAAAAACCGAATTAAAAAATACAACTTTTCCTGTTGTAAATAAACTCAACAAAACAAATACAGCATATTATAATATTAATTTTACGGGACTATTTGAAGCAAGCAATCAAAGAAAATTTGCACAAGCTCAAGAGGACTTCACTCCCGCTGCAAACAAAACCTGGAATAAAATAACATTACTTGCACGAAGGTATAATCATTCCGAAATAACCTTTGAGCATGTATATGCAGTGGTTCTTGGTGATTTATTAAAATATATTGAAAGTTTAAATTCAGGCACAAAACAACACGGTAATAATACAAATTATCAAACACCTTATACACTGGAAGAAATTACCGGATGTATAAACTTATTTAAAGATGAAAAAACAAGAAACAAAGCCGCAAAAATTTTAAAAATTCATTACGAAAATATAATTAGCGAACTTTCTACCCTAAACATTCCAAAGAAAAAGTTTGCTAAACCCAAACCATCAGATGTTTTAGCGGTCAGCTTAAATACTTCTTATGAAACAATAAGAAAAATAAGCAATTCCGATTCTTTTACCGACAATATTTTTCTTTTTTCTTTATTTAATTCCGGAAATGAAAATATTGCCAAAAGAACAAAAAAATTAAAATTTGAAATACAGAAAAGAGTAATGACTAAAGACACTTCAACGGAAGAAAAAAATCATTTACAGTTTTATGATACTTTAGCTGACAGGCTTTGGAAAAATCTTGATATGGGCAATAACATCTATGTAACCTATGAAGGTGAAAACACTGAAGCCGAAGAACATTTAATATCAAGCTTTACAAATTTAATTAAAAAACCTGGGCAAAGATATACAAACCTTAATGAACAAAACACAAAAGTAATTGTGTTTAATCCGAATGTTATATTCGAAGCAATTGCAAGTTATGTTGAAGAAGCAAAAAAAGACCCCTCAACAACTTATATTTTTGTTTTTGATTTAGAGGAAATACTTAAAACAAATACAATAGTAGAGCGCAGAGAAAGAATTTTAATCGATGAAGACGAAGAAAAACTTATAAAAAATATTGGCTTAGCAAATGTAAGAATGGTTATAATTTCAAATAAAAATGTATATTATGCCAACAGCGGACCAAATTCCGGCCTTAAAAAAGCACTTGAAAATTATGGTTTACTTTCAATACCCATGATTGACTCAGAAGGCGCAAAAGAAATACTTGCAAGCGAAAAAGGACAAAATTACATAAAAGCAAAAACGGGTAAAACATTTGATGAAAACGGAATAAGGTATGTTGTAGAAATAGTAGATGAATTAGACGGTTACTATCCTGAAAAAGCCATAAATTACATAGCAAAAATTGCTTCCTTTTATACAGATAAAAAAGAAATCACAATAGAAGATATTAAATCTTATGAAAAAGAATTAAGCAATATTCAACAAAAAGCATCAAACAACACACAAAACGAGTTTAGAATAGTATTTAATACCGAAAAAACTCTTGATGATATTATAGGCTCTCCTATGACAAAGGCTGAAGCAAAAAGCATAGTAAATCAAATACTTATGTCCAAAAAAGGATATGTTAAAGGTTTTACCACTTATCTTGATAACGGTTCATCTTATGGCGGAGGAAGAAAACACACAGCAGAGTGCATTGCAGGGGAAGCTGAAATACCTATGATTACAATTAATGCTCGTGACTTTGCTCTAAAAGACATAGATGCTCTGAGCGCTAACGCAAATTTATCCGAAATAAAAATCAAAAAGCTAATTAACACGGCAAAAGCTCAGGCTGAAGCAAATAAAAATAAAACTGCAATGATATTTATTGAAAATTTTGATAACTTCGGTTCAAATCCGCTTTTTGGAATTTCTTCAATATATGAACAAAAAGCATTTTCTCAACTTCTTGAAGAAATGGAAAACCTTAGAAAAAAAAGTGATATCAATATTATAATAGTAGGTTCTACAAATTATCCCGAGACACTTGATGAAAATATAATGAAACCTTACAAATTCCTAAATAAAATTATTATTTACTCTCCTCAGGATAACCAAGACAGAGAAGATATATTAAGATACTATATACGTAAGAACGGTTTAAAAGTTGGAAAAACTCCCGAAGAAGAAAGTAAAATAATAAAAAATGCAGCCGAGACAACAAATTACTTTAGTGTTGTAGATTTGATTTATTTACTTGAAAAAGCAGATGAAATTTCACGCGAAAGAGGCAAAACAATCATAGATAAATCAGATATGACTGAAGCATACCTGCAAACAACAACAGGAAGGGTATCAACAAGACATCGTGCAGCACATGAAGATGAGCTTGTAGCAAAACATGAATGCGGTCATGGTATAACACTGCAAGTGATGTACGAATTGGCAAAAAAACAAAATAAGCCATGGCATATTCCAAATCGTTTAAATTTTATAACTCTTGACCCCAGAGGCACTTATGGTGGGGCAATGTACCCTAAAAATTCCGAAAATGACGAATACAGTTTTGAAAAAGTATTTTCCGAAATTGTTTGCTCATTTGGAGGATATTCTTGTGAAAAACTATTCTATAATATGGAAGGCAGCTTAGGCATTACACAAGACATTGCAAACGCTACCAATATGGCAAGAATTGCAGTACAAAAAATGGGTATGGGTGCAAAAACGGGAAGAATCTCTATAAGCACAGGTCCATCATCTCAACAAATTTCAGACAGTTTAAGAAATAAAATAGATGAAGATATTGAAGTATTTCTTAAAAACAGTGAATTTGTTTCAAACAAAATTATAGAAGCATACAGAAGTTTTATTGAACAATTCGCACAAAAATACAAAGATAGAGTGGGAACAGGTGATTGCATTATTACATCTGATGAGTTTGAAAAAGAACTTGAAGATTGGAAGAACAGTTTAAATAAACAAGAAAAAGAAAATTTATTAAAACTGGAAGACGAAATTATTAATATTATCGAAAAAACAAAATCAGGCAAAATTGCAAATACATAGCATATAACCTTACGGGCTAATTTACTCATATTCAAATAAACATTATAATCCAAAACAAAATGAGGATTATGATGCGTAAATTTATAATAATACTCTTGATTTTTATTACTTTTCCGGTATATGCAAAGACACAAAATTCATTAGATATAAACAAAAGAATATCTTATATAAATCTTGCTTTTTGGCAAAATTTTCAAGATGAATATTTAAACTATTATATACTTGAAGCCATCAAAAATAATCACCGCGCAAAAAGCACACTTTATAAAAGCGAACAGTTCAGGCAAAATATTCGCCTTAGTTTTGCAAATCAATTACCGACACTTAATGTTGCTGCAAATTATTTAGGGCTCAAAGTCCCTATGCTTGACAATTTTACAGTAAGAAAAAACGGTTTTATTTTACCTTTTGAATTTAACTATGAAGCAGATTTGCTTTTAAAAAATAAAGACAAAACCAAATCGCAAAAAAAACTTTATAACGCGCAACTTTATGACGAAAAAACGGTTTACATAATGCTGGCTTCAGATGTGGCAACATCTTATATTAATATTTTAAAATTCGACAAAACAATTGAATTGCAAGAAAAAATCGTTCAAAAAAAAGAAGAAATATTCAAAAGAACGCAAAACAAATTCAAATTCGGCATAATTTCAAAAACGGAATTCAACAATGCAAAAAAAGATTTAAACAAAGAAAAAGAAGAACTTGAAAATATAAAAAAGCAAAGGATGTTAATTTTAAATACTCTTGCATTGCTTTGCGGACAAAGCGCATACAATACAAATGATTTTAAAAGAAGTGACTTTGACAGTTTTGCACTTGAACTTAAATTGCCTGAGGAAATTTCATCAGATTTAATTTTTAATCGTCCCGACATTCTTGCGGCACAAGAAAAGCTAAAAAGTGCAAAAATAGATATACTTGTTGCCAAAAAGGATTTTTTGCCTACTTTTAATATCAAAGGAATTTATGCTTTTAATACTTTAGGACCGGGAAATTTTTTCTCTTGGGGTGCAACTCTTGCAACACTTGTCGCAGGTGCAACACAAAATATTTTTGAAGGCGGTAAAAAAATTGCAAATCTAAAATTTAAAAAAGCATATTATAATGAACTTTTTGAAAATTTCCTGCATATAGAATTAGAAGCAATTAAAGAAGTTAATGATGCATTATATCAAGCAAAATATGATTTAAAAATATTGAATGAAGCATATCAAAAATACGATACACAAAAAAACATTTATTTTCTTGAGAAAATGCGCTACAAAAATGGAATATCTGATTATATTTCTCTTTTAAATGAAGATGTGCAAACTCTTTTGGAAAAACAAAATTATATTGAGAAAAAAACACAAAAATTCTTAGATGCGGTTTCACTCTATAAATCAGTGGGGGGTGAACTTTGAAACATAAAAAAATATTGATTGCACTTTTAATAATGCTTTTAATTTTGGCACTTGTTTTTGCAATTTTAAAAATAAATAAAAAAAATAATAACATACTCACTCTTTACGGAAATATTGAAATACGTCAGGTTGATTTGGGTTTTAGAATTGAAGGCAGGGTTATAAAGCTTTTAAAAGAAGAAGGAGATGTAGTAAAAAAAGGAGAGTTATTAGCCGTTTTAGACAGTATCACATATAAAGCAAAATATGAAAAATCCCTTGAAGATATAAAACTGTATAAAGCTCAAAGTGAAAATGCCCAAAAGCTTTACCTTAGAAATGTTATGCTTTGCAAAGACGGTACTACATCAGCAAAAGAATGTGATGAAATTTTGAAAAATAAAAAAGAAAGCCAAGCGATGCTTGCAGCCGAGATAAAGCAAAATAAAATATATAAGGACGATTGGGATAATACAAAAATTTATGCCCCAAATGATGGTATTGTAAGCACAAGGATTGTTGAAGAAGGTGCAGTTGTAAATATTTCATCGCCGGTATATACCATTTCACTCAGCAAACCTGTCTGGATAAGAGCTTATATAAGTGAAAAGAATCTGGGAAATATTAAATACAATATGAAAGCGACCATACTTACTGATACAACAGACCCGATTACAAAGAAAAAAAGAAGTTATATCGGCAGAATCGGTTATATTTCGCCTGTTGCCGAATTTACCCCAAAAACCGTACAAACAGAAGAATTAAGAACAGACCTTGTTTACAGAATAAGAATTTATATTGACCAAACTGATGAATATTTAAGACAAGGAATGCCTACAACAATTGTAATTAATTTAGGGCAAAATAATGAATGAAAGCGCAATAGAAATTAAAAATCTTACATATAAATTTAACAGCAGCGACAGTTACGCTCTTGAAGACATTTGTGTTGAAATCAGAAAAAGCACTATTAGCGGAATTGTAGGTCCTGACAGTGCAGGCAAAACAACTCTTTTAAGATGTATAACCGGACTTTTAACACCGCAAAAAGGGAATATAAGAACTTTTAATCTTAATCCCACAAAACAACAAGAAGAAATAAATAAAATTCTTGGTTACATGCCGCAAAAATTTGGACTTTATGAAGATTTAAGCGTTGAAGAAAACCTTAACCTATACTTTCAATTAAAAGAAATACCCGAAAGTAATAAAAATGAGATATTTGAGAAATTATATCATTTTACCAACCTTGAACAATTTAAAAAAAGAGCGGCAGGGAAACTATCCGGCGGTATGAAACAAAAACTCGGACTTGCTTGCGCACTTTTAGGCAAACCTGATTTGCTTGTGCTTGATGAACCATCCGTAGGTGTTGATCCTATATCCAGAAAAGAACTTATGAAAATGGTAAAAGAGCTCTCCTCTTGTGATACGACAACAATATGGTCAACAACTTATATGGATGAAGCACAAAGTTTTGATTTTTGCATAGTTTTAAATAAAGGAAAAATAATATACAAAGGCAAGCCCTTTAATTTGGGTAAAAATACAAAAGAATTTGAAAATAAAATAATTAAGATTATGGGAGGTTACAAAGAAAAAGAATCATTTTTGGCAAAAGATTTTACATTAAAAAAAACTGATATAGAATGTCCGGTGAGAGCAATAGGTCTAGAAAAAAAATATGGAGATTTTTATGCGGTAAAAAATAATACATTTTGCATTAAAAAAGGGGAAATATTCGGACTTTTAGGTCCAAACGGGGCAGGAAAATCAACCTCGTTTAAAATGATGTGCGGCCTTACAACTCCAAGCGCAGGGAGTGCAAAAATTATGAACATTGATATTGTTAAAAATCCATCAAAAGCGCGCTCATATATTGGCTATATGGCGCAAAAATTCTCTCTTTACGGAAGCTTAGATGTTTTAGGAAACTTAAATTTTTTTGCAAGCATATACGGACTAGAAGGCAAAGAGAAAGAAACGGAAATAAAAAAAGTTGCTGAAGTTTTTGAGCTTGAACCTTTTTTAAAACAAGATGCAAAAGAACTTTCTTTAGGTTTTAAACAGCGTTTAGCACTTGCCTGTGCAATTATGCACAAACCTCCGGTGTTATTCTTGGATGAGCCGACATCAGGAGTTGACCCCATTGCAAGAAAAGAGTTTTGGTCACATATTAAAGGACTTGCAAAAAAAGGTGTTACGACAATGGTTACAACACATTTTATGGATGAAGCGGAATATTGTGACAGAATTAGTCTTTTTTTTAAAGGAGAAGCCATAGCCACAGGAACACCCGATGAACTTCAAAAAAAAGCTCATACAAAAAATATGGAGGAGGCATTTTCCGTTCTGATTGAAAGGTCACAAACAAAATGAGCAGACTTAGCGCACTTATTAAAAAAGAGTTTTTTCAGATTACACGAGACCCATCAAGCGTAATAATAGCCTTTATTATGCCACTTATATTACTAATAATATATATGTACGGCGTAAATTTAGACACTTCAAAAATAAAACTGGGACTAAAATTTGAAGATGCAAACCCTGAGCTTTCAACACTTATGGAATCTTTTAAAACAAGTAAATATGTAAAAACAAAAATATATCAAGACAGACAAACAATGTATGAAGATTTAACAAGAGGGAAAATTAACGGTTTTATTGTAATACCCAATAATTTTATTGAAAATATTCAAAATAAAAAAGAGGCAAATATTCAAATTATAACCGACGGTTCTGAAGTAAATCTGTCAAATTACGTTAAAAATTATCCGCTAAGCATAATAAGACAATGGCTCAACGAAAGTACTTTTAAATATAAAGTTCAAAAACCTTTAATAGAAGCGCAAATCAGGTATTGGTATAATCAGGACATTAACAGCCATCACTTTATTTTACCGGGGTCATTGGCAATTACAATGACACTTATAGGTATGCTTTTAACTACACTTGTTATAGCAAGAGAATGGGAAAGAGGAACCATGGAGGCATTACTTACAACACATATAACAAAGAGGGATATTTTCTTAAGTAAATATATCCCTTATTTTGCTCTTGGCATGTTATCAATGGCATTTAATGTCTTTATGTGTGTTGTTGTTTTTAAAATACCATTCCATGGCAACTACTTAGTACTATTTAGCGTATGTGCATTATTCTTATTTTCAGCACTTGGAATAGGATTATTAATCTCATCAAATTTTAAGGACCAATTTCTTGCCAGCCAAAGCGCGCTTTCTATTGGTTTTTTACCTGCGCTTTTGCTATCAGGTCTGACTTTCCCTATTAATTCCATGCCTGAAATTTTACAAAATATAACAAAAATTATTCCTACAAGATATTTTGTAACTTTTATACAAAGTGAATTTTTAGCAGGAACAATTTGGGAAATAGTTTTTGTAAACTCCGTATTTCTCATAATTTTGGGAATACTCACCGCATTAGCCGTTTATAAAAATATCAAAACAAGGGTTGAATAATGTTAAAAAGAATTATTGCGCTTGTTAAAAAAGAGTTTCTGATAATCTGGCGCGACCCAAAAAGTCGTATGTTAATTATAATACCTCCTATTATGCAACTGTTTATTTTTGCTTATGCTATGACTATGGAGGTTAGAAATATTGATATGGCAATTCTTGACAGGTCAAACACCTTGGAATCAAGAGAGCTTATTTCGAAATTTGAAAGTTCAAAATGGTTTAGAAAATTTATTTATGTTAAAAATGAAAATGAATTAAGAAAAAGTATTGAAACACAAAAAGCCCATATTGCTCTTGAAATCAATAGCGATTTTTCCTCAAAAATTAAAAGAGGTAAAACAGCTGACGTGCAAATTATAACAGATGGCAGGCAGACAAATACCGCAGCAATAGCAGGCGGATATGCAAATGAAATTATAAATAAATATTCCGATGAATTTTCTAAAGGAAAAAATACAAAAATTAATTTTGAAACAAGGAGTTGGTACAATGAAAATCTGGAATATATGTACTATACATTAGCTTCGCTTGTTGTACTTCTTGCAATGGTTATCACTCTGCTTTTAACTTCGCTTTCGATTGCACGAGAAAGAGAACTGGGAACATTTGACCAGCTCATTGTTTCTCCATGTACACCTTTTGAAATTCTTGCAGGAAAAACAATTGCGCCAATGGGAGTGGCTTTAAGCTTGAGCATGTTTATGGCATTTGTTGCCGTATTTCATTTCAAAATGCCCTTCAGAGGTTCGGTAATACTTTACCTTATTAGTACGGTAATTGCAATTTTATCTATAACAGGAGTTGGACTTTTTGTATCTGCACTGTCAAAAACTCAACAACAAGCAATATTGGGGGCATTTACTTTTCAAACGCCCGCATCACTTTTAAGCGGCTTTATTTCCCCTATTGAGGATATGCCAAGATTTTTTCAGTATCTTACATTTCTTGATCCGCTCAGATTTTATATGGTAATAGGCAAGGGCATATTTTTAAAAAATATGCCCTTGCAAGATGTTATAACAAATCTTATTCCACTTTGCATTATCGCAATTATAACACTTGGTGGCGCAATGTGGCTGTTTAACAAACAGTTGGATTAAATCCTGTTATGCCAAACTCCGCCATCTCTGTCAATAATGGCATCATAAAAAGACCAAAATCTAAAAATACCGGTAAGTCCCAAAAGAGCATGGGTAACTACTTTATCTTCATGTTGGTCATTTACAATTTGCCCCAAACCGGGCCATATTAACAAAGATAACAAACTTGCACCTACCGACCTTGCACTCACATGCCCGTCAACACCATGAGTACCTGCAAGACAAGGTGTGGCAAGTGTTAACATGTAAAAAAGCATTAAAATTGATAAAACCTTTTTCATAATATACCTCCGAATTATTTACTTAATAAGAGCTTGCACATCTTTAAAATTAGGGTTTTTTGCACCTTTTAACCAAGCAAAAAGAACTATTTCAAGAGAGCAAATTTTGGCACCGCATTGTCTTAAAAGTTCCATTGCACACTTAAATTCAGATTTTTTTCTTGAGGCACAAATATCTCTTACAACATATACTTCAAAGCCTTCTTTTATAAGTGCCACAGCAGTTTGCAGCACACAAATGTGAGATTCTATACCGCAAATAACAATTTGTTTTTTATTGTAACTCTTGATTGTACTTAAAAAACCGTTTTCCAAAAGGGCATTAAAAGCTGTTTTTTCAAAAGGGAAATAATTCTCACCCAAAATATCTTTTATTTCTTGTATTGTTTGTCCAAGACCATTAGGGTATTGTTCCGTAACGATTGTATTAATTCCCAAAACTTTTGCCGCAGCAGTTATTTTTTTGGATTTTTCAACAATTTGCTCGCAAATTTCTTCGTCAAGCATTTTAGTCAGTTTTTCCTGAATATCAACAATTAAAACGAGCGAATCAAGTGTATTTAGCATTTTCCTATCCCATTTAATTTCAATATAAGTATATCAAAAAACCTCTGGCATATAAACACTTAATTAAATTTATTTTTACAAACAGGAATTACAAAACCAAACATACTTATATTATTTTCGGAAGATGCAAGCATTAGTCCGTCATGAGCGCTTATAATTCTTCTTGCAAGATAAAGCCTTAAACTTGAACCCACCTTATTGTACTTAGCGGTGCCGCAAGGATATTTTTTAAAAACATTATTTAATACTTCTTTTGTAATATTTGGGCTTTGACACTTTACTGCAAAAACAATTCCGTTTTTTTCTTTTTCCAGAACCACATTTATTTTCGTATTTGGATAACCTCTTGATAAAGATTCTAATAAAATATTTTTAATTGCATATTTCAGTTGAACTTCATCCGCCTCAACAAATATATTTTTCAAATTGCATTGCAGTGCTATATTTTGCCCCTTTGTGTCGGCATAGCGGCTAAATTCAACGCAGCATTCTTTTGCAAGGTTATAAAAATTAAAAACTTTGTTTAATAAAACCTTGTTTTGTCTTTCGTATTTATATGCCGATAAAACATTATTAATCATTGCATACATATTTTTACATGATTCAAGAGTTTGGAATAACATTTCCTTTTGTTCTTCATTGAATGAACCTAAAGCACCGCTCAATATAATCTCCAGAGAGCGGATTTGTGCTATTGTGGGTGTTTTTAAATCATGTGTTAATATTGCCGCAAATATTTCTTTGTCATTTTGACAATTTTCTTCCGTCGAATTAAACCCGTTCAAGAATAATGACCTGCCAAGACAAGAATAAACCTTTTCCATATATACCTCACTTAAAATCAGATTGTATTAGTAAGATAACCTCAAAAAAGATAAATTAATATTACCCGTCAGGGGAATTTACTACGCCTTGATTTTATTGCCCAAAAGATATCTTTATCCGTATAATTTTATAATCCGTTAATATTATTTATTATTAAATCTAAGAGTTCATCCGTATTATTTGCAATTAAATTATTATTCGACTTCAATACACCAACATCGCAATAACCCCAAGTAACACTCACACATGGAATTTGAGCATTTTTTGCAGTTTGTATATCTACAAGAGAATCTCCTATATATATTGCATTTTCTCTATTGCAACCCAAAAACTCCAATATTGTATTAACACCTGTAGGGTCAGGTTTTCTGGGACAAGATTCGGATTCGCCAACTGCAACCAAAACCAGATTATTAAAATACTTTTGGCAAAGTTCTTTTACTGCACAATCATATTTATTTGAATTGACCGCAGTTTTAATGCCCATAATGCTGAGTTTTTCCAAAAGATTTACTATCCCTTTATAAGGTTTTGTATTTCTTTGTGAATATTTAGAATAATAATCTCTAAATATTTCAAGGCACTTAGTAGCCTCATCTTTATTGTAATTCTCGCCCAATGCGCGTTCGATTAATTTTGCAATCCCATTGCCCACAAAATTTCTTACTTCTTGCAAAGTTCTTTCTTTATACCCGAAATAATTTAGTGTATAATTTGTTGCATTATATAAATCTTCTAAAGTATATAAAAGTGTCCCGTCTAAATCAAAAATTGCGCATTTCATATTTCGATAATCCGATTTTTTTTACAATTTTAAATGCTTTTTACCATATTTTTAATTTTAAACAAATTACCACAAATATATCAACATTTAATTGGAATTATATAAATAAAATAATATCTTTAATATAAATATATTTACCATAGCGAGCTATTGTGTGTCATATTTATCAGTTCATCATTAGGTTTTAAGGCAATTTCGCCAAATACATCACTTATTTTTGGAATACTGCTACTATTCAATACACCAATTTCCAACCTGTCTTTTTTACGTGAGTAAAAAAGATCCATTTCGGCTTTTTTAAAATCGGATAAAATGGTAGTAGAAATACCCCTATCATAAAAACGTTTTCTTATTAATGCATTTACATTCATGGATTCTGACCCGCGGGCACCCCAATAATCATACCATTTTCTTCCGCCTACTATTATAGCTTTTTTTATTTCACCATATTTATTTGCAAAGTCATCTATTGATTTGCCCAAAACATCACCTCGAGCACCACGCAATAAATCCAGACTATCTAAAGTAGGTGCAATATGAAACATTCCTATTTTTTTCTTTCCTACAACAATTCCTCCTGTACATATATCAATACCTCCTGTATATCCATAACTATCTGTTTCTAATTTATATTTTTTCTTTGGCATAAACCTCTTAGGCTTAGGATTGAAATTTTTCTTATTCAAAAATATATTATGCGGAAGCTTTGTCACACTGGTCCGAAAATCACACATTGGTTCTTCAATAGCCTTCAAGCCCCGTGATGAAAATTTACTCCTGATATCTTTTAGAAGATCGTCACGATTACAAACAATAATTCTGGTGCCAAAAGTAAGAGCTGTTTTTGGCGAATTGATTTTCATGTAATTATCCTTTCTTATAATAATAGCAAATGTATAAAACACGTAAAAAAATTTTGTGCGCAGCAGTAAAGAAACACATGGTTTGATTATTATGTACGCTTAGTTTGCTTATTTTGGTAAAGATAATTTCCGTCCTAAGGATGTTCCCACAAAGCAAGATGAACTAAAAAGTCGATTACTGATATTGAGAAATTTTTGCGTGCTTTTTTATTGTTTTTTCAATTGTAAATAATTCAGTATAGTAATTGACAATCATACTTGTCAATTAGTGCTAATCTGCGCAATGTTTTAACTTATTTATAAAAATACTTTCAAGTTTCCATAGTATAAATGTAACAAGGCAAGGTATAAAAGTTGAAAATATAAAGATTAAAAGAATAAAAGTTGCAAAATTTATTTGATTTTCATGTATTAAGACAAAAAATGTATCAAAGCAAAGTGCAATAAGCAAAATAAAAATTTGAATTATATAGTTATTTTTAAGTCTTTTTATTATCTCTTTTGACTTGTCAGAGCCTTTAAGCTCTAAGATTTTTAAGAAAAAATAAAGGAAAAAATATCTTGAGGTTGAATAAATTGGTACGATTGTAAATAATGACAAAAAAGCCGCTATGCTAATTAATTTTGCAATTGAATAAGGAAATAAAACATGCGCATCATTGCATAGCATAAAAAAACCAAGCCCTAAAAATGCACCGGAGTAGAAAATAAATACAAGTATAAAAACTAAAAGTATAATTTCAAAAATGAATTTTAATTTTTGTGGCATAGTTAAAACGTATCAATTATTATTTCAAATGTCAATT
>CASFXY010000012.1 GCA_949298805.1 uncultured bacterium
GCATCCTCAGATAGCGGTCTGTGCTCATTAATTTTTGTTCTGTATTCATTATTATCTTTAAAGCGATTGTTATACATGGAATTAACCTCTTCTATATCATACCACAAATTTAACCATTAATTTATTTGGCTGGAATACTTATAAAACGTACTTTTTGCGATGTTGCACATGGACATTACATCTTTAACTTTAATCAACCCTTGTCTATAAAGTTCATAAGCTCTAAGAAAATCTTTTGGAATATCAGATTTAGGTCTTCCAAATTTAACTCCATTTGCAAGAGCTGATTTAATACCTTCAGCCTGTCTAGTTTTTATATTAGACCTTTCTTTCTCTGCTACATAGCCGAGTAGCTTTAATACAATGTCTGTAATCAATCTCCCGGTTAATCCGTTTTGATTGTCTCTTGTGTTCAGAATAGGCATATCCAAGACTTGTATATCAACACCCCTATCAATCAATCCTTCCCATTCCTTGCAGATTTCGCTATAATTACGACCAAATCTATCAATCGAGTGAATAATCAATAAATCACCCTTTCTGAGTTGGGATTTCATCTGCTGATATTTTTCTCTACCTACAAAGTTCTTTCCACTGGATTTTTCTACGATTATTTCATCTATTTTTAAATCTTTAAGTGCATCCAGTTGTCTATTTTCGTTTTGTTCACGAGTCGACACTCTTATGTATGCAAATATTTTACTCATTTTAAATCCTTTTTTTGGTTTGGAGAATTTTCAGATTTTCTACAAAGTTTACCTACCGTGATACAATCACTTTTTATAGATGATTAAATCAATTCCAAAAGGCTTGATATGGATAATTGCCTCAGCTTTATTCTTGAATTTAAATATCAAATCTAAATCCCTCAGCTTTATTCTTGAATTTAAATATCAAATCTAAATCATCTGTTATTTTTGAGGGTTCTAAATCGTATGGCTCTAACTCTTTCAAAATCAAATCTTTATAGAAATTAAAGTCTAAATCCTCATCCTTATCATATAAATGGCAGTATTTATAATAAGACAAGATAATTTCAGACTGAGTTTCTTTGACTTTTTTGAGTTGTTCTTTAAACTCTTCAAATGTTTTTATTTTAACTTTTTCTATTTTTTCCATTTTTAATTCCTTTATTAGTGATAAGGGGGGAACGAATCCCCCTTGATAATTAGTGCTCTGAACTTAGTAGCAGGGTGTAAACAATTGGATTTACCGATGCCAATTCCAAAAAGAACTTGTATGATGTAATCTCCTCATTGTCTTTAGTAGGCAAATCAATAAACGGAATAATTTGCTTAGCTACTGATATACATTCGTGATAATTGTTACCAATCCAACCTTCTCGATAAATCTCAAAGTAACCTTGATGTTTTTTATCTACTGCAATTTCAACAATAAAGAAAGACTCTTCTTCTGTTTCATATACCTTTAAAACTTCTGGCATGTATGAAATAACGGTATCAATTAGCCAATGAGCATTTAAAGTTTGTGCGAAATCTAAAATTCCAGTGGTATAAAATAGATTATTGCAATAATTACGTTTATAGAGTCTTTCCGAACCATAATTTCGATTTAATACATCGTTTACATCTTTATATGTTATTGTCATTTTATAATCCTTTCATATTTCACTATTACTTAACTTTTACCCCCTAAGGGGGAGGGGAATAATCCCCCTATGAAATCGTGAATTTCCTATAATTAGTCTGTTTAATGAACGAATTATAGAGTTCTAAATATTTCTTTTTGAATGCCGATGTGTTGAAGTTGTTTCGAACTACATTAGTAAATCTGATTGTAAATGCTCCGACTTCTAATTCTTCTAAGCCTGCATTATCAAGAAGTTTTTTTAACTCAGCTTCTTTTTCTTCACGAAGTTCCTTTAATTCTTTTTCTTTTGCTTCATAACTTTTGATTAATCTGATTTCATTTTCAAGGTTCAAGTTTGTTGTAATAATTTTTTGCATAATTTTGATCCTTTGTTTAAAGTTAGTATTTACTTGAAGCTGTGCACTGCTTACGTTTCACATGTAACCATATGGTTACATATCTTGTCAACTTTTTGGCATAATTTTTTGCAGCAATTATTTACTTGACAAGAGTAACTATATAGTTATCATATAGATAAGGGGGCAGAGATGCGAGAACAAAAACCTAAGTATATAGTCCCGGACCAGATAAAAAAAAGAGTACAAGATTTCTTAAATGAATTCATGGAGTCTCAAAACCTAACAAAAGCAGGACTTGCAAGAATATTGGAAGAAAAACTCGGTCGGTCTGGATGCAGAACAAATTTAGTTAAGAAATTCTCTAAAGCAACATTTCAACTATCTGAGGTAATAGAAATTCTTGACTTATTTGACTGTAAATTAAAAATAGTTCCTAAAGCGTCGATAGAGGCAGCTGAAAATAAAGATTAACGTAAAAATTAAGCTTCTCAGAAAATTTTTTAGCAATTCTGACAACTTTTACCTATTTTAGGCTATAAGCTCATCTCATTTTTGTTTTTTATAATCAGTAAATTTAATATATGAAATAATATCAGTAATTTCTTCTTTGGCGTAACTTAACCCGGCAAGTAAAGTGCTTATTTTATCATATTTATTCATGTCATCAGGTATGATTTTTGATTTATTAGATGTTTTTTGTGTAGCTGGTTTCATGTTCTCAAAAATTAAGGATAAAGAAATTTCAAGTGCTTCGGCAAGTTTAATTAATGTTTCAACCCTTGGCATAGATTTAGCATTTTCTAGGTCTGATATTACCCCTATGCTAACACCAGTAATTTTATTCAATTCTCTAATGGTAATATTTTTTTCATTTCTTTTATTTGCAATAAAAGCACCAATTTGATTTAAAATTAGCTGTTCATATATTTTTGCCTGTTTGCTTATGTCTTCTGCATTTTTCAACGGAGATTCTCCTTTTGTATATCATACTACTCTATTAACCGTCACGTGTCAAGAAAAAATGAACTTGTTCGGAAAATAATGTAATTTAATACTTAAATTAACGAACACGTTCGACAAAACTTGACAGAACAAAAAATATATTGTATAAATATAATGTGACGAACACGTTCGGCAAAAGATGCACAAAAAAGAAAGGATATTTATGAATATGTTCAACATTATGACAATTAAAGAATTTGCAAAAGCCATTGGTCGAGGCGTAAGTACAATTTATGATTGGAAAAACAACGGAACAATACCAGCTAATTGTTTCAAACAAATTGGTTCAATTTGGTACGTTAAAATTGATGAAATTAAAGTTTTTCTTGCGTCATAAGGTTTAATTATGGCTGGTAAATATAAAAACAATATCAGAAAAGATAAACGTGGCGGTTATTCTTATAAAATAACCGTGGCAGGAGTCCAATATCAGGGTGCTTGTAAGAACTGTTACTCAAGAGAAAAAGCTCTTGCTTATGTTGCTAATTTAAAAGCCGAATTAAGAAATAAAGAAAAATTATCTAACGATAGAGTGATAACAATAGGTGTATTGGGTGAAAAATACAAACAATATACCCTTGCAGGGAATAGAGATATAAAGCACGTAAGGTCTAAAGTTAAATTCTTTAATGAATATTTTGGCATTACAACACCAGCAGTAGATATTAAAAGAAGCGATATTGATAGACTTATAAATTATTGCAGAACCGTAAAAAATCACAAAGACACTACTATCGATAGATACATTAGTGCTCTATCTAAAATGTATAATATTGCGATAGACGATGAAATCCTTCTGAAGAATCCCTGTTCAAAGGTTAAAAAACTAGGGTTATATAACGAACAGAATTATAAATTTTGGAATAAAAATGAGATTTTAGCTATTAAAAAAGTTTCTCCACTCTGGCTTGTTGATATGATAGATTGTGCTTTAATTACGTCATTAAGAAGAGCAAATATCCGTCTGTTTAATAAAGATTGGGTTGATTGGGAACGCAATAAAATCATAGTTCCTTGCGAACACTCTAAAAGTAGAAAAGCAATAGAATTGCCTATGGGTAAAAAGCTAAAAGAAATTATTACAAGAAATTTTGATGATAACGATACAGAATATGTATTTATCAATAAATCAAGAAAAACTCCACGTAGTGAAAAAACCTTAGAAAGCAAGCTTAAAGAATCTTGTGCGTTAGCAAATGTTAAATACTATGGTTGGAATGGATTTAGACACACTGCTGGGACTCGTATGGCTCAAGCTTGTGTTCCAATACATGAAATTCAAAGTTATATGGCACATTCAACACCACTTGTTACACGAAAATATTTGGATAATAGCTATACAAATAAAATTGCAGCGATGGAAATTTTAGAGGGGTATTAAAAAATGAGTACATAGTTGAGTACATAGTTAAATCCAAAACGCTGTCCAGCTTGGGTTTAAGTAATGTCGATTGGGGCTTGCAAACTTGCTTTGCAACGGCAGACTTGCCAATTGTTCAAGTCCCCCCGATTTGGTTTAATTTTAGTATAGAAAAAATGTCGACGGGGGGCTTGCAAACTTGCTTTGCAACGGCAGACTTGCCAATTGTTCAAGTCCCCCCGATTTGGTTTAATTTTAGTATAGAAAAAATGTCGACGGGGGGACTTGAACCCCCACAGGTCTCCCCACATGCACCTCAAGCATGCGCGTCTACCATTCCGCCACGTCGACATTTAACAATATTATTCAATTTTCAATTATCACCGTGGCGGAATGGTAATATTTGAACTACGCACTCCACGTCTTCGCGCTTGCCGCCACGTCGACATTTAATTATTCTTCGTATTTTTTAAACAACAAAGATGCATTATGTCCGCCAAAACCAAAAGAATTTGTTAGGGCATATTTAATATTAGCTTTTATGGGTTTGTGAGGTACATAATTTAAGTTTGCCACCTGCGGATCCTGATTATCAAGATTAATTGTCGGAGGCACAATGCCATCTTGTAATGCTTTTATACAAACAATTGACTCCGCGGCACCTGTTGCGCCCAACATGTGACCATGCATACTTTTTGTTGATGAAACTTTTAGATTTTTGTTTGTATCCAAGTCGCCAAAGACTCTTGCTATAGCTTTAGATTCTGCAATGTCGCCAAGACCCGTGCTTGTGCCATGTGCATTTACATAATCTACGTCTTCAGGTTTAATTCCGGCATCTTTTACTGCTAATTCCATAGCTTTCGCTGCGCCTGCACCTGTAGGATCGGGTGCAACGATATCATAAGCATCTGCTGTTTGTCCGTAACCTATAATTTCTGCGTATATTTTTGCGCCACGAGCCTTCGCATGTTCCAATTCTTCAAGTATTATTATGGCGGCACCCTCTGACATTACAAAGCCGTCACGGTCAATATCATAGGGGCGTGATGCTTTCTTTGGCTCGTCATTTCTTTTTGACAAAGTTCTTGCTGATGTAAACGCTCCTATGCCAAGAGTTGTAATAACTGCTTCAGAACCGCCTGCTATTACTATATCTGCATCATTATATTGAATTGTACGAAAAGCATCACCTACGCAATGCGCTGATGTTGCACAGGCTGTAACTATTGCCTTATTGACACCTTTTGCATGATGGCGCATTGAAATTCTTCCTGCACCCATATCTGCAATCAGCATTGGTACTGTAAAAGGAGAACATTTTGTAGGGCCTTTGTCAAGAATGTTGTGATGTTGTTTTTCAAACGTATCAAAACCGCCTGCAGCAGAGCCAACTATTACGCCATATCTGTATGGGTCAACTTTTTCGGGCAAAATTTCTGAATCTTCAACTGCTTCGTCCGCAGCCACTACGGCAAATTGAGTAAACCTATCCATTCTTTTTGCTTCTTTGGGATCAAGTTTATTCCAAGTGTCAAAATCTTTAATTTCACCCGCAATATGTACACTGTGACCTTCAAGCGGTATTCTTTCAATTGTGTCAATGGCGCTTTTTCCTTCAAGCATGCCATCCCAGAATTTTTTTACACCGAAACCATAAGGTGTAGCCATTCCGATACCTGTTATTACTACTCTTCTTTTTTTGTTCTCCATCATCTTTTCCTTAAACTTTCAAAACAAAAAGTTACAAATTGATACTATCTCATTGCAACTTTTTTGCAAATGAATTCTGTCTCTCAAATATTTTAACTATGAATGAGAATCGATATAGTCAACGGCATCTTGTACAGTTGCAATTTTTTCTGCTTCTTCATCAGGAATTTCACAACCGAATTCTTCTTCAAATGCCATAACCAACTCAACAGTGTCAAGAGAATCTGCACCAAGGTCACCTGTAAAGCTTGCTTGTGGTGTAACTAAATTTTCATCAACACTTAATTGGTCAACTACAACTTTTTTAACTCTGTCTAATGTGCTCATTTTTACCTCAATTTATAATACTAACTAACTTACACAATAAATTATACAGGGCACAAAAATTTTTTGCAAATTATAAAATTTTATTAAACCTATTTCCTTTTACTTCTTTTATAGTGTCAATTTTAGCACTTTATAAGCAGCAGTCATTTTTCTGTTTTTTGTTAATTTTTTTTACAATTTATTTTCCATGACAAATAAAAATGCGCACCGTAGGTGCGCTGTAAATCTCTCTGTTTTCTCCGTATTAAAAGATGCAATTAGTTACTTGCAGTCCAAATAGCATCTCTTGTTAATTTTGAATTCACTACTTCTTGCGAAATATTTATATTTGAAGGAGTGAAAATAAATACAAATTCACCGATTTTCCTTTGCGAACCGTCAAGAGCATGAGTGCATCCGCACAAGAAATCAACTATTCTTTGAGATTGTTCTCTATCTAATAATTGCAGGTTTAGGATAACTGTTTTTCTTGACTTTAATGCTTCAACAATATTTATTGATTCGTTGAACGCTCTGGGCTCAAATACTATAACTTCGTAACTTCTGTTTTGACCGTGCAATACTCTTAAGTTGTTACGTTCCCTTGTTTCCATAGGACTTTGAGCTTCAAAATTTCTTTTAAGTACGTTAGTGCCGTCAGTTTCATACTCGTTATCGTATTCATCTCTTAATTCTCCGAATTCATTTTCATCCGGATTATCAAAACCGAATAAGTTGTATAAAAACTTGAATTTTTCTCCTATTCCTGCCAATTTCTTTTCCTCCTTTATGAATTTTGAAATAGTATTCTTCCTAATCTGATAATGGTTGCCCCTTCTTCTATGGCAATTTTGTAATCATTACTCATCCCCATTGAAAGTTCCTTGAGATTGAATTTTTCTTTAAGCTCTCTCATTTGTGAGAAAAACTTTCTTAGCATTTCTTCATCTTGTGTTAATGGTGCAATGTTCATAAGACCTTCAATTTTTAATGAATTAAGCTTTGAAATTTCTTCAATCATATTATGTATCTGTGAAGGTGCAATACCGAATTTAGATTCTTCATTGGCCATATTGACCTGAACTAAAATCTTTTGGACAATTTTCTTTTCTGCCGCGCATTTTGCTATTTCTTTTGCTACTTTTAGTGAATCTACACTGTGGATGTAATCAAAAAAACCAACTACATGCTTTACTTTGTTCGTTTGTAAATGTCCAATAAAATGATAAGTCGATTTTTGCCTTATTTCATCGTCTAATCTGTTGATTTTTTCAACGGCTTCAAGTGCTCTGCTTTCGCCAAAATTTCTTAAACCCGCTAAATAAGCATTTTTTATTGCATTTGTATCATAATATTTTGTGACTGCAACTATCCTTACATTTTTACCATCAACAATTTTCATTACACGGTCGAGATTTTTACATATCGTGTCATAAGTACACACTTATCATTTCCCCCGCATTTTGCACGCAAGTGCAAAACCTTTTTTATTATATTCTATGGGCAGTTATATGACAACATTTTGTTTAGTAAACATATTGTTGTTTATACACTATTACTCAAAACATGCATGGGTACATGTTTTGGGCATGATGACTTCTTGTAACATTTCTTAATAATACAGGAATTTCATACTTCACATTATGTTACAAGCGTATTTTATATTATTAAATCGCGCATTTCTTCAATGGCTCGTTCGAGTCCTACAAAAACCGCACGCGATATAATGCTGTGACCTATATTAAGCTCGATAATACCTTCTATTCCGTGCATTAGATGCACATTTTCGTAGTTTAAGCCGTGACCGGCATTTACTTTTAAACCAAGATTTTGTGCAAGCGCTGCTGCTGTTTTCAGTTTTTCAAATTCCGCTTTTTCATGTTCGGTTCCAAATGCATTTGAAAAAGCACCAGTGTGCAATTCTATGAAATCCGCATTGCAATTATGCGCCGAAAATACCTGTTTTTCATCAGGATCAATAAAAAGACTTACAATAATGCCTGAATCATGAAGGGGTTTTATAAATTCCCTTATGTAGTTTTCTTGAGAATAAACATCTAAACCACCTTCGGTTGTAACTTCCTGTCTTTTTTCTGGGACGATGCAACAGGAATAAGGCTTGTTTTTTACTGCAATATTTTGCATTTCCGCCGTTGCTGCCATTTCAAGATTTATATTGGTTTTAATGTTTTTTTTAATTTCGTTTAAATCAGTATCTTTAATATGGCGTCTGTCTTCCCTTAAATGGATTGTTATTGCGCTTGCGCCCGCTCTTTGAGCTATTATTGCGGCATCCAGTACGCTCGGTTCGTTGCCGCCGCGAGCATTTCTGAGTGTTGCCACATGATCAATATTTACTCCTAATTCCATAATTTGAATATTATCATATTTTTTTTAATTTTTAAACTGGTACAAATTGACTATTTATCATGGGATTTATAGACTAAATTAAAATTTCATATATAATGTTTGTAAAATATTGTTAAATTTTATCGAGAACATAGCGTGATTTGTCCAAAGTGCAAAACTGAAGTAAGCTCTCAAGATGTTATATGCCCCGGATGCGGTCTGAGGCTTAAGTTCAAGTGTCCAAGGTGCGGAAATTATACAAGAATAGGTTCTTCTTCCTGTTCGGTGTGCGGCTTTGCATTTGTTAAATTTTGCCCTAAATGCAGCAGTGCTAATTATGCTTCAAGTCCCGAGTGTAGAAAATGTTCTTATGTGTTTGATTTGCCAAAGAAAGAAAATTTAAACTTAAAGACAGAAACAGATAAAATTAATTTTACTCATAAAAGTGAGATAAAAAATGAAAGCAAGAAATCGTCAAAAAGTGAACAACAGGTGCAAAAACAGGATAAGCTTGCAGTTTTTATAGATTTTATTAATCTTGAAAATCTTTTTGAAAAATATAAGGATGAAGAATTTCGTCAAAAAGTTGTCTTAAATATTAAAACTTCGATAAAACTGGGTTTTAATGTTCCATGCGAATTTATAAATCCCCATGTGACCGTTTTTAAAATACCTCATACAAAAAATTTTAAGTTTCTTGATAAAGTAAAGCTTTTTTCTGAGGAATTTGAAAAATTTAACAATATTTTAAATGAAACTTTGGGTGCGGGAATAACTTATAAATATGCCGTGTTAAAAGAAGATGAGTATTTTGAAGCACGTTCGCCAAAACAATTGGAATCGGGAATTGAAAAAGACATAATTACTTCTGAAGGCGCATATACAATACTCTCATCAGAGATACCGCTTATAAAAATTTCGCCGGTATCTTACAAAATGGTCTTTCTGGACCAAAAGCCCGTTTTTTCTCAAAGTGAGTGTCAAAGAGATGATGTTGCATTGGAAATGGTTCTCGATGCCATAAATGACTCCGGAAGTGAAATCAGGGCTATTTCAATAAATGCCCCTCGCGGTTGCGGAAAAACACACCTGCTTGAAGCTTTGTATAAAAGATTGGAAGCAGATCCGCATATTGTTTTAAAGGGGCACTGTTGTGCGCTTACGCAAGTAACTCCCATGGGGCTTATTCAGGATGTTTGTTTGTCATTATTTGATTTGTCATTTGCGCCAAGCAGATATGAAAAGAGAGTGCAAGAATTAAAAAATGTTCTGGGGAAAAATTTATCAGGACACCTTCCGCAAGATAAAATAGACACTCTTGTCAATATAGTGTATCCGCTTAAAGAAGCTTATTATGAGTATATTCTTGAAAATAAAAAACGCACATTTGAAGATTTAAAAGAAATTCTTGTGTATTTGAAATCAAAAAATAAATTAACTCTTGTAATAGACGATTTTGATCTTATAGATGAAACTTCTTTTGATTTTATAAAATATTTAATTGAAACGGATTATTTTAAATCAGGCGCAAAACTTGTTTTGACCTATCACAATCAACATGCAATTGCAATGTATATAAATAGTGAAAAATTGTCAAAAAATGCATGTTTAAATATTAATCTCGCACGAAAAGAAATAAGCGACGTTAAAGAATTTATAAAATCTCAAATAGGCAATTGCGATATTTTGCCACAAGGCGTGTTAAATCAAATTGCATTAAACGCACAAGGAAATTTTGCTTATGTTGAGCAAGTTTTATATGATTTAAAAGAAACAAAAGTTCTCACTTTGCAAAATAAAGAATTTGTTTTTGATGAAACTTGCAGAGAGATGTATATTATAAACGACTTAAAAGAACTTCTAAATAAGCGTTTTATGTCTTTAAAAGAAAAACATCGCTTTGAATATGATTTTTTAATGGTTTCCTCAATGCTTGGCGGTAAATTTACTAAATCCCTTATGGAAAAAGTTTTTGCCCTTGAGCTTGAAAATTTTGAACGTGTTGCTGCCTTTCTTGAGAAAAGCGGTTACGTAAAAAGAATTACGGAAAATATTTTTGAATTCAGAAATTCTCTTGTTTGGTCACATGTTTATGCTTGTGCAAAAGAAGACAAGGATTTGCTTGAGGCTCAGAAAAAACTTTTAAATGAAATATGTAAAAGAACAGTGTCATCGCCTGCTATACCATCGCTGTTAGCACAAATTACAGGAGAAAAAGACCTTGCGTTCAGCCTTTGGACAATGAGTCTTAAACTTGCCTCTTATATAGGTGATGTAAGTTTTTATACACTTTGCCAAAAACAAAGTTTAATATTGCTTGAAGATGTCAAGCTTGCAAATTTTGAATATATTAAAAACAATATTTGTGAACGTTTGGGCAAATTGACATACAATAAGAATCCTAAAGAGGCAATGGAGTATTTATCAAATGCCATTGTCAGCGCTCAAAACAGCGGAAATGAAAATAAAGTTGTAGAGCTGAGCGGTTATTTAATTCAAAGTTGTAAAATGGCACAAAACTATCCTGCAATTGTGGAAACGGTTGATGCGGTTCTTGCCATTTTCTCAAAGCCTAAACAGGAATTACAAAGGGCACTTATCAAGACCAGAAAGCTTGAAGCTCTTTTGTATCTCGGTAATTGGTCGGAAATTGCAAGCATTGTAAATAATGAAGTCAACCCTGTTTTGCAGGATTACCTAAAACATCCTAAAAAGAGTGAATTTGCAAGTATAAGAGAGATTTATGAAGCTTGGATTATGTCAAATATTATACTTGCAGAATCATTTGCACAACAAGGCAGCCCTCTGGCATTTGAGTTAATTTCGGAAATTCAAAAAGAGCTTAATAAAGACAAAAGTCACCATTCAACAAGGCTTAAATTACATCTTGCGCTTGCGCATGCCTGTGCTCAAACTTCTCGCGGCTTTGTAAAAGATTCGGAAGAAATTTTGCAGTCAATTTTAAAAGAATTTTCTTACGCGGTTAATGATTTAAAACTGGTTTCAAAATGGAATTTGATAGACGTATTTAACAAAATTTTCAGCGGAAATTTTGAAAATATTAAAGAAGATTTATTTGAGGCAGTTACTTTTGCAAATAACTGCGGAGATGACTATACAAAAAATATTTTAAAAACCATGTTGGCATATATTTTATTAAAGGAAAATAATGCACTTCGCGCACTTGAAATTTGCGCGGAACAAATGACATATTTTTCAGATAAAAAAATAGCATTCGGTGCACTTTTGGCTTGGTATATAAGCGCAAAAGCGACACTTCCTTCCTCAGGTGCCGACAGGTGTATTGAAATTTGTGAGAAAGCAGTTGCAATTTGCGAAAGTGCGAAAATAAGCAGTATTAATTTTAAAATTCTTTTTCAAGAGCTTCTTTCCAGAGCTTATTTGCAAAAGAATGACTTCGATAATGCAAAAATGTATTGCGAACTTGCGCTTCAGGATGCAAGCGCAAACGAGCTTTTGTTCCTGCAAATGCATTTATATAAATTGAGAGCAAATATAATGCAGGATTTAACAGCTTGTGTAGAGGATGAAAAGAAGTTGAGCGTTGCACAAAATACCGTTAAGATATACGAAAAAGCACTCCTTTTGGCTTCGCGTTTGGGGCTTGAAAAACATCATTATGTTATACAAAAGGAATTAACAGCTTTTAGAGCCTATTGCCAATTAAAGCGTATAAGCTAATTGACACATAAGAAAAAATTAACTAAAATTATTGCCATGAGCTTAGATACACCACAACACATGTATAGCGCGGTTCCCCCGACAAAGTTAAGAAATCGCGAGGAGAAGTTTAGAGAAGCCAAAAATATTCCTTTTTGGCATTTTATCGGGGATATAGTGTTTCCAAAAATGGTAGAAGCGCGTTTTTATTCACTTATGTATAAAAATCTGAATCGCCTGGAAAATCGTGATAAAACAAAAGCAACAATCTTTTATGCGCCTCATAATAATTGGTGGGACGGTGTTCTTGCTTATAATATAGTGTATAGAATAATAGGGAAAGTAATAAAAAATCCGCGCTTACGCTTTATGATTGAGGAGATGAACAGATTCCCGCTTTTTCAATACGTGGGATGTTTTCCTATAAATAAAAAATCTCCGCAATCTGCAATGAAATTTTTGCAATATGCGGTTACAACTCTTAAAGACCCTGATATTGCTTTTTGGATTTTTCCGCAAGGGATAATTCGTCCTCCGATGTACAGACCTGAAATTTTTCAATCGGGTTTAGCTTACATTGCAAAAGAAGCTGTTAAAAAATTCGGCGGAGTAAATCTTGTGCCCATTGCAATTAATTATACATTTTTAAGACAGGACAAGCCGGAAATACTTGTTGAGTTTGGTGAACCTAAAATAATTAACGAGCCGAATTTTAACAGAAAAGATTTTACTTGTATGCTCGAGCGTGAGTTTGAGCAATTTTTGGATAAGCAACAAGCTGATATTTCGAGTGCAAATTTTGAAGGTTATCACTATCTTTTTAAACAAAAGCTTAAGTGGTGGCGTTATATTGAACAGAAATTAAAAACCAAAGGTTTAAAAAATAAGCAGATAATAGATTTAAAATAGGAATTACATGAAAAAATACTCAATAGGAATAGATTTAGGCGGAACCAAGATATTGGCCGGAATTGTGGAAAAAGAAACCGGTAAAGTGCTTTTTGAGGTTAAAAATAAAACCAAAAAAGAAAAAGGCAATAAAAAAATTACCGCAAAAATAATTGAAACAATCGAGCAGCTTTTATGTGATTCAAATGTTAATAAAGAAGATATTTCATCAATAGGAATAGGGCTTGCAGGACAGGTTGAAAGACGGGAGGGAATTCTTATAAATGCAGTAAACCTTGATTGCAAAGATTTGCACATAAAAAAAATACTTGAAGATAAATTTCTAATGCCGGTAAATATTGGCAATGATGTCGAAGTTGCTACTTTCGGTGAATTGAAATACGGTGCAGGCAAGGGTTATAAAGATATTGTATGCATTTTTGTCGGCACAGGAATTGGTTCAAGTATTGTCAAAGATGGTAAAATTCATCTTGGCGCAAGCCAAAGTGCAGGAGAAATAGGGCATATTATTGTTGATTTAAACGGACGCGCTTGTGCATGCGGGGCAAACGGTTGTCTGGAAGCTTATGCTTCAAGAAGTGCTATCGAAACAAGAATTTTGGGTGCGGTTAAAAAGGGAAGAAAATCAATAATAACAGAGCTGACAGATGGTAAAAGCATTAGCTCGAAACATATAAAAAAATCACTGGAGGCACATGATGAAGTTGTAACACAATATGTTAATGAAGCTATAGACTACTTATCGGGCGGGGTCGCAAGTGTTATAAATTTTTATAATCCTCAATTGATAATTCTTGGCGGGGGGTTAATTCAAAGTATTGAAGAATTTTATTTGCAAACTATCAAAAAAGCAAGAGCAAAGTCATTGCCTACACCTGCTCTTTCAATAGAATTTAAAAAGGCGGCGCTTGGCGATTATTCGGGAGTGATAGGTGCTGCACTTTTGGAGGAAAGAGTTTTTTAACACACTCTATGTACAACGAATTTGAAAATATAAAAATACCTGCATTAAAGCGTTTTTTGGAATTGAGCGGAGTATATAAGCTTTCTCTTGCTTCCCTGAATAACCCTTTGAGATTGCTTATTTTTAAAGCAATTTTAAATTGTGGGAAAAAAATTCTTTATATAACTCCAAACGAGCAAACTGCTTTAAAATTTCAAAAAGATTTTGAAAATTTTTGCCAAATTGAAGCAAGAGTTTTTCCTTCACAAGATATCAATTTTTACGACGATGTAGAAAAAAACTGCTATATTTATCAAGAGCAAATAAATGTTTTGTTAAACAGCTATGATGTAGTGGCTGCGCCAGTAAAATCTCTTTTTGAAAAATTTCCCCAAAGAAGCTTTTATGAAAACAATTCTTTTAAAATAAAAATAAATGAAGATATTGATTATCAAAATATTGTAAAATTGCTTTCCAAACTCGGTTATAAAAGAGTAACAAGCGTTGTTGACGTTGGTGAATTTTGTGTCAGGGGAGATATTTTAGATATTTATACACTCGATAAAAATCCGATAAGAATTGAATTCTTTGGTGATACAGTCGAGGATATAAGATTTTTTGACCCCAAAACACAACGAAGTGTTGAAAAAATAAAAGAAATCACAATATACCCGCTATATAAATTTTTATGTGATAAAAAAACAATTTCTAATTTCAAAGAACAGCTCTGCAACATTGCTAAAAATACAAATAATGAGCTTGCCGAGGATATTTGCAATCAAATTTGTGAAAAAATATCTGAAAGCGGCTATTTTGACGGTATCGAATATTACCAGAATTACCTTACAAATACACTTTGTTCTCCACTTGAGTATTTTAAGGATTATGTAATTATATTTGATGAAACATCACAAATTTTTGCCAAATACGAAAATCTTGATAAAGATTTTAAAGAACAATATCAAAATGAAATTTCATCAAGCTTAAAATTACCCCTTTGCGACTTAAACCATGTTAAATACGAGGAATTCATTTCCTTAATTAAAAAATTTAAAATTATAGGATTTGATAATTTTTTGGACGATGATTTTGATAAATTAATTGAATTTAAAACTTATCTTACGCCTGTTTTTTCTTCTGATGCAGATGAAATTGTGAAATATATTTCTGATAATCTTAAAAATGGTGCAAAAATTTTAATTTGTACAAATTACCCAAAAAGACTGCAAGAAATTTTAAAAGAAAGAGAAATTTTTTCCGATGACATTACAATATCCCCTCCATTAAGCTCGGGCGGTGTTATTGAATTTGATGATAATTTTGAAACTCCCAAGGGTAAATTTATATTTTTATCTGATAAAGAGCTTTTCAATAAACGCTCAAAAGATGTCACAACAAGGAAATATTTTAAGAACAAACAATCACAAGATTACATTGACTCTATTAATGATATTAAAGAGGGGGAATATGTAGTCCATTCAATTCATGGAGTGGGAATTTACAAAGGACTCAGTAAACAAGAAATTGACGGCGCAAAAAAAGACTACCTTGAAATAGAATTTGCAAATGCAGATAAGCTTTTTATGCCTGCAGAACAAATTAATTTACTTTATCGTTATCGCGGTTCAGGTGCTCAGAAACCAAAACTTTCAAAAATGGGCGGAAGTGCTTGGGAGGCAACCAAATCTAAAGCAAAAGCCGAAGTTGAAATTATAGCGCAAGACTTGCTTGAATTGTATGCAAAACGGCAGATGTCACAAGGTATTGCTTTTGAGCCGGATACAACATGGCAGTTTGAAATGGAAGATGCATTTGAGTTTACCGAAACACCTGATCAAATGAAGGCTATAGTTGACACTAAGGCTGATATGGAAATAGCGCGCCCTATGGATAGGCTTATTTGTGCTGATGTCGGGTTTGGTAAAACGGAAATTGCTATTCGTGCAATATTTAAAGCCGTTATGTCGGGAAAACAGGCTGCACTTATTGCACCAACTACAATTCTTGCCTTACAGCATTACCAAACAATTTTCGAACGCTTCAAGCCTTTTAGTGTCCATGTAGAGCTTTTGTCGCGTTTTCGCTCACAT
Organism: uncultured bacterium; assembly: GCA_949298805.1. GTDB lineage: Bacteria > Cyanobacteriota > Vampirovibrionia > Gastranaerophilales > Gastranaerophilaceae > Galligastranaerophilus. The sequence continues at coordinate 16,303 of CASFXY010000012.1, forward strand.
AAAGAGCAAAAACAAGTTGTAAAGGAAATAAATGAGGGTTCTGTTGATGTTGTAATAGGTACTCACAGGCTTTTGGGCGATGATATATGTTTCAAAAATTTAGGACTTTTGGTTATTGATGAAGAACATAAATTCGGTGTCAGACACAAGGAAAAGCTTAAAAAATTTCGCGAAAATATTGATATACTCGCAATGTCAGCCACTCCAATTCCAAGAACTTTAAATATGGCATTGTCAGGTATTAAAGATTTATCTGTTATAAATACCCCGCCTAAAAATCGCTTAAGTGTTAAAACTTACGTTGGTGAATTTAGCGAGGCTTATTTAAAAAATGCAATAAACCATGAAATTCAGCGTGACGGGCAAATTTTTTACCTTTATAACAGAGTTGAAACAATTTATCAATTTAAGGATTACCTTGCAAGTCTTGTTCCAAATGTTAAAATTGCAGTTGCGCATGGGCAAATGAAAGAAGGCGAGTTAGAGCGCATAATGTATGAATTTGCAAATAAGGAATATGACATTCTTTTGTGTACTACAATCATTGAATCAGGACTTGATATTTCAAATGCAAATACTATTTTTATACATGATGCCGATCGTTTCGGGCTTGCGCAATTATATCAACTGCGAGGGCGTGTAGGTCGTTCGGACAGGCAGGCTTATTGCTATTGTTTTTATAAAAAATCAAAAGAACTTACGCCTGATGCCTTTAAGCGTTTAAATGCAATAAAAGATTTCGAAAGCCTTGGCAGCGGTTATCATATAGCCTTACGAGATATTGAAATTCGCGGTGTAGGTAATATTTTAGGTTCAAAACAGCACGGACACATGGTAAATGTAGGGTTTGATACTTATTGTAATCTTTTGGAAGAATGTGTAAATGAGCTCAAAGCCAATAAATCCAAAGACCCCTATGCAAAAGAAAAAGTTAAAAAACAGCAAAATACCATTGTAGATATAAATATTACGGCATATATACCCGATGATTGGGTGGGCGGCTATGAACAAAAAATGCTTGAATATAAACGGTTGAGCGATGTTAAAAATACGGCTGAGCTGGATAATGTTGTGATAGGTTTTAAAGACAGATTTTCTAAATTGCCGCAAAGTGTAGAAAATCTGATAAAACTTATAAGATTAAGACTTATTGCGGAACAAAATAACATTTCAATGATACGTGAAACACCAGACTGTATAAGAATTTACACTCCATATAACGAAAGGGAGTGGATGTATTTGAAACGTAAAATTGATTTTTCATTAACAAAATATTTCAAATTCACAAATCCCCCAAAGTCTTGTGCCAATGCAGACGGCATTTTATTAATGAATAAAAACAATCTTAATTTTGATGAAGTATTTAACATATTAACCGATTTGTTTTATTATATTTCTAGAATAATATCTGAATTTAAAATTCAAAACTAATTATAAAGGAGTAAAATTTATGAAGTTTACAAAAGTATTTTTAAGCGCACTTTGCTCGCTTCTGTTGTTTGCGGGTTGTACCTCTAACAACAAAGCAGTAATTACCGTTAATGGTGAGGCTATTACAAGAGGAGAATATAATGAAATTTTAAATATCATTAAAAACAATCCTCAGTTTAAAAACGCACCGGAGGCAGAAAAAGCTGATAACAGCCCTGTTATGCTGATGACAAAAGAAAGAATTGTTCAGGATTTAATAGTTAAAAAATTACTTGACCAAGAGTATAAAAAACGTAAAATCAGTGCAAATGAAGCGGAAATTGAAGCTAAAAAACAGGAAATTATTAAACAATTAGGCTCTGAAGAAAAATTTAACGAAATATTGAAAGCAAACAACGTTACCGAAAAAAGAATTAAAGAGGATTTAGCTAACGAAGTAAAAGTTAATAAACTTGTTGAAGCAACTTCAGATGTTAAAGTAAGTGATAAAGAAGTAAAAGATTTCTATAATGATAACAAAGAACGCTTTAATTATCCCGAAAGGGTTAAAGCTTCGCACATTTTAATTGAAGCCAATCCCGAGTTAATTAAAAAATCAATAATCGATGCAGATAAAGACGGTAAATTGTCTGCTGCAGACATTGATAAAAAAGTCAAAGAGGCTATGGATAAAAAAATGGCACTTGCCAAAGACATAAGAGCTCAAGCAGTTGCAAATCCTAAAAACTTTGCCGAATTGGCAAAAAAATATTCTGACGACAAGGGCAGTGCGCAAAAAGGCGGAGATTTGGGATTTTTCCCACGCGAAGCAATGGTAAAAGAATTCTCCGATGTTGCTTTTTCAATCAAGCCTGATACGATTTCAGATATTGTTGTTACAAGGTTCGGAAACCATATAATTATTGTTACGGATAGAGCTGCGGCAGGTCTTGCGCCATTTGAACAAGTACAAGGTGAAATTAAAGCTTATCTTGAACAAAATAAAAAAATTATTGCTTTGCAAAAATTATTTGACGGACTTAAATCTAATGCAAAAATTGAATTTAATGATCCGTCATTTAACCCTGAAAATATACAAAAACAACTTAGGGGCGAAGTTACAAAAGGAAGCCCTAATGCGCAAAATATGACGCCGGCAAAATAAAAATAATAAGAATTTATATGGCCGTCGACAACAAAATGTTATTGGCGGCCTTTTATATTTAAGGGGAAAAATGGGAAAAATTATTCAAAAAGACAAATTGGAAGAACTTTTAAAGGTTTTGAGATTGCAAAATAAAACAATAGTTGCAACAAACGGTTGCTTTGATATACTCCATGCCGGACATGTAAGATATCTTAAAAAAAGTAAAGCATTTGGAGATATTCTTATAGTCGGTTTAAATTCTGATAAATCTGTGCGCTCAATAAAAGGTGAAGGTCGCCCTATTAATAATGAAGATGACAGGGCAGAGGTGCTCTGTGCGCTCGAGAGCGTTGATTATGTTGTTTTATTTGATGAGGATTCGCCAAAAGATTTGCTTGAGATAATAAAGCCAAATATTTATACCAAAGGCGCTGATTATACCCTAAAAACATTGCCGGAGGCGGATGTTGTGCTTAGGAACAACGGCTGGGTAGAGTTTATAGAACTTGTTGAAGGCAGGTCGACAACAAAAATAATCGACAAAATTAAATAATTGTACTAAAATAGACATATTCTGATAGCATTTTGAGGAGTAAAAAGGTGAGTAAAAAAACTTTTTCACAAAAAGAAATTTCTGAAATTTTGGGCGGTATATTAACTGTTGTAAATGAAGGCGTAATTGATAAAGTCGCCCCTCCCCTGCTTGCCGATGAAACAACACTTGCACTTGCTCTTGGTGAAGATGAAATTGCAAATCTTGCTAAAACAAAGGCAAAAGCAGCCCTTGTTCCTCTTGGTGTTAATCTTGATAATATTACAACCATTGAGGTAGAGCGTCCAAGGCTTGCTATGATGAAATTATTGAATTTATTTTACGAAGGGCCGGATACACCGATTGGCATACATCCTACAGCGGTTATTCATCCTGAAGCAAAATTGGGCAAAAATGTTTCAATAGGTCCAAATGTCGTAATTTCACGTGGTGCTGAAATTGGTGACAATACGGCACTATTGCCAAATGTTTATATTGGCAAGTTTGCAAAAGTTGGCTCAGACTGTTTATTTCACCCCGGAGTTAATATAGGGGACAGGGTTCAAATTGGTGACAGATGTATATTTCACCATGGCGCAAGTCTTGGTGCGGACGGTTTCAGTTTTGTTACAGAAACTCCCGACAATATTGAAAGTGCAAGAAAAGAAGGTGAAATAAAGGGTGGCAAAGAAAATCAAAAAGTATTTAAAATACCTTCTTTAGGGTCAATAGTTATCGGTAATGATGTCGAAATAGGCGCAAATGCGACAATTGATAGGGGTACTATAGAAAATACCACAATCGGTGATCAAACAAAAATTGATAATCTTGTTATGATTGGTCATAACTGTAAAATAGGACGTGCCTGCATGATAGTATCTCAAGTCGGCATAGCAGGTTCTTGTGAAATTGGCGACAGAGTTGTAATAGCCGGTCAGGCAGGTCTTGCAGATCACATCTCAATAGGTGATGACTGTATTATCCTTGCGCAATCAGGTGTTACAAAATCTCATCCTGCAAAAACAGTTCTTATGGGCGCACCTGCGGTTCCGAGAAAAGACTTCCTCAAACGCATGAAATATTTAAATGAAGCGGAAGTTATGGTTCAAAAGTATAAAAAATATCAACATTTATTGGAAGATTATGAGAAATTTTTAAATGAAGACGGTAAAATCTAAAATAATTGCAAAAGGCAGAGGTCTAATGACAAATCTTGAGGCAGAACTTGAGATTTGTCCGAACACATCAAACGAAAAACAAGGTATACGTTTTTTTATAAATGACAAAATGATTGAAGCAAATACTTCAAATGTAGTTTCTTTTGAACATTTTGTTGTTTTGGCAAATGTAAATGAAGGCGCTGATACCAAAATTGCTCTTATAGAGCATTTTATGGCAGCATGTGCTATATGTGGAATTGATAATCTTGATGTACATTTTAAGTCCCAAGGGTATGAAATTCCCATTATGGACGGCAGCGCGAAAGTTTGGGTTGATTTATTTAATGAGGCCGGTTTTCAAGGCGAACAAAGTCCTGTTAAACCTTTGAGTAATCATTTTGTTTTTTCATACAATAATTCATCAATTGTTGTTATGCCTCATCAAGATAAGACAACAATAACTTATGCAGTTAATTATAATCATCCGGATTTAAAAAATCGCTGGGTTAACCTTAATCAGGATGTAAATTTGAATGAAATAATTGAAGCCAGAACTTTTGGTTATTTAAAAGATCTTGAAACTTTTCAAAAAATGGGCATTTCAAAAGGTGTGACAATAGAAAACACCGTAGGAATGACTGACGATGGCGGTTATACAACAAAATTGAGAAGTGAATTTGAGCCTGCAAAGCACAAGATTTTAGATATAATAGGTGACTTATATCTAACCGGTGTAAATCCTTTGGCGCTTAATGCAAATATTCTGGTAAAAGAAGCAGGGCATGCTTTACACATTCAATTTGCAAAAACTATTGAAAAAAGTTTGTAATTTTATAAAGGAGATAAGATGGATACAACAACAGATAAGCCTCTTTCCATGGATGTAATGGAGATTATGGATATGATTCCTCACAGGTACCCTTTTTTGCTTGTCGATAGAATAACGGAATACGTACCTGGCAAGTACTCAAAGGGATATAAAAATTTAACTGCAAACGAAATGTTTTTTAACGGACATTTTCCCGGAAATCCTGTTATGCCGGGTGTATTGCAAATTGAAGCAATGGCACAAACTGCCGCCCCCATTCTTTTGTCTTTGGACCAATACAAGGGTAAATTAGCCCTGTTTGCTGCTGTTGACAAGGTTAGATTCAAAAATATCGTGCGTCCGGGCGATAGGTTGGAGATGGAAGCATATATGACTAAAATCAAAGGTCCTATAGCAAAATGCGATGCACGTGCCTATGTTGACGGAAAACTTTGCGTAGAAGCCGAAATTACAATAGCATTAAAATAGAAAGTGTGAAAAAATGACAATCCACAAAAGTGCAGTTATTTGCGACAGCGCACAAATCGCCAATGATGTTGAAATAGGTCCTAATGTCGTAATTGGTGAAGGCGTTATTATTGAAGCGGGAGTTAAAATCGGTGCAGGTGCAAATATTGAATTTGCAACTATTGGTGCAGGAACAAAAATTTCCCCTATGGCTTCAATTGGCGGCGAACCTCAAGATTTAGGATATAAAGGTGAAAAAACAGGGGTAATAATTGGAAAAAATTGTTGGATAAGAGAATTTGCGACAATTAATCGCGCATCGGGCGAGGGTAATGTTACGAGAATAGGTAATAAATGCTTACTTATGGCATATTCTCATGTTGCTCACAATTGTGAACTCGGCGACGAAGTTATTTTTGCTAATGCAGCAACTGTAGGAGGACATGTAAAAGTTGGTTTTGGCGCCTTTCTGGGCGGTCTGTCCGTTTTTCATCAAAATATAAGAATTGGTGAGATGGCAATTATTTCGGGTGCATCGGCTGCAAGGCTAGATATAATTCCCTATTGCAAGGCTGAAGGAATACCCGCTTTGCCGATAGGTTTAAATGCAATAGGTTTAAGGCGCCGAGGAGTTGATAAAGCCTCTCGTGATGCAGTTCATAAAGCAATAAGAATTTTAAGAAGTCCTGAGTATAATACCACACAGGCGCTTGAAATCATAGAAGAAACAGTTGATAAAAATGAATATGTAAATAAACTCGTTGATTTTGTAAAAACATCAAAACGCGGTGTTACTTTGCGTTTTAAAGATGCTTATTACAAGAACATGGAGGAAGGCGATGAATAATAAAACTATTTTGGAAAAATATGCACAAATTTTAGTTGATTATTCAACTAAAGTGCAAAAAGGTGACTTAGTGCTTATTAGAGCTGAAAGTTATCAATGCCAGCCGCTTGTCAAAGAGATATATAAAAGAATTCTTGAGCGTGGCGCAAACCCTATAGTAAGGTGTTCAATGGAAGGACTTGCAGAAGATTTTATCAAATATGCAAATGATGACCAGCTTGCTTTTGTTGACCCGATAACAAAATTGGAATATGAAAAAGTTGATAAATATATCTCTATAGGCGCACCTTTTAATGTAAAAAATATGGCAAAAGCGGATTCCAAAAAGATGGCTAAGCGTTCTGCAGCTACACGCGAACTTTCTACTCTTATGCTGAACAGGGCTGCTCAGGGTAAACTCAATTGGGTTATTGCGGATTATCCTACGAATGCTTTGGCGCAAGAAGCTAAAATGTCTTTGGATGAGTATACTGATTTTATAATTAATGCTTGTTATTTGGATTTGGATAATCCTATTGAAAAGTGGCAGGAAATAGGTGCCGAGCAAGATAGACTTGTAAATCTTATGAATGGCGGTAAAAAACTGCATATTATTGGTGAAAAAACCGATATAACATTTAATGTAGAGGGTAGAAAATGGGTAAGCTGCTCGGGTTTAAATAATTTTCCCGATGGCGAAATCTTTACTTCTCCGGTTGAAGATAGCGCTTGTGGTGAAATTTATTTTGATTTTCCCGCAATTTATCGTGGCAACGAAGCTCATAAAATTTGGCTAAAACTGGAAAATGGTAAAGTTATTGATGCTAAAGCTGAAAAAGGCGAAGATTTTCTTTTATCCATGCTTGATATGGATGCAGGAAGCAGATTTGTCGGCGAAATTGCAATTGGCACAAATGATAGAGTAAAAGAAGTTACAGGCAATATTTTATTTGACGAAAAAATTGGCGGTTCAATTCATATGGCACTTGGTGCCAGCTATCCTGAAACAGGCGGTAAAAATGAATCCGGTTTGCATTGGGATATAATAAAAAACACAAAACATAATTCAAAAATATTCCTTGATGATAAATTAATTTATGAAAACGGCAAATTTGCGATTTAAATTAAAATGAAGCCTGACGACATTCTAAAACCTTATATTTTAAGTTTAGAGCAAAGTTTAAAAACTCTTGCGGAAGAAAACTCTAATGAATTAAAGGAAGAAATCGTCGGGTTTCTTTTTGCAAAATCAAAACGAATAAGACCTGTTTTTACTTATCTTTGCACTCTTTTATTAAATAAAGATATTGACGATGATATTCAAAATGTTGCCTTAAGTCTTGAACTTTTGCATAGTGCAACGCTTGTTCATGATGATATAATCGACGAAAGTCTTTTAAGGCGCGCTCAAGAGAGTTTCTATTCAAAACTCGGCTCAAAAAAAGCGGTTATTATTGGGGATTATCTTCTTTCGCTCAGTCTTTCAGTGCTTGCCCAAATAAAAAATATTCAAATTTTTGAAATATTTTCAAGGAATATTATAAATACAATTAACGGTGAAATTAACCAATTTAATAAGCGTTTTAGCGTTCTAAGCGAGCATGATTATTTGAAAAAAACCGCTGCAAAAACAGCAAATCTTTTTGTTTGTGCTGCCCAATCAGTATGTGAGCTAAAAAATGCAAAAGATGAGCATAAAAAATCACTTGAAAATTTTGCATATAGTTTCGGAACGGTTTTTCAAATTAATAATGATGTAAAAAATTTGCTGTCGAATGCTGATGATATTTTAAACGGAATTTATACATTGCCGTATATTTATTTTAAGCAGGAAAATCCTTCTTGTGATATAATTAAGGGTGATAAAAATTTAATAATTAAGTATGCAAAAAAAGCTCAGGATAAGGCAAGCGAAATAATGTCAAATGCGCTTAATGAATTAGATTTTACAAATAATATAAATGCAAAAAATATTTTAAATGATTTATGTTCAAGTCTTTTGAGGATGCAATGAAGAGAGAAGAATTTTTAAAAATTGCAAAAGATTTTATAAAAGAAACTGTAGAAACCCTTGTTTTTGTTATTGTTGCCGTAATTTTAATCAGATTTTTTATAGGCGAACTCAGATGGATTCCTTCAGGCTCGATGCACCCTACATTAATAGAGAAGGACAGACTTTTTGTTGAAAAGGTTTCAAAAGTTGTTCGACCTCTTAAAAGAGGAGATATTGTTGTTTTTTATCCTCCGGATGAAAGACTCAAAAAGGATGTATTTTCTGTTTTTTCAAGACTTACGGGAATTTTTTGTCGTGATATAGCTTACATAAAAAGAATTGTCGGCATGGAGGGTGACAAATTTGAGATAAAACAAGATAAAGACGGCAATTGGTATGTATATATAAATGACATCCCGCTGGATGAACCTTATATTTTGTCAAAAACAGACTGGACTCCATGTCGCGATGATATGTATTGCGGACCCTTTGTGATACCGCAGGGGCAATATTTTATGATGGGCGATAACCGTGCAAACTCTCAAGACAGCCGTTTTTGGGGATTTTTACCCAAAGAAAGGGTTATAGGTCGTGCTTATTTTGTATTCTGGCCTTTAAACAGAATTGAAATGTTGAATAAGTATGCAAAATAGCTTGCTCGAACATTTGGAGTAATATTTATACATAATTTGACATAGTAACTTGTTTTGTTGTCTAATTATATTAACCGACTTGTCTTTGGAAGTTTTGAATGCGTATTAAACAGTTAGAAATAGATAATTTTAAATCTTTTGCAAACCAAAACACTATTCCGTTTTTGGATGGATTTACCGTTGTTTCCGGACCTAACGGTTCAGGTAAAAGTAATATAATTGACTGTATTTTATTTGCTCTCGGTCTGTCTACTTCGCGCGAACTTCGTTCGGAACAAGGTTTGGGTGATTTAATTACAACGCATAATAAACGAAATGAAGCATTTGTAAGGGTTACATTTGCGCTTGACGAGGACGATGAGAACGAACTTGCTGTTGCCAGAAAAATAAGAAAAACAGCAAGCGGTGTTCAAAGTATTTATTACATAAACGATAAACAATGTACTTATACTCAGGTTTTGAACGAACTTGAAAAATATAATATTACCCAAAACAGTTACAATGTGATTATGCAAGGACATGTTACAACTATTGCAAACTGTAGTGCAAATGAGAGAAGAAAATACTTGGATGAAATAGCAGGAACTGCTGATTTCGACAGGAAAATTGCAGCCGCACAAAAAGAGCTTGAAACTGTTGAGCTGCGTGTTCAGAATTCATTGATTGTAAAAAATGAAAAAGATGCAAGACTTGAAGAATTAAAAGAAGAACGTGAAATTGCCCTTAAGTATAAAGCCTTAAATGACGAAAAAGCAGATTTGGAGGGCAAGGTAAGTATTATAAAATATTTTGACACAAAGCGTTCGTTAGACTTGGTTCATCAAAATATTTTAACTTCTACAAAAGAAATAAAAGTACAAAATACAAGATTAGACGAAATAAATTCAAAAATAGAAGATAAAAAGGTTAAATACAAAGAAATTTGTGATATGGTCCGCGCACAAGGGGAGGACAAGCAGCTTGAAGTAAAAAAATTGCTTGAAGAAAAAAAAGGGGAAATAAGCCGCAAAGAAACTTCAATTGCGCATAGTGACAAACTTATTTTGGATAACAAGAAGACTGCGGAAAATGCAAAAAACGGTATTGAAAATTTAACTAAAAAAAAGGAAGATATACTAAAAGCAATAGAAGAAAAAGAGCGGCTTATTAAAACGCGCGAAAGTGAGCTGGAGAATAAAAAAGCCGAACTCGCACAAATTCTCCTTGAAATGTCCGGCCTTAATAAGACTGCTGATGAACATATTGAGCGCAGAAACTTTTTAAGAAAAGAATCGGATACTTTAAAAGATAGAGAAACTGAGCTTATAAAAACAAAACTCCCGCTTGAAAATGAACTTTCAAATCTTCGTAAAGAATTGGGCGAAACAAATAAAAAAATACAGGAGTTGGAAGAAGGGCAGAAAACCTTTGACGATAAGCGTGACAAGTTAGAGCTTCAAATACAAACGCTTCAAAAGGAGCTTGAAGATTGCAAAACACTTCAAAAAGTTACTTTTGATGATTTGGATAAAACTCGAACGCAATTGCAGGATTTAGAACACAATATTCAGCTTTCACACAGAAAAATTGCAACACTTGAAGCCAACAAGCAAGCATACAAGACAATGACTTTGGGCGCAGGTGTGGAAACAGTTATGAATGCTCATTTGGAAGGTGTACATGCGCCTTTAATGCAATTGGCGGAAGTGGAAGGCGAATACAGTGATGCAATTGATGTTGCAATGGGTGCTCGATCCAGATTCGTTGTTGTGGAAGATGAAAATGTTGCAGCACGAGCCATTCAAATTTTAAAATCACAAGGTCGTGACAGGGCGACATTTTTGCCTTTGAATAAAATTAAAAAAGCACCATCTCGCTTATCTTTGCCAAAAGATGAAGGAGTTATTGATTTTGCTATAAACCTAATAGATTTTGATGATAAATATATTGATGCTTTTTATTTTGCGCTTGGTGAAACGGTTGTTGTTGAGAGTCTTGATTGTGCAAAAAAATTAATGAGTAAATACCGAGTTGTTACGCTTGAGGGTGATATATTTGAAAAAACAGGTGCAATTACAGGTGGCGCAAGAAAAAGAGCAACCTCGGCTTTTGGAAAAGCGGAGGACAGGGAACTTGAAACATTTAAAAAACGCTTAAAAGCTTTTGAAATTGAATATGGCGAGTTGGAACAAAAAAGAAATACATTAGATAAACGTCTTGAACAAGTAAGGGTTGATTTTTCAAATGCATCAAATGTTTATAACAGTGCAAAATATGAACTTCAAAATCTGATTAAAGTTAATTCAGGTGCCAAAGAGGCTATTGAAAAAGGCTATGCAAGAATAAACGAAATCACTCCAAAAATCAAGGAAAACGAGAAAAAACTTGACTCTATGGAAGCACGACATGTCGAACTGCTTGACAAAATTGCCGGTATTCAAAACGAAATAGAGGAAGTTGAAAAATTAATAGATGAGGGTGAACTTAAAGAGTTGAAAGAAAAAACTCAGGGTGTTGAAAATGAAATTAAAAATTTCGAACGCGAAATTTTAAATATCCAAAATGATATTGAAAAAGAAAAAAACAATATTAAATTTCATGATATGAGTATCAAGCAAAGACAAGAAGACATTATTCGCACAAGTGACGAGAATGAAAAGCTTGAACAGGACAAGAAAAAATATGCCAAGGAAATAGAAGAATTAACGGTTATTTTAAAAGAGTATGAACAAAAAATAGAAGAACTGGGCAAAAATCTGGTAGAATTTCAGAAACAGCGTGATGATGCCCAAAATGAGCTTTTAGAATTAGAAAAAACAAAAAGCAATACCGAGATAGAACTCGAAAGGATAAACGAGCAAATAGAAAGCTCGAAAGCCAGAAGACGTGAACTTGAGCCTGTGCTTGAACAAACAGCTAAAGAGCTTGAACAATCGGGAATTAACCCCAAAGAAGTTGAGCCGACAGAAATTTCTTTGGATGAGATTAATTCCAAAATTCAAAAACTGCAAAAGAAAATGGAAGCATTAGGGCTGGTTAATATGCGGGCAATTAATGATTACGATAATGTTGCAAATGCCCTGAATGAATTGACTCAAAGAATTGAAACCCTTGAGAAAGAACGTATTGAAATATTTGAACGCATGAAGGGGTATGAAGTAAATAAAAAAGAAGAATTCTTTAAAACTTTTAATGCGGTAAATCAAAACTTTAAGGATATATTCCCAATGCTCTCTGAAGGAGAAGGCGAACTTGTTTTGGAAAATCAAAATGATCCTTTTGCCGGCGGGCTTGTCTTTAAGGCAAGTATTAGAGATAAGAAAAATCAAAAGCTTGCCGCCATGTCCGGCGGAGAAAAAACTTTAACGGCACTTGCATTTGTATTTGCTGTACAAAGATATATGCCTGCACCATTTTACGCATTTGATGAGGTAGATATGCATTTGGATGGTCCTAACGTTGAAAAACTGGCTAAAATGATTAATATACAGGCAAAGCAAACACAATTTATTGTTGTAAGTTTGAGAAAACCAATGATTGACTCTGCTGACAGAATGATTGGTGTTACTCAAAGGGGTAAAGGAATAACAAAAATTTCAGGTGTCGGATTAAAGGAAGATATAACCGAAGAAGCAGGGATAGCATAAGATGAACAACAGTGTTGAAAATTTTTACGGAAATAATAGCGAAGTTTTGGAAAATGTTGCAAATTTAGACTCTACTTTTGATTTTGGTTCAAATGCGGAATTTATTTCAAGAAACTCTGTTCAAAAAGATGTAAAGGTTGATACCATTGAAATACTTGTTGATTTGGCGCGTTGCGGCAAGATAGACCCTTGGAATATAGATATTGTTGATTTATATGACAAGTATATGAAACGTTTGAGTGAATTAAATATAAAGGATTTAAAATCAGTAGGCAGAGCACTTTTATTTGCATCTATTTTGTTAAGGCTAAAGTCAAATATTATTGAAGGTATTACCCTTGATGATCTTGAAACAAGAGAAGATGAATTTTTGGATGATGATGGCTTTGAGGCGCAATATGAAGAAGAACAACTGCAACTGCCATCTTCAAATGTAATTTCTTTTGATGAAGTATTACAAAGGCGTACAAGTGTCAGGTTGAACCGTAACAGGAATGTAACCTTGAAAGATTTGATACGTCATTTGGAATTTTATGAGCAATTGGAGAAAAAACAAAGTATTAAAAATGCTCTTGAGCGCCAAAAAAGAAGGGTTCGTGATTATTCCAAATTAAAAGCAAAAGATATTTTAAATCTGGCGCATGATGAATACATTGAAACAGTTGTAGAAAAAATGCGTCAAAATTTAGAGCAGATTTTTAAAAAGGAAGAAAAGATAGAACTTCGCGAACTGACACTTTTAGGATTTGACAAAAGTAGTGCATATATTGCAATTTTATTTCTTATGTCAAAAAACGAAGTTGATATTATCCAAAATAATTTTTATGGCAAATTATATGTAACAAAAGCACAAAAGTCCGCGGAGGAAGAAGTTGCAAGCTGAAGAAGTAAATGAAATTAGTAATCTGAAGGCAAAAATTGAAGCTGTATTATTTGTGACAGCAAGAGCCATGCAGCCATCCGAAATAGCTGAACTTTTGTCTGTGCGTGAGGATGAAGTTGAAAGCGCTCTTTTGGATTTAATGTTTGATTATTCATCGCGCGAGGGTGCTCTTGAAATAGATGACGAGGACGGCTATATAATTCAAGTTCGTGCAGAGCATCTTGATATTGTTGAAAAACTTTGCCCTGTTGATTTGAAACCGGCAGTATTGAAAACTTTAACGGTAATTGCACTTAAAGAACCCATAAGACAATCCGCACTCAAAGAGTTACGCTCTAATGCATACGAACATGTAGCAGAACTTGTCGAAAAAGGTCTTATTTCGCGTACAAAAGATAGAAATGGCAGGTCGTACAATCTTAAGACAACTCCAAAATTTGCCGAATATTTTAAGCTCAAAGGAGATGCAAAAACTCTTGCCAAGTTGTTGGATTCAAGTAAGGAATTAAAAGAATTATAATTTTAATGTTGCATTTTACAGGCTTTTTTTAGTATAATTTTAATTGTCTTAATAGACATTGATATTAAGTTTTTAAGGAGAACAAAATGAAAGTTAAAATCGAAGAAGGCTGCATAGCTTGTGGCGCATGCGAATCATTCTGCCCTGACGTATTCAAAGTAGAAGATGTTGCAACTGTAAATGAAGCAGGTGTTGCAGGCAATGAAGACTGTGTTAAGGAAGCTGCAGATGCTTGCCCTGTAAGTGTTATTTCGGTTGAAGAATAAGAATATTTTATTGATAAGTTGCGCCTTTGGTTTATTCCTTAGGCGCAACTTTTTCTTTAATTTCACTTATAGTCTTATCCAGAGTAGGTATTTCAAGTTCTTGACTTGTTATATTATGTCTTTTTTGGTATTCTTTATTTATTAACTTACCTATGGTATTTGCAACAAAAGTAGTAATTGCGCCGAATGCCAAAGCTTTTATTCCGGTGTACATTTTCATAGTTGCAAATGTTGTTGATAGCATACCAAGACCCAAGGGAACACCTGTGGTTAGCGCTGCTTCTACTCTTTGGTTTTTATCTTCGGCTTGCGCAAGATAAAGCCCAAGTAATCCTGTTGTACTTATCATTCCCAAAATATCGTTTGGTGCGCTGCCTATTTTTACATCACGAATTTTATCAAAAAGGTCATTGCCTTCCGTTCTTATGGCATTGTTTAATGTTTTTTGCGCATTTGTTTTTGCTTTTAAGATTTCTTCTATTGTTTTTTTGTCGAATTTGGCAGAAAGTGCCTCAATAATTTCGTCATCCAATTCTAAAATTTCATCGCGTATTTTGCCTAAATCATAAATGTAATCAGATTTTTGTTTTTTCACCATATTTTCTGCGACAAATTCGCCAAAACCCTTAAAATCGCGTTTTGTAAGAGCTTTTTTAATAAGCTCTGTAAATTTATCTCTTACTTCGATGCATATTCCCCTTTTGCCTACGCCGTCCATTATTTCTTCAATTTTCGCAGCTTTTTGAGCTACGTTTTCGGGTCCAAAATGTTTGCTTAAAAGTTTTGTTCTTTTCTCAATTAACTCTGCTATATCATCACATTGCACTTCCCTGAGAAGTTCTGTAATTTTTTTATCAAAACGTGCATAAGCACTGTTTGCATGTTTGTATGCACTTTGAGTCATGCCAATACCTGTTTGTATGTATATATTTGAAGTATGACGTGCAAATCCTCTCAAGAAAGGGATTTTATCTAAGAATGGCAATAAATAACAGTCTTTAATGTTTGCTGTGTTATTAAGAAAATTAGTAATTTTGAGCATTTTATTTTCTTTTGTGCTCAAAGTTGCATTTTCTTTTAGTTTTGTCATATTAAGAATATTGCTTCCTTCTTGAATATTTAATTTTTTTTCAAGAATATTTTTAATTTTTTTGTTTAGTCCGCGCGCTTTTGTTAGAACACCCAAGAGTGTAATCAGAGAAGCTATTCCTAATGCTGATGTTGCGATTAAAATATTTTTTGACTTTTTATTATTTTTGTTTTGAATTTCAAGTGTATTTTTCTGTGTTTCAAAATTGTCTTTTTCCGCCTTAACAGTATTGGAAAAAGTTATATATTTCGGATTAAAATTATAATTACTTATATTTTGTGATAATACTTTTTGAACCATAACCTTGCAAGATACAATTACACATACATATAAAAACAATAAGAATATAAAAATTGCTTTTTGATATTATTTTTTACGTTTCTTGCGCTTTTTTTTATCTGCCAGTTTTTCTTCCAAGTCTGATTTTGCATTGTCTATAGAGTATTTTGCAAGCGGTTTTTTTGTTCTTTTGTCATAAAAAACAAGCCAGTGATGTTTTTTTCTGTCGTTGACACAAAAAGACAGTTTGCCCACTACTCTGTCCCCGGGGCCTATGTTCTTAAACCAAAGTGAAGTATCCCCAAAAGGTGAAGGGAAAAAGGTTGATTTTGTATCATTTACAAGTGCTATATCGAATGCGGAAAATGTGTTTTGTGTATAGTTGTCAATTCCTAAAGAAAGTGTAATTGTGTTATCTTCCCCAAAAGGGTCTTTTTCAAAAACAACACTGTTTATTCTTACATTTAAGCCGTCAAATCTCAATTCTTCTTGTCTGAAAGCATCTTTTGAAAAAACAGGGAGTGCAACATCTGACATTACTTTTATTTTAAGCTCGTCCCCAGGTTGTATTAATACTCCGTCGCCTTTGTGTAATATTGCTGCCGTCAAGCCTACTACACCGCCGATTGCAGCACCGCCTGCAAGGGTGTAACCATGAGATGCTATTGCAGCTTCAATTCCCAAAAGATTAAGCGCAACAAACCCGCCTACTACACCGCCTGCAAGTGTGTAGCCCACATGCTCTCCTATGGCTTTTGCGGTGCCCTTGGCAAGATTTTCTTTTGTTGAAATTGATGCCTGAATTGGGATTTGCCTACCGTCAGGTGTTACAAGATAGTCAAAATCCATTATTATATATCCGTCGCGTCCCATATTTTTTGCTTCTTGCATATATTGGACTTTGCCATGTGCAATCGAACCTTTTGGTATAATTATTCCTTTATCACTTTCAACATCCTCGGATACTTCGGCAAAAAACTCATCTCCTTCTTGTGTGTATCCTGAACTTAAAACTTGAGAAACCGTCATTTTTATTACATCTTTTTGCTCAAGAACTTCAACCTCACCTGTAAAAAGTTTTTTATCCAGTTCTTCTTTTTTTGTGTCGGTGTGCTCAATATGCCCTTCTATTGCAGCATGGCAAAAAGGTGTAAATAAAAACATTATCAAAAGTAAAGATATTAATCTTTTCAAAAACTCCCCCGAGATTCTTGTAATATTAATTATAATACAATTAACAAGCTAAAACTACATAAAACTTAAAAAAATAGTTTAAATATATCAAATATGCTAGAATGCCTTTAGGTTTGGGAGGATATAATGAACAACAGTTGTATTTTTTGTAAAATAGCAAACGGAGAAATACCGACGGATTTTGTTTATCAGACTTCAAAAGTTGTTGTGTTTAAAGATATTAATCCGCAGGCACCTGTGCATTTGCTGGTTGTTCCAAAGGCGCATATTGAAACACTTAATGACTTAAACGACGGAAATTTGAGTGCCGAGCTTATTGATGCAATAAAAGAAGCAACAAAAAAACTTGGTATAAAAGAATACAGGACGGTTATAAATACAGGAAAAAGTGCCGGACAAGAAGTTTTTCATTTGCATATCCATATCATGGCCGGCAGAGAATTTAGCTGGCCTGCAGGTTAATTAAGTTAATTTTTGTAACATGATTTTAATTTAATGCAATATTGATTTAAAAAATTCCTTATTAGAAATATAAGGAGGAAGTTATGTTTAGTGAAAGTTTTATGCGATATTTAATTGAGTACCAAAGTGAAGAATTTGAACAGGAAGAATTAAATAATTTTCAATCTGAAGTTGAAAAAAGACCTCTTATGATTGATTTAACGGGTGTTAAGTATGTTACTGTTCCCATCAGAAATAGAACAAAATAAAAAGCTCATAAGGCAATATTGTCGCAAAAAAAGACATGAGCTTTTTTTGCGCGGTAAATTAGATAGAATTTCAAAATTAATTACGGAAAATATATTAAAATCAAATATTTTTAAGAATTCAAAACATATTATGCTGTTTTATCCTCTAAAAGAGGAAATAAATCTTTTGGAACTTTTAAAATGTGATGATAAGTTCTTTTATTTTCCGAAGTGTGACGGAAAAAATCTTCTTGTTTGTCCAAATACTGGAAATTTTGAAAAAAATCAATATTTAATACCCGAACCTGTTTCACCTCCAATTAAGGATTTAAGTATTTTGGATATAATTTTTACTCCGGCACTTTGCGCTGATGAAAGTAAATTCAGGTTAGGTTACGGCGGGGGTTTTTATGACAGGTTTTTTACTCTAAATAGTTTAAGGGCACTAAAAATAATACCTATAAACGAAGAATTTATATGTAAAAGCTTGCCTTATGATAAATACGATGTTGCTTGCGACGGAATTATAACGCAATATCATGAAATAGGAATAAATACATGATAATTAGCATCTCGACTTGTCATTTGTTTGCCTATATAATCGCTTGATTCTCTGCCGTCACCAAGAGCAATGGAAATATGTCCATGCTGATGTCCTTCGCTTGGTTCCCATACAACAATAGACCCCGGAGGCAGAGATGGTAGTTCATCACGAGATACACTTACTTCTTTAAAATGCGCCCCCATACCTTGCCCGCTTTGTAATTCGGGAATTGATTGATAAGCGCTGTGATAATATAGTCCAGTTCCGTATACTCTTTCAAGAGAGTCATTTACCCCTGCAAGACACCATCCTGTCGTACCTCTTACGGTTAGTGCCGATTGTGCAATTTTTTGTCCGGCTTGCGAATTATAGCCTTCAAGCGTGCTTTGAATATTGGCATTATAGTTGCTTGAATTTTGTAATTCTTGTAAAAAGCTTGAATCTTCAACTTTTTGCTGCGTTGTTCCAATTATAATTTCATTTAGTTCGGTATTATAATTTTGCAGTTCTTTTACTATATCTATATAAATTGAATTGGTTTTATTGTTTAATTCAGATATTTCTGATATTAAGGACTCTCTGCTTTCACTATCTTGGGCAACTGCAAGTTGACTTATGAGCATTTGTTTTTCTTGTCTTATAATTTCTAATTGCTGTTTTAATTGATTTAAGATTTCTTTGTGAATGCGTTCTAATTCTTGCATTTCATTGTTGCTTGAACTCTCATCAAGTATTTGAATTTCTTGCAGGTTATCTTCTTCAAACGAATTCAATTCCGTTGTCTGTTGTGTTTTTATATTCTTGTTTGAACTTTTATCGATGTTATAATCGGGTTCATTAAATTGAATTGAATTTATAGACATTATTGCATCCCTTCTTTTAATTTAATCGGTATAATTTTCAAAAACTTTAACTAACTTTTTAATTCCGTAAAAATCCTTATGGCTAATTGTTTTATGTGTTTATTTCAATTATTTTTTATTGTGTTTTAAATAACGAGGAAAAATTATGTCAAGAGAAATAGAAGGTACAAAAACCGAACAAAATTTAATGAAAGCTTTTGCAGGTGAATCTATGGCAAGAAATAGGTACTCGTATTATTCAAAAGTCGCCAAAGACGAAGGATACGAGCAAATAGCCGCAATTTTTCTTGAAACTGCAAATAATGAAAAAGCTCATGCAAAAAGATTTTTTCAATTTTTGGGTAGGGAAAATATTGCACTTGAGATATCTGATGCTTTTTACCCTACAGGCTTAAGTGATACTGTTGCAAATCTTGAATATGCAATTGCAGGTGAGCATGAAGAACATACATTGCTTTATCCCGAATTTGCAAGGGTTGCCAGAGAAGAAGGTTTTAATTCAATAGGTGCTTGTTTTGAAGCAATTTCTCATGTTGAGGAAGTGCATGAAAAAAGATATAAAATTTTAAGAGATAATTTAAAAAACAATACTGTTTTCAAGAAAAATACTGAAATTGTCTGGAAGTGCAGAAAATGCGGTTATCCGTTTTTAGGAAGTGAAGCGCCTTATACATGTCCGGCCTGTTTACACCCAAGAGCTTATTTTGAAGTTTACGGCGAAAATTATTAAAATTTTTAATAGGAAAAAGCACTTGAGATAATGTATTTCAAGTGCTTTATTTTGTTTTTTGTTTGTAATATATTGATTGTATGAAAGTATATTTAGGAATAGATGTAGGTTCTGTTACAACTAAACTTGCTGTAATAGATGAAAACGGGAAATATATTGATTCTTACATGTTAAGAACATCGGGACAGCCCGTAAAGGCCGTACAAGGTGGTTTGGATGAATTGTTAAAAAAATCGCTTTGTGACTATGAAGTTTGTTCGGTTGGTACTACAGGTAGCGGAAGAAACCTTGCGGGCGCTCTTGTGGGTGCTGATGTTGTAAAAAATGAGATAACCGCACATGCTGTTGCTGCGTCGGTCATTGTTCCGGGGGTTCAAACGATTCTTGAAATTGGCGGACAAGACAGCAAAATTATAATACTAAGGGATGGTATTGTCACTGATTTTGCAATGAATACCGTTTGTGCTGCAGGTACCGGAAGTTTTCTTGACCAGCAAGCAGGAAGGTTAAATGTCAAAATTGAAGATTTTGGTACAATTGCACTTCAGTCAACTTCTCCCGCAAGAATTGCTGGTCGTTGCGGTGTTTTTGCCGAATCTGATTTAATTCATAAACAACAATTAGGTTATCCTGTAGAAGATTTACTATATGGTTTATGCCAAGCGTTGGTTAGAAATTACCTGTCTAATTTGGCATTAGGTAAGGACCTTTTGCCAATAGTAACTTTTCAAGGCGGTGTTGCAACAAATAAAGGTATGGTAAAGGCTTTTGAAGAAGCTTTAGGGTGCGAGATTATTGTTCCGCCAAACCATCAAACAATGGGGGCAATAGGTGCAGCATTGCTTGCAATGGAACATCATCAATTTACAAATGAACAAACTAAATTCAAAGGCTGGCGAACAAAGGATATGCATTTTAATTCGGTTACTTGTACTTGCGAGGGTTGTTCAAATAATTGCGAAGTTATTTCAATTATTGAAGGTGATATCGAACCCTTTAAACCCGGGGAAGCTCATAAAATTACAGATGTAAAAGGCAATTTAATTGCTCGTTGGGGTGGTACTTGCGGCAGGTGGGATTTAGGTTAATTTGATATAAAAAACCGCCCTTTTGGGCGGTTTTTTATTATTTACACGCTTGCTTTGCTTTTTGCTTTTTCAACACACTCAATAAGGGTTTTTGCAACAGTTCTTTGTTCTTCTTCGGTAATTTCTGCAAACATCGGGAGTGACAATACAAGTTTTGTATTTTTTTCGGTATTTGGAAGTAATCCTTCTTTTAAACCAAGGTAAGCATGAACTTTTTGTAAATGTAATGGCACCGGATAATAAATCATAGCGCCGATACCTTTTTCTTGTAAAAGTTTATGCACTTCATCCCGATTTGGAATTTTGACCGTATATTGATGGTAAACGCAATAAGTATCATCTAATTCTTTTGGTGTTTCTATGTCTTTTATATCTTTAAATAATTCGTTGTAATATGCTGCATGTTCGCGTCTTTTTTTGTTCCATTCATTAATGTATTTGAGTTTTACTCTTAAAATTGCCGCTTGAACTTCGTCCAATCTTGAGTTTACACCAATTTCATCATGGTAATAGCGAACTGCACCGCCATGGTTTCTTAATGCTATAATGCGGTTTTTAAGATATTCGCTGTTTGTTGTTACTAAGCCGCCATCGCCCATTGTTCCAAGGTTTTTGGTCGGGTAAAAACTAAAACATCCTATGTCACCAAAAGTTCCGACTTTTTTGCCCTTAAATTCGGCACCTATTGCCTGACAAGCATCTTCAATTACAAATAAATCATGTCTTTTTGCAATATCCATAATTACATCCATATTGCAAGGTTGTCCGTACAGGTGGACAGGTAAAATAGCTTTTGTTTTCGGTGTTATTTTTGATTCTATTTCATTAACATCGATATTGAATGTATCAGGATCTATATCTACAAAAATCGGCTTGGCACCAACAATCCCTATAGCCTCGGTTGTTGCAACAAAAGTGAAGGCAACTGTTATAACTTCATCACCTGCGCCTATGTCAAGGGCTCTTAGTGCCAGATGAAGTGCATCTGTTCCGCTGTTTAGTGCAACCGCATGGTTGCATCCTAAAAATTTTGCAATTTCTTCTTCGAAGGCTTTATTGTTTTTACCTAAAATGTAGGAACCGCTTCTTAAAACATCTATAACTTCTTTTTCAACTTCCGCTCCTACTGTTGCATATTGTCTTTTTGAATCAATAATAGGTATCATATTTTTCTCTCCCGATACTAACTTAATACAATATTATCACAAAATCAGACCTCCTTAACATAATCTTTATAGCCAAAAAAGCGCATCAAATACCCTTAAAGAGTAAACAATGCGCTTTAATGTGTGCTTTATGGAGAGAAATTTGGTTAATTTCTGCTATATCAGGCTTAATGCCAATGATGGTAATTGGTTAGCTTGTGTTAACATTGAACCGGAAACTTGTTCAAGTATTTGTTGTTTTATCATTTCAGAACTTGCCTCGGCAACATCTGTGTCTGTTATTCTCGATTTGGCTGTTGTTATATTTTCAACCGTAATTGACAAATTATCATAAGTTGATGTCATTCTATTCAAATAGCCGCCCAATAGACCTCTTGCTTCGGTTACATTTGTAATCGCTGCTTGAACTGTGTCCATGTACAATCTGAAATTATCGCCCGTTGGGTCAAAATCCCCACTGTCCGGATCTAATTCAGGAGGCAGGATTATGCCGTCAACTGTTCCTGTGCCAGTTGTTGTTCCAATACCCAATGTTGACAGGTGGCAATCGGTAAATGCGCCTGAAATATCAAGAGTATTTAACGGATTGTTTGCATTTTGAGTATCGGAATAAGGTCCTATTTGAACAATAAATCTTTTGGCGGGATCATTGGGGTCAAAAGTGCCATCAAGCATTGTTCTTCCGTTAAACTGTGTAGATTGGGCAATTACATTTATGTCTTCCAATCTTTGTTTTACTTCTACAAGAATTGCTTGTCTTGATTCAACACTGTTTGTGTCGTTTGCACCTTGAATAAGAAGCTCATTGATTCTCTGCAGATGGTCACCTATCGTAATCATCCCACCTTCTGCGACTGCCGCAAAATTTTGTGCATCTTGCACGTTGTCCATCGCTCTGTTTGAGCCGTTGATTTGTACCCTCATGTTTTCTGAAATCACTAGCCCTGCTGCATCGTCACCGGCATTATTGATTCTTTTACCGGTTGTGAGTTGTTGCATTGCCTTTTCTAAAGCACTGAGTGATTTGTTAAGGCTGTTTTGGGCAATTAGTGATGGTACGTTTGTGTTTACTGAAATTGCCATTTTTCTCTCCTAAGTTTTTCCACACAAATGTTTTCGAACATATTTTCTTATACTTTAGTTTGTATTTTCTATACAAAAGTTGCAGATTTTACCCTAAACTCTTGTGTAGAGCTTAATTTAGCCCTTTATATTAATTGTTTAAATATCCTCTGTTTGATGTAGAAAAAAGCTTTTTTGTGTTAAAATAACCTTGTTATGCCTCATTTTTTTATAAATTCAAATAATATTTCATCAAACATTATTTTGATTGACGATAAAGATACCTTAAAGCATCTTGTTGAATCTTTAAGGTTAAAGGAAGGCGAGTTTTTAAAGCTTATTGATGAAAATGAAATTCAATATGAAACATTGGTTGGTAAAATTTCAAAGAAACAAATTTCGGTAAAGATAAATAAGAAATATCCTTCAACACGTAAACTTAATTATAAAATCCATCTTATACAGAGTGTTCTTAAGCCTGATGCTCAAGCTCTTTTGATTTCAAATGCAACTCAGTGCGGGGTATGCAGTGTAATTCCTGTAATAAGCGATAATTGTACCGTTTCCAAAAAAACTCTTGAAAATAAAGTTCAAAAGTGGCAAAAAATATCAAATGAAGCAGCAAAACAATGTGAAAGAGCAAATTTTGCAATCATTGAAAATATTTCTGATTTAAAGGTTTTAAATAATTATAAAAAGGACAATATTCTTATTTTTGCAGAAAAATTTGCAAATGTTGAACTTGATGTATCTTTAAAAAATGTAGACGTTAATTCCCCTATTGTTGTTGTAATAGGACCCGAGGGTGGTTTTAGCGAAAGTGAGTTTGAATATTTTAAAAAAAATTGTTATAAATTAGTCAGCTTGGGAGAGTTAATATTTAAAGCGCCAAATGCTGTTGTGGCAGGAATTTCCAATATTGTAACGAGGCTTAAATGATAAGTGTTCAAGAGGTTGAAAATTTAATAAAGTCGGACTTAAGCATACGTAATATAGAAAATGTACTTTCTAAATATTCTTGTTGGCTTGTTGGCGGTTGTGTAAGAGATTATTTTTTATCTAAAACAAATTGCGATAGAGATATTGTGTGTATTGGCAACTCTTGTGCTTTGGCAAAAGAAATTGCAGCAACAACACATGGTACATTTATAGAGCTGGATTGTGAAAATCAAATTTATAGAGTTGTGCCGGAAGATAAGAAAACATATTTTGATGTTTCGCGTGCTCTTGATGATGATATTATGAAAGATGCTAAAAGGCGCGATTTTACCTTGAATGCCATATATTATGACTTAAATGAGCAAGTAATTTTTGATCCTTGCAATGGAATAAATAATCTTTTTGAGAACAGGTTAAAAACTTATAATATTAAAAATTTTGATGACGACCCGCTTAGGATGCTAAGGGCATTTAGATTTGTTGCACAATATAATTTTTGTCCAGATAGTGAAATTTTAAATTACATACAAAATAATAAAGAAAACATAAGAAAATGTGCTTGCGAAAGAATTAATCAAGAATTAATGAAGTTATTTGAGGGCGATTTTGCGCCACAAGCGCTTTTGCTGTCGGATGAATGCAATTTTTTGAATGAAATTTTTCCTTTTGTCGATGAAATTAAAAAAATTCCTCCAAACACACACCACCATTTGAATTTATTTCATCATTGCATAGAGACTATGCGAACAATAAGAATGAAAAATCCCATGCTCAAGCTTGCTGCTTTTTGCCATGATGTAGGGAAACCAAAGACACATACCATTGAACAAAGCGGAAGACATCGTTTTATAGGGCATGATAAAGTTGGTGCCGAGTTAATTAAACCGGTTCTTTCAAATTTAAAGTTTTCAAAAAAGCAAATTGAATATGTAAGCTTAATGATTGAAAACCATATTTATCCTTCTGCGCTCATGAGTTCTGAAAATGTACAGGACAAGGCTATGATAAGATTTATAAGAAAATTAAATCCTTATGTTGAGGATATTATTGAACTCGCCCGTGCCGACAGGCTCTGTGCCAGAGGTCCCATGGTTACGGAAGAAATGGTCCAAGCAAATTTGCAGAAGCTTGAAAAACTCTATGATTTTTATTTGAAAATCAAGCCCAAGCTTATGACTTTGCCAAAATTGCTTGACGGTCATGAAATCATGAATATCTTAAATATTAAGCCTTCGCCTGTTTTAGGTAAGATTATTAGCGCACTTGAAGAAGCCCAGCTGGAAGGAAAGGTAGTAACAAAGGAAGAAGCTGTTAAATACGTAAAAAGCTATTTTTTAATTTTGTAAAGAAATGTAACAAAAAAATATAAATTTGAAATTCAATATATTTTATATACTTTATATATATGTAAGAGATAAATAATTAAAAAGAAAATAAGCAACCCTAATTTTATAAATACACACTAACTTCCTAACCTTCCCTTCCTATAAAAAAAGATTACTCCCGCGAGGGAGTTTTTTTTATAATATTGGGACTTGACCGGAAACTTTGTTCAGGGTAGATTTATATTGTTATCTTTTTGGGCGAGTGGCGACTATCCGAGTAGTACGAGGATATGAGGAATCTCAAAAACCAATTTCGCCTGAACAGTAAAATTGAAAATTGAATAATGATTT
>CASFXY010000013.1 GCA_949298805.1 uncultured bacterium
TTCTGAAGGAGACATTTTATTTTAATTACCTTTCTTTTGCTTTTGTAAATATTCTACCACACTTTTTGGTACAAATTTTGATACATCTGTACCAAAATCTGATAATTCTTTTACGATACTTGATGATATAAAGTTGTATTTTGGTTTTGTTGTTAAAAATACAGTATCAATATCCGGTGCAATTGCAGCATTTGTCTGACAAAGTTGCAATTCATACTCAAAATCACTTACTGCGCGTAGCCCTCTTATTAGAAAGTGTGCACCTTTTGATTGAGCGTATTCTATTGTTAATCCTTCAAAACTGTCAACTTCAACATTATCAAGTTCTTTTATGCTCTCTTTAATAAGTTTTACCCTGTCATTGACTGGTAAAAAAGATTTTTTTGACGAATTTTTCAGCACTGCAATTATAACCCTGTCAAACATTTTTGATGCTCTCTCCAATACATCTAGGTGACCTTTTGTAATGGGGTCAAAGCTTCCGGGGTAAATTGCAGTTCTTTTGTTTTGTGATTTAGTTTCCACATGGATATTATATTTTAAAAATTTTTATGTTCAAATGCTATTTTTGCCTTAAAAGCTTTTGTAAATTTTTTGTTACATTTTTTTTCAATAGTCAATTTTTAAGCTTTACAAACTTTATAAAAGAGCTAGGAGTGTGCAATGATAAATAAAATTTCAAGTGTTTCCGCTTTAAATAATGCAACAAAGTCTAATTTTTCTTTTAACGTTAAACAAAATACTTCAGTACCAAATGCTAAAAATATTGAGCTTGCACAGCTTCCTTTGGGTAATATTTATGGCGCAAAAATTAATTTTTCAGGCAGGAAAAGAAAAGCCGATGTGCAAAAAACTCCTGCACAAGAACTTTACTTGAAGGCTGCAAATAAAACAAAAACAAGTGTTGATAATTGGACTCTTGAAAATTTGTACTATGGTGTTAATCATCCCGAAAAAAGATGGATATGCGGAGTTGACCCGAAAGAACTTTTAAACAGATCTCTTGAAAATGCAATAAATTCAATAATGACTCTCCAATACGGTGAAAATATGCCGGATAAAATCCCTTCTGATATAAAAACTCCAAATTACGGTGATAATTGGGGCAGGCATGCAAATTATATAGAAATTAATAATCGCGCACTTGGTGAAATGCATGGCGATAGGACAACAGGTTCAATTTTAGGTGCAATTAAATTACTCCCCATGATACCCCCTTCGCATGATAAGTGGGCTAATTGCCTTTTGATATCACAGCTTTACCCTAATATCTGGGGGGATGGTTGGAATAATAACGGAGAAAATTCTCTCTATGGTATCAAACTTGAATTTGAACGCGCCTCAGATAATATAGGGTGGATAAAAATAGGAGATAAGGTATTTACTCCGGAAGAACAAGTTAAGGCTTTTAATGATTTTGCTCATCTTCGCGGTTTTAAAACGTCTTTTAGAATGTTGATATCTGAAGATCAATTGAAACTTGGTGATTCTGGTCAATTCAGATGGAATAACCCTGAACATGTTGAAGCTTTTATTATAGCATGTTGCAAAGGGATTGAACTTGGATTTGACGGTATTTTCTTTGACTCGCTAAAACATGTCGGCGGGTACGACTGGGGACATTATGCCGGTGTGGGTGCGGTTCCAAGTTATGACCAAATGGCATATATTTTAGCTGAAGTAAGAAGGCGTACTGGCAGAAACGATATAAGTTTCTCGGGTGAAAAAGCAGAAGGCGATTCTATGCGCTATAAAAATATGGGTGTTACAGCAGGTGCAAGCCAAATGAGAGCAAATGATGTTAACGAAGTTAAAAACAGTGCGCATTCTCAAGCTTGGTGTCAGGATTTTGCATGGGGGCCTGTTGTGTCAGATGATAATGATGAAGGCTTGATTTGTTATAATGACAGATTAAATAAAATTAACTCGTCACTTTTCGGATATGATAATGTAGGTGAAAAATTGCCCTCTTTTATGCAGATGCATGATTTGTTCCCTTTGAATTACAATACAAATACACATGATTTAATGATTCAAAACAGGAGTTTTTCAACCGATGGAACACCAAGCAGCCATTATGATAATCTTTTCGCTACAGGTGCAATCGAGAGAACATACAGAAAACGTGTAGGTGAAAAATTTGCTTGGGCGTACAATCATAGTTCCGATTAAAACATGACTTTTTTAAAAAAATCATTAATTTGTATGAAAAATTACGTTTATTTCAATGTTTAATTGAAGTAGCAAGGTTTTGTGTCCGTATCCCCTTATAGGGAGGTAATTTTACATACAATGTTTAATCCTAAAATTCAGTCTTATATTAATTCAAGCGGTGAAGCGCAGGCAAAACAGCGTGCGCAACAGCTTAATTCATATATTGAAGCTCTTTATCCCAAACCTGTTGACAAGAACGAAAATCTGACCGTAAAACCCTTCGACGAGATTTTAAAAGTTACAAAAGACGAGAATACTCCGGTCTTTTCGGTGGATAAACCGCCTGAAATTCCTTTTGGTTCATTATCAAGAAAAATTAAGTATACAAAAGATGAAATTTTAGACTTAATAGACAGAACAGCGCGTAAATATGGAGTTGATGAAAATCTTGTCCGTGCTCTTGTAAAGCAGGAATCAGGTTTTAATCCTAATGCAAAATCACATGCAGGCGCGCTTGGTTTAATGCAGCTTATGCCTTCAACTGCTGCGGGGCTGGGTGTTAAAAATCCTCTTGACCCTGTCCAAAATGTGGAAGGTGGGGTTAAGTATTTAAAATCTATGTTAGATAGGTTTAACGGGAATAAAATTCTGGCACTTGCTGCGTATAATGCGGGACCTAATGCCGTTAAAAAATATGGCGGAGTACCTCCTTATAAAGAAACACAGAACTACGTTCGCTCGATTTTAAGTCAATATTTATAAAAAGGAAATTAATATGGAAAATGGAATTGCGCCAAAAATTAATTTGTTTGAAAGAATGGAATTTTCGAAACTTGATGCCCCCGGTAGTATTAAATCAGCGCGTTTAGATGACATCGAAAAACCTGAAACAACTGATTTTAACGGTGTTCTAACAGGACTTGTCGAACAATTGAACCAAACCGTAAATGCGCCGGAACAATTAACTCAAGATGCAATGCTTGGTAAAGCTGATGTTCATGATGTAATGGCAGCTATTGCAAAATCCGAGATTAATGTGAATATTGCAACAACTGTTGTCGGAAAAGTCGTACAAACGTATGAAAAAATTATGCAAATTCAGATATAGCGTTAACTATTACCGAAATTAATAGTATAATTAATTGTGTAGTACTATCACCTGTTGTATAAAGATATGGACTTTAAGAAAATACTTGAAAATAAGCCTCTTTTTTACGGAATTATCGCGGGTATCGTGATAGTTATCCTTTTATTTGTCATAACTTTAACGGCAGTTATTTCCTCATCAAATAAAGCGGGCAATTCTGCACAAGTTGTACAGGAAAAAATTATAAAAGAACCTCTTGATTTATTTACAACCGATAAAATCGGGCAAGCGCTCGAAGTTCAAGCACTTCTTGCACGTGAAGGAATACATGCGCAAAGAAAAGTTGACGGTACAAAATCCACCGTTTATTTGGAAGAATATACAATGACCGAGCGTGATAGAGCCTTGTTGGCAATTGTAAAATCGGGTTTAATTGATGAACATACCGGTTTGGAAATCTTTGATAAAGGAGATTTTACATCCACAAAAGACGATAAAAAAATTCGTCTTGTACGTGCAATCAATGGTGAATTATCCCGTTTGATAAGAAAAATTCCGCCGATTGAAAATGCTCAAGTGTTTATTTCAATACCGGAACAAACTTTTTTTGCTTCTCAGCAAAAACCCATTACTGCGACTGTTCAAGTCACAATACCCTCGGGTGAGCGCCTTGATAATATGAAAATAAAAGCCATTACAAACTTGCTTTTAGGCGCAGTACAAGGACTCGACTCAAATAATATTTCAATAACCGATACAAACGGAACGGTTTATAACAGTATTATAGGTGCGTCTGATGATGCTTTATCTAAAATTGAAGAAAATGATAAATATATGCAATCGAAAGTTGCATCACAATTAGACAGACTTGTAGGCAAGGGTAATTATGTTGTGACTGTTTCAACATTTTTAACTCAAGCCCCTGTTGAAAAAACAAGTATTATCTATGACCCTAATCAAAAAACATCCGTTAGTGAACAAAATTTTACGGAAAAGTTGGGCGATAATACTAATGATATTAATTCGGCAACAAATGCCGTAAGCACATATCTGCCTTTTGGAGTGCCAAATAGCGGTTCAAATTCATCACAAGACAGAAAATACGTCCGTCAAGCTCAAGAAACTCAATATGGAGTAACAAAAACTCAAGTCAATGAATATATGAAAGCAGGCGTAATTGAGGAAATTTCAATTGCTGTTTCATTGGAGGAATCCTCAATACCTATGAGCATGACAATAACCGAACTAAAAGAGCTTATTGCCCATGCTGCCAGTCCAAAAGTTGATCCGGAGAATGTTTCAATTGCATTTGTTGAATCAAACAGTCCTATTCTGGCACCTGATGAAGGTCCTAATTTACCTAAACCCGAAGAATCAGGCAATCCTTGGTGGGTAGTTGGTGCAATTTTGCTTACAGGGCTTGGTTTTGGGCTAAGACATATTATGCAAAAAGTTAAAAAAGAAACACAAAAGCAAGAAGAAGAACTTTTGCTTTTAAGAAAAAAAGCGGAAGAACAAGAAAAACAATTAAATGATGTGAACATGAAAGCTGCAGAGCTAATTCAAAAACAAGCTCAAATGGCACAAAATCTTATAGAACAACAAAATTTACATGCCGCAGCAATAGCACAAGCTGCTGCAACTCAAGGACAAAATGTTGCAGATGTGCAACAAAACAATACAGCCCAAATTTCTGAAAGTACTGATATTAAAGATGCCTTGGATGAGCTTAGCATGGACTTTAGCGAGATTGATGAAAATGAAGCTGCAGAAAAATTAAAAAATTGGATAGAAAATTAAAAATCCTGATATACTAATTAAGGGGAGAAATGGCGGAACGTAAAATAGAAGGATTTGACCATAAAGCATTTGCAAAAAACCTTGCAGTACAAGCAGGGCAAGTTGTTCCTGCCGATATTTCGTCCGCGGATAAAAAATTTGTAGTAGATATTGTGTACAAATTTTCCTTTTTATCAGGTGATGCATTGATAAAAGATGAAACCATTACCTTAGATGGTGCTCAAGCATCTTTAATTACACAGTTTATTGGTGAGTGGTCTTTTCATAAATCAATCGATTTAATACGTTCAAAAATCGACCCTTCTTTAAGAGAGGGGATTTTGCAGCGTGTTGCTTTTACGGTTTTTGAAATAGCAAAACAAGCGACATTAAAAAGAATGCCGCAAGAACAAATTATTCCTTTGGTAGAACACCATGTGAATGTTTGTTTTAAACAAGCTTTGGAAGATTTGAAGAAAAAAGGCGTACTTGATGAGAAAGCAGAAGAAGATGCCTTAAAACAATCAAATATTGATACCATGGCTCAGGTTGAGGCGGAAAAAGAGGCTATAGGCGCAGATATGAGCGATACAAAAATACTTAAACTTGCCTCGCTTGCGCTTTTAATTAAAAATTTTCCACAGGCGAAAATTAAAAATATTTTAGCAAAATTCAATAAACCGGAACGGGATGTATTGCTTCAATATTTATCAATGAAAGATTTGGAAACTAAAATTGATACAAAAATTACACAAAGGTGCTTGAGTGAGATAAAACAAGCACTTCCGGAGCCTCAAAATATGTCATTTGAAAGAATTCAGAAAAAAATATTTAAAATTGTAAAAAATTCGGACAAACAAGAAATTTCTAATATTATAAAGGATGAACGTCCGCAAATACGCGAATTTGTTTTATCCGGCGCACAGTGTGATGTCAATATTCCCGCAAGAGTTGCAAATGTCATTTATAAATATCTGGAAGAAAAGATTTTATGATTATAAAAAAAAGACAAAAAACAACAGATAATGTAAAAATGCCGACTGTCAAACAAATTATTGACATCCCTTCGGTCGATACGGTTGAGCAGGAAAATTCGGTAAAAAATCCAGAGACAATACAAGAACAAAAACAAAAAACCGAACAGGATACTTTAAAAGAATTTGAAAAAATAGATATTTCAAATATTGAATTTAAAGAACGCGTAGAAAGACGCCGAGGTGACAGAAGAAAAGGCTACAGAAGAATTGACGAACGCGCACTTGTATCACGTGCTCAAGAAGAAGCGCGTTCAATTCGTGAACTTGCTGCAAAAGAAGGGTATAAAAACGGACTTGAAAATGCACAACAAGAGATAGATAAGCTGAAAACGGCGCTTGAAGATTTTTTGTCCTCTCGTTATGAAATTTATGACGAGCTTATGCCCCACATATTGGAAATTTCTCTTGAAGTAGCTAAAAAAATCATTAAGAAAGAAGTGGAATTATCTGACGATGTATTGAAAAATATTATTAATGAGATTTTAGGTGAATTAACAAACAGTGAAGAAAAAATTACAATACGCGTTGCGCCCGATGATGTTGATTTTGCTCGGGCATCATTACCAGAGATAGTTTCATCCAACAGATTGGATGCAAAAGTTGTAATAGCCGCCGATGATGCGATTGAAAAAGGAAGCTGCATAGTAGTATCAAGCAACGGTGTAGTAGATGCAAATTTTTCAACACAATTGCAAATAATACAAAACGCATTTGGTATATACAAAGGAGGACAGTAAACTTTTAAAGGATGGCACAACCCAATACACAATCTAATCCTATAAGTGAAATTTTTCTTGCAATATTTGTAATCGTTTTGATTTTAATATTGCTTATAGAAATGCCTAATTGGGTTATAAATTTTTCAATAAGCTTAAATATAACCCTTGGTATTGTGCTGTTAATGATTTCCTTATATGTGCAAAAACCTCTTGAGCTTGCTTCTTTTCCATCTATTATATTGATTGGTACAATGTTTCGACTTGTTTTATCTATTGCCTCAACCCGTCTTATTCTTGCAAAGGGCGATGCCGGAGAAGTAATTCATGCCTTTGGCACATTTGTAACAGGTGGAAATATGGTAGTAGGCGGAGTCATATTTCTTATTATTACCGTTGTCCAGTTTATGGTAATTACAAAAGGTGCGGAACGTATAGCAGAAGTTGCCGCACGTTTTGCATTGGATGCCATGCCCGGTAAACAGATGACAATTGATGCCGATTTTAACGCAGGTTTAATTTCGCCAGAAGAAGCAGTAAGGCGTCGGGAAGATTTACAAAGAGAATCATCCTTGTTTGGTTCAATGGATGGTGCTATGAAGTTTGTAAAAGGTGACACAATTGCAGGTATTATCATTACGGTTATAAATATAGTAGGCGGTTTAATTATAGGTATATTAATGAATGGCATGCCTGTTGCAGATGCAGTTTCGAAATATACTATTTTAACAATAGGTGATGGTCTTGCAGCTCAAGTACCTTCACTTTTAATGGCAATATCCGCCGGTATTATAATGACACGCTCAACTGCAACGGGCTCATCTTTGGGTATAGATTTATCAAGTCAGATTTTATCAAAACCACAAAGTTTGTTCTTTGCTTGCGGATTTTTATTACTTATTGCAATAACAAGCCCTGTTACGGGGTTGCCATGGTTGCCATTTGTCTTGTTTACAATTATTCTTGCGCTTGCTGGATTTTCTGTTCTTGTTAATGCGGATGTTCAAGCTCAACTTGGACAGTTGGATGCGGTTAAACAAAACATGCAAGATTTAGTTAATCCTAATAAAATGTATGAAAGGCTTGGGGTTGATGTTTTAAGCTTACAAGTAGGCTCAGGGCTTTTAATTATTGCGGACCCCGACCAAGACGGTCAACTTTTGGCAAAAATTGCTGCATTAAGACAAAGGGTAACGGATGAATTAGGTTATATTATTCCAAATATAAGGATTATGGATTCTTCTGCCATTGCGGATAATGAATACTTAATCTCAATACGTTCCAATACGGTTGCAACAGGCATGGTTTACCCTGGTAAATACATGGTGATTGCCGATCAGTGGGAAGCACTTGGCAAAAAATTGCCAAACAATGCAATTGTAAGTGTTGACCCTACATATCAATCCCAGGCTTATTGGCTTGACCCGCAATTTATCGATAAAAAAGATAATATTACAGCAGTTGATTCGGTTGATGTAATTGTTACGCATTTGCAGGATTGTGTTCGTAAGTATGTAGATGAAGTTATGACAAAAACCGATGTTTTAAAACTTATGGAACTTGTAAAATCACAAGACCCAACACTTGTTAATGACCTTGTGCCGACAATTATTTCAACCAGTGATTTAAGAAAGATTTTTGTTAACTTAATTCGCGAGAAAGTTTCAATTAAAGATATTATCTTTATTTTTGAAAGATTGTGTGATTATGCAAGATTTTCAAAAGAACCTGATATTCTATCCGAAAGATTACGTGCGGCTTTGGGTCGTCAAATATGCTTGGCGCACTGCAATAAAGAAAAAGTTTTATACGCATTGACACTTTCAAGCGAATGGGAAAAAACCCTTGATGATAGTTGCCAAAGGACCGAATTAGGTACAATGTTTTTGCTTAATCCCATGCAAGTGCAAGAGCTTATTGAAACAACCGCAAATACCCTTATGCGTGCTCATCAAGCAGTTGGCACACAGCCTGTTATTCTTTGCTCGCCAAGGATACGTTTACCTCTATATCAAATGCTTGAACGTCATATACCTACAATTGTGGTTATTTCATATTCCGAACTTATAACTGATATAAGAGTTGAAGCTATAGACACAATTGGTGAAAGTTCATACGTCTAAGAAATTTTTTAAAAAACTTTTTCTGTGGTATTTTGTAATTCCGAATTTTTTGATTGCCTCGATATGTTCCTTTGTTAAGTAACCCTTATTTTTTGTCCAATTATATTGAGGGTATTGTTGAGCAATTTTTTTCATAAAATTATCACGCTCGACTTTTGCTAAAATACTTGCAGCAGCTATTGATGCTGATTTTGAGTCACCTTTTATTACTGTTTTTTGTGCAATCTTTAGTTCTTTAATAGTTTTATTGCCGTCAATTAATAAAAGCGGCATTTGTGCTTCGATGGCGCTTAAAACTTCTTGTGCCGCAAGCTTCATGGCTAAAAGAGAAGAATTTAGAATATTTATTTTTTCAATTGTTTCTACATTAACGGATTTTATTGAAAATATACTGTTGGCGCAAATTTCAGGATATAATTCCTCGCGAGTTTTTTCACTTATTTTTTTTGAATCATTTAATTTTGTGAGTTTTTCTTGAACATCATGGTTGCAAAAATATACACATGCTGCCCAGACACCGCCTGCTGCGGGTCCTCTGCCCGCTTCGTCCGTGCCTAAAACGTGGCTGAAATTTTCTAATTCTATACCCAGAGGTGTTTTTCTTTTTTGTTTAAATTTTTCATCAAAATCAAACAGGGGGTTTTTCAAGAGTGATTCTTCCAATTTTACCCTCTCTAAAATTTGTTAGAATAAACTGTGAAGTTCTTAAAACGTCGGGTTGCGCGCCTTTTATTAGCCAATTTCTTGCAATTGCAATGTTTTCAAGCGTGATTTCATTTTCGATTTTATAATATTGCCTTAAATGTTCTTCATACCCTGCTTCTTCGATTAATTTTAAAAGTTCGCGAGCAACAAATTCACTGTCATAAGCGTTTTCGCTTATTGAATTAACGCAAGCAAGCTTTATTGCCTGTTTTTGGTCATTTTGAGCGGTAGGAATTATCCCCGGAGTATCCAATAATTCAACTTTTCTGTTAATCCTGACCCACTGTTGTTGGCGCGTAACACCTGCTTTTGCACCGGTTTTTGCCTTGCCTTTGCGAATTAGTCGATTTATAGTGCTTGATTTGCCTACGTTTGGCATCCCTACAACCATTGAACGAGCTGCACGTGGTAAAAGTCCTTTTTTAATAAGTTCAAGTATAACAGGATTTGCTATTTCAACAATTTTATCAATTATTGTGTTTATGTCTTTTTGATTGTTTAAATCGGTTATTATAACAGGCGCACAACTTTCTTCTTCGATTTTTTGCGCCCATAATTTATTGTATTTTGGGTCAGACAAATCCGCCTTATTCAAAAGAATAAGGCGCGATTTATTGCCTATTAAATTTCTAACATTTTTATATGCGCTTGAAAAAGGTATTCTGGCATCAAGAACTTCTACTACAACATCAACAAGGCTTAATTTTTCTTTTAAGTCGCGTTGAGCTTTGGCAATATGTCCAGGGAACCAGTGTATATGCGCCATAAGACCTCTTTATCGGAAAAGTTTAGTGTCAGATTAACGTCTGTCCATCTTTTCGCGGATACGAGTTGCTTTACCTGAACGCTCTCTTAAATAGTAAAGTTTTGAACGTCTTACATGACCTTTTCTTAATACTTGAATTTTTTCAATTCGGGGAGAGTAGATAGCAAAAACTCTTTCTACACCTACACCTTGGAAAATTTTTCTTACGGTAATGGTTTTATTGATGCCTGAACCATGCTTTTTAATAACCGTACCTTCAAAGGCCTGAGTTCTTTCTTTGTTACCTTCAATGATGCGTACAAAAACTTTAACTGTATCACCCGGATTAGTTTCCGGCATTTCTTTTTGAGTATATTCTTTTTCTAATTCTTGAATAATAGGATTCATTTTGCACCTTTTCTGACTTATATTCTATGTAACAATGATGATAACTAAAACATACTTAATATTCAAGCGTTTTTTAACCGTAGTTTGTTTTTTGTAAATATTTGTTAAAATTTTATTTTACAGCCTCTTTTTGTCGGATAATTCGGCATATATGAGAATTAAAATCTTATATGTGTTTTTGGTATTAACTTTATGTATGGCTTTTTTGTTTACAATACGAAAAAGTTCCATGCCTTTGTATAAAATTTTAAATGTTAATGAAACGGGTCAAATTTGTATTGATACAAATTGTGATTCAAAGTGTCAAAGTAGCGAATATTACAAATTAAAAGACATTATTTATTATTTCTCGGATAATGATAAGTCCGCAGAAGAAACCTGTATTTTTCTCAAAAAGCTTTTGGGAGGGAAATATATTAAACTAAAAGAGCCGCTGTCATTGTTCTATAAATACGCAAGAATAGAAATTAATAATCAAGATGTTGCAATCCTTCTTTTAAAAGAAGGTTATGCAATGCCTTACGGGAAAAATGTTCCTATTGAATATTTTCTTGAGTTTAATAAAAATAAGTATTTAAAGCGTATAAAAGATTCAAAAGCAACTATTCCAAAAGCAAAAATAAGTTATAAAGAAATCATTGAAAGAAGAACTCCAAATTTTGTAAACGGTTCTATAGAGATGTATTTTATTAATCCCAATTCATATCCGCTGCCTTCAAAAAGGGCTCGGACAAATTTGGCTCAGGCAATTATTTATAATATTGATAATTCAAAAATGTCAATAGATGCCGCGCTTTATGGGTTAGAAGGACAGGATGAAATATTAAATGCGCTTATCAGGGCAAAAAACAGAGGTATAAATGTTAGGATTGTAACTGATTCTAATCCTTGTGCAGATGACACGTATGCGGATACTTATAAATTAAGAAAGTACTTTGATGCAAAAAGCGATAACAGTCCTTTTATAATGCACAATAAATTTTTTATTTTTGATAATCAAAAAGTTTTAACTACAAGTGCAAATATATCTTCAACAGGAACAGGCGGTTATAATTCCAATACGGCTGCTTTAATAAATTCAACAGTTGTTGCAAATGTATATAAAAAAGAATTTGAGCAAATGTACAACGGTTTATTCCATAAATTTAAAACAAAAAATGAACTTCTGGATTTCAAACTTGATAACAATACTGTTATAAGCGTATATTTTGCCCCGATTTCAGATATTTTAACTCCTGTTGTAAATGAAATTAATAATGCTGAAAAAGAAATTTTGGTAAGTGCTTTTTATTTGACACACAGAGAAATTATTAATGCATTAATCGCTGCGAAAAATCGTGGAGTAAGTATTTCAATTACTATTGATGCGCTTGGTGCACAAAAGTTTAAAGAAAGAATCAATTGGCTTAAACAAGCAAATATTAAAGTAAAAGCTGAAAATTGGGGTGGTAAAAATCACCAGAAAAATATTTTAATTGACGGTTGTGTATTTATAACAGGAAGTGCAAATTTTTCCAAAAATGCTGTTATAAAGAATGATGAAAATCTTGTAATTTTAAAAAATTGTACAATTGGTAACCGGTATCGCAAGTATTATTTTAAACTTTACAATTCAATTGATGAAAAATACCTTTTTAAATATCCGATACCTGAAAGTTTTGAATCCGGAAATTCTTGTTATGACGGTATTGATAATGATTTTGACGGCAAAATTGATAAAGAAGATGAAAGATGTGCAAAATGATACAAATTTCTTTATAATTTGCACTTAGAGCCTTTTTTGGTTAAAATATTATTAATAACAGAGTTGGTGAGAGTTTTAAACTAATGGAATTTTTTAGAAAACACAGAAAGATTATAATTTTAATATTAACCGTTATGTTTGCCACATGGATGATTGGTGCAACGGTACTGTTGCCGATTTTGTTCAATTAATTAAATTATGCACTATTTTTGTAAAAAAATTTTATTATTAATTTTTATTTGCACATTATTATTAAGTGCAAGTCCTTTGGTGTGTGCTCAGCAGAATAATATAAATACTGCAAAACAAGTAGAACAAAAGCGTGCCGTTGCAAAGCAGCAAATTCACAAACTAAAGCTTTTAGAGAAAATAGAGACAAATAAGCTTTACAAAAATCAAAGAAATCTTGAGCGTACCGAACAGACCTTAAACGAGAATAAAGCACAATATAAAAATGCACAAGATGAACTTATTACCCTTGAAAATAAACTTCAAAAACTTACGGCAGATTATAAAGCACTTCAAAATGCAACAAATAAGAGAATTATACAAATTTTTAAAACCAAAAGAAAAAGCTATGTTGAGTTTTTGTTGTCTTCAAATAACGTAAACAATTTTTTAGACAGGTTGTATTTTGAAAACATTGTTATGAAACAAGATAAAGACAATATTATTAAAATGCAGCGTCAAACAAGAAAGATTATTGAAGTTAAACGTCAGATTGAAATGCAAAAAAGATATCTGGCAAGTTCTATAAAATCAATCGACAGAGAACAAAAAAATATTCAAGATGCAATAAGTCAAAATGAGAAAATGATTTACAAGTTAAAAACAGACCGCGCAACTTGGGAAAAGGCAGAAAGGGATTTGGCACGTCAAAGCAGAGAAATTGCGGAGATGATTAATAAACAAACCGTTAAATCAGAAAAAAATCAACAAAAAATTACTGTTTCCGGTGGTTTTATAAGGCCTGTCGGGGGTCCGATTACTTCACCTTTCGGATGGAGAGTTCACCCTATATTTAAAAGAAAAATATTTCACTCGGGCGTTGACCTCGGCATGCCCATGAATTCGCCTGTTAAAGCGGCAAATTCGGGCAAAGTTATTTTCGTAGGCTGGTATGGCGGATATGGTAAAGTTGTAATTATTGACCATGGCAGAATAAACGGAGTTCCTACAACTACATTATATGCACACTTAAACAGCTATAGGGTATCTGTAGGTTCAACCGTTGTAAAAGGGCAAGTAATTGCAAATGTCGGTACAACAGGTTATTCTACAGGACCTCATTTGCATTTTGAGGTTCGTCAGAATGGTAATCCGACCAATCCTTTTAATTTTATTCCTAGATAATAAGCATTTTGCATGGTGTAAAAAAAATGTTTTTGCGATAAAATATTTTTGGTCAGTCTTATAGAGGAAGCTTGTAAAAAAGTGAGGAATGCTAAAAGACTTATAATATCTCTTTTTTCTCTGGTTGCGTTTAATTATTTTATTGATGCTGCCCATGCTTTTGAAATTATAAATGCCCCCACTATTGACCCTTCAAAAATTGAAAAAAAAGTTGTAAAAGATGTTCAAGATGTTACTTTGGGAGGGCTTGAGTCAGAAGATGTCTATGAGGGGCCGGGGGTTGAAGTTCCTAATCTTATCGATGTTATAAAAGAAAAAAAACAAAAAAAAGAAGAAATACAGACTGAACAGACAATAACCCCTAATGAAAATTCATCTTCATCGCAATCAAACAAGCCAAAGCAGGGAATAACTCTTGATGCTGATGAAATGGAGTATTTTGAGGATAGAAATGAGATAGAAGCAAGGGGCAATATTTTTATAAAAACTTATTCCGACAATACTACATTAAGCGCGGATAAGGCAATTTACAATAAAGATACGAACATTATTCGTCTTTTTGATAACGTAGTTTTAACAAAAGGAAACTCAAGTATAAAAGGTGATTTTATGAGCATTAATCTGAACGAAGAAAATGTGCTTATGAATGAACCGGAAGGTACTGTAGGCATGATGACTTTAAGGGCCCAAGAAGGTTATGCTTATGCTGATGAAATACAAATGTTAAATGGCGATATGAAGCTTGCAAAAGAAATTGAACTTACATTGCAGTCAAAAGGTTTCGGTTATTTAGACCCGACCATTGTACAAGAAGAATTTGCCACATCCGATTTAAAAAAGAGAAGGAGTGAGCCTTTAAAAATTAAGACAAAAGAAATTATTATTGAAAGCAAAAGAGACCATGACACAATAACATTTAAAAATGCGGATATTTATTATAAAAAATTTAAG
Organism: uncultured bacterium; assembly: GCA_949298805.1. Lineage (GTDB taxonomy): Bacteria > Cyanobacteriota > Vampirovibrionia > Gastranaerophilales > Gastranaerophilaceae > Galligastranaerophilus. The sequence continues at coordinate 14,803 of CASFXY010000013.1, forward strand.
GTTGCAACAGCTGCCAGTGCTGAAATTTTAACAGATAAAAGCCAATCTTATGTTGAAACAAATTTGCCGGAAGTTGGTATGATAAGGGATTTTGGTACGTATTTTGGTTGGGGATACGCAACTGAGGTGCCTTTTGGAGGTACACTTAAACTTATGCCCGCCATTGTTTATGATTCGGGTATAGGAATTGGCGGTATTGCCAGATATAGGTCAAAGAGAAATTTTATTGAGGCAGCTTATGCAACTTCAAGTGAAAATTTTATAGTTCGCGGTAAGTATGAGTTTAATAAAAATTGGTATATTGATTACGGTCGCCATGCTTATTTTGACGAGTGGTTTTTTGGTAGAAGACAACCGGGTTATATTGCCCAATTGGTTTATGATAAAGCATACAAAGTTAAAGATTTGGATGCAACATTTAGCCAAAGAATATCAGGCGGTTATGTAACAGACTATGGTGTCAGCGAGAAAGACAGCAGGTTTGGTACTGCACGTTTCAGGTGGCAAGGTCAATTGTCAAAGAAGATTTTTGAAAAGAAAAATGAAGAACAAGATATGTATATAAGAGGTTATTTATATACGCAAGCGGGTGCAACTTTATATGGTACGGGCGATGTAACCGGAATTGTAAGGTTTGGACCTTCCCTCCAAACACGTGTTAAAAATTGGGGTTCTCGCATAAGCTATGGTATGGCCGGCGTACATGGTGTAAGCCCTTTATTTTTCGACCAATATATATACGGTAAACAATTTATAACGATTGATGAAAATATAAGGCTCGGCAAGTATCTTGCAGTCGGTTATCAGGGTACCATATCTTTATTAAAAGATAATCCTGACAAGGATTTATTGACCGAAAATAAATTTTATGTTGTTGCGGGACCTGAAGATGTAAAAGTTGCTTTTTCTTATGATACATATCGCGAAAGAATGTTGTTCGACGTATTATTTCTGGTAGGAAAAGATAATTCAAGAATTCAATATGATAAACTTACCATTAAAAACCCTGATAAAGCAGGCAAAAAGACAAGTCCTTTTGAAAATCTAAAATACTATAGAGTAAAAGTTCCCGAGAATATTTAGTTTTTTAAATATTCATTAAATTTTTTATCTACATCAAAATAATATCCGCAATTATCAAGAGTTGTGCCGCCCATTTGTATGAATGCGGGATTTATTGACGGATAATCTCTGCAAAAAAACGGACGAAAGAAATATTTGCCACACTCGCCATTATCTTTAAGGGATTTGCACTTAAAAAGCAGTGCGCCGTATTGCACATTATTTTCATCAACATCTGTAATTTTGCCGTTTATTGTAAAACTCGATAAACTTTTGTTTCTTTTGCACAGTTTTATGAAATCCTCTGATGTCTTTATATATCCGTTTTCATCGGAAAACAAAATTGTAGAGCAGCATTGCCCGCATTTTTTACATTTTCCTTTAATTATATATTTGGATGAAAATAATTTATTTTTTATATGTTGTATTAAGTCCTCAAATAAATTTTTAATTTGCATATACCCTAAAAACCCCTGTTGCAATAGGTTTGCTTAAGTTTCTTAAATGAAAAGCTTGCAATACAAATATGCCTTCTTCTCTTATTATAAAATAATCACTGTAATAATTTTCACCCTTTAGTTTAATTGTTTTATTACGGTAATTGCTATATCCCCAAAATTCACTTTTAGTGTCTTTTTTGCTTAGGGATATTCTTACCATATCATCTTCAAAACCCTCAGGCGAAATTATTGCATAGTAAATCGGTTGTCCTGTTTTGAAATTGTATTCAATTTGATTTTTATTCAGACCGTTTTTTGGATTTTGCTCGCTAAAAACTATAAGAGGCTCTTTGCTGCACCCGCAAAAGATAAAAATCTGTGCAAAAGCACATAAAATAAGTATTATTTTTTTCATTTAACAAGTTCTTTGTATAATTGATCTACTTTTTCTTGTGCTTTGGTTTTTGAATCTTCATCAGGCGCATATTCGGTATATTTTTCATAATTATAAATAGCATCTTTTGGCTGATTTATAATTTCGTAACAAGAGCCAAGACCCCAATATGCATAGGCAAAATCAGGTTTTAATTCTATTGCCTTTGAAAAGTTTGCAATTGCTTCATTGTATTCTTCATTTTCATAATTAATAAGCCCGATATTAAAATAAGCATTTTCATTTACAGGGTTGATGCTAAGCGTTTTTGTGTAATATTCCATTGCTTTCGTATTTTCATTTGAATACTTGTAACAATTACCTATTTTAATTGTGATTGAATCATCATCGTCTGCAAGTTCAAAAGCTTTTTTATATTGTTCAATAGCTTTTTCAAGATTTTTTTGTTTTAAATAATTGTCGCCTGATAGAACATAAGCTTCGCTCGATTTATTATCCAGCTCGATTGCCTTTGAAAAAGCACCTTGAGCTTGTTCTAAGTCATTCAAATGCTCAAGAGTTTCTCCATAGCTCATAAACAGACTTGGATTTTCCGGTTCGATTTGAATTGCTTTTTCGTAATTTTCAACTGCCAAGTCTTTAATTCCCATATGTTCGTATGTTTTTGCCAGTCCTTTGTAAGCATTTGTGTTATCCGGATTTATTGCAAGTGCTTTTGCATAAGTTTCTTTCGCATTTTTATAATCTTTTTTGGTATTGTAATAATTCGCCCAAGCAATATAGTTTGAAACTAATGCTTGTTGAATATCAGGGTATTCAAGTTTGTATTTTGTAAGATTTTCGACAGATTCTTTTAAAAGAGAGCTGTATATTGTTTCCGCTTTTTTAAATTCTTTTAAACCTTGATAGGCAAGCGCCTTGTTGAATAAGGCTTGGAGGTTATTTTTATTCTGTGTGAGTATTTGATTGTATATAATTATGGCTTTATCATATTCTTTGTTATCAAAATAACTTTTACCAAGTTCGTTTTTCATATCCGTATTTGTTACATCAAGTTTGACACCTTTTTGCAGAACTGCAATTGCTTCTTTTGGTTTTTGCGTACCCTTATATAAAATGCCAAGATTTAAGTAAGCATTTGTATCATTCGGATATTTTTTCAGATAATCATTATAAGCAACTATTGCCTCATCGTATTTGCCCATTCTTGTTAAAAGTGAAGCGTAATCAAATTTTAAAGATGTAAGATTTGGCTCAAGTTCAAATGCTTTTTTAAAGTTGGCATAAGCATTTTCCTGTTCATTTAAATAAGATTGTACGACTGCAAGATTTCCGTATGATGTATAATCTGACGGATTTATTTTGACTGCTTTGTCAAAAGCTTCTTTTGCTTCGTTATATTTTTTGTCCCTCAAAAGAGCAAGCCCATAGCTGCCCCATTCTTTAAAGTCTGATGAGTTTTCTTTTATTACATCTTGAAATGTTTCTATTGAGTTTTTATAATCTTTGCTGTCTAAATAACATGTTGCAAGATTAGTTGCTGCTTGAGTATTGTCCGGATACTGTGCTAAAAATATTTTATAGTTTTTTATTGCATTTGCATAATCTTTTAATATATATTCAACATTTGCGATATTTAAGTAATTATACTTATAATCAGGCATAAGAGAAAGGGCTTCTTTGTATGAGTATAGGGCATTTTCATAATCGTTTTTTTGTTCAAGAAGATTGCCTATGCTTATGTATAAAAACCCGTCGTCAGGCTTTAGCCTTAATGTTTTTTGATATATATTTAAAGCTTTGTCGTAATCACCTGTTTGAGAATATAAACCTGCAAGTTTTGTGTTTAATGTAATATCATCCGGTGAAGTTGCAAGAGCTTTTTCCATAAGGTCAATTGCATCTTTTAATCTGTTTTGGGATTCAAATTTTTGAGCGCTTTTATATAATTTTATTGATTCTTTTGTCATTGCGCCAAAACATATATTTGTGCTCATTGTAATGGCTAAAATGAGCGCTGCAACCGTAGTTTTTGTTAATTTCTTATCCATAAAAATATTATCTTATGATTTTATTTAAAAATCAACTGCCGATTATAATATCATAGCAAGTATCATAAGAATCAAAGTGCCTATTTGCAGCCCTGTAGAGGTAAATTTTTGCGCTTTATTCATATCGTAATATTTTGCTGTTTTCTTTGCACTTGCTGCTGCTTGCAGTCTTTGCATACGCAAAACATCGTCATCGGAAGAAAAATCTCTTTGAAAAATTTTACGTTCAAGCCTGTTTAGCCTTAAACCAATCGGGTCTTGGGAAAAAGTTTTGCCAAAAAGAGAATTTTCAAGACCGGAAATTTGTATGCCCATATCGGAATTGTAAGAGTCATATTCATTGTATGAGCCATAAGGGTTTGAGGGATTTCTATAGCTTTGAAACGTATCTTCCCTTGTATATACAGTTTTTGGAGTAGTATCAATGTTTAAATAGCCTTTAAGCTTATCTGTCCTTGATGCCAAATCTCCTTCCTGCGGCGAGCCGAAAATCTTTTTTTCAAGTCTTTCAAGGCGTTTATATATATTTTCTTTGTCGTAAACTTTTGAAAACAGTTTTAATTCCAACTGGTCAATTTGAGGGTAATTTACACCGTCTACTTCTTCTTGCATAAGTTCGCCCGCGCTGCTTTGCGCTTCTTTTTGTGATTCTATACCCAGCGCTTGATTAATTTTTTCAATTCTTTTTTCTATGCTTTCATTAGCGTTTGCCTGACCAAAAACATTTTTTTCAATTCTGCTTATTCGTTCGCTTTCCGTATCGCTGCCATATTCAAAACCCCAAAGATCGTTTTCTATTTTTGAAAGATGGTTTGCAAGAGGAAGTGTGGGTGCTGCAAATGTTTTTGTGCAGAAACCGCATAGAGTAAATATAAAAGCCGTTATAATAAATTTAGTAAGGATTTTTTTCATATTTTCAATTATATCAATCTTAATCTTATATTTTATAGTCATTTATTACTAAAATTAAAATTGCCATAAAGTTTAATTTTATTATACTTTTGTACTTGTGTGTTTTTCAACAAGTTTATTTGTTAAATTGCAAAGAATATCTTGGTAATTTTCACATTTTTCTTTTGTTTTTGCTTCAAATCTGAGTGTAAAAACAGGTTCCGTATTACTTTGCCTTATGAGTGCAAAACCGTCATCAAAAATAATTCTCAACCCGTCAATTGTAATAATTTCTTTTATTTTTGAATTAAAAAGCTTATCCGATATTTCGCCTTTAAGTTCTTCAAGCACTGCTTTTTTATACTCGTTAGGACATTTTAATCTCGCTTCTTGTGATAAATGAACTTTGTCAAAGGGCGCAATAAGCTCTTTTAAATCAAAATGAGGGTTTAGTTTTTTCTTTTTTGCCACAATTTCAATGAGTCTGCAACCTGCATAAATTGCATCGTCATAACCGAAATATCTGTCTTTAAAGAATACATGTCCGCTCATTTCACCTGCTAAAAGTGCATTTGTTTCCTTCATTTTTGATTTTATATAGCCATGTCCGGTTTTGTGCATTATTGCAATGCCGCCATTTTCATTTATTGTGTCATACAAAACTTGCGAACATTTTACTTCGCTTACAACAGTTGGTTTTTCGCCTCTTGCTTTAAGCTCGTTTATTAGGTCAAGTGCATAAATTAAAAGTAATTTATCGCCGGAAATTGTTTTTCCTTGCGAGCTTACAATACCTATTCTGTCTGAATCACCGTCAAATGCTATACCAAAATCTGCTTTGTTTTCGACAACCGCTTTTTTTAAGGCTTCAAGAGTTTTATCATCAGAGGGGTTGGGGTGGTGGTTTGGAAAATTTCCGTCAGGTTCCGAGAATAATTCTATTACCTCGCAGCCCAATTCTCTGTATAATTGAGGCGCAACAAGCCCACCGGTTGCATTTGCAGAGTCTACTACAATTTTAATGTTATTGCCTATTTTGTCAAACATATCCGAAATTTTGTCACAGTAGTTTTCAATAATATCGTATTTTTTATTAAAACCGCAGGCTATTGTCCTATATGTGTCTTCTTTTGCATTTTCAAAAGCTTTTATTGAATATTCTTTTACTTCTTTAATTTGTTCTTCGCTGAGTGATGCCTTGTTAAATGTCATTTTAAGTCCGTTATATTCACTCGGATTGTGAGAAGCTGTAACTATAAGAGCACCATTTACGGTTTTACCTTCCGTTATTTCTTTTTCTATTTTTGCAAATTCACTAAAATATCCCAGCGGTGTCGGGGCAAGACCCAAGTCTATAACATTTGCACCTTGCGACAAAATACCTTGTATAATTGCATCTTTTAATTCTTTCGAATGCAATCTGGCATCCATACAAACACAAAAAAGCATATCTTCTGCGGGTATTTTTTCGTTATTGAGTTTTATCATTTGTTCGCGAACCCAATTTACATATCCTTTTGCGGCATAAAAAAACAATTGCGAATTAACTTCCGAAGGGAAAATGCCTCTTATATCGTTTTTGCCGAAAGCCTTTGTGTTTAATGTTTCTTGCATTATGAACACCCCCGTTGTTGTCCCTTTTGTTTATTATTATATTACAAAAATTTTTCTTGTAGCATTTTAGAGATAATATTGTATAATTAAAATTATGGAAGATGAAATTAAACTTACACATGAACAATTTTTAAATTTAGTAAAACTTTCGGGAATTGATGTCAGTCCCGAGATTGAGAGTTCGGAAACTGTTTCGCGCGCTCTTATAGCTCTTGAAAGGAAGTTAAACTTTTTTAATTATCCGTTAAGTTTTTTTACTGCAGAAAGCATTAATGTTCTTATTGTTGATGATATGGAGTTGTCTATTTATCAACTTACTTCGATGTTGAAGAAAATAGGTATCAATGTTTATGTTGCAAGAAATAAAGAAGAAGCGTTAACCGAACTTAAAAAGAAAAAAATTGATTATTTAATTATTGACCTATTTTTGCCGGATGCAAAAGACGGCTTTGAACTAATAGCGGAAGCAAATAAAATTAAAAATGAGGAGGAAAAAGATTTCAAACTCATTGTAATTTCAGGTACTGATGATACAAAAATGATTCAGGAGTGCTATAAGTTTGGTGTGGATGAGTTTATTCCGAAACAACCTCAGTGGCATGAAGGTATTTTGAAATTTATATCAAATTCGACAAATAAAGTAGTTAATGAAGAATTCCAAAAGTATTATATTAATGATTCTATTTGCGTAATGACGATATACAAAATTAACAATGAAAAATATCTTGATAAAATTTTAAAAGAAGCAACTACAAATGTTTTAACCGGCAAGCCAAATATTATATTTAATTTGGAACATATAAAAATATTTTCCGACAGTTATGCAAGCATATTTGCAGATGTGTATAAAGCCACTTCGCAAAAAGAAGGTTTGTTTATTTTGGTTAAGCCTTGTGAAGATGTTAAAAAAGCGCTTAATTATGTATTTTTAAATAATATAATTCACACTTTTGATACGATAGAAGAAGCGGTTGAATTTATTGACCTAAATGAATTTATGAAGTAGTTTTTATTCTTCTTGCAGCTCTCTTATATTTGCTATATCAGGGTCTAAAAGTCTTTTGCCTACTTCTTCGAAATTAATTTGCAATAATGAACGATTTGCGTAGTTAATTACTTTTATAACTTCGCCTTTTCCATATTTATCATGTTCAACCATATCGCCTGTTTTGAATTTGATAACCTCTTTTTTTGCAGATTTATTTTTAAATATTGGTAATTCACTTCCGTTTTGTGTATCAATATGTTCTTTGATTTTTTCTAAATCTATAACCACATTTTCATCTACAATAAGTTTATCTTTTGTATCCGGAGAATTTTGTGTGTTTGTTTCTTCATCTTCTTTATCGATTACTTCGCTGAAAGTGTTTTCTATCGATTGTGCCGCAAGTGCATCCAGAGATAATGCATCGTCATTATTTTCTTCGCTTTCATTTTCTTGCTCGGATTCTTCAAGTATATTTTGAAATACATCTTGCGTAGTTTCTGTTTCTGTTTTTGAATCCTCAATATTTTCTTCAGCAGCTGTTTGCGAAATTTCTTCAAAAGTTGTTTCTATTGTTTCGGTATCAGGCAAAACGGTATCTTCAAAATTTTCTTGCGAAATTTCTTCAAAAGTTGTTTCTATTGTTTCTTCAATTGGATTTTCATTTATTTCAATTGTTTCTTGTTCGATTTCCGTTGATTCTATAACCAATTCCTCAATGCTTTCCTGTGTGACAGGTTCAAATGTTTCTTGGATTATTTCAGCCTGTTGTTGCTGTTCAATAATTTCTTCCGCTTGCACTTGCGCGGGTTCTTCCGCTGTTTCTAAAGAGTATTCTTCTTGTGGGGCATCTTGAACAATTTCTTCCGCTTGCATTTCCTCTACTGTTTTGGCATTTTCAATTATTTGAATTTCTTGTGCTGTTTTCTCAAGGTCATTTTGGCTACCTTCAGGTTTATCTTTTTCAGGGGTTTGTATTTCTTCTGAAAATTGGTCTTTTTCGTAATGTTCTTCAACATTACTTTCCTCAGGCTTTTTTACAAGGGTTTTTTCTTCCTCCGTTTTATTTTTAATTTCCATTTGTTCGAAAAAATCAAGTTCTTCTTCTGTCGGAATTTGTTCCTGCGCAGTATTTTCGTATTCGTTTTCCGCTATGCTGCGATTTTTAAATTTTTCCCTTAAGTCAATTTCTTTTGAAGCGCCTTCATTGAGTTTTAGATTTATAATTTTTTGAGTTTTTTTATCTGTATCGTCATTATTTAAAAATCTGTCATTTTTTATTGTGAATATGAAGTTTTCGCTGTTTTGCCCGAACAAAATACATTCGTCTTTGGCAATTGAAGCCAGCTCAAAATTTGCAGCACCAAAATCGCGCCTTGGATTAAGTGTCGGCAAAAGAAAGTAATTGTTAACATGTTCTATGATGTGCGGCATTTTTGAATATGTGTATGAAATACTCGGCACAAGTGAAATATTGGGCTTTTTATCATAAATAAAGTTTATTAAATCGGCATCCGCATTTGTTTCATTTAATCTTATAAATACAAATGCGTTTTCAATATTTCTTATGGCAAATTCACAAAATTCTTTATGCCAGCTTGTTTTGAGTTCAGAAAAGTCAATGATTGTTATTTCATTTTCTTCTACGGATTTTTTTATTATTTCAAAATCCTTTTTCCGATTGGCAAAAATGTTATTTTTTTGATATGCGTTTAATTTGTTTAATAATACCGTAAGTTCGACAATTGGGGTTGCTTTGTATTGAATCTCAATTACGTCAAGGAATTTTTTAAAAGGTATAAAACCTTCGGGCGCACTTTTTGCAAATGTTTGGACTTCATTAAATATTTCTCTGCAAATAGCCTGAGTTTCAAGAGAAGCTGTGGAAAGACCCCTCTCCCATATATAATTTATGCTGTTAAAATCAAGCGGAAGTTTTGCATCTTTTGTCATAACAAGTTTTTTAGCTTTTTTGATTTCTATTGTGCCGCTGAAATCAAAAATAACGCTATGTTTTTTATATCTTGAAAGAACATTTGCAAGATGAAGACTTATGTTGTTTGACTGCTCTATTTTATCTGCAAAAATTACAGGATTATTTCTGAGAAAATCAAAATTAATATCAAAAGGCTCGCCGCTTTGGTAATCAAGCCCTATTGTCAGCGATTCTTTTCCTTCATTAATAAAAGTTAAAATTTCGTCACGTTTTATTTTTTTAATTTCACATTCTTTAGAAGGTGTAAAATGGTCATAACCAAACACTTCGCCTTTTTCATTTACTTTAAAAAACAGCTTAACTCTTGCCACATTTTGAGAGGCATCATATTTATCGTCGTATATTTCAATAATCTGGGCAAGGTATCTGTTGTCAGCTTCTTGGACCAAAAGAAAATCCAGAAGCTTAAAGTCCTCCTCAATGGGGCTAAAGAGGATTCTTATTGTATCGTTTATAGTTTGAATAACCTGCATCTGCTTTCTCTACTTAAAAACTGTTTTAATTAATTATAACAAATGAACTTTTATTGTAAAATTATAATATGAAAAGCTCTTTTTTTTCAATCGTCATAACTGCGTATAATAGTGAAAAATACATCAAACAGTGTATTTTTAGTGTGCTAAACCAAAACTTTGGGGATTATGAGTTAATTATAGTAGATGATTGTTCTTATGACAATACTTTGGAAATTATAAAAAAAATTGAAGATAACAGAATTAAAATTATACATTTGAAACAAAACAATGGTGTTGCAAATGCAAGGAATATCGCCTTAAAAGAGTGCAGAGGCGAGTATGTATTATTTTTAGACAGTGATGATTATATCGAAGAAAATATGCTTAAAGATGCCTTTTGTGAGCTTTCGCGTGCAGATGTCGATGTGCTTTTTTGCCCTTATTTTGTTTTTTGGGAAAATAAAAATAAATTTAAATTCTCAAATAAGTGTTATCGTCTTGATAAAATTAAAAAACTTCCGCGCCCTTTTGATAAAGCTGATGCAAAGAATGCTTTGTATGAAACAAATTATGAATTGTGTACAAAATTTTATAAAAGAGATTTTTTACTTAAAAACAATATAAATTTTAAACCGCTTTTATTTGCAGAAGATTTACCTTTTTATTGGGAGGTTTTGCAAAAGGCAAAGAGTTTTTCATATATTAAAAAGCAATATTATTGCTACAGAAAAGGGCACAAGAGCTTAAATAAAGGACTCATTGTGCATTTTTTGCCACTTGCACTCAACTATTCAAGAGATTATGTTATGGGCATTGAAAATATCTTTTATAAAAAAACTGTTTCCATGCTTAATTTTTGGATTGTAAAAACTGATTTTGATTTAGAATTATATGAATTTGCAAGAAATTTTTGTAAAAATTATAAAATTTTGAATATAAATTTGCTGATTATGCGACTAAAGTATAAAATATCTCTCAAACTGTGGGGTAAAATATAAATTTTGCTTGACAGTTTGCCTTGTCCTTAATAATATTGTACATGTCAACTAAAATGCCGATGTGGCTCAATGGTAGAGCAACGGTTTTGTAAACCGTAGGTTGGGGGTTCGATTCCCTCCATCGGCAGATTTTCTACAATTGCACATTAAAAATAAATTTTAAAGACATGGCGCACCCGTCAAGGGTTGTATATGCCCTTGTGGCGCAGGGGTAGCGCACTCCCTTGGTAAGGGAGAGGCCACGAGTTCAAATCTCGTCAAGGGCATTTGTGTTTAAATTTTAATATGGGTAGGTGCCCGAGTGGCTAAAGGGAGCAGACTGTAAATCTGCCGTCTAACGACTACGGTGGTTCGAATCCACCCCTGCCCACCACTTTTAAAAAGGAGAATCTATCTTATGGCTAGAGAAAAATTTGAAAGAACCAAACCGCACGTTAACGTGGGTACCATTGGTCACGTTGACCATGGTAAAACTACATTAACTGCTGCTATTACAGGTTCTATGGCTGCTGCGGGTAAGGCCGAAGCTAAAAAATTCGACGAAATTGATGCAGCTCCCGAAGAAAAAGCACGTGGTATTACAATTTCAACTGCACACGTTGAATATGAAACTGACACACGTCACTATGCACACGTTGACTGCCCCGGCCACGCTGACTATGTAAAAAATATGATTACAGGTGCAGCTCAAATGGACGGTGCAATTCTTGTAGTTGCTGCAACTGACGGTGCAATGCCTCAAACTCGTGAACACATTTTGCTTGCTCGTCAAGTTGGTGTTCCTCGTTTGGTTGTATTTATGAACAAATGCGATATGGTCGATGATGAAGAACTTCTTGACTTGGTTGAAATGGAAGTTCGTGAAATGTTATCATCTTATGAATTTGACGGTGACAACATTCCTTTCATCAGAGGTTCAGCTCTAAAAGCTTTAGAAGCTGTTCAAGCTAATCCTTCCGTACAACGTGGCGAAGATAAATGGGTAGATAAAATTTGGGAACTTATGGATGCTATCGACAGCTACATTCCTACTCCCGAACGTGATTTAGACAAACCATTCTTGATGCCTGTTGAAGACGTTTTCTCTATCACAGGTCGTGGTACTGTTGCAACCGGTAGAGTAGAACGTGGCGTTGTTAAAGTTGGTGATGAAGTTGAAATCGTTGGATTTGGCGAAACTAAAAAATCAACTGTAACAGGTGTAGAAATGTTTAGAAAACTTCTTGACCAAGGTCAAGCAGGTGATAACATTGGTGCTCTACTCCGCGGTATTGATAAAAAAGATATTCAACGCGGTCAAGTACTTGCTAAACCGGGTACAATTCACCCTCACACTAAATTTACTGCTAACGTGTATGTATTAACAAAAGATGAAGGTGGTCGTCATACTCCGTTCTTCCCCGGATATCGTCCTCAGTTTTATATCAGAACAACTGACGTTACAGGTTCAATTAAATTTGACGGCGAAATGGTTATGCCTGGTGATAACGTTGTAATGGACGTTGAACTAATTGCACCGGTTGCTATCGAACAAGGTATGAGATTTGCAATCCGTGAAGGTGGCAGAACTGTTGGTGCCGGCGTTGTAGATAAAATTATCGAATAATTTATTTGCAATATAAGTTTAAACCCCGATTTTTTATCGGGGTTTTTTAGTATAATATTTTAGAAATGTTTAAAAAAAGTAATTTAAAAGTTTTACCTTATATTATTATTTTTATATTTGCGCTTTTTGTTGTTTCGTTCAAGTTTTTACTTTGTCGTTCTCTTTGGTTGGATGAAGCAGCACTTGCAAATAATATTTTATTGAAAGACAGCATTTTAAATAATGTGACTTTTCTGCAAAGTGCACCACCATTATTTAAGTTAATATCTTTGTTTTCAACTAAATTATTTGGTGTTAATGAGTATGCATTAAGGCTTTTTCCGCTTTTGTGTTTTATTTTTTCGACAGTTCTTTTTTATTTTTGCGTGAATAAACTTTTCAAAACTGATTTTCAGAAAATATGTGCTTTTTTTGCATTTTGTTTTAATCCTTTTGTTATTTATTATGCCGTTGAATTTAAGCAATACAGTTGTGATTTATTTGTTGCGCTTTTGTTTATTTATTTTTGTCTTTATTTTGATTTTAAAAATATGCGACTTAAAAACTTTGCAATATTTAGCATCTTTTATGCATTGGTAATTTGGTTATCACATTTTGCACTTTTTCTTTTTATACCTCTTTTAATGTTTTTTATATTTAATTTTAAGTCTTGTATCTTTTCAAAAAAAATTTTTATATTTATATTTACTTTTTTAATTTCTTTTTTGCCTTTTTATTTTTTGCATCTGAATTTTATTTCCGGTAATGTTCAGTTGCATAATTATTGGCAGGATAGTTTTGTATATTCTTTTGGAAACTTTTTTGTACTTTTTAAACTTTTTCTTTCGGCTCTATTTCCTTTTGCAAATTTTATAATTATTTCCGTTTTGCTTATTATCTCTTTTTTCCTTTTTAAAAATGACTGTAAAAAAGTTTTTTTAATATTATTTTTTATAAGTCCTTTTTTGGCATCTTTTTTATCGTTGTATCCCTTTAATGCAAGGCTTTTTTTGCCGCTTGTGCCGTTAATTTTAATTTTTATTTTTTCAATAGGTAATAATAAAAATGTGTTGAATTATCTGTTATTTCTAGTATTTTTGCCATATTTTGCTTATTCTATTTTTTTTACGGTTAACAAAAATACACTCTATCGTGAAGAAATGCGCCCTTTACTTTCTTATTTGTCAAAAAATGTGGTCAATGATGAAATTATATATCTGAAACGCGGTGCACATCAGGCTTTTAGGTTTTATACATTAAATTATGATAAACCATATAATTTTGATAATGAGATAATATATGAACAAAATTGTCCGCAAAATAGTGAATTTTGCAATCTAAAGAAGGGTAAAATTTGGGTTATTTGTGCGCAAAATTCGGATAATTTGCCAAAAAACGCGCATTTGTTAAAAAGATTGAACTTTAGGGGAAATAATCTTTACTATATTGTGATAGAATAATTTTCAGGAGGTTATTATGAAATATTTGCATTCAATGATAAGAGTTAACAACTTAAGAGAATCTTTGAGATTTTATCAAGAATTAATTGGTTTGAAATTGCAAAATAAAAAAGATTTAGATGATTGTACGCTTTATTTTTTAGCAGAATATGAAGGTGCGCCGGAAATTGAACTTACCGATAATTGGCAAAAACCGCTTGCCCCATATAAAACAGGTCAAACATTCGGACATTTTGCTTTTGAGTGTGAAGATATGGGGGCATTTGTGCAAAAAGTTAAAGATATGGGCTATGAGCTTATGTATGGTGAACCTTTTAATCTTGATTTAAAAAATGAGGATGGCACTGTTACAATAAAAAGAATTGCTTTTATAAAAGACCCTGACGGCAATGAAGTTGAAATAATTTATAAAAATTAAATAGCGAGGTATTTGCCTCGCTATTTAATTTATCTTACCGAAAATACTACATTTGCAACTGCTGTAATTTTCTTGTCAATAGTTGATGAGTCGTTTATACCCCAGTCTGATACTTCATTTGAATCGGCAGGAGTTATTTGCATAACACCCATTTTAAGAGATGAAATTTTGCCAACATGATTGTTTGTTGCCTTTAACATGCCTTCTGCGCGTACTTTAGCATCTGCTGTTGCTGCTTTTAAAAGTTCCGCTTTTTTCTTGTTTAAATCGCTGTAATAGTATTCGGGAGAAAAGGCTTGCAATGTAATACCTTTTTGAATTAAAGACGGAATTTGCAGGTAGACTTTGTTAACAAGCTCAGGATTGTCTGATGTAATTTTTAATATTTGGTCATAATTATAAAAAGCGACATCCTGAGTATAGTTGCCTTTTGCATCTCTTTTGTATGTAGGGTAGTTTGTTATTCCAAGATATGAAATTTGCTCTTTTTTAATTCCTGATTGAATTAAAAAATCTACAACAAGGGGCATTTGCGATACAAGTTTATTATATGCTTCAACTGAAGTCGGTGCTTTTGCTGAAACTTGAACTTTCCAGCTTGCACTGTCTGATTTTACAATTTCATAAGCCGAGCCTGTTACTGTAATTTCATTTTTCTTAAAGTTGCTTGATAGTACTGATGCGCCAATAATAAGACATAAACCTAAAATCAGCCCAAGCATAACAACTTGAATTTTTGCAAGTTTTTCAATCATTCTTTTTCTCCTCAATCAATGTAAATTTCTTCTATATTGTGCAAAGTGCCGCCTAATTCAGTAGGGTAAATATTTTTAAATTTTTTTCTTATTGCGATAATATTCGCAGGACTGTACAGATAAATTACAGGATTTTGTTCTGCTACAATTTGTTGATACTTGTTATAAAGCTCTTTTCTTTTTTTAAAATCAAGTTCGAGAGCTGCTTGTTTGAAAATTTTATCAAGTTCTTTTTCAAATGGCAATATTTTATCCGTACTTTTCAAATCTTCTTCACTTCGCTGGTTAAAAAGGTGTAAAGCCCCGTCAGACGTCCAGACATTGTGCCCAGAATGCGGCTCGAGCGGGTTGCCTGTAAGCGCAATTAAAATGGCATCCCAATCATAAGTATTTGAAAGTTTTGCAACAAGCGAATTAAACTCAACAGGTTTAAAATTTACTTTCATCCCTAACTGCTGCAGGTCTTCTTTAATACTAACGCCTGTTGCCTCTCTTTGTGTGTTACCTGCATTTGTTAAAAGTTCAAATTCCACTCTGTTGCCGAATTTATCATATAATTTATTGTCTTTTAAATAAAACCCTGATTTTTTTAAAAGTTCTTTTGCATAGTTAATGTCTTGCTTGTGTCCTTTTGCAATTTCTTCATTTAAAAATATGCTTGAAATAGATTCTGAAGTATACAGAGGTTCCCCAACACCGGATAAAACATTTAAGACAAGATTTTCTCTGTCGATTGCCCAATCGACAGCGCTTCTAAAGTTAGAATCATTAAACCATCTTTGTTTTATAGGATTGACGTAATATTTTCCTTCCTTGTTTTTTCTTGTGTTCATATTAAAGACAATAAAAGTTGTACTTGTTGTAGGTCCAAGATTATATAAAGTAAAATCACCATGTTTTTCAAGCTCGCGATAACGTGCTACCATTGAGCCTTGCAGATTTACAATATCTGTTTCCAAGCCTTCAAATTTTAGCGTGTCATTGTTTAAATCTCCAACAATTAAAATTACGTATTTATCTAAATAGGGCAGTTTTCGACCGTTTTTATCAATCATATAATAATTTGGGTTTCTTTTGTAAATCACCCTTTGCGCGGGTACGTATTCGGAAATTTTAAATGCCCCCGATGTTACAAAGTCGCTCGGTTTAGCGTTTGTGCTCAAATAACTCCTAAAATAGTTTTTTCCTTTGTCTGTTGCTATTTTAAAAACATGTTTTGGCGCAATTGGCGTGGTAAGCATTCTTAAAAATGGTGCAAAGGGTTTTGGGGTAGTAAATTTAACCGTATATTTATCAATTTTTTCCACGCTTGGTAACTTTCCTTCAATATAAAGAGAATCTCTTGTCGCAGTGTCGCCAAAGCCACCAAAAATTATTGTTCCATAAGTATAAATAACGTCATCTGCGGTTATTTCTTTGCCGTCAGACCACTTTATTCCATGGCGAAGATGTACTATGTATGTTTTTTTATCAGGTAAAATTTCTATGCTTTTTGCAAGTTTTGGAATGATTGAGCCATCATAAGGATCTGTTGTAAATAACCCGTCATACATTATTCCTGCGAGTTGTGCGGAAGTATTGTCATTTGCATTGAAAGGATTAAAAGTTTTAGGTCCTTCGCCAATTGTTGAGGATATTATCTCTCCGCCAAATTTTCCTGTTTCGCCACGTGCTTGAAGATAGTCAACACCATCTATTGTTATATTTTTTGGTTTTTCAAAATCGTAATTTGTAACCTCGAGTGCTCGAATGTCGCCAAGATAAACATTTTCATCAAAACCAAAATCTTTTTTAAGGCAACTTTTTAAAAGTAAAAGTGTAGCCAGTAATATTAAAATTATGTATACAATTCTTTTCATTATATTGATTTTAGCACAATTATCTGATATATAAATGGATTAAAGGATGATTTATCCGTATTATTTTCCCCGAATTAGAATATACAGGAATTAATTTATGAGAATATTGGTTACAGGTGCAACAGGGAGTTTAGGGCAAGAGTTATGTCCTATGTTAGAGCAAGAAGGTTGGCTTTTTTGGGCAACTAACAGTAAAATTTTCGATATTACCAATACAAAAATGGTTAATGAAATAATAAACAAAGTTAGCTTAGATTTTATTATCCACCTTGCTGCATACACAAATATTGATTTAGCGGAAACTCATAAAGAAGAAGCCTTCAGGGTTAATCATATTGGGACAAAAAATCTTGCAAAAATAGCTAAAAAACTTGATGTGCCGATTTTATACGTGAGTACGGATAATGTTTTTGACGGTACAAAAGATTCGCCTTATAAAACTTCTGACAATGCTAATCCTTTAAATGTTTACGGTTTATCTAAATTAAAAGGTGAAGAAGAAATATTAAAAACATGCAAAAAATACTACATAATAAGGACGGGCTGGTTGTATGGCAAAGGGTCAAAAAATTATGTTGATACCATGCTTACCTTTTCAATGCTAAGGCGCGAGATAAGTGTTGTTGATGATCAAATAGGCTGCCCCACTTGGACAAAGGATTTATGCGAACAAATTATTAATATAATGAAAGAAAATAAACCATACGGTACTTATCATCTATGCTCGTCCGGTCAAGCGGGCTGGGCCGATTTTACAAAGAAAATTTTTGAAATTAAAAAACGCAATGTAAGTGTTAATGCTATTGATAAAAGTGATTTTCCGCGTCCGGCGAAAAGACCGCATTATTGCGTGTTAAATAATGATAATTTAATGCCGGATTGGGAGGAATCGCTGGAAAAATATCTTATTGGCAAATAGGTCAAAGTTGTTGTATAATCAATAAAGACAGATTGCAGGGAGTAAAAGATGTACGGGATTATTTTAGCAGGCGGTTCAGGTTCAAGATTATGGCCATTGTCGCGTGAACTTTATCCTAAGCAGCTTTTAAGATTAAATAATTCTAAAAAAAGCTTGCTTGAAATGACATTTTTAAGACTTCTTGACTTAATAGATGAAAAAAATATTATTAGCATTACAAATCAAAAGCATGCCGGCGATGTCAAAACTCAATTAAATGCACTTGCGCAAAATCCTGTTGTATTGAGTGAGCCTGCGGCAAAAAATACGGCATCCGCCATTGCTGCTGCAGTTAAGTACATTCTTGATAAAGGCAAAGATGATGTTGTAATAGTGGTGCCTTCAGATCATTTAATAGAGGATGTAAAGGCTTTTTCAAAAACTGTTCTTGAAGGTGAAAAGCTTGCTAAAGATGGTCATATTGTTACCTTTGGTATTAAACCGGATTTTCCGCACACCGGTTTTGGTTATATAAAAACACATAAAGAATTAAAAGGCGGGTTTGAGGTAGAAGAATTTAAAGAGAAACCCGATGAAAAAACTGCAAGAAAATATTTAAAAGACGGTAATTATTATTGGAACAGCGGCATATTTATGTTTAAGGCTTCCGTTTTTGTTAATGCTCTTAAAGAATATGCCAAAGATATTTATGAAAATTATGAAAAATTTGACTTTGCAAAAGATGATAACATACCTTATGTAATCTTTAATCAAATGCCTTCTATATCAGTAGATTACGCAATTATGGAACATGCAAAAAATATTGCTCTTGTTCCTTTGCAATCGGATTGGAATGACTTGGGTTGTTGGGAAGCGATTTATGACATAAACAAAAAAGATGATAATGGCAATGTTAAAATCGGTAATATTATGGAAACCGACTGCAAAAATACCCTTTTGTACGGTTCAGACAGGCTTGTTGCAGGCGTCGGTCTTGAAGACGTTGTGATTGTGGAAACATCAGATGCTGTCCTTGCTTGTAAAAAAGATAAGGCACAAGATGTTAAAAAGATTTTTGATAAATTAAAAGAAATTAAGGATGATACTTTTAAAATCCATAGAACAGTTTATCGCCCTTGGGGTTACTATACTGTGTTAAACCAAGGTGAAGGTTATTTAACAAAGACAATTTGTGTATATAAAAAAGGTCAGTTAAGCTTGCAATCGCATAATTATCGTTCGGAACACTGGGTTGTATTAACAGGGACTGCGCGTGTAACGCTTGATGATAAAACATTTATGTTAAAACCGGGGCAAAGCATAGATATACCTGTAAAAGTTAAGCATTCTCTTGCAAACCCTTATGATGAAGAATTGAAAATTGTTGAAGTTCAAAAGGGTGATAAGCTTATTGAGGATGATATTATTCGTTATAAAGATATTTATGGCAGGGTTAAGGCTTAGAATATCTTGTCTATAATTTCTTTTAGCTTTTTTGCACCTTCTTGATCGCCTAAAGTCTTGAGTAGTTTTAATTTTGCGCTGTATAGGGCTTTTGCTTCGGGCATTTTTTTTATGCCATTGTCAAGAATGGTTTTTGCAATATCACTTTGTCCTCTGTCATAGTATATTGTGCTTAAATCAATGTAGTCTTGAGTGCTTTTTGGTTCAAAACGTAAAATTTTATTGTATAGTTTCTGATATAAATCATCTTGTCGTGTGCTTTTGTATACAAGAGAAAGATTATACATATAAATTACATTATCGGGTTCAAGTTCAACTGCTTTTTGAAGATTTATTAAAGCACGTTTTAAATCTTTTGTTTTATAGTAACAAAGTCCAAGATAGTTATGTAACTCTGATGTATTTTTTAAGCGTACATCTTGAGTGATTGCTTTTTGAAAATTTTCAAAAGCACTTTTGTAATCGTTTTTATAATAATAAATTTTACCTAACTCAAGATAATACTCTGGATTTTCCGCCTTTGAAACGGCATCTTCAAGGTATTCTTGTGCTTCATCAAATCTGTTATCGAGAATACACATTTTTGCAAGGTAATAAGAAATTTCATCTGATTTAGAATTTAGTGCACCTGCATTTCTTAGGGCTAAAAGAGCCTTTTGAGGATTGTTCATTTCAATATATGCTATTGCCAAGCCCAAATATGCCTCATAGTATTCATCGTCATATATTAGAGCGGTATCAAAGTTTTTGACGGCATTTTCATATTCTTTTTGTTCAATGTAATAATTACCGAGCTGCAAATATGCCCTTTTATCATTTGGATTGGTTTTTATGGCTTGTTTTAAATAATTTTGCTGTTCTTTTAAATGTTTTTTTCTGCTAAATTCGCTTATGTCTGCCTTTGTGCTTTCCATTTTTGCTATATGTGCCAAGTTCATATAGGTTTCAAAATATTTAGGATTAAAAATGCGGGCTTTTTTAAGGGCATTTTTTGCTTTATCAAATTGTTGCAATTTAATGTATGCGCGTACAAGATTATTGAGCGCAACCACATTTTTAAAATTCATATCAAGGGATTTTTCAAAACAGCTTACTGCATTTTTAATTTCGCCTCTGTAAAAATATTCGACACCTTTTGAATTGTAATATTCAAAATCAAAAGGGGGAACTTCAACAATATCAAATTCTTTGGCTAATTCCGAATTTAAAAGAGTATTATCTGCCTGAATTGCTCTTGTTGCGGCAATGCGAGCGTTGTCTTTATCATTTTGCGCAATATAAATTTTTGCCCTCATTGTATAGGCATCAGCATTATCGGGATTTAATTTTAATGTCATATCGCAATATGTATGCGCTTTATCAAAATCCCCGCTTTCAAGATACATCTGGGCAATATCGAGATAATCATTTTGATTTTTAAAGCCGATGGGTTCTGTTATATCTATATCTTCAATAACTTGTGAAAGTTCAAAAGATTTTTGCAGATGATATGCACTCAGCTGATTTTGTCCTGCTCGTTTGTAACATAGACCCAGCCAATAATGTCCGTCAGGGTCGTTTGGTTTGTTATCGGTATAATTTTTAAAAAATTCACATGCTTTATTTAATTTATTTGAATTTAAGAGTTTTATTCCATCCATAAGTTCTTGTGCTTGAACTTTTGAGATAAGTGTAAAAAATATAAACAGTGCAACAATTATTTTTTTCATATACTTAAAAGCTCTCCGATAATTTTTTGAACATCTGAAAATACTTCTTCAATTGTTTTGTTTGCATCAATTATTTTAATTCTTTCAGGATTTTGCTTCGCAAGTTCAAGATAACCATTGCGTACTTTTTTGTGAAATTGTATACCTTGAGATTCCAATCTGTCTTTTGTTTTGCCAAGTCTACTTTGGGCAATTTCGCTTTCGACATCAAACAAAAGAGTTAAATCGCTTTTTAGTCCTTTGGTCGCAATTTCATTTAAGGTATTAATTTTTTCAATATTTCCGTTTCTGCCATAGCCTTGGTATGCAACAGTTGAGTCTGTGTATCTGTCACAAAGGACAATTGTCTTATCTTCAAGTGCCGGCTTTATAATCATTTGAGCATGTTGAGCCCTATCGGCCAAGTACATAAACATCTCCGCCTCATCAGATACGGGCTTTTCATAGTGCAGGAGGATTTGTCTTAAGTTTTTACCTAAATCCGTTGCGCCCGGTTCTAGTGTAACAATGGTTTTATAGTTTTTTTTGTTCAGCCATTCATTTAAAAGTTTAATTTGAGTAGTTTTTCCGCAGCCGTCAGCTCCCTCAAAGGTTATAAAAAATCCTTTTTTTAACTCCATTTAAAGTAAAATCCCCTATCCGTCTTACTTTTAAAATTATATTACAATTTTTGTAAAATTTAAATAATAAAACTACTTTTTTGAAAAATTTAATCTATAATATTGTTATCTAGTTTTTGAGGAATTTATCAGGTGGGAATTTATACAGCCAATCAAGCAACGGATACCAATGTCGAAGAAATAATTAACGCAAGTCAGGTACAGGAAATCTTAAATACAAGTGCGGCACAAATGTCCAGTTGGTGTCAAAAAGCCTGTTTAAAGCCTAAAAAAGACGGTTTTGGTAATGTTTATTTTTCTAAAAGCGATATTGATGTTCTTAGAAAAGTTAAGGAACTATATGAACATACACATTCAACGCGTGATGCAAAGAGAGCAAAGGTGGATAGAGTAGTAGAGCGCATGAAGCTTAAAAAACAAGAGGAAGAAATGAGAACCCAAGATATTGAAACTTCAGTTGTAAACTTAAGTGAGGGAAATTTTTTAACCCGTGCAAAATCAAGATATAATAAAGAAAATGCTGTAGCATCTCTCGCCTCGTATCAATCTTTAGATGTCGGTGCTAAGCTGGAAAATCTTGAAAATAATATTGTTTCAAAAATCTCTGATGTCCTAAGTGAAAAAATGGACGGGCTTGACGAGATTATAGTTGAACTTATACGTTCTAAAACAGAGAACGAAACTCTAAGGCAAAGACTTAATGAGCTTAATAAAGAAAACTTTAATCTAAAAAATGAAAATGCAAGCTACAAGCCAATTGGTCTTGGTCTTTACGTTAAAAAAACAACGGATGATTTTGTTCTATAATCATTTTTTTGTGTATAATCTATGAGTAAAATTTTAAGAAGTTTTTATCATAATTTAAAAGAACCTGTGATAATTTATGATATTAACGAGTGTGTTTTGTATTGCAATAAAGCGTTTGGCAAGTCTTTTGCCAGACTAAACGGTTCTTTGGGACTCGATGCGCTAAAAAAACTTAATTATAAATTTTATTGTGACATTTGCTTGCTCGAGAGCAGCGAGCTTATGTCTTATTCTCCCATTATTGCTGCAATTAAAGCAAAAACAGATTTTACAACTTATGCACTGTATCAATTTGAAGAACGTAAATATCTTTATTATATTATTAAATCCTTTACATTTAAAAAGTATAAGGTTGTATATTTCTATGATGTTACTAAAGAGTTAGAACTTGAAAAGTTGAGAAAAGAAAATGAGATTTTGAAAATTCAAAATCTTGAATTTTCAAATACTAATTCAAAGGCTCAAAATCAGGCGCTTAAAATGGCTCTTTTAAACAGAATTTCAACAAGCATCAGAGAAACTCTTGATACCAAAAGCCTTATAAGAACTGCACTTAAAGAACTAAGCATGATTTTTGGTGCGCATAAGGTATATTATGCAACCGAATCAAAGGAAAGATTTATATTAGAGTATATTTATCCTACGTCTTTTTCTTCTCAAATCGGCGAAATGCTGACCTACGATAAAAAAATTTTAAAAAATATTTATGACAATAAAAATTCTTTCCAATTTTGCCTAAAAGAACATAATAATTCAAAAGAGCCGCTAAAAGCACCTTTGAACAGAATTATTATACCGGTTATTAAAAGTTCGGAGGTTTTGGGGATTATCGTAATTTTAACTCCCAAAAAAGAAATTGGGGAAATCGAAAAAGAACTTTTGCTGGGTATTTCAGGGCAAATTTCAAGTGCAATTTTTCAAGCTATTTTATTTAATCAGGTGACTAAAAAGAAAGAGGAATTGGAAGATACTATAAAAGAGCTTAAAGAAACCCAGTTGCAACTTATAAATGCCGAAAAAATGGCTTCTTTGGGTCAACTGATTGCATCAGTTGCCCATGAAATAAATACTCCTTTAGCATCAATTAGTGCCAATAATGAAATAGCAAAAAAAATTTATGACAGTAAAGAAAACAATACGGAAATTTTAAAAGATTTAAATTCAATTGATTATGAGGCTATAAAACGTATTAATAATTTGGTTCAATCCCTAAAACGGTTTGTAAGATTGGATGAGATGGTTCAACAAGAAGCAGATATTAATCAAGAGTTGGATTTGACCTTAGATTTATTGAAACATAAAACAAAAAAAGGAATTAAAATAGAAAAAAAATATGGCAATATTCCGCTTGTTAAATGTTATCCAAATATGCTTAATCAGGTATTTTTAAATATACTTATGAATTCAATTCAATCAATTGAAAAAAAGATACAAAAAATTGGCGAATATGGCGCATGTATTGAAATTGAAACACAAGTTTGCGATGAAAAACTTGTTGTTTCAATTAAGGATAATGGGCTTGGAATTGAAGAAAAGAATAAGAAAAAAATATTTCAAGCAGGCTTTACTACAAAAAAAGTAGGGGAAGGTACGGGACTTGGGCTTGCAATTTGCAAGAAAATAATTGAAAAGCATAACGGTTCAATATTTTTCGATTGTAAAAAATGTGACAAAACAAAACCCGATACTTTTTGTACCGAGTTTTGCGTATTTATTCCATTGTAGTTATTTCACCAGAAGAATGTATTTTTTAGCCTTTTCAACAGTAGTGTAGGATTTGAATAATCCTTGGGGTTTAAAAACTTCATATACATCATTTCTGATAATTACATAGACTTTTTTATTGCCTTTGTTTGTCGTAGCATTTTTAAGCTCTTTAATTCCATTTGCATCAGAATGTACTATGTAGATGATTTTCTTATCAAAATCGTTCATTAATGAATATTTTTTGGCAAATCCAAACGTTACAAGTTCGTTACTTGTTTCAGATGCTGCCATTTTTGAAAATTTTTCAAGCTCATCTTGCCCATAGTTTGTAATCATAGGGAAAACATATACTGTTGTAATCATTATTACGCCAAGCATTAAAAATACGTGTGAAATAAATAAAAGAGAGCGATTTTTCGCAATTATACACAGGCAACCGATTAAAGGCATTACTATAAGCCAAGTGCAAGCATAATGATAAAAAGAGTTTGCCTGTTGTATGTATGATGCTAATGCTTGGGGCGGGAAATATAAGCATATTGCACCTAAAATACCTGTAAAAATAAGTATGACAAAAGTTATCAGGCTGGAGATTTTGATATTTTTTGTGTATTTATCAAAACAAACATATCCCCACCAAAAATAACCTATAATCAATGCAAGCGCGGGGAAAAGAGCAAGCACGTATGTAGGAAGTTTTGAGCTTGAAACCGAAAAGAATAAAAATGTTGAAATAGCATAAATTACAGCAAAAAGAATGATTTTTTTATCATTTGTGTCTGATGTAAACCAAACCTTTATTGATTTTGCGGCTTTATAGTTTTTAATTGCGGATTTTATACCTCTGAATATTTGAGATATGAATGAGATTGTCCAAGGCATAATACCTGCAAATACTATTGGTAGATAGAATAAAAACGGTTGTTTTCTGCCAAGACCCAAAGAAGAATCTATAAAGCGTGCAAAATGGTGCTTTACAATATAGTCATTAAACCAAAGCATGCCATGGGTCTTAAATACCAATATATGCCAAGGTATACAAACCAGTAAAAATATTAAAATCCCGGGAATAATGTATATTGGTCTAAAAAGCTCTTTAATTTTTCTAAATGCAAGGAAGCATAAAAATACGACCATTGCAGGGATAATTATGCCTATTAAACCTTTTGCCAGAACAGATAATGCCATAAAGAAATATGCAAAATACCAGCAATATTTTTTATTTTGTTCTTTTGAAAATTCACTTAAGATTGCACAATAAATGGCTGCCATAGAAAACGCCATAAATCCCATATCTAAAATCGCTATGTGGGATAAAAGCAAAAACCAAACTGAGGATAAAAGAACAAAAGCACAAATTAAGCCATAAGCTTTTGATTGCATGGTCTTTGTGCCAAAGAAATAAGTAAAAAACACGCTAAAAGCAGCAATAAGAGCCGTAGCAAACCTTGATGCAAAAACTCCGGTGTCATTAAAAATATGATATATAATAACATTTAGCCAGAAATACAACGGGGGTTTTTCAAGGAAATTTTCAAAATTAAGATAAGGTGTAATATAATCCCTTAAAAAAAACATATCTCGTGACATATTTACATATCTTGTTTCGTCTATGTCAATCAACGGATAAACTCCGAGATTTTGAAATAAAAATAAATAACAAAACAGTGCCAAAATAACTACATTCAAAATATTTGAATGCTTTTGGCAGAATGTTTTAATCGTAAGATAAAATTTCTCCATTGTAACTCCTTGGCTTTTATTGTTCTACACTGTAAATTCTTGTTTTAACAAATGTTTCTTTTGTTTTTTCATTATAGTCAATAAATATTTTTTTGTATTCATTTGTTTTTTCTAAACCTTGAACACTTATGTTATATATATTTTCATATTTGTATTCTTCATCAATATTGTGATGTCCTGAAATTATTGCTATAACATTGTTGTGGTGAGAAAGTATTGTTTGAAAATCACCTATTTTGTTGGGCAACATGCTTTCTTTTATTTCATTAGAGGCAAAGATTGGATAATGCCCTACAATAATCACGGGATAGTTTTTGTATTTTCTTAGCATCTCATCCAAAAATGCAATTTCATCTTCCTTATAATATCCGTTTTGCGTTGGTATAAATTGGTTTACTCCATCCATAAAAACAAAGACAAAGCCGTTGATTTTTTTAATACATGGTAGTTCTTTTATTTTGTTTTTTGAAAATAATTTTAAAACCCTGTAATATTCTTTTTTATCTAAATTTTTTGTTTGTGAAACATCTTTGTCGCCTACATTTACATAGGTTGGTCTTTTAATTTTTCTGATTATTTTTGCAAACATTACAAGATTGTATTTGTCGGGTCCTTTTAAATTGTCACCTAAAAAAAGTGCAAACTCACAACCGTTGTTGTTTAATTGTTCTGTTGCAGTAAGTAAATTACTGATGGTTGGGGTCATTATATCTGCATATTTTGTTGATTTGTTAACTTCAAGTCCAATATTTGAAATTGCACAAAATTCAATAGTTTTAGCGCTCGTAGCACATGTGAAAAAAAACGTAAAAATGAAAAATAAAATAATTTTTTTCATAGGCTGATTATACGTTAAAATGGTTTTAGTGTAAAGGTTTTACAATGTTTGTTTTTTGGCTTGAACCCATAAATTTTCCCACTCGTCAAAAGTTAAATTTTCAAGCGGTTTTCTGGTTATTTCTTCCATTTTTTTAAACCTTTTTATAAATTTTTCATTTGCTATATTAAGTGCTTGTTCGGCATCGATTTTATTCCACCTTGCTAAATTTACAAGCGCAAAGAGTATATCTCCGAATTCTTCCTCTTTTTCCTCTTGTGTTTTTGCTGTTTTGAATTCTTGAAACTCGCTTTTTATACATTCTTGTAATTGTTCAATGTTTTGCCATTCAAATCCTGCCCTGACCGCTTTTTTTGAGATTTTTTGTGCTTTCATAAGAGCACTTTGAGATTTTGAAATACCATCCAAAATACTTTTTCGGTGGGGTTTTTCTTCAAGTTTTAGTTTTTCCCAGTTGGATAAAATTTCTTTTACATTTTCTACTTTTGTGTCGGAAAAAACATGCGGATGACGATGTATTAATTTTTCATTGATTGTTTTTGCTACATCATCAAAATTAAAAAAACCTTCATCATCGGCAATTTGCGAATGTAATACAACTTGCAAAAGAACATCTCCGAGTTCTTCTTTTAAATGTGCCATATCATTTGAATTAATGGCATCAATTGCTTCATAAGCTTCTTCAAGCATATTTTCGCGAACACTTTTATGTGTTTGCTCTCTGTCCCATTTACAACCGTTTTCACTCCTTAAGATTTTCATTGTTTCAAGGAGTTTTTCAATATTGCTTTTCATTATTGTACCATTTGGTCAACTGTTAAAATTAATATTCCCTTTCCGCCAATTGCTTTCAGATGGTCTATGCTGTCGTAAACTTTGTCTTTATCTACAACAACATGGATTACAACATTATCATTATTGCCCCAGAGCTGTGTAACTGTGGGGGAGGACAATCCGGGCATAAAGCTTTTGACTTCTTCAATTTTATCTTTCGGTACATGCACCATAAGATACTTTTTCTCTTGAGCGTCAATAACCGAATTTAGTGCCCTCATAAGAGAATTTAATTTTTTTTGTTTATCTTCTTCCAGATTTTTTCTTGCAACAACAACTGCAGATGATTTTAAAATTTTGTCTATAATTCTCAATCTGTTTGATTTTAATGTAGAACCTGTTGAAGTTATATCAATTACAACATCGGATAAACCAAGCGAAGGTGTAATTTCGACAGCACCTGAAACTTCAATAATATTAGCTTTTTTGCCTAATTTTTCAAAGTATTTTTTTGCTATGTTAGGAAAAGATGTTGCAACATTAAGTTCATTCGGTAAATCTGCAGCTGTTTTATAAGGGTCGTCATCTTTGACCGCTACAACCATTTCGCATGCGCCAAAATCAAATTCTTTTATTTTGCTAAGTTCAACTCCGACTTCTGTTACTACATCCCAACCGGTAAAGCCGACATCTGCTACTTTTGCTTCCAAAAATCTTGGTATATCTTGTGTTCTTACAAAAATTAATGAATATTTACCGTCACGAGTAGCAATTTTAAGACATCTCTCGTCTTTTGTGCCAAAACTGAGACCTGCATTATTTAATAATTCATAAATTTTTGTTGAAAGTCTTCCTTTATTGGGAATAGCTATTTTTAATGTGTTATCCATAGTTTTCAGGGTAACACATTAAAAATTAAAAGCAAGTAAATATTACTGTTTTAAGAAAATTGCTTGGGCAAGATAATTTATACTTTCTTCTAAATCTTCGGGATTTGAAGAAAAAGCAAGCATATTGCTGCAGACTTCATAATATTTGGGATTATTAGGCTCAAGTCTTATTGCTTCTTTCATATCAGATATTGCATCTGCTTGCTCGGGGTTTACAAGTGCCCTTCTGTAAAATGCAAAAGCAGAATTGGGGTTATAATTAATTGCCATACTAAATGCTTCAAAAGCACTGTTTATTTCTTTTGAGTATTTTGAAGTTGCCATTGCTCTGTAGCATAAACCTTTTTTCAAATATGCATCGTACAATTTTGTTTTTATTTTTTGATTGTCAGGATTTTGTGCAAGTTCTTGCTCATTGAGCTCGATGCTTATATCAAGAGCTTCTACCGCACTTTTATAATCTCCAATTGTCATGTAAACTTTGCCTTTTAGTGTTTGCAAATCAGGATTTTGCACTAATTCGTAACTGCTTGTAAAGTCATCCAATGCACTTCTTAAAAGTTTTTGCATTTCGTATTCTTCTTTACCTTTTTTTGCTTGCGCCAGTTTTGTTTTGGCAATACCCCTCATGCGATATGCCGTTGAGTCGGCTTGTATATCCAAAGACTTATCATAGCTTGCAATTGCTTCTTCGTATTTTTTTTGTTCGCTATACATGTTGCCAACTGCAAAGTATGCTTTTGCGCTTCCCCTTACTTCAAGTGCTTTTTCAAGGTAAACAAGTCCGGTTGAATATTCTTTTTTTCTAAAAGCTTCCAGCCCTCTTTTTTCCAGTTGCTCTGCAAGCGCAATATCTTTTTTGTCTGCCTGTGATTTTTCAAAAGTATCTTGTTGCGGACCGTCAATATTTCCTTTGAAATTCATTGCATTATTTTTTATGCTTGTATATAGTTTTGTTGTCGGTTTTACCGCGTTTGTAAAATTTGATGTAATGCTTAACATATTTTTCCTTTTAAATTAGTATGCGTATTTTTTTAAAACAGGTGAAGAATAATTTTTGCTAATAATATTTTTTTATCATAAAATATTTATATAAATATAAGAGGAATTAAGTATATGCCAGAGGAAAAAAAAGAATTTAAAAATACGCTTAATCTGCCGCAAACAACACTTGCCATGCGCGCTAATGCATCTGTTAGAGAGGTAGAAATTCAAAAATTTTGGGAAGAAAACAAAATTTATGAAAAAAATATTGCTCAAAGAGATAAAGCAAATAAATTCATTCTGCATGACGGTCCTCCTTATTTAAGTTCTGATAAAATTCATATCGGGACAGCATTAAATAAAATATTAAAAGATATTGTTGTTAAATATAAATCTCAAAAAGGATACTATGCACCTTATGTTCCGGGATATGACGCTCATGGGTTGCCTATAGAAAATGCGGTTGTAAAAAATATAAAGGGTGGCAGAGAAGCAATTACTCCTTATGAACTAAGACAAAAATGCAGAGAATTTGCACTTAAAAATTTAAAAGGTCAAGAGGCGAATTTTAAACGTCTTGGCGTATGGGGCGATTGGGAAAATCCATATTTGTCTATTGCGCCTGAATTTGAAGCACGTCAAATCAGAATTTTTTATGAAATGTATAAAAAAGGCTATATTGAAAAAGGTCTAAAGCCTGTTTATTGGTGTGCAAGTTGTGAAACTGCTTTGGCTGAAGCAGAAGTTGAATATGCAGATCATACATCAGAGTCAATATATGTGAAATTTAAATTTATTGATGATGACTGCAAAAAAATTTACAGTATGGCAAATATTGAATCAAATTTACCGCTCTACAGTATAATTTGGACAACAACTCCTTGGACAATTCCTTCGAATATGGCAATAAGCCTGCATCCTGATTTTGAATATCAAATTTTTGAATATCAAGGTGCAAATTACATTGTTGCCAAGGAACTTCTGGAAAGTTTTACAAAAGATGTAGAGTGGGAAAATATTAACCTTGAGGGCAAAACACTCAGAGGTTCTCAGCTTGAAAATCTTAAAACAAAACATCCCATGTATGAAAGATTTTCTCCAATCCTTACAGGTGAACATGTAACTCTTGAGGCAGGCACAGGCGCTGTTCACACCGCCCCCGGTCATGGTCTTGAGGACTGGGAGGTTTGTCAAAAATACGGTATAGAAACATTTTCACCTTTTGATTCAAAAGGACGTTGGACATCACAAGTTCCGGAACTTGAAGGAGTGCCTTATTACAAGGGTAATCAAATTGTGATTGACAAATTAAAAGAATTAAATGCGCTAATAAAACAAACGCCCATTACTCACAGTTATCCGCATTGTTGGAGGTGCAAAAATCCGGTTATGTACAGAGCAACTCCGCAGTGGTTTGTAAGAGTTGGTGAATATAAAAATCAAACATTAAACGCTATTAAAAATGTTCAGTGGATACCCTCGGCAGGTGAAAAAAGAATTTCAAATATGGTGGAAAATCGCTCTGACTGGTGTATTTCACGTCAAAGAGCATGGGGTGTGCCAATTCCTGTATTGTATTGTAAGAAATGCGGTAAAGCAATTGTCAGCGATGAAACAATTGACATAATTGCTGATAAATTTGAAAAAGAATCTTCCGATGCTTGGGTTAAATACGAAGCAAAGGATTTTATGCCCGAAGGGTATAAATGTGAATGTGGCTGTGATGAGTTTGAAAAAGAGTCAGATATTATGGATGTATGGTTTGATTCCGGTTCCTCCTGGTCTGCAGTTGTCGAAAAGCGCTCAAGTGAACTTGGTACAATTCCTGTTGAGATGTACCTTGAAGGTTCAGATCAGCATCGCGGCTGGTTTCAATCATCTCTTTTGACATGTGTTGCAACGCGCGGAGTTGCCCCTTACAAGACAGTATTGACACATGGTTTTGTTTTGGACGGCGAAGGACGAAAAATGTCAAAATCATTGGGCAATGTTGTTCTGCCGCAGGAAGTTACAAAAGTATACGGTGCTGATGTATTAAGATTGTGGGCTGCAAGCGTTGACTACAGAAATGATATCAAAATCGGCGAAAATATCATCAAACAACTTGTTGAAATTTTTAAGAAAACAAGAAATACGGCAAGATTTTTACTCGGTAATTTGTTTGATTTTGACCCTAAAACAGATTATGTAAAATACGAAGACTTAAAAAGCATTGACAAGTTTGCACTTTCAAGACTAAATAAACTTATAGAGAATGTTGATGAGGCTTTTGAAAAATATGAGTTTTATAAGTATTTTCAATACCTTCAAAACTTTGCAGCGGTTGACTTGAGCTCTTTTTATTTGGATATTGTAAAAGACAGACTTTATACGTCCGGTAAAAAGTCATTATCTAGATGTGCTTGTCAAACGGTAATGCATGAAATTTTGCAAACGCTTGTCAGAATTTTGGTTCCTGTTATGCCCCACCAAGCGGAAGACATCTGGCAAAATATGCCTGAGTGCCAAAGAAACGGTCTTGAAAGTATTTTGCTTTCGGATTGGGTAAAAGTTCAGCCGCAATGGAATAATGAAGAACTTGAACATGAATTTACAGAGCTGCTTAAAACTCGTGATATTGTTTCACATGCAATTGAGCCATTGAGATCCGGTGATGAAAAAATCGTAGGAAGCTCTTTGGAAGTTGATATTTTAATAACTTGTGAGAACTCCTCTAATCAAAAACTTCTTGAAAAATATAAAGATGATTTGGGAGATTTATACATTGTTTCTCATGTTCTGACGGATGATAGTGCAGAATTTGATACTATAAGCGAGTTTGAGCAGGACGGTTACAAAGTGAAAATTCAAAAAGCCAAAGGACAAAAGTGCGAACGCTGCTGGAAATATCGTAATCTTAATGCAGAAGGAATTTGCGCTGATTGTGCTCAGGCTATAAATTGTTAAGCAATGTTACAATTTATTGAATCTGCGTAATTCAAAGTAAAAATTTTTGTTAATTTATATAGCAGCAAAATTTTTACGGGGTTAAAAGTGATTCAACTCAATTTAGATTTGAATTATTTAACGCAATACTTTGAAATTACTACTCAAAGGCTTAATCAGTATGCTTCAAAAAGCATTGAAGAAGTAATGGAATTAGAGCTTGAGCAAGGCAATGATTATGCTGCACTAATTTCATCTGCCATGCAAAACCCGCAAAAGCTTGCTAAGCTTTTGCAGTTAATGGACCCTAAGAACCGATATTTAATTATAAGAAATTTATCCGAAAATGACCTTGACAAGCTTATCCCGTATCTTGAACAAGATGATTTACTATGGGGTTTGAGATATTTTAAGGTTGATAAAATTATCGAAATGTTAAATAAACTCCCGACCGAAGAATTGATGAGTGTTGTGCTGCAAAGATTTACACTTAAAGATATTTTTCTTCTCATGCCAACAGAAGAAATGGATAAGTTTTTTGAAAATGAAAAAGTTGAACGCAAGGATGTAATGAAACATTTTGAAGCCCTTGACCCTTCCGAACTAGAGCGAATTTTGGTTGAGCAATTTGGTCCTGTCATGAAAGAAAAAAATCAGGAAGAACAACTTAAATTTATGGAATCGCTTAAAGATGATGATTTCACAAAAATGCTGCAAGGTATGAAAAAACGTGATAAGGTTGACCTTATGGTTAGTTTATGCAAAGAAAAACCGAAGCTGCTTGAAGAAATTAACCCCGAGAATTTAACTAATCCAATGAGGACAATGGAAAAACATGATATATTGCAGTGTATGTCTGTTCTTGATCCGGAGTTTTTAATACCTATGGTTCAAGAACTTCCGCCTGATTTGCTGCAAGTTGTTGCAACGCAAATCGACCCTCTTGTTTTTGCTCAAGTGCTGATAGATGAATTTCCTGATGTTCTTTCAAAAATTGCACTTTAAGTTATAGTATAGGCTTTTTTATAGTACAAGAAAGAGCCTATTATAAATATTGAAATAACGGGCAGCCATGCTGCCATAAACGGTGATATTGTTTTTGTTTCCCCAAGATTAAGCGAAAAGGCTCTTATTAAATAATATACAAAAATAATTAGTACACTGAATAAAAATCCCCTGTTATACCTTACTCTCGGAGGTGTTATTGCAAGCGGAATGCCTACAAGAGTAAGAGCAATAGTAGTAACAGGCAGTGCTAATTTATCATATAAGTCTACCTGATATTTTATTTTTAATTTTTCCATAAAATCTTTGTTGAGTTTGTTTTTGTTTATGTATTTTAAAAGTTTAAAGAAATTATATTGACTTGCTGTTTCTTTAACAAGACCTTCGGCATTTTCAATACCAAAACTTACCGTTGAATCATCAAAAAGACTTGTGTTAAAGATTTTTCCGCTTTTTGAAATTGTATAAATTACTCCGCCGTTAAAAATCCAGCCCAGCGCCCCTGTTCTTCCCGCTTTTGCTTGAACAATTTGAATTGCATCTTTGTCGGATAAATCAACTAAAGTAATATTGTTTAGGGTTTTGTTTTTGCATTCTTCAATGTATATAAGCCTCTTTAGAACATTGTTTTTGTCCGCATCTTTTATGGTGAAATTCATTCTTCCTTCAGGAACATGTTTTTTTTGAAGCGAGTATATAGCAAGGTGCTTTGATGTCATACTGGTTGCAGGAACTATAACTTCGCTTATAAAAAAACTCACAAATGTCATAACTATTGCAAAAGCAAATATTGGACGTGCCATTCTTGAAATACTTATGCCACAAGCTTTTAAGACCGTTACTTCTGAATTAAGACTTAACCTGTTAACGGTCATAACCGTTGCAAAAAGTGTTGAAATAGGTATTGTCATTACAAAAACCTGTGGCAAATTTAAAATAATCATCATAAAAGCTATGTTAAACGGTATACCATACAGAGTTATTTGTTTAATCAGTTGCGTAAAAGTTTCTGAGGCAAAAATAATGGAAGTAAAAATAATTACACCCATTAAAAATACTTCTAAAAGTTGTTTTAGTATATATTTATCCAAAATGGGCATTTGGCGATATTTTTGATAAATATAATTTTTTATATTATTTAGGATTAAATATATTCTTGCCTTTTTTGTCATACATCAGCGCTCTTTTTTGACTTATGTTTTTAAGCACCTCTATTCTCTCATCATCTTTAAGGTTTTTCAAGTAAGTTAAAGATTCAAGAAACAAATCTATACTTTTATCAATATTTTTTTTATTTAATTTCAACATGTCAGCTGCCAAGATTTCATTTGTTGCAGCAAGTCTTGTTGTATCTCTAAATCCGCTTGCAGCAATTGTTTTAGCTTCATTAGTTTTAACGGAATTAAAAAGTGCAAAAGACAAAAGCATTGGTAAATGAGAAATTTGTGCAGCAGCAAAATCGTGAGTTTTTGAATCCATTAAAACAGGCTCAGCACCCATAAATTTTATTACTTCTTCTAAAATGGCATTTCTTTTTGTAATAACCCATTTTGCACCACAAAACAACTCGCTTTTAGAAGCATCAAATCCTGATTCTTCAGTTCCCGCCATTGGATGAGTGCCTATATAGTTAAATTTATATCCGCCTTCCAAAAAACTTTTTAGCGAACATACATCACATACAATACATTTTGGAGATACAATATTTTCAAGTCTTTTTAAGACATTTTTCGCTTCATTCATTGGTGAACATACAAAAACCACATCTGCACCCCTTGCATCTTCTATCATATCCGAAGCGTAAGGGGTGTAGCTCTTTGCCTTGTCGTAACTTGATTTTGAAATAGCAGCAACTTCCCAATCACTTTCACTGAGCGATTTTAAAATTGAACCGCCTATCAACCCTAAACCTATAACAGCGATTTTTAACATAATATATATTATAGTATAAATTTTGTTTTTTGTATTATAATGGTTAAGAAAAATAAAGCATTTTTGGAGGTATAAAATGGAGTTAATAAAAAAAGGACGTGCTTTTAAATTTGGCGATAACATCTCTACAGACCATATTGCGCCCGGCAGACTCTTTCATTTAAGAAGTAATCTTGAAGAATTTTCAAAGCATGTTCTAGAAGATGCCGATCCTGAATTTGCCTCAAAAATGCAAAAAGGTGATTTTGTTGTTGCAGGAAATAATTTCGGGCTTGGTTCTTCTCGTGAGCATGCGCCGCAAATTATTAAAATAGCAGGAGTCGGCGCTGTTATAGCAAAAAGTTTTGCAAGAATCTTCTACAGAAATGCAATTAATATCGGGCTTTTGGCAATAGAATGCAATACCGATAATATTGAGGCGGGAGATGAGCTTGAGCTTGATATCAGAAACGGCATTTTAAAAAATATTACAAAAAATGAAACAATAAAAATTACCCCTCTGCCTGACGTTATGATAAAACTTTTAAACGACGGTGGTTTGATTGAACACTTGAGAAAGCATGGAGATTTTGACCTTGTATAATGTAACTTTAATTAATGGTGATGGTATAGGACCTGAAATAACCGATGCGGTTGTAAAAATTTTAGAGGCTTCAGGTGTTAAAATTAATTGGGATTTACAAACTGCCGGTGCT
Source organism: uncultured bacterium (assembly GCA_949298805.1). Taxonomy (GTDB): domain Bacteria; phylum Cyanobacteriota; class Vampirovibrionia; order Gastranaerophilales; family Gastranaerophilaceae; genus Galligastranaerophilus. The sequence goes on from CASFXY010000013.1 coordinate 50,757, forward strand.
GATGTTGTTGCAGCAGGCGATGTGCCGTTACCAAATCGTGTAATTGAGTCGATTAAGAAAAATAAAGTAGCGCTTAAAGCGCCTGTTACAACACCTATTGGTAAGGGTTTTCGTTCCGTAAATGTACAACTTAGGCGCGAACTTGATTTATTTGCAAACCTTCGCCCTTCAAAAAATCTCCCGGGGATTAAAACTCCTTTTAATGATGTTGATTTAATTGTTGTTAGAGAAAATACCGAAGATTTGTACGCCGGAATTGAAAATAAAATAAACGAAGATAGAGTTGAGGGTATTAAATTAATTACCCGTCAAGGTTCAACTAGAATATGCAAATGGGCTTTTGAATATGCAGTTAAACATAACAGAAGCGAAGTTTGTGCCGTTACAAAAGCAAATATTTGTAAACTTTCAGACGGTTTATTTTTAGAATGTTTTAGAGAAGTTTCAAAAGAATACCCAAATATTACACCAAGAGAAATTCTTGTTGATAATCTTTGTATGCAACTTGTTCAAAACCCTTCTCAATTTGATGTTTTGGTTTTGCCAAATTTGTATGGTGATATTGTATCCGACCTTTGCGCCGGTTTAATCGGAGGTTTAGGGGTTGCTCAAGGTGCGAATATAGGTCTTGATTGTGCCGTATTTGAACCCGTGCATGGCAGTGCGCCTGATATAAAAGGTAAGAATATCGCAAATCCTACGGCATTATTATTAAGCGCAATTGAAATGGTTAAACATTTGGGCGAATTTGAAATTGCGCAAAAAATTCAAAATGCACTTTTTAAAACCCTTAGGGAAGGCAAAGTGCTAACATGTGATCTTGGTGGAAGTGCCAAAACTACCGAGTTTAGGGATGAAATTATTAAAAATTTAAGTTAAAAGTATTATATGAAATTAGAAAATATAGGTCTTGGTATAGATGTTGAAAATGTTGAGCGTTTCAAAAAATATACCCAAAAAGATAACCCTTTTATAAATAGAATTTTTACAAAAAAGGAAATAGAGTATTCTTATAAAAGTAAAAAATTTGCACAGCATCTTTGTGCAAGATATTGCGCAAAAGAAGCTTGCGTTAAGGCACTTTATTCTCTTGGTGTAGACGGCTATTTTTGCCGCGATTTTGAAGTGGAAAACCTGCCTTCAGGAGTGCCGAAAATTAATCTTATAGGTCCAAAAAAGGGTGATAATATTACCTTTAAATTATCTTTGTCACATACCGACAGTTTTGCTGCTGCCACAGTTATAGCACTTATTAACTGAATATATACTTTTGTAATTTTTTATAAAGTTGTGTAAAAATTTATTTAAAACATGATGAGATTAATGTAAAAAAGCGTTAAACTCAGCATGTTATGAATATTGTAAAAGTACTCGATGATTATTCTAAAACAGAAGATCAAAGAGAGCTGGTTGAGTATTTAAAGGGCATTTTGCCTTCGACAATTTGTTATGAACCCATTAAAAATAAAGATTTCATAAGAAAGTACATGACCCCTCTCAATGATTTTGTAATTTACACAACGGCTATGCCTTGTGCAGATGTTCGTCGTGTATTGAGATAGTTAAAACCCGCTTATTAAAGCGGGTTTTTCTTATTTGCTAACTTTTATTTTCATTTGGTTTAAATAATTTTGTATTGCGCCTTTGTTCCAACTCACATCCGTCTTGAGTGCATTTAAGTCCATTTTTATAGAATCTTCTTTTGAAAGCTCGATATCTTTTTCCATGGCTTGTGCCAGTTTTGTGGAATTTCTGTCTTTTCTTGCAGCTTTATCCCAGTCCGGCGAAATGCATATAAATTCGTAATCTTTAACTGTTATGGCATTTGCTTTGTCTGCACCGTAATCATCATAGGCATAAATTTTTCTTGAAATTTCACCATCAGAGCGCATACCTCCTACCTCTGTTGCTATAACATGAGAGCCTGCATATAGTCCTTTTAATTCTGAAATTCCATAAGGCTCAAAATCTGAGGGCATGCAATTTCTTGTTGTCATATTCATTAAGAGCAGTCCGGAATTTGAAATTCGATTTTGGGTAAATAATATTCTTTTGCCATATTCGCCCAATTCGTCTTTTTTGGCTTTAATGTAGTTTGCAATGTTTTCATCTCCGCCGCCTGAAATTAATAAAATAGGGAATTTGCGGCTGTTAGGATTGTATTTTTTGACAAGTTTTGTATAAGCATCAATCATTGTGTCAAAGCCCTTTTGCGAATCAAGGCGACTTGCCATAGTAAATATGGGCGTATCAACACTGGCGTTTGATATATCAATTCCGGATGTACCCTCGTAAAAATTAGCAGGATTATTTTGGTGAATAAATGGTGTTTGTTGATTATTATTTTTAACTGCATCTTGAATTAAACCGATAAAAAGCTTTTTGTTATGAGTCTTTCTGCGCGAAAATGTGCTAGGATTGATTAAACTAACATCTTCGTCGGCTTGTTCCAGATAGGGCATTATTCTTTGTTCGGTTCCGAAAATTTCGCTTAATTTGCCCCCAAGGTCCTTGTTGAGAGTTTCTATATTTTTTCTTGTTGCTGCGAGCGGTTCTTTATCAACTCCATTAGGGTAAACATTTAAAGAGCCTTTTGAATTTTTTATTCTTATTACCTCATTTAACTTTGAAGAAAGACCTTTTGTTGCAAGTTCGTCTTTGTATCCTTCAGAAACCGGACCTATGCTTGTTGCAAGTACACATGAAGCATGGGCGGGATTTAGAGCATCTTCGTAAAATCCTATTCTTTGCGATGGTGTTCCGAAAAGTAAAAATTGTCTGTTACCAATATCTGCTATACAGCTGTTTTCCACTATATCTCTTGCAAAATCACCATAAAGAATATTAAAGTATTCTTCTATTACTTTTTTATCCCAACTTTGTCCTTGGTATCCGTCGCCTAAATTATGAACTACAACTGATGTGTTATTGGCAAGGTTTCTTAAATAATCTGTTGTATCTTTTCTTCTTGAGTGGATTGAGTCTTCGGCTCTTGAATAAAGACGCATTTTGCATAATAGCCCACCTGATTGCCAAGCTTCATGCGCAACAAGTTTATCCGGAGCTTTTAATAATGTACCGTCAGGAAGTTTCATTTCTCCTTCTTTTGCTTGAGCCAAAAGCTCGTATGTCATATTATTAAATTGGGCCATACGTGCTCTTTCCGGACTGTGGGTTAAGTCTTGGTAAATCATTGCTGTATCGGTATCTCCGAAATTAAACATATCATCGTCATACAAGAATAATGTTTTTTGTTTAAAAGGGCCGAACTCACCAAAATATACACTAAATTTGTCTGTTCTGTTACCTGTTTGTATGTCCCCTTCGTATATTTTTTCAACACGTGTTTTGTTGTTTGGGGTTATGTAATAAGTATTTCCGTTTTCATCCTTTTCAATATAATTAATTTTTTTGCCTTTTACACTTATATTGAACATTGGCGAAATTGCAAGTGTATTAACACCCGCCTGTTCAAGCGCATGAGGCATTTCGCGTGCAATGTCCGTTTGACCTCCTACAGGGTTTGTATATTCATAACTTATTGACCAGACATCAGGATTTACTACTCTGGCAGCTTTTGTTTCTCCGTTTAAAACTTTTGCAATATCTCTTGCCATCATACCTTTTGTGCTTGCTGGGAGTTTTAAATCATCTTTCAAATCAAGATAGAGCCCACCCCAAATACTCAAAAGATTATTGGGAATTTCAACCGGTATAGGCAGATTTTTTGCGGCTTGAATTGCTTTAAACTCAAGTTTATCTAACTCGCTTGCAGGATAACCGTTTGCTGCAATGGTGCGCAATTCCTGCAGAAGTTCTCTTGCTTTATCATTAATGCTTGAACAATATAATAAAATTGCGCTGGCAGAAGTTAAGACATTTCTTTCTTTTTGGCTTTGCACATTTTTTTGGTTTGAATTAGTTTTTTTTGCCCCAAAAGATATATTTGTACTATATCTGTACGGCTGAATTTTTAGCATATTACCCTCGTTTATATCTAACAACACTATATAAAAATACCAGAAAAAATTTTTTTGCTATTTTAATATTAAAAAATGTAAATAAGATTTTCTCTTTAGACAAACAGTGATATGTTGTTGTAATATATTATCATGAGCGAAAATTTAAAAGAACTTAAAAACTCATATCCTGATTTTAACTTTGAAAATCTTGCCAAAATTGCAAATGTTGAGGTTAGATTAACTGCGCAATTAGGTAAGACAAAAGTTCCTCTAAAGGATATCTTGCGATACGAGCAAGGTGCAATTGTTATGCTTGATAATAAAGAAGAAGAACCAGTAGATATTTTTGTAGATAATGTTCTTGTGGCGCGTGGGGTTGTTGTTGCCGTTGATAATTGTTATGGTGTTAAAATAACGGAAATTATTGAACGATAAAAATAAAACCATAAAATGTGAGCAGCTAAAAGCTGCTCACATTTTATAGGTTGCTTGTTCTCATTTTGCGCAGTCGCGCTAAAATTCGAACTTCGCTTCAGTCCAGTTTCGAAATTGCCGCCTTGCCCTTCGGCAAGCCGTCTAATTTCTCACATTCTATAGGTCGCTTGTTCTCATTTTGCGCAGTCGCGCTAAAATTCGAACTTCGCTTCAGTCCTATTCTTCGTTCCAGGAGTACATTTTTCTTAGCTCTTTACCGACTGATTCAAGCTGATGTTCTGCTTTAAGAGCACGTGTAGCCAAGAAATTAGCTTTGCCTCCTGCTTTATTTTCTTTAATCCAGTTAGAAGCAAATGTACCGTCTTGAATTTCTTCCAAAACTTTTTTCATTGCTTTTTTTGTTTCTTCGGTGATTATTCTTTTACCTGTGCAATAATCGCCGTATTCTGCAGTATTTGAAATTGAATATCTCATTTTCTTAAATCCGCCTTGATAAATAAGATCAACAATCAATTTCATTTCATGAATGCATTCAAAATATGCATTTTCTGGTGCATAACCAGCTTCAACAAGTGTTTCAAAACCTGCTTGCATAAGGGCTGTGACACCACCGCAAAGAACTGCTTGTTCGCCAAAAAGATCCGTTTCTGTTTCGGATTTAAATGTAGTTTCCATAACGCCTGCGCGAGCGCCGCCAATACCTGCTGCATAAGCAAGACCAATATCACAAGCTCTGCCCGAAGCGTTTTGATGCACTGCAATTAAACAAGGAACGCCTTTGCCTTCAACATACTCACTTCTTACGGTATGTCCGGGACCTTTTGGTGCAATCATAATAACATCAACATCTTTAGGTGGTATAATTTGATTAAAATGAATATTGAAACCATGAGCAAAAGCAAGCACTTTTCCGGCAGTTAAATGCGGCTCAATACTTTCTTTATAAATATCTGCCTGAATTTCATCGGGAAGTAAAATCATAATTATGTCAGCAGCTTTTGAAGCTTCTGCAACCGTTGCTACTTTTAAACCTGCATCTTGAGCTTTTTTCCAAGATTTTGAACCTTCATAAAGTCCTACAACAACATCAACTCCGCTTTCATGCAAGTTAAGCGCGTGCGCATGTCCTTGTGAACCGTAACCGATAATTGCAACTTTTTTGCCGTCAAGCAAACTTAAATTACAGTCGTTTGCATAATAAATTTTAGCCATCTTAATTTCCTCCTTAGAATGGATTTGTCTTTAGTGTAGCTTTAAAATATGTTATGGTCAATCTTTTTGTGATATATTTAAGCTATGAATGAACTTTTATTATTAAATTATAAACTTTTAAGTTTAAGTATTTTTAATGGCATTTCAAAAGATAGTGCCATGATGTCTTTAATGGGTCTTTTTGCTTATTCTTCAAAGTCACTGAGTGAATCTTTAATATACTGCTCAAAATTTATAAAAACTCTTTATGAAAGCGAATATAGAGGGGATTTTTCGGGGTATTTAAATGATTTAATTATGCATGACGAAAATGTTTTTACAAAAAATATTGCAAGGGGAATAAAACTAAACGAAAATATTTTAAATGCCGCAAAAACAGAGCTTGACGTATTAAATCAACTTTTTATGTATGACATGGACAAAATAAAAGAAATTTTGAAATTACAGTTTAAAGATAGCGAACATATTGTAAATCTTTTGGGAAATTATGACATAAGCAAAAAATGCATTAGTTTTGATGAACTTTGTGAGTATATAAAAAATAATTGCTTTGGAATATATGCAAAATATGGCGCATTTTTTTATAAGGAACATGAAATTAAACCTGTCAAACATACTGACAATACTACATTTGAGGATTTAAAAGATTATAAAACGCAACAAAATACATTAATCCAAAATACACGCGCATTTATTGAAGGTAAAGGCGCGAATAATATCTTATTATATGGTGATAGAGGTTGCGGTAAATCTTCCAGTGTAAAGGCAGTTTTTAATGAGTTTAAAAAACAAGGGCTAAAAATTGTTCAAATATTAAAACAGGATTTATCAGCACTTGACACTTTACTTGAAAAACTTGCAAAAATTCCTGCCAAGTTTATTGTTTTTATTGATGATTTATCCTTTTCTCAAGAAGATGAAAATTTAAGTACAATTAAGTCCGCTCTTGAAGGTGCAATCTCCAAAAGAAGTGAAAATATTGTAATTTATGCTACGACAAACAGAAGAAATATAGTAAAAGAAACTTTTTCTTCGCGCGAGGGAAATGAAGTTCATTTATCAGATACAATTGATGAAAATGCTTCATTGTCAGACAGATTTGGAATAACTCTTACTTTTCTTTCTCCGAATAAAGATAAGTTTATTGAGATTGCAAGAAAAATAGCTGTCGATAAAGGTATTGAAATAAAAGAAGACTTTAATTTAAAAGCTGAAAGATTTGCACTGCTAAAAGCTTCGCGCTCGCCCAGAGTGGCGCAGCAATTTGTAAAGCAATACGGCGCATAAATGGAAAAATCGCCTCAATTTATGAGGCGATCTCCTTTGCCCTGAGACGTCTGGCACGACGGGCAAATCTTTTTTGCATTCAAATTATATTTATAATTTGAACATATAAATACAATATTCAAATTATATATAAATAACAAGTATATGTAAATATATTTTACAACTGTTAATATTTTATTTGAGATATAATTAAAATGTTATGTTGAAATCACTTACTCCGGTTATCTTATTAACAATTTCAAACGTATTTATGACATTTGCTTGGTATGGTCACTTACGCCATAAACAAAGTGCTCTTTGGTTGGTAATACTTGTTAGTTGGGGAATTGCTTTTTTTGAGTACTGTTTTCAGGTTCCTGCAAATAGAATAGGGTCTTTTTATTACTCGGCAGCTCAACTAAAAACAATCCAAGAAATAATTACACTTGTGATTTTTAGCATTTTTTCAGTTACTTATTTAAAAGAACAATTCAAATGGAATTATCTTGTAGGATTTTTATTCATAATCCTTGCTGCTTTTTTCATATTTAAAAAATGGTAACATTTAATTTTCATGACACTACTTTATGTTAAATTGTTAATATGAAATACGTTCCATTGCATTTACATACGGAATATTCACTGCTTGACGGTGCAATTAAAATAAAAGATTTATTTGATTTTGCCAAAGAGCACAATATGCCTGCAGTTGCACTAACAGACCACGGTGTTATGTTTGGTGTTATTGATATGGTATTAAATGCAAAAGAATGTCCCGAGGTAAAACCACTTATAGGCTGCGAATTTTATATTTGTGAAGGTGATGTTATCAACGATAAAACAACTAAAAAAACTCTGTATCACCTTGTTTTAATTGCAAAAAATAATGAAGGTTATCAAAATTTAATAAAATTAGATTCTATTGCCTCAACTCAAGGTTATTATTATAAACCGCGAATTAACCATGAAATGCTCGAAAAGTATTCTGCAGGCATAATATGTTTGAGCGCGTGTATTCAGGGTGAGGTTGCAAGAAATATTTTAGACGGAGATGAACAAAAAGCACTTGAAAAAGCTAAATGGTATAAAAATTTATTTGGAGAAGATTTTTATATTGAATTACAAGATCATGGCTTGCAAGAACAAAAAGAGTCAAACCCTAAACTTATTCAAATAGCAAAAGATTTGGGTTTAAAAATGGTTATCACAAATGATTCTCATTATCTTAGAGCTCAAGATGCTCTTTGGCATGATACACTTTTATGCGAACAAACAAAATCTTCTAAATCGGATACTAACCGTTTTAAGTTTTCAAATAACGAGTTTTATGTAAAAACTGTTGAAGAATTAAGACACGCTTTTGATTGGATGGATGAAGATACATTTAATCAATGTATTGAAAATACTGTTGAAGTTGCAAACAAGTGCGATGTTCATATTGAATTGGGCAAGTCCCACCTTCCGTCTTACCCTGTACCTGAAGGCTATACGATAAGCTCTTATTTTGATTATTTGTGCCGAGAAGGTCTGAAGAAAAGATACGGAGAAAATTATCCCAAGGAAATTGAAGAACGCTATGAATATGAGCGTGGAGTAATCGAGAAAATGGGCTTTCCTGCTTACTTCTTGATTACGTGGGATTTTATAAATTGGGCAAAAGAACATGGTGTTCCAACAGGTCCCGGACGTGGTTCTGCTGCAGGAAGTATAGTTGCTTATGTTTTAGGTATAACTGAACTTGATCCTATAAGGCATCATCTGTTATTTGAAAGATTTTTGAATCCTGAACGTATTTCAATGCCCGATGTCGATATTGATTTTTGTAAACGTCGCAGGGGCGAGGTTATTGACTATGTTACCAGAAAATACGGAGAAGACCACGTATGCCAGATTATAACATTTGGTACACTTGCTGCAAAAGCAGCTCTTAAGGCTGTTTGCAGAGTTTATGACATTCCTTTTTCCGATTCAAACAAATGGGCAGGTATGATACCTTCTGCCCCGGGGACTAAGCTTGACGATGCCCTAAAAGATGGGATGGAGTTAAAAAAACTTTGTGATGAAAATGAAATGGTAAGACGCTTGGTGGATGAAGCACGACATCTTGAAGGTCTTAAGAACCAAGTGGGAACACATGCTGCAGGTGTTATTATTTCACATAAACCGCTTGATGAGATTATTCCTATTGCTCTATCAAAAGAAAAAGCCACAACAACACAATATCCTATGGTCCATATTGAAAAACTCGGGCTTTTAAAAATGGACTTTCTGGGGCTTGAAACTCTTACTATTATCAGAGATACTCTTGATTTGATTAAAATGCGCCATGGAATTGATTTTGATATCAATAAAATTCCTCTTGATGACCCTAAAACATTTGAGCTTTTAAAACGTGGTGATACAGACGGCGTTTTTCAGCTTGAATCCGGTGGTATGAAAAAGCTTGTGAAAGATTTAAAACCAACGGTATTTGAAGATTTAGGTGCCCTTGTAGCTCTTTTTCGCCCCGGTCCTCTGGAATCAGGCATGGTAAAAGACTTTGTAGACAGAAAACATGGACGTCAAAAAATTGAGTATGCTCATCCTTTGCTGGAAAAGATTTTAAAAGATACATACGGGACAATTGTTTATCAAGAGCAAATTATGCAAATATTTCAAACTCTTGCCGGATATACGCTTGGTGGTGCGGATATGGTCCGTCGTATGATGGGTAAGAAAAAACTCGATGAAATGGCAAAACAAAAGGGTATTTTTATTGAAGGTGCAGCTAAGAACGGCATGTCAAATAATGACGCGGCAGCACTTTTTGAACAAATTGAAAGTTTTGCAAAATATTGCTTTAACAGAAGTCACAGTGCAGCTTATGCTTTTGTTGCCTATCAAACGGCTTATCTAAAAGCACATTATCCTGTTGAGTATATGTGCTCAATTTTAACTTCACAAGCCGATAATCAGGATAAAACTCAGCAATACATTTTGCAATGTCAGGCCTTAGGGATTAAAGTTTTGCCGCCCGATATAAATAAATCATCATCTCAATTTTTCCCTGACGGTGATAATATTCGTTTTGGGCTTGCATCAATTAAAAATGTCGGCGGGGCGGTTATTGATGAAATTGAAAAAGAACGCAAAAATAAAGAATTTGAAAGCTTTTTTGATTTTTGTTCGCGGGTAGACACTAAGTGTTTAAATAAAAAGACACTCGAGAGTTTAATTAAAGCAGGTGCATTTGCCGGTCTTGAAAAAAGCAGGAAACAACTTTTGGATAATATTGATAATGTTGTCGATTATGTTCATAAGGATAAGAAAGCTCAAAGCAGCGGACAGGTAAGTCTTTTTGCAGCATTGGGCGAAGAAGCTCAAGATTTAAATATTCCGACTTTTGAGCTTTTAGGTTCTTCTGATGACGAGTTTTCAGATTCAGAAATTCAACAATTTGAGCATGAATTGCTGGGGATTTATGTAACTTCACACCCGTTATCATCAATAAGAGATACCCTAAAGTATATTACAACAGATACCGTCAATGATATTTTGGAAAATCCGGAAAATGATAAAAATGTTACAATTTGCGGACTTTTATCGCAAGTTGTGCAAAAAGCAACAAGAAAAGACCCTTCCAAGTTTTTAAAGACAGGAATCATTGAAGATTTAACAGGTAGAGTTGAAGTTGTTATGTTTCCTAAAACCGTTGAAACTTGCGGGCAGTATATGAATAGTGAAGAAAGAGTTATTATAAAAGGAAAAATTCAAAACCGCGAGGAACAAATTAATCTTGTTGTTCAGGAAATAAAACCGATTGGCACAATTAATCTTGTAAAAATAAAATATAAAGAAGATTTAGGTTTTGAAGAAAATATTTATTTAAAAGAAGTTCTTTCAAGATATAGGGGTGATGACCCTGTCATTATTGATTTTGCCGATGATGATAATGAACGTGTTCAAATGCTTACAAGTTCAAATTTATGGGTAAAAAATGCCCCCCAGCTTGAAGATGATATCATGAAAGCTTTTAAAGATAAACTTGAAATGGAAGTGGTCGCGCTTAATTAAACACTAAAGATGTCTTTAATGTCTTGGTATGTAAGTGTTTTTGCTATATTTCTGTCAATTGAAATTACACTATCTACAAGCGAGCGTTTTTTGGATTTTAGTCTTTGAATTTTTTCTTCTACGGTACCTTTTGTAATTAAGCGGTAGACAAAAACTTTCTTTGTTTGTCCGATACGATAAGCTCTGTCTGTTGCCTGGTCTTCAACAGCAGGGTTCCACCAAGGGTCATAATGAATAACATAATCTGCACCGGTTAGGTTTAAACCGGTACCGCCCGCCTTAAGTGATACAAGGAATATTGGAATTGTTGAATCGTTATTAAATCTTTCAACAACTTCTTGGCGATTTTTAGTAGCACCCGATAAATACTCATGCTTGATACCTTTTGTTTCAAGCCAAGATTTAATGATATCAAGCATACCTACAAACTGACTGAACAATAAAATTCTGTGACCTTCGGAGATTATTTCTTCAAGCATTTCTTGCAAATGCTCAAATTTACCCGATTCGTTTATGCCCAAAGTACCCTCTTTGTCGTAAAGTCTGGGGTGACAGCATATTTGTCTTAATCTTAAAAGGGCAGAGAATATTGACATTCTTGATTTTTCAAGTCCGACAGTTTCAATTGATTTAAATAATTCTTCTTTTGTTGAATCAAGCACTTGTAAATATAAATCTTTTTGTTCCGGAGTAAGTTCACAATATGCAACAGATTCAATTTTATCAGGCAAGTCTTTTGCAACATCACGTTTCATGCGGCGTAAAATGAACGGAAATATTTGCCCCTTTAAGCGTTTTTCAACTGCTTTGTCCTCTTTTTCAACTATCGGATTAACATATCGATAGTTAAATTCATTTGCATCAAATAAAAATCCGCTCATAAGAAAATCAAAAATACTCCAAAGTTCTTCTAATCTGTTTTCAATCGGAGTACCGCTTAGAGCCAATCGGTGTTTTGATTTAAGCTCTTTTACGGCTTTTGATGTTTGTGATGTAGCATTTTTAATGTTTTGCGACTCATCCAATATTACATAACGAAATTCAAATTTTTTTAATTCTTCTATATCTCGTCTGACAAGTGCATAAGATGTTATTATAACATCGTATTTCGGAATATTTTTAAATTGTGATTTTCTTTCAACTCCCGATAAAACAAGATATTTTAAATTAGGCGCAAATTTCTCAATTTCATTTTCCCAGTTGAATACTACCGATGTCGGGCAAATAACAAGAGATGGTTCTTTACCGTCTTTTTCTTTTGCTTTTTGCAAAAGTGTTAGTGTCTGCAAAGTTTTGCCTAGCCCCATATCATCTGCTAAAATGCCATTTAAGCCGTATTTGTATAAAAACCAAAGCCAACTGTATCCTTTTGCTTGATATTCCCGAAGGGTTGCAACGGTAGATTTTGGCAGGGGCGTATTTTCCATATTTGAAAAAGTTGAAATTTCTTTCCAAAATTTTGAAAACTTGCGCGACATTTTGAGTTTTACGCCCATTGATTCCATTTCCGAAACAACTCCGGCGCGGTAAGTTTTTACTATAAATTTGTCTTCATCATTTTTGTAAACATCGTAAGTGTTGAATGATTTTAAAAGAGATAAAATATCATCACAAGGAATTGCTGCTTGCCCTTTGCCTTTTGTATTGTAGTATTTTACTCCTTCATAAACCAAATCCTGAATTTTTTCAAATTCTATTATTTCACCGTCAACTTCGCCATGGAGTTCTATTTCAAATTTATCGGTTGATTCTTCAATGAAATCAATCGTCGCTTTAAGTTCAAAGCCTTTATTGTTTAATTTATACAGGCTCATGTCGTCTTTTTCTATAAATTCCCAACCGTCCCCTGCTTTGTTTATGTAATAGTTATAAAAATCAATTGCATATTCTTTTTCGAGTGCAAGGTTATTGGTCTGCATTGGCGCAAAACGACATGCAAGAAGCATTTGATAAGCACGTTCTTCAAATTGCATATCTCGTTTAACCCAATAAAGAAGGTCTTTTTCAGGTTGTTTTATTGTAACATAAGGACTTTTCGGTGTTTTTGAATAAGGAACCTTGACACCGTCATATTCAAAATCTAAAGATGCCTTTAAAGATAAATCGTAGTCTATGCTAAGTTCCACAATGCATTTTGGCGGACGTTTTTCGAAAGCGAGTTTTTCCATTTCTTCGCTTAAATATACGTTCATCATTTTTCTTAATTTTGGCAATTCTTCATAAATAAATTTGCCGCCTTCAGCATCTTTAATATCAGTGAATGAAGCTTTTGTAAGATATTGTGGCAAAATTGACACTTGTGCATCCGTTTGGAAAATAACATCTTTGTATCTGCCCCATTTCAATTGACGGGAAAAATAGCGTATTTCCTCAAAAGGGTACACTTCGCTGCCGTCAGGTCTTTCCCAATATAGTGATAACAAAACATTACCGACGTAGGAAATATTAACTGCAAGACACAGCTTCCAAACGTCATTGTCAAAACGAATTTTTTTATGCGTTTTGGCATCAATTACATCTTCCATTTTAGAGAGCATCTTGAAAAATTCGTCAAACTTATTTATTTGAACATCATACCAGCCTGATTTTTTATCCAGTCTTGATTGTTTTAATAGCATTTGAAACATCATTGCTTCAAGCTTTTGCGCATTGTTTAACTGAAAATTCGGGTCATTTTTTTGAGCTTCAATAACTGCTTTGAAAATCCCTTCCAAATCCCTTATTACACGTTTTGTATTTCTGTCCATAACTAAAATAGAGAAGAAATTTTGCCGTCTTTTAGGGTTAAAATGAAAAATATATCCGCCTTGAGGATTTTCAGACATAGGAAGATCTTCATCTTTAAAAACCGGTGTTATATTTTGTTTTTCATATAAGTATTCATCCCAAAGATGATTTTTAAGTGCGGTTAAACCAAGTGCTATGGCATGTTTGCACCAAGGTTCATCTAAAGGACAAGAACAAGAAGGTTTTGCACTTGTTTTGTTGAACTTTATTGAAGTTTCGTAGTAGGACTTATAATTGCCTTTGATTTTGCCCGTAACAGTCGAATCTTTAAGGTTGATTTCTTCTACCTGTCCTTTTTGAAAATATTCATAACCGCGGCGCCAACTGCCCGCTTTAGAGTTATCTTTTAAATACTTATTGTTGAATATATACTTCACAAAAATGCCTAAAATGCTAAAAAGCCAAACTTCACTTCAACTAACATCCAAGTTATTAAACTAAACAGTAAAACCCATTCTCCAAAAAGGTTATCTAATCGCTTAACAACTACACTGATAAAATAACATTAATTTATAAAAAAAGCAAGGGTTTTTTACCCCTGCTTTTTTATATTTTTGAGTGCTGACTATTTTACAAAATAATTAGCATTTACAGTTGCAAACATTTTAATTGTGCCAAGTTCGGTCGGGATTGCAGATTCTGCGGCACTATCAGACGAGCCAGATGCGAATTTGGCGCTATTCATGAGTCTTGCTCGAGGATAGTAGTATGAATTATCGCCCGAGCAGCTTGCATTGATTGATTTTATCCCCGTAACATAGCTGCCTGCTGCTTTTGCGGTTTCATTAGCTCTTGATTTTGAAAGCACAACAGCTTCTTTAATTAAGTCATTACAAGCATTTTGAGTATTATCAAGCGAGAAATTTAAATCTCCAACCCTTGTTGCACCGTTTTGAAGTCCTTTGCTGATTACTTTTCCTAACTTGTCAGTATTTTTTAAAGTAACTTGAAAACCGTTTGTAACGTTATATTGTACAAATTCTCTTTTATCGTTTTTGTACCTGTATTCAGGATTTGCACTAAAATTAATTGTTTTAATGCTATCACCTTTTGTTGTGTCTAGTTCTTTTTTAACCGCTTCAAGCGCCTTTTGAGTTTCTTGTTTATTCTTCTCCGTTGCAATGTTTAAATCTTTGTCTGATGTTTCAATATAGAATTTAAAATTTGCAATGTTTGGCGCAAATTCCTGCTCTGCTTTTGTACTTACACTAACATAACCGCGTTCTTCTTCTGCACTAAATGTGCAATTTGCACTTAAAATAACTCCCAGAACAGCTGCCGCAACTAAAACTTTTTTCATAAATCCTCCTTATTGCTAATGAGTTCTTTAAATTCTTGTTCGTTTAATATTTTAATACCTAAATTTTGTGCTTTTGTCAATTTTGACCCTGCTAATCGGTATTTTTGCTTACGGAATTTGGGGTTTTTGCACCAAGTGATTTTAGAATTTCTTGTGCTTTGTCGCGTGAAAATTCTTCAAGCGTTCCTGTCAGAACAAAAGAAACCCCTTTAAATTTCAGATTTTCCTCTTTTCTGTATGTATTTTCAAGTACTAAACCCAGTTTTAAAACTTCATCTAAAGTTTTTAAATTTTGCTCGTTATGAAAATAATCATAAATACTTCTTGCCATTTTCTCGCCTATGCCGTCAATTGCGCTCAAATCCTCCATACTTGCAGTTTTTATGGCTTCAATATCTTTAAAATTTTGAGCTAAAATATCAGCGCTTTCTTTGCCAACAAGTCTTATGCCAAGGGCATTTATAAATTTTGGAAGTTTTGTATTTTTTGAGTTGTTTATTGCATCAAGTAAATTTTGTGCTGATTTTTCCGCTATTAAATCAAGCTCTAAAAGTTGTTCGTATGTTAATTTATATAAATCAGCATAGCTGTATACCATTTTTCGCTCGACAAGTTGAGAAATAATGCTTTCACCCATACCATCAATATCCATGGCATTTTTTGATACAAAATATTCAATTCTTCCCTTTATTTGTGCACTGCATTTGTCCTTATTGGGGCAGTATAATGCAACTTCGCCTTCAACTTCTTTTAATTCGCTGCCGCAGATGGGGCAGGTTTTTGGAAATTCAAAAGGTTTCGAATTTGGAGTTTTTTCAACCCTTATAACCTTTGGAATAATCTCCGCCGCTTTTTTAACAAGGGCTCTGTCGCCAACTTGAACATTTAAACGTTTAATTTCATCAAAATTATATAAGCTTGCACGTGAAACGGTACTTCCTGCAAGTAAAACCGGCTTTAAATTTGCAACAGGTGTCACAATGCCTGTTCTGCCTACTGAAAATTCAATGCTTTCTAAATCCGTCCAAACTTCTTCCGGCGGGAATTTAAAGGCTATTGCCCACTTTGGCACACGGGAGGTAAAGCCTAATTCCTCTTGTTTTGCAATTTCATCAACTTTTATAACGACACCGTCTGTTGCGTAATTTAGGTTGTGGCGTACTAAATCTGTTTTTTTGCAAAACTCTATTGCTTCATTAATCCCTTGAACTACGTTTACTTTATTTGTTCTAAAGCCAAGTTTAAAGAGCTTTTCCATAGTTTCACTATGTGATTTTGGGGCATCTTTTTTCTCAAAAATTCCGCCGTAAACAAAGATTGACAAATCCCTGCTTGCGGTAATTTTCGGATCCAGCTGGCGAATGCTTCCTGCAGCAGCGTTTCTGGGGTTTGCAAAAGTCTTTTGACCCATTTCAAGTTGTTTTGCATTTAACTTTTCAAAAGATTTAACAGGCATGTAAACTTCGCCGCGTACTTCGACATTTACAGGCTCAAAGAGTTTTAGAGGTATTGCTTTTATGGTTTTTAAATTGTTTGTAATATCCTCACCCATAATGCCGTCCCCGCGAGTAAGTCCTTGAGTAAAAATGCCGTTAATATAGGTTAAACTGACTGCAAGCCCGTCAATTTTATATTCACAAGCAAGAGGGATTTTTGGCATAAATAAACTCATTTGTCCCTCTAATCCAGTTGTATCCTTTAAAACTCGCTCGTACCATTTTTCCAATTCTTCGGCATTATTTGCATTATCTAAACTGTAGAGCCTGTTTTTATGTGCTACCGTGTCGAATTTTTCACTTATTCCGCCAACTCTTTGTGTGGGGCTGTCAGGCGTAATTAATTCAGGGTGCTCGTTTTCGAGTTTTTGTAGTTCTTTAAAAAGAGCATCGTATTGGTAATCCTCAATTTTAGGGTTATCTTCTACGTAGTAGTAATAACTGTAAAGCTCAATCTCTTTGCGTAATTTTTTGATTTTTTCTTGTATATCCATATTAAATATTTTATTATAAAAACACGATGAGCATAATAAAATTATTAAATAAAAAATTAGACCGCATACTTTTTACAACCCCCACCCATGGGCAGAAAAGCCCATTTCTACCAGCCTTAGAGGGTTTTTATAAATGGGATTACTCTGAAATAGAAGGATTTGATAATTTATCCGACCCTTCAGGTGCAATATTAATGGCGCAAGGCAGGGCTTGCGATTGTTATGGGGCTAAAAATACCTTTTTCTTAACCCAAGGTGCAACTTTGGGAATTTTAGCCGCAATGAAATCTGTTATCCAAGAAGGTGACAGAGTTTTGGTTGCAAGAAATTGCCATAAGGCTGTATATAATGGTCTTGTGGTCACTTGTGCTCGTGTAGACTGGCTTATGCCTGATAAAAACGATTATTTTGGAATTTATGGTGAAATAAATCCGGAAGAAGTTGAAAACAATTTAAAACTCAACCAATACAAGGCTTTAATTATTACAAGTCCGACTTATGAAGGTGTAAACTCTGATATAGAAGCTATTTCAAAGATTTGTAAACAGTACGGAGTTTATTTAATAGTTGATGAGGCGCACGGCGCGCTTTATAATTTTTCGCAAAATTTACCAAGAACAGCACTTGAACAGGGTGCGGACTTTGTTATAAATTCTCTGCATAAAAATGCCGGTGCGCCTAATCAGTGTGCGCTTTTGCATGTTTCAAACGAAATTAAAGAAGGCTTTGAGTGGCGTCAAGTTCAACGCGCAATTAATCTTTTTAACACTTCATCTCCTTCCTACCCTCTTTTAGCGGCTATTGAGGCAACTATAAACTTTTTACACTCAAAAGAAGGTGCAAGAGCAATTGATGATTTAATAAATAATATTGAAAATTTTAAAAGAGATTTAAGAAAAGAGGGGTGGGAATTTTACGACAACGAAAATTCCGATCCTACAAAAATTTTAATAAAACGTCCTGATGTATCAGGTTTAGAGTTGTCTAAAAAATTATTTGATGAATTTCATATTGAAGATGAAATGACATCAGATAAGGGAGTTTTATTTTTATGCGGAATAGGCACTACAAAAGCAAAATTAGATAAACTGAAATATGCAATTAAAAAAGTTAAATTGACAAAACAAAAAAATGAGCCTGAGGCTGATTTTCAGCCGTTCCCTTTTGTAAAAATGCTGCCTTTTGAAGCTTTTTACAGGGACTATGCTTTTGTTTCAAAAGAGAGTGCACTTTTAAAACTGTCATCTCAAATGATAGTCCCATACCCGCCGGGGATTGGTATTTTATATCCCGGAGAAGCAATACAAGATTGGCATTTGAAATACTTGGGCGATGATGTTGGGGTAATAAAATGAAAAGAGCTGTAATAATTGTAATAGATTCCATGGGAATAGGTGCAATAGAAGATGCCTGTGAATACGGTGATGATTTAACCTGTAATACTTTATGTAATCTTGCGCAGGCTACAGGGGGTCTGAATGTCCCAAACTTTGAAAAACTGGGTTTAGGAAATATAAAAGATATTAAAGGGGTTAAAAAAACAGACACACCGCTTGCAAAATATGGCATTATGAAAATGAAATCAATGGGCAAGGATACAACAACAGGACATTGGGAAATAGCAGGACTCGTTTTAGAGCATCCTTTTAAAACTTATAAAGAATTCCCTTGCGAAATTATTGATGAATTTATAAAAAAAACCGGTTGCAAGGGCATTTTGGGTAATATCCCCGCTTCGGGCACAAAAATCATAGATGATTTACATAACGAACACAAAAAAACAAAATATCCTATAATTTACACAAGTGCGGACAGTGTTTTTCAAATTGCGGTTGACATAGATGTAATACCGCTTGAAACACTTTATGATTGGTGCAAAATTGCAAGAAAAATTTTAGATGAGGGCAATTGGGGTATTTCTCGTGTTATAGCAAGACCTTATCGAATAATTGACTCTAAGCCAACACGTATAAGTAAATTTAGACATGATTATTCGGTATCACCGCCAAAACCAACGCTTTTAAACAATATTGTTGATTGTGGAAAAAAAGTTTTATCAATAGGAAAAATTAAAGACATATTTGTAAACTCCGGGATAAGTGAGGCAATTCCCACAGGTTCTAATAAAGAAGGACTTGAGGCAACTTTAAAGTCCATCAAAGAAAAAAAATGGGATTTAATTTTTACCAATCTTGTAGACACTGATATGTTGTATGGTCACAGGCGTGATGCTTTTGGTTACAAGGGCGCAATTGAACAGGTTGATTTATACTTGGGTGAAATTCTATCTTCATTAGACGAAAATGACTTACTTATAATTACGGCAGATCATGGTTGTGACCCTACATTTAGAGGAACTGACCATACGCGTGAAATGGTGCCGATTTTAGTGTATAATAAAAATCTAAAAGGTGAAAATGTAGGTGTATTGCCTTCATTTGTTTATGTCAGTGATATTGTTAAAAATTGGCTTGATATTATTTAAAAAATCATTAAAGGTACTAAATGAACAATTTTAACCCGTCAGGGTATTTAACAAGGCTTGTAAGAAATATTATAAATAATCAAATCAGGCCACAAACACAGTTAAATGCAGCAGGAACTTTTGCAAATTCCCTTTCTGCCGGTACTGCTAAAACTCCGCAAAAACAAACGCTTTCTCCCGAACTTAAAATGACACCTATGGAGGTTGAGCAAACTTCAAAATATGTAAAAGAGCTATTAAATCTACCAAAAGATATAACACAAGTAGTGTCGCAAATGGTGGCAAACAAAACGGTAACAACCGCACAAAATATGCAGCTTCTTTTGCTTATCTCGAGTGGGAAAATTGACCTTAATCAAATGGTATTTTTATTAAACGACAATACAAAAGTTGCAATGCAGAAACTTGTTCAGACACTTTCGCAAGCTGCAAAAATGGGCGTAACCGATACTGCGCAATTAAAAGATTTAATTAATACTTTAGGTGTTATAAGTGCTACTACAACAGATTCCGCCTCGGCACTTAAAAATTTTATTTTATTATATTTGCCATGGTTACCGCTCAATACAACCGGAGAAAATCTCGACTTTGATATAGATGTTTTTGATAAGAGTAATTCTGATGATGAGAGCGAATTGCAAAGTATAACAATACTTATTCAAACAATGAATTTTTCAAATATAAAAGCAACTCTTGAGATGGCACAAAACGGCAAAATTGAAATTTTATTGAATTGTATAGAATCTTTTCCGCGCGAGAAGGTTTTAACGATATTGAAAAAAGAATCCGAAAATTTAAATATTCAATCGGGTTTAATTATTGAAACAACAAAAAAAGAAATACCAAAGGATGAAATTAAAAGAACTCGTGCTGAAATTTCGGCATCCTCTTGTGTTTCGCCACAATTAATGTTAATGGCTCATGCAGTTATAAAAATTGTATTTAAAATAGATAAGGATTTTTCAAATTTGACTTTTCAAAAATAACCATTAAAAAAATATATGGGTTATTTGGTGTATTTTATAAAGGTTCCCCTGAGCAAAATTAATATCTTGCCGACGTATGTTAAAAAAGGAGTAACAAAATGAAACTGCAAGGCGGTGTAAGTCTTTCAAAATCAGGACTTGGGATGTCAATTTCAGCCATGCACCTTGGTATGGAATTGATGGGTATAGGATCCGAAAACATTACAGGTTCAGATAAAGTCGGCTACCAAAGAAAAGAGCCTGTTGTGTCATCTTTTGCTCAATATATAGGCGTGCATGCGCTCTCAACCGCGGTTGACGATCAAGTAGGCAGAATTATTGTTTCACAAAGTCCTTTAGATGTCGCACTGAGCGAAAAAGGTTATTTTCAACTTTTACATAATGACGGAACAATAGAACTTACTCGTGACGGGCGTTTTCATTTAAATAAAGACGGTGAACTTTTAAGTGTAAAAGGCTACAAAGTTCTTTCTGCCGGAGGCGAACCAATTGTATTACCTAAAATGCCTGATGAATTAAAAGATATAAAAATCTCAAAAGATGGTTCTGTTGCTGTTTTTGACAGTTCTACAAGGAAAATGATTGATGCGGGCAAAATCGCCGTTGTATCATCACAAGGTGCGCTTGTAACGGAACCATGTGTTCAACAGCAGTGTTTGGAATATTCAAACGTATCTTTACAACAGGAATTTATGGAACTTGTACCTGTTAAAAGAAACTTTGATGCAAACAGACAGCTTTTTATGTTACAAAACAGTAAATTATCAAGAGCAATACAAGAACTAGGAAGTGCATAGATAAATGTATAGCGGCTACAATTTACAGGGTATAATGCGAAGAAGCACAATAAATACTCTGCATCAATTTGAAAAATTCGGATATTATTCTCAAAACATTGCAAATGCCAATACCCATGGTTATAAAGCAATGCGTTTTGACGATGTATTGGATGAACAAGGCTATGTGTCGGGTGCAGTGCGTACAAACCATGCGCAAGGTTCTTTTCAACTTACTCAAAACCCGCTTGATATTGGTCTTAAAGGACCAGGGTATATGCCCGTAACATCTGTCGGCGGAGAAATATATTACACGCGCGATGGCTCTTTTACCCTAAACAAAGACGGCTATCTGGTTACAACAACAGGTGACTTGGTAGGCGGCGGCATAAGAATCGATGCAACCAGTGTAAAAACTGAAATACGCCCTAATGGCGAGGTTTATACTTATAAAGATCCGGCAGGTGAAGGCGAATATTGCGGTACAATTCCTCTTGTCCAGTTTGCAAATCCTGAGGGACTTGAAGAAGTGGGTAAAAACCGCTACAGGGCAACTGAAAATTCCGGTGAAATCGTGCTTATAGAAAATCACAACAGAATAGCTCAATATGGAATTGAGCGCTCAAATGTCGATATTTTTGCATCTGTCGATGAAATTATGCGCTTAAATACCTCACTTTTAGCTTCAACATCACTTATGAAAGCGGTTGGAGATATGTATGATAAAGCAATTAATATAAGGGATTAATAAATGTATTCACCCGTAAATTCACTTGAAAAATCACAACTTTTAATGGACTTAATTGCTGCAAGGCAAGAGGCGGTTTCAGCAAATATTGCTAATATGGACACGCCTAATTATGTTAGAAAGGATATTGAATTTTCACAATATTTAAATACTATGAATTCAAATCTTGAAACAAAATTAAGCCAAAAATTAGGTCCTTCAGGCGTTATGGAACCTCAAAGTCAGACATTAACCGCAGAAGACGAATTGGCTCTTATGCAGAAAAATTCCATTTTATATGCTGTTGCTGCTCGTCAGATGTCAAATACCATAACGGAATTAAAAACGGTTATTAATGTTGGTAAGTAATTGAAAGGTTGTTTATAAATGGGTATAATGGATGCTTTTGAAGTAGGTGCCGGCGGTTTAAGGGCACATGGTAAAAGGATAGAAATTGCGGCAAGAAACGTTGCAAATATGGATACTCCCAATTATGTAAGAAAAATCCCCGTATTAAATGCAACAGAAGATATTTCTTTTGCCGGACTTTTAAACACAATGAAAGAAGATGTCTTTGGTGTGGGTACAATCCCTTTTTTGGAAGGTGGAGTTAAATTTACAGGGGTTGTTGAAGATCCTACACCTGCCGAAAAAGTTTATCGCCCCGGACATCCTGATGCTGATAGCGAGGGTTATGTAAGGATGTCAAATGTTAACCCTATGGTTGATATTGCCGATGCTACATTAGCACAAAGGGCTTATGAAGCATCATTGGGTGTAATGTCAATTACCAAATCCATGGCAAGTCGTGCTATTGAAATAGGCAGATAGTTTAATAATATATAAATTCGTCAACGTATTCGTCTAAATCACCATTTAATAGCATTTGAGTAAACATTGGGTTTGCTTTTAAAATTTCTCTGCAATTTAAAATTCTTGTTGCATATTCATCAGAGCCAAAGTAATTCCCGTTCAATATATTTCCTGCACCTGCATTGTATG
Source organism: uncultured bacterium (assembly GCA_949298805.1). GTDB lineage: Bacteria > Cyanobacteriota > Vampirovibrionia > Gastranaerophilales > Gastranaerophilaceae > Galligastranaerophilus. Next base: position 73,738 of record CASFXY010000013.1, read on the forward strand.
CACAAATTGTATTAAATAAATCATCTTCAAAATAATTATCCAATAGCAATTGGTCAAGACCTATACAAAGATTAATATTATCCACAGGGTCAAATCTGTCTTGCGGATTGTCTGAAAAATATACTCTGTTTACATCTGTTTGCGCACCTTCACTTATTTGTGTATAACCTGCGCAATTTGCGCTGCTTATTTTAACTTCGCCGTTTTCATCATAATGAAATCCTGACGATTCATAAAAAATTTGCGGGAGTATAAGTTCAATATCAATATCTCTGACCCATGGTTGTTTTAGCATTTCCTGTATTGTTTCTACAGGGTTTTCTATAATTTCGCCTATTCTTTGGATAGTAACAATCATATCATGATATGCTTTTTTTAATTCGGGGTCGTTTTTTATTGTTTCAACCGCTGCGGCAATTTGCTTTTCTTTTTGTGCATTTGTAGTTATCACAAGTTCTTCTTCTGTCATTTGAACATCTTCTTCAAATAAAGGTGACTCGATTCTTTGGGTTGCTTCAGTTGTTTTTGTTTCTTCATTGCCACTGTTTATTCTTGGTAATGTTGTTACAAGTATGCCAAAACTTGCAAGGGTTGCAGCCAAAAGTATAGGTATATTATTAATTGAGCTCTTTTTCTTTCTTTGGCTATTTTGCTTAAAGGTGTCTTTATTTAAATGACGTGGTGTTTTGTTGCTATTTGTTGTGTTAATTCTTTGTTGTCTTATCGCACTTGAACTTGAGATTGGCCTTGCTCTTTTTTTTGATGAGCCAGTATTTCTTGGTGTGTAATTACAAGTATTATTCGGTTTGTATGTGACAATTTTTCTGTCACGATTTTTGAATATTTTATCAATTTCCAATAAGTAATCTTCCTCTATAGGATCGAGATTACTTTTAAAATTTAAATTATTTAATCTTATAGGATTAATCACAGAACACTTCACCTTTTATTTTGTTATGGCAAATAAGTTAAAACTTCTGAATATAAAAAATTGCCTGTTCTTATAAATTTATTGAATTTTTAATAATGTATAAGGGTCTGTTTCTTGTTTCATCATAAATTCTTCCTATATACTGTCCTAAAATGCCAATAGCAAGAAGATTAATTGAACCTACAAGGAATAGAACAAAGCTTATTATAATTTCTTCTTCAAATTCTGTAAAAAATCCTAAAATTGCGATAATTATTGAAACAAAAAAAGTAACAGCGCTTAAAATAAAAATAAAATTTATTGGCTTAAATGAAAAAGAATAAATACCGTCAAATGCCAATTTTAGCATTTTTGAAAGAGGGTATTTTGTTTCACCTGCAATCCTTTCATCTCTTATATATGGTAACGGCGCGCTTTTAAAGCCGAGCCAAGGTATCATACCTCTTACAAAACGGTGCTTTTCGCGCATTTTATTGAACGCTTTGCGTACATCTTTTGTTATAAATCTAAAATCACCGGTATCAGTTGGAATATCAAGGTTACACATTGACTTTAAAACTCTGTAAAATCCCCATGCGCTGAGTTTTTTAAATACTGTTTCCTTTTTCCTTTTTAATCTTTTGCCATAAACAATGTCGTAACCTTCAAGAGATTTTTCGTACATATCATAAATAAGTTCAGGCGGGTCTTGCAAATCTGCATCAATTATTGCTATATAATCACCTTTTGAATAGTCAAGCCCTGCGCTCAGTGCCATTTGATGACCAAAATTCCTTGAAAAATTAATAACCTTAATATTCTTATCTTTTTTGGCATTTTCTTCAAGAATTTTAGCAGTTCCGTCTTTAGAACCATCATTTATAAAAATATAATTAATGTTTAATTTGCCTTTAAAGGCTTCTTTTAATTTTAAAAGCCTTTCTATTGTTTTGTTAATACAAGCTTCTTCATTATATACAGGTACAATTATATCAAGCAGTTTCATAAAAAATCTCCGTGTTTTTTTATGATTATATCATAAAGCAAGTTTGTCAAGTTTGTCACCTGCTATTGCAAGTTTAGCAAGTTCGGGTAAATCAAACATGTCAAGGCTTACTTCTATATAGCACATTTTATCTTTCTGTTCTTTTTTAACGTTTTTGAAAACTTCATCCAATTCATCGCAAGTGTTGACGGTTGTGCTGTAAACATTTTTGCCAAAAACATAGGGTAGTTTTGAATAATCCCACTTTGCAATTTCATTAAATTTGTCCAAGGGATTATCCGATAAAATCCTTTCTATAGTGTATCCTTTATTGTTTATAACAAAAATGACCGGTTTTAAATTATTTCTCATCATAGTACTAATTTCCTGTGCGCTAAGTTGGTGCGAGCCTTCGCCGGTTACAAGAATTGTTCTTGTATTTTTGTCTGCTATGCTAATACCAAGAGTTGCGCCGGTTGCCCAGCCTATTGAACCCCACAAGACTTGATTATTTACGCTTACATTTTTCTTTATTTTTAACTTTGCAAGAGCCAAGTTGACAATTCCTGTTTCAAAAATGAGGTTATCGCCTTCTTCAATGAAATCTTGTAATTTTTTATAAAAATATTCCCCGCTGAGCCTTTCTTTTTTTTCAACATTTTGATAGTAATATATAAAATCTGACTTTTTGGAATTTTTTTCAGGTATTACTTTAGCAAGTTCATTTAAAATATCTTTCATAAGGACATTTTTATATAAAACATTTTTAATAACGCAATAATTACCCTGTATATTTATATAATCATTGGGGTTAAACTTTAAATCAAAACCCTGAGTATTTATATCTGAAATTACAGTCCCTATAAAAATCGGGCAGTCGGAGTTGTTAATGCTGTTGTATGCTTCAGGGTTGCCGAATTTTCCGACGTATGTGCCCGAATAGTTTAGGGATTCATTATTGCTGATTAAATCTTTTCCCATAAGCAGTGTTGTCACAGGGTAATTTGATTTTTGTAAAAGTTTATAAAATTCTTCTTTTGCATTAAATCTTTTAATCATTACATCTGCAAGAATAGCCGGATTATTTGAGTTATTGATTAATTCCGTTGCGCATTTAATTGCTTCTTTTAAATTAATCTCATCACTTTTTTGCTCTATTTCTTGATATGTTTCATTAATAGTTGCATTACATACATCCATTGGCAATGCAATGTAGATTGGCTTTTTTTCTTTTATTAATATTTCCAAAACGCGGTCAATTTCTTTTTTTGCATTTTCTTTTGTTAAAAATGTCGTAGTTTCAACTATATTTGAGTATGCTTTTATAAAAGCCTGATAATCAGGTGTGTTTAAATTGTGGTGTATTAAAGTATTATTTTTAATAAATTTTGTATCCGGAACACCCGTTATTTTAACAACCGGTACAAATTCGCTCATTGACCCTGCTATTGCGTTTATTGCACTCAGCTCCCCAACACCGTAAGTTGTAACAACGGCACCTACCCCTTTTATTCTTGCATATCCGTCTGCCGCATATCCTGCATTTAATTCGTTTGTGCAACCTATCCAGCTGGTTTTAGGATTGTTCTCAATTGATTTTAAAATGTTAAAGTTGTAATCTCCGGGTAAACCGAAAAATTCTTTAACTCCTAATTTTTGCAAACGAAAGACAAGGTAATCAGAAACACTCATACCCATTGTTAATACTCCTTTAGTATACTTTTTGTATTATAGCGAATTTACCCATTCGTGTATATACATAAAGATATAAAGATTTTTCGAGTACATTATATTTTTGTGCTAAGTTATTTGTATGAAGCTTAATAACGTAAAATGGGCAATGTTTACCATAATTGCAATAGGTAATTTTTTGGGAATGCTTGATTCTACAATAGTAAATCTTGCTCTTTATCCTATGGCGCGCGATTTAGGTGTTACAATTTCCAAAGTACAATGGGTAATAATTGCCTATACCTTAGTATTAACGGTATTTTTACCATTTTGGGGCAAGCTGGGAGATATTGTTCCTAAAAATAAGCTTTATGCATCAGGTTACACTCTTTTTGCAATAGGTTCTTTTTTAAATTGTTGCTCTCAGAACTTATCAATGCTTTTGATTTTTCGCTGTATTGAAGCACTTGGGGCATCAATTATTATTTCAAATGCATCATCGATTATTGCCATATTGTTTAAGGGAAAAGACAGGGGAAAAGCATTAGGGCTTAATGGCTGCTTGATAGCCGTAGGCGGGCTTTTAGGTCCGTCTTTGGGCGGTATGCTGATACAGGTTTTTAACTGGCATGCAATTTTTATTCCTGCAGTGCCTATAGCTGTTTTTGGCGCATATTATTCTTATAAAATGCTGCCTTCGGTTATTTCCTGTAAGGAAAAATTAAAATTTGATTATCTCGGGTTTATTTATTTTACAATAAGCCTCTTTGCTCTTTTGCTTGCAATTTCCGAGGGATATCATTGGGGATGGGGTTCAATTAAAATAATTTCTTTGGGGATTATATGTTTGGCTTTTGGTTTTCTTTTTTATTATAGGGACCACAGAATAAGCTATCCTATGATAAATTTTAATTTATTTTCAATCAGACCTTTTACCTATGGTAATCTGGCAGTTATGATGTCTTATATGGCAATGTTTACAAATACAATACTTTTACCTTTTTATCTTCAAGATATTTTAAAATTCAAACCTTTTATTACGGCCCTTATTATTCTTCCTTATTCGCTTGTTTTAATGGTAACGGCACCTTTGAGCGGGTCTGCTGCAGGAAAGTACGGTAGCAGGTATTTAACTCTGGCAGGTCCTATAGTTACATTTTTAGCTTTGTCATTATTTATATTATTTGATGAGAAAACCCCCGTTGTATTTATTATGCTTCTATCAGGCATTATGGGGCTTGGAAACGGTCTTTTTCAATCGCCTTCAAACACGGCTATTATTTCAAGTGTAAGCAAGGAACAACTTGGTATAGCCAGTGGCATTTTGGCTTTATCAAGAAATATGGGAAATATTCTTGGGGTAGCAATAACAATTACTTTGTTTGCAAGTTTCAGAGATATTTTTCAGCAACTCGGACTTTCTTATAATGTTTCATTTCTAAAGGCTTACAGGTATACTATGGCTTTTGGCATGTTGTTTGCATTTTTATGCGTAATGCTCTCTTTCTTTGCATACAGGGATAACAACGGGGTTGTCAAGCGTAAAAATTAATTTTTACAAAATTATACAACTTATTTACTTTGTTCTTAATTTGGAGCAGAATAATTTTCAAATGGGTAAAGCAAAAAAACGTATATTACATAAAACAAATTCTTCATTATATATGACCCGCGAAGGTGCATTAAGTGAAGTGTTCTCCATGATTAAGAAACCGCAAAAACAAGCAAGAGTCCAAGCATTAGATTTAATAACTCTGTTTGGGTTGTCTGCCGAAGAACTTTCAGAAGCAGGAGTGCCCTATGAAAATATTAAGGCACTCGAGTCATTAATTGAGTAATAAAATTATTAAGCAATTGCTTCTTCAACAAAACCGTAAGGGTTTGTGTTGCTCATTAGTCCGCTGTAGTTTATTTGAGGTAATGCATCGGATGGAACACTAAAGTCGTATGAACCATCGGGATTTGTAGCAATTAAGTTGTTTGTTGAAGTAAGAGAGCCGAATGATGTTGAATTACTTGCGGTGTTTATTGAATTAGAGTTAATGTATTCAAGCATTTTTTGGCTGTCTTCACTTAATTCGCCGTCTTGCATATCACATTGAATTTCTTGTATTACTGCATTTTGAAGTTGTTGAACGCTTGCGCTGTCATTGGCTATTAATGCTGCTTGCTGTTGAGTTTGTTCTTCTTGTATTTTTTCATTTTCAGATTTACCTGTTATTTTTTTGGCAATGCCGGAAAGTAAACTTGAACCTAACAGACCGCCTACTATACCGCCGATTGCGCCGCCTATAACCGTACCTGCGCCGGGGAATATTGAGCCTATTGCTGCGCCTGCAGCTGCGCCCGCTTTTGCACCTGCAGCCCAACCTCCGACTGAAGCCGCAACTTGAACGCCTGATTTTCCTATTTGTTTGACACCTGATTCTATTCCGCCATTTTTAAATGCAGGTATAATTTCGGTAAAAATTTGCATTGTTCCTTCAATTGCAAGGTCAAATATCATTCCGCCTTTTTTTGCAACTTTTAGGAAATTTCCTGCTTTGGAAAGAAACTTGCTGCCCTTTTCGGTTGCTTCAATGGCTTTGTAAGCACTTGAACCTGTTATTTTTCCGCCAAGCCATTTAAAGGGTGTTGAAATTGCACTGCCAATTTTTGATAACAGACCTTTTTTGCCTGTTTCTTTAGCTGCGCAAATAACACTGTCAGCATTTTTCAAAATATCGTCCGTTATTTTCGTTCCTTCTTTAGCAGCACTTTCAAGAGCTTCTTGAACAATTTTTCTTTGTTCAACAAGTTTGCTTACATCTTTACCTGTGCTTTTTGCCGAAACTATAGCTTCATTTAAGTCGCTTAATATTTGATAACCGTCAGCATTTTTAAAAGTATTTACAACTGATGAGAATGTTGTTGTTCCGTTTTTAATGCCGTCGTAAGCACTTTTAATACCGTTGCCTATGTTTGAGGGTACATTTTTCAAGTTTTTAATTTTTCCCAACAAACCCGTTTTTGCAACTTCGCTGCCATCAATGATAAGTTGTGCATTTTTATAATTTCCTTTTGTACCAAGCATTGTAGGTACTGCAATTATAGGTGCAAAAGTAAGCGAACTTGTCATATCATCAACAATGTTATCTTTATGTTCGACAACTGCCGTATGTTGTAAATATTTCATTGCGTCTGTAACAAATGCGCTGTTGTAACCAACTTGATTAACCATAATACTAAACTTTCCTATAAACTTCCTTATATTAATAAAGTTAATTTTTCCGATTAAATTTACTTATTGTAAAGAATTGTTAATAAAAATATGTGATAAAATACATTTATGACAAGTTATAATATTAAACAGTGCGCTTATATTGGTGATGCAGTTTGGGAACTTTTTATACGAGAATGTTGTGTTAAAAAAATATATACGCAAAAAGCAATGCACAATTTTAGCGTAAAGTATGTAAATGCCAATTTTCAAGCGCATTTATTAAATGAAATCATGCAATTTCTTACTGATGAAGAAAAGGAAATTGTACGACGCGGTAGAAATTTAAAAATTTCAATTAATAAGAAAAATAATCCTCAAATTCATTCTCTTGCAACTGCATTTGAGGTGCTTACAGGATATTTTTATTTGAATGATAAAGTAAGACTTTTTGAGTTTTTTGAAATTATTAAAAAATATTTAAACGATGATTAAGTCTTGAGAAATAAGGTTATAATAATTTTATGGAAAATATAAAAGAAGAATTTATTTCAACGTTGTCCCATGAAATAAGAACTCCGCTTACAAGCATTAAAGGGTTTTCTAAAACAATGCTAGATAACTGGGCGAGCTTGGATGATGAACAGAAAAAAAAATTTTTGAATATTATTGTCGAACAGTCACAAAGATTAATAAATCTTGTTGAAAATGTATTAAATGTTTCAAAAATTGACTCCGGTTCCAATGATGCCGTACTTACAAAGGTTGATGCAGTGAATGCAATAAATGTTGCAATTGCTATGGTAAAAGCCAATTATAAAGATTTCGATTTTTCTTTTTCGATTTGTTCGAAAGAATTTATTCTTGCTGATTTTAATAAACTCCAGCAAATTTTGATAAATTTACTTGATAATGCGGCAAAATATTCAAAAGATTCAAAAAAAATAGAAATAAATTTAAAAAATAATGAAAATAATGCAATAATCAGTATTAAAAATTACGGTACTTTTATTGATGAAAAGTATTATGATAAAATTTTTGATAAGTTTTTCAGAATTGATACTTGTTTAAAAAGTACAACTCAAGGAAGCGGTTTGGGACTTTATATAACAAAACAATTGCTTGAGCTTATGGGTGGTGAAATTAAAGTCAAGAGTTCACAAAGTCCTAAATATTGCGAATTTATAATAAATATTCCCTTATACGAAGTTGAAAATGCAACAAAAAAAGCCCTAAAGGCTGGGCATTAGGGGGATATATGTACGCTGCTACGGTTTTTATAATAAGTAAAAGAAAAGAGCTTTCAATAAAATATAAAAAACTGATTGAAGCTTTGGAACAGGAAGTCTATGTTATTCCTTCTTTAAGTGAAGCATTGGGCTTAATCCAAAAAATTGAACCTGAACTTCTTATAGTTTCAGATACAATTGAGGAAGACTTGCCCGATTTTTGTGCAAAAATGCGCGCTCTTACTTTTAATGTTCGTCCCGTTATAATTGCAGTTTCAAAATCTTCAGAGGTTGATGACAGGTTAAAAATTTTGGAATCCGGCGCGGATGATTTTATGGACGAAGCTATTTCCCCAAAAGAATTTCAAGCGAGAATCAAGGCTCATTTGCGCAGATATCTTGAAAATTCTTTTAATCCGGTTACATTTTTTGCACAAAAAAGTCTTACTGTTCGTTCCTTAAAAAAACTTGTTGCCGGAGAAAAGAGTGCTTCCGTCATGTTTGGTAAAATTTCAAATATAGGAATTTATCGTGAAATATATGGTGAAATTGCTTATCAAAAAGTTTTACAAACGCTCGGCGCGATAGTAAATTCCGCACTTAATGTACAAGATTTTGCAGGACATTTTTTTGATGATGAATTTATAATAATTACGAATCCTCAAAAAGCTGAAAAAATTGCCTCTTTTTTAACTTTTGCATTTGATAATGTTTTAAATCGTTTTTATAATGAGCGCGATTTTGAAAATAAATTTACTCTTTTGAGTTCGGATATTAAAGAAGAAGAACGCGAAACACTTATGCGTTTACAAATTTGTGTACTTGAATATAATTCCGAAAGATTTGTAAATTATGAGCAGATTATAAATGAACTATTTGAACTTATTAAATTATGTCGTAATGATGAGAAATCATCTTATATTATAGACCGTCCTAAATTATACGGACAAGTAGGTGAAAAAAGAGTAAAAAATAAAGTTATGATAATGGAACAAGATGATGCACTGTGTTTACTTTTAAAAACTTTGTGTTTGTTAAATAATCTTGAAGTTCAAATTTGTAATAATTATAAAGATTTTTTTGTTAAGTACAGTGATTTTTTGCCTGATGTTGTTTTGATTGATTACGGAAGTAAACAAAATAAGGAAGGTATTGAAATTTCCCGCAAATTAAAAAAAGATAAACAAGTTGCGCCAAAGATTATTTTCTCATCTTGCGTGCATGATAAAAAAGAAATTCTATCTGCAGGTGCGGATTTTTATCTGCCTAAACCTTACGAAGCCGATGTTGTAATCAAAAAAATAATAAAATTTCTTTATTAATCTTTATTTTTCATCGAATTAAGTTGAATATCGGCAATTTTTGCTTTTATCGAATTAATTATTCCCATAAATGTAAGTTGTTGTTCTGCTTTATGCATAGTTGATAAATCTAAAATATCGCTGCCTCCAAAACTGGTTAGAAGGTTCATTTTTCCTTCATTTGCAAGCATGCAATTATAAATTGCATTATTTTTTTGTGCAATTAATTGTTGTTGATAGAGTGAATTAATCAAAAACGACATAAGACCTTCCTTACCAAGGAATTATAACATATAAATCAAATCTTCTCAATATTTAACTAAAGAAATGTCCTCTTTTTGAATCAATTGTAAATGAGTTGAAAGAGTAAAGTGCTGCCGGACGTTTTGAGCCCTGTTTTGTTTGTTCGTTTGTTTCAACTAAAATATTTGAAGTTAACATTTTCTTTCTAAAATTTCTTTTATCCAGTTTCTTTTTTAAAATCAATTCATAAGATTGCTGAAGCTCTGTAAGAGTGAACTTTTTAGGAAGCAATTGGAAAGCAATAGGACAAAGCTCAAGTCTTTCGCGGGTTCTCTTTAGTGAATATTCAATAATTTCTTTGTGGTCAAATGCAAGCGGGGGGAGTTTTTCAACACTATGCCACTGAACTTCCGAAACTTCATCTTTATTTGAAATTTCAAGTTTTATATCTTCCGCACGCAAAAGAGCAAAGTAAGCGCAAGTTATAACCCTTGTGTTGGGATAACGAAGCGGGTCGCCAAAGGTGTAAAGCTGTTCTAAATATATATTTTGGACATTTGTCTTTTCTTTTAAAACGCGAAGCGCGGCATCATCCAGATTTTCGGATAATCTTATAAAACCTCCGGGGATTGACCATTTTCCGCGAAAAGGCTCATTGACACGTTTTACAAGCAAGACTTTTAACTTTCCGTTGTGGATAGTTAAAATAACAACGTCTACCGTTACCTCATGGGTTTTTGTTTCCGTAAATGTTCTTACCATACACTTATTGTATTAAAAATAATAATTTAGTCAATTTTGTTACACTTAATCAATAATTTTACCGCTGAATGCTTCTAACATTTCTTTTACCTTAGGTCCGTAAAGCGCTGTATTTATATTATCTTTAGGTTTTTCATCATTTATATTTTTTGTCTGTAATTGCTGTTTTTCCTGCAAAGTATTTTCTTTTACAATGTTAGGTTTAGTAATTGTTTTTTTTATCTCACCTTCAAGAGGTTTTATATTTTCACTTAATTGTACAAATTCAAAAGTGTAAATTCCGCCAAAAGCTCTTTTCTCGCCTTCAATTAATGCTTTGTATTTTAAATCAGATTTTGCCTGTGCAATTACGTTCTGGTTGATAAAACCTAAAATAATCCTGTTTTCTTCTATTTCGATTAATTTTGCAACACCCGAATAGAAAAATTTTCCAGGTACGCTTTCAATTGAATTGACAATTTTACTCCATATATCATACGGAGTTAAATTGTTGGAATTCTGCATGTTTTGTTTGGTTTCTTCGTTCCTTATTTCTTGTTTGTCTGTTGCAATTTCTTTTGATATTTCTTGGGTTTCAGGTTGGGGTTTAGCTTCTTGTGTTGAAACAGTTTTAACTTTATCTTCTGTTTTTTGCACATTTTCTTTTACATCTTGCTTTATTGGCTGTTTGTGAGTTTTTGTTTGTTGGGCACAAGTATATGAAGGTGTGCACTCAATTGAATGTTGATTTTTCGAAGCTTGTATTATCATTAATTCAATCCAAAGATATGGATTTGTGGCAAATTTTACTTCTTTATAATATTGTGTTGTGATATCCAAAATTCTTGAACAGTCTTTGCTTTCATATTTTTTATTAACTATTTCGTCAATATCTACAGTACTTAAAGAGCAGAATCTTGTAACATCATAAGGATTTTTTGCATTTAAAATTATAATTATGTTTTTTAGAAATTCCATGAAATTTTCGCATAAATTGCGAGGTTCTGAACCTTTCAAATAAATTTCATCAACAAGGTTTAGTGAATTTTCAATATCGCATGATAAAATGCTGTCAAGCAGGTTGATAAGCTTGCCAAAAGTCACTTTTCCCAAAAGCTCATCAATCATATCTTTTGTAATTTCTTCTTTTGCCCCCAAAATACTTACCTGATCGAGCAATGCAAGAGAATCGCGAAGTCCGCCGGATACATTTTTTGCAATGGTAAACAGTGCATCATCCGTAATTTTTATTTTTTCAATTTCCGAAATTTCTTTTAATCTTTTTACAATGTCTTCAACCGTTATTCTTCTGAAATCAAATCTTTGGCAACGGCTTATTATAGTTTCCGGCACTTTTTGTGCCTCTGTTGTAGCAAGAATAAAAACAACATTTTCAGGAGGTTCTTCAAACGTTTTTAAAAGCGCATTAAACGCTGCACTTGAGAGCATGTGAACTTCATCTATAATAAAAATTTTATATTTTCCGTTAATTGGCGCATAATGCACTTGTTCAATTAAATCTTCCGCATCTTCAACACCTCTGTTCGCTGCGGCATCTATTTCAATAACATCCATTCCTGTTGCATTTGTTATATCAATGCAACTTGCGCAATTTTGACAAGGATTTACAGTAGGACCTTGTTTGCAATTAAGCGATTTGGCAAAAATCCTCGCACTTGATGTTTTACCTGTGCCTCTCGGACCGCAAAAAAGATAAGCATGTACAACACGATTTAATTCGATAGCATTTGAAAGAGCCTTAACAAGGCTTTCTTGCCCTACAAGGTCGCAAAAAGACTGAGGACGATATTTTCTGAAAAGCGGCAAATAATTTTCACTCATAATCAAATTATATTACAAAAATGCCCGATTATTAATTTTTTATTTATAATTAATTTATGAAACTTAAAGCAGGCGATACAATAGGTATAATTTCCCCCTCTGGTCCGATTTTTAACAGAGAAATATTCTTTCAAAAAGTTAGCGCATTAAAAAATTTTGGTTATAATGTAAAAATTTTTCCCAATGCTTTAAATCAAAACGCATATTTGGCAGGGAGTGATGATGAGCGCTTAAATGATTTACATAATGCATTTTTAGATTGTGAATGTAATGCAATTTTGTGTTCTCGCGGGGGTTATGGCGCTATAAGGCTGCTTGATAAAATTGATTACAACATAATAAAAAATAATCCCAAGATTTTTATAGGAAGTTCTGATGCTACAGCTTTGCTGGCTGCATTTTATTCTCAAGCAGGCTTGTTAAGTTTTCATGCGCTTATGCTTTTAAACGGTTTTTCTAAAAAAGATATAGATTTAATTAACACTCAAAAAGAAATTTTACCCAAGAAAAAACATAAGATTTTAATTGAGGGAGAAGCTCAAGGAATATTATGGGGCGGTAATTTATCCACAATAGTTTCGCTTTTCGGCTCAAATAATTACTTGCCTGATGAAGATATAATTTTATTTTTGGAAGATGTCAATGAACCCTTATATAAAATTGATAAAATGCTTGTTCAGATTTATAGAAATTCATTGTTTAAAAATAAAATTAAAGCAATAATTTTTGGCGAATTTACAGGCTTGGATAAAAACGATTTAAAACAACTTGAAAATTTACTTTGTGAATTTGCCAAAAAATTAAACATACCTTGTGTTTTAGGCTATGACATAACCCATGGAAAAAATAATGCGCTTATCCCTTTTGCAAGAAGTGCAAAATTGTTTGGTGCAAAAATTTGTTTGTTGTAAGATAAAAGCATGCATAAAATTCTACACTTGGATGAGATAGATTCGACAAGCGTTTACGCAAGAAAAAACCTGCAGAAACTTAATGATTTTGAGGTAATTAGTGCCGATATTCAAACTTTGGGGCATGGTCAGTTTGAACGCAAGTGGTATTCCAGTAACAAAAATGGTGGAAATATTTATATTTCAATTGTATTAAAACCCCAAAATATTGAACACCTTAACGAATTGACACGTTATGCCAGCTTTAAAACAGCTCAAACTCTTGAAGAATACGGACTTAAACCAAAATTTAAATATCCAAACGATATATTAATAAACGGTAAGAAAATATCAGGAATACTTGCAGAATCTGTTTTTTCGGGCAATGAATTTAAGGGTGTTGTTGTGGGTATAGGAACTAATTTGAACCTTGATGAAAATGAAGTTAAAAATATTGATATTCCCGCAACTTCGGTGTATATTGAAACGGGTTTACAAACTGATAAAAATGTATTTTTGAATAAACTTTTAAATAATTTCAAAAATGATTGGGAAGACTTTTTGATTAACGGTAATAAAGGAGAAATGATATGTTAGAGAGTTTAGTGCAAAATCTCGCAACCCTTTTGGAAGAAGGGGTTATTGTAATGCTTGCAGGTATGGCTGTTGTATTTACTTTTCTTGTAATACTTGTTGCAGCTATGTTTGTAATGGGTGCAATTGTTAAGAAATTAAATGAACTTTTTCCCGCTAAAGTTCTTGAGACCGTACCAAGCAAATCAAGAGTCGTTGCGGGAGTTGATGAAATAGCAGTTGCTATTGCAGCTGTATTAAACAAACGTTAGAAAATTAGTTGTTATTTAAAAAGAGGATAAAATTATGACAAAAAAACAAATTAAAGTTATGGATACCTCGTTCCGTGACGGTTTTCAATCGGTTTACGGTGCCAGAGTTTTCACAAAAGATTTTTTGCCTGCTTTAGAATCTGCAGTTAATGCAGGTTTAAGACACTTTGAAGTAGGCGGCGGTGCTCGTTTTCAATCACCAATTTTTTATTGTAATGAAAACGCATTTGATATGATGGATACAATCAGAAAAACTGTTGGTCCCAATGTTAACCTTCAAACTCTTGCTCGCGGTGTAAATGTTGTGGGACTTGATTCTCAACCTCGCGATATTATTAACCTTCATGCTAAAATGTTCAAAAAACATGGCATGACAACAATCAGAAACTTTGATGCCCTAAATGATGTTAATAATTTAATATATTCAGGTCAATGCATTGTTGATAACGGCTTAAATCATGAAGTTACAATCACTATGATGGAACTTCCTATCGGCTGCAAAGGTGCTCATGATGTTGAGTTTTATGAAAGAGTTCTTCGCTCTATATTAGACGCGGGTATCCCTTTTACATCTTTAGCATTTAAAGATGCATCAGGTACATCTGCACCAAGAAAAGTTTACGAAACAGTTAAAAGAACAAGAGAAATCTTAGGTCCTGATATGCATATTCGTTTCCACTCTCATGAAACTGCTGGTACAGGTCTTGCAGCATACTTAGCTGCTCTTGATGGTGGTGCTGACGGTATCGACCTTTCTATGAAACCTGTTTCAGGCGGTACTGCTCAACCTGATATCGTTTCTATGTGGCATGCTCTAAAAGGC